>NZ_JACCFW010000001.1:2153632-2871509 GCF_013410455.1 Allobranchiibius huperziae | reverse complement strand
GCCTACCGCGAGACCATCCGCCGCAAGGTGGAGAAGCTGGACTACATCCACAAGAAGCAGACCGGTGGGTCCGGCCAGTTCGCGAAGGTCCAGGTCACCATCGAGCCCCTGGACACCGCCGAGGGCGAGCTCTACGAGTTCGACAACGCGGTGACCGGTGGTCGCATCCCGCGGGAGTACATCCCGTCGGTGGACCAGGGCATGCAGGAGGCCATGCAGCTCGGTGTCCTCGCCGGCTACCCGCTGGTGGGCATCAAGGCCACCCTGCTGGACGGCGCCTACCACGACGTCGACTCCTCGGAGATGGCGTTCAAGATCGCCGGATCCATGGTGCTGAAGGAAGCGGTCCGTCGGGCCGACCCCGCACTGCTGGAGCCGATGATGGCGGTCGAGGTCCGCACCCCGGAGGACTACATGGGTGACGTGATCGGCGACCTCAACTCCCGCCGTGGCCAGATCCAGGCCATGGAGGACATCAGCGGGGCCAAGATCGTGCGAGCGGTCGTGCCCCTGTCCGAGATGTTCGGGTACGTTGGCGACCTGCGGTCCAAGACCCAGGGTCGAGCCAACTACACGATGCAGTTCGACTCGTACGCCGAGGTTCCCAAGAACGTGGCGGAAGAGATCATCAAGAAGATCCGGGGCGAATGAGCTTTCCCCGTCGCGTCGTCTGCTCTGCAGGTGACGCGGCGGGACGCTCAGGGACGGCATACGTCGTCTTCCCAAAGCAACACGAAACCATCAGGACGCCCCGGCGTCAGAGCAATAGTTTTTGAAGGAGCATCCAGTGGGTAAGGCCAAGTTCGAGCGCAGCAAGCCGCACCTCAACATCGGCACCATCGGTCACATCGACCACGGTAAGACGACGTTGACCGCGGCCATCTCCAAGGTGCTGCACGACAAGTTCCCGGACCTGAACGCGCAGTCCGCGTTCGACCAGATCGACAAGGCGCCGGAAGAGAAGCAGCGCGGTATTACGATCACCATCGCGCACATCGAGTACCAGACCGAGAAGCGTCACTACGCGCACGTCGACTGCCCCGGGCACGCCGACTACGTGAAGAACATGATCACCGGTGCCGCGCAGATGGACGGCGCCATCCTCGTCGTCGCCGCGACCGACGGTCCGATGCCGCAGACCAAGGAGCACGTGCTGCTCGCCCGTCAGGTCGGCGTCCCCTACATCGTCGTCGCGCTGAACAAGGCCGACATGGTCGACGATGAGGAGATCATGGAGCTTGTCGAGATGGAGGTCCGCGAACTGCTGTCCTCCTACGAGTTCCCCGGTGACGACCTCCCCGTCGTCAAGGTCTCCGCTCTCAAGGCCCTCGAGGGCGACGAGGAGTGGGGCAAGAGCGTCCTGGAGCTCATGGACGCCGTCGACGAGAACATCCCGGAGCCGGTGCGCGACACCGACAAGCCGTTCCTGATGCCCGTCGAGGACGTCTTCACGATCACCGGTCGTGGCACCGTCGTCACCGGTCGTATCGAGCGCGGTGTCCTGAACATCAACGAGGAGGTCGAGATCGTCGGCCTCAACGAGGGTGCGGTCAAGACCACGGTCACCAGCATCGAGATGTTCAACAAGATGCTCGACTCCGGCCAGGCCGGCGACAACGCCGCCCTGCTGCTGCGCGGCATCAAGCGCGAGGACGTCGAGCGCGGCCAGGTCATCGTGAAGCCGGGCACCACGACCCCGCACACGAACTTCGAGGCGAGCGTCTACATCCTGTCCAAGGACGAGGGCGGCCGTCACACGCCGTTCTACGACAACTACCGCCCGCAGTTCTACTTCCGCACCACCGACGTCACCGGCGTCGTGAAGCTGCCGGAGGGCACCGAGATGGTCATGCCCGGTGACAACACCGAGATGTCCGTCGAGCTCATCGCGCCCATCGCGATGGACGAGGGTCTGCGGTTCGCCATCCGTGAGGGTGGCCGGACGGTCGGCGCGGGTCGCGTCACCAAGATCACCAAGTGATCGCCGCCTCCGCGAGGAGGTGAATCACCGGGAAGGCCCCGGTCCGCTTCGGCGGGCCGGGGCCTTTCCCGTAGGTCGGCACCCCTCGGTTGTCAGCGGATTACTGGCGCCGGCGTCGGTAATCCGCTGACAACCGCACCGGCGTACGTCGGGTGTCCGCAGATTCGTGCACCCGCCTGCGCGAAAGTGCGGACATCCGATCAGCGCTCGACCCAGAGTGTCGGGGTGACGGAGTGCGGAAGTGCGGCGAGCCGGACCTGCAGGTCATCCGCGCCCTCCACGCGCCTCGGCACATCGCCGGTCGGCGCCACCGGGTGGTCGAGCGCGACGTAGAGACTGCGCAGGGTGCGCATCGTGTTCGAGGCGTGTGCAGGGACCGGGCCCGGTTCGCCTGCGTCGAACAGTGCCCGGACCGGCCCCAACCAGGTGTCGTCCGCCGCCCCCGATTGCCAGAGGATCGCGACGACGGCTGCGGCCACCCGGTCGTCCTCCTGCTCGCGCCATACCTGATCCGTGGCGGTCACGAGTCGCTCGGAGACGGCCGCCAGCAGGGCCGCGGGGTCGTGCAGTCCCCGCGCCCCGAGCTGTCCGACGCAGTCGGCGCCGTGAGCGACGGCGTGCAGCCAACCCAACCGATCGTCGTACCCGCGAAGGTCCGTCTCGCCGGTCCACCAGGCGAGGAGGGGCCGCGTCCAGGCGTCGGACCAGGTGCCGTGCTCGGCGAGCCGAGCGAGGATCAGGGACGCGAAGGACCTGGCCTGCACGGTCTGACGGGCGAGCCGCTCGACCATGAGCCGGCCCAGGTCGAAGGCCTCGGCGCGGGTGAGTTCGCCCGCGCGGATCATCCGTGCCAGCTCCGGGTAGGCGCGCTCGTCCCGGACCACCGGGTCGGGCGATGCCAGGTCGTCGATCAGGGTCGACAGCTGTGCGGTGAACGCCATCCCGACATCGTGCCGGTTGTCCGCGTTCTCGTGGTGTCGGTGTCACAGGAGTGCTGACAACCGCGGCGGCGTACGTCGGGTGTCCGCAAAACCGTGCACCCGTCTGCACGAAACTGCGGACAAACGCTGTGTATGGGCCGGGTTACGCGCGGACGCGCAGGTGGGCGCGTTCGCCCTGGGTCCCGAACAGGCTGAGCACCTCGGTCGGCTGGGGGTCGGCGCTGGCGAACCAATGCGGCACACGGGTGTCGAACTCGGCGGCCTCGCCCGCGGCGAGCACCATGTCGCGGTCGCCGAGGACGAGCCGCAGCCGGCCGGACAGCACGTAGAGCCAGTCGAATCCGGCGTGCGTCTTCGGCTCGGGGACGGCGTTCGGCACCCCGGGCGGGAGCACGATCTTCCACGCCTGCGTGCCACCGGGGCGTCGGCTGAGCGGGATGTGGGTCTGACCGTGCCGGCGCACGGGCTTCAGGTGGATGCGCGGATCCCCGGTCGCGGGCGCTCCGACGAGTTCGTCGATGGGGACGGCGTACTCGCGCGCGAGGGGCAGCAGCATCTCCAGCGTCGGCTTGCGCCGCCCGGACTCCAACCGGGACAGCGTGCTCACCGAGATGCCGGTGACGGCGGCGATGTCGGCCAGCGTCGAGCGGCGTTGCTCCCGTACGGCGCGCAACCGCGGTCCCACTCCGGTCAGCACAGACTCGATGTCGTCCATGCGACCTGATGGTCGCATGCCGGTTGTCCGCAGATTCGAGGCGAGGGCGCCCCGGAACTGCGGACACCGGGCAGGTGGTCAGGAGACCTCTTTCAGCTTCCCGGTGGCGACGTCGAAGACGAACCCGCGGATCTGGTCCTTGTGGGGGATGAACGGGCTGGCCTTGATGCGGGCGACCGACTGGCGCACATCGCCCTCCAGATCGCCGAACGCCTCGGCCGCCCAGGCCGGGCGTACGCCGGTGTCCTTCTCGATCGACGCCTTGAAGTCGTCGTCGGTGAAGGTGAGCATGCCGCAGTCGGTGTGGTGGATCAGGATGATCTCGGTGGTGCCGAGCAGCCGCTGGCTGATGGCCAGGGAGCGGATCTCGTCCTCGGTGATGACGCCGCCGGCGTTGCGGATGACGTGCGCCTCGCCCTCGGCGATGCCGAGCGCGCCGTACACGTTGAGCCGGGCGTCCATGCACGCGACGACCGCGACATGCTTGGCGGGCGGCAGGGGCAGCGGCCCGTGGAAGCTGTCGGCGTACGTCGCGTTGTTGGCCAGGTAGTCGTCGGTCGCGGTCATGATCGAGCCTTCCCAAAGATAAGTAGATACAGCTATGACCATAGCCATACGTTATCGATGGCGCCGCAGATTGCCAGAGGACGCCGGTCGCGTGCCTCGCGCACTGAGACGGGGTCCTTCGCGCCCCGGCCGCCCTGAGAGAATGCAGACTCCGCCCCACCCGCACAGAAATGGTGAACCGCCGTGGCCCTGACCGACCTGTCGGCCGATGAACTCCGTGACTTCGCAGCGACCCAGCGCGCGGCGTACGACGACCTGGTCGGCAAGGGGCTGAAGCTGGACCTCACGCGCGGCAAGCCGAGCGCGGCGCAGCTGGACCTGTCCGAGGAGCTGCTGTCGCTGCCCCACGGTCACCTCGCGGCGGACGGCACCGACGTGCGCAACTACGGGGGCCTGACCGGGCTGGCCGAGCTGCGGGGGATCTTCGCCGAGCTGCTCGGTGTCGGCACCGATCAGATCGTGGCCGGCGGCAACGCCAGCCTGACGATGATGTCCGACACCCTGCTCTACCACCTCTTCCACGGCGGCGTGGACTCCGAGAACCCCTGGGGTGTCGAGGAATCGGTCAAGTTCATCTGTCCGGTGCCCGGCTACGACCGGCACTTCTCGCTGCTGGAGCACTACGGCATCGAGATGCTCACCGTGCCGATGACCCCCGACGGCCCGGACGTGGCCGCGGTGCAGGCTCTGGTCGCGGACGATCCCAGCATCAAGGGGATGTGGATCGTCCCGACCTATGCCAACCCCAGCGGCGCCGTCTGCACCCTCGAGGTCGCCTCCGCCCTGGCCGCGATGGACACGGCCGCGCCGGACTTCAAGATCTTCTGGGACAACGCGTACGCCTTCCACCACCTCACCGACGAGGAGGCCAAGAGCGCCGACATCCTGTCGCTCGCGGAGGTGTCGGGCCACCCGCACCGGCCAATCGTCTTCGCCTCCACCTCCAAGATCACCTTCGCCGGCGCCGGCGTCGCGTTCCTCGCGGGGTCGACCGAGACCATCGCCTGGTACACCGGTCACCTCGCCAAGAGCTCGATCGGCCCGGACAAGGTCAACCACCTGCGGCACGCGCAGTTCTTCGGCGACGCTGACGGCGTCCGCACGCACATGCGCGCGCACCGCGCGATCATCGCCCCGAAGTTCGAGGAGGTGCAGCGGGTGCTGCGCGAGAGCCTCGGAGAGCACGAGGTGGCGACCTGGAACACCCCGGCCGGCGGATACTTCGTCAGCCTGGACGTGCTGGACGGCACCGCCTCGCGGGTCGTGGAGCTCGCCAAGGCCGCCGGGGTCGCCCTGACGCCGGCCGGCGCGTCGTTCCCGTACGGCGACGACCCGCGCGACCGCAACATCCGACTCGCGCCGACCATGCCGCCCCTGGACGAGGTCACGCAGGCCATGCAGGCGGTCGCCACCTGTGTGCTCGTGGCGGCGGCGGAGAAGCTCGGCGCCTGAGGTGAGCCGGTCCGCCCGGTCAGGCCGACGGGCTCGCCCTCCTGTGCGAGGGTGAGCCCCATGCCCATGGACGACGCGACACCGGTCTTCTTCCTCGCGGGCGGCACCGGGATCTCCGCCGAGACCCTGGGGAACATGATCCTGCAGCAGTTCCCCACCGTCCGGTTCATCCGGCAGAAGGTCCCGTTCATCACCACGGTCGCGCACGCCGAGGAGGTGCTGGCCAACCTCGACGACGCCAAGACCGACGAGGTGATCCCGCTGGTCTTCTCCACCGTCGCGGACGAGGAGCTGCGCGCGGTGCTGATGCGCACAGAATGCGCGTTCGTGGACCTCTTCGGGTCCCAGCTTGACCTGGTCGAGCGGGTGCTGCACGTCAACGCCACCCGGGACTCCGGCAGCGCGCACGGCGTGGGCGACCCCCTGCAGTACGACGCGCGGATGAAGGCCGTCGAGTACGCGATCGAGCACGACGACGGCCAGAGCCTGCGGGCGATCGAGCGCGCCGACCTGATCCTCACGGCGCCGTCACGGTGTGGCAAGACCCCGACCACGATGTACCTGGCGCTCCAGCACGGCCTGCTGGTGGCCAACTACCCCCTGGTCGAGGAGGACTTCGAGTCCACCGATCTGCCGCGTCCGATCCGGGCGTACGCCAAGAAGTGCTTCGGCATCCTCACGACCGCCACCCGGCTCTCGCAGGTGCGCGGCGAGCGCCGACCCGGTTCCGCGTACGCGTCGCTCACGCAGTGCAGTTACGAGTTGCGTCGCGCCGAGGCTATGTTTCGAGCACATCGGATCCCCAGCATCAACTCCGCCGCCATGTCGGTGGAGGAGATGGCCGCGGTGATCATGCAGACCCAGAAGCTGAACCGCGCTCACTGAGCGCCCGGTAGAAGAGGTACGCCGTCATGGCCAGCAGCAACATCGAATGGTTCGCCGATCTCGGGCTCGACGACGTCGACCGGGTGGGCGGCAAGAACGCGTCGCTGGGGGAGATGGTGAGCAACCTCGCCGACACGGGCGTCCGCGTACCCGACGGGTTCGCGACCACCGCCGAGGCCTACCGGCGCTTCCTGGGCGAGACCGGCCTGGCCGACCGGATCAACGCACTGCTGGACGACCTGGACGTCGACGACACCCGCGAGCTGGCCCGGGTGGGGGATCAGATCCGCACCTCGGTGGAGGAGCAGGACTTCCCCAAGGACCTCGAGGACGACATCCGGACGGCGTACGAGAAGCTCGTCGGCGACGATGACGAGCCGAGCTGGGCCGTGCGCTCCTCCGCGACCGCCGAGGACCTGCCCGACGCGTCGTTCGCCGGTCAGCAGGAGACCTTCCTCAACGTCAAGGGCATCGACAACGTCCTGCACGCCATCAAGCTGGTCTTCGCCTCGCTCTACAACGACCGGGCCATCTCCTACCGGGTGCACTCCGACTTCGACCACGCCTCGGTGGCGCTGTCGGCGGGCGTGCAGAAGATGGTGCGCTCCGACATCGGTTCCTCCGGCGTCATGTTCACCATCGACACCGAATCGGGTTTCTCCGATGCGGTGTTCATCACCTCCAGCTACGGGCTGGGGGAGGCCGTGGTGCAGGGCGCGGTCAACCCCGACGAGTTCTACGTCTACAAGCCGGCGCTGCGCGCGGGCAAGCCTGCCGTCCTCAAGCGCGGCCTCGGCAGCAAGGCCACCAAGATGGTCTACACGAAGGACGCGACGGTCGGGAAGACCATCGAGTTCGTCGACGTGGACGAGAAGGAGCGCGGCCGCCTCAGCCTGACCGACGACGAGGTCCAGGAGCTGGCCACCCACGCCCTCAAGATCGAGGAGCACTACGGCCGCCCGATGGACATCGAGTGGGGCAAGGACGGCGTCGACGGCAAGTTGTACGTGCTGCAGGCGCGTCCGGAGACCGTGAAGTCGCGCCAGGCCGGCTCCACGCTGCAGCGCTACGTGATGGGTTCGCGCGGCGAGGTCATCATCGAGGGGCGGGCGATCGGGCAGAAGATCGGCGCCGGAAAGGTGCGGGTGCTCACCTCGATGGACCAGATGCACGACTTCGCCAAGGGCGACGTGCTCGTGGCCGACATGACCGACCCCGACTGGGAGCCGATCATGAAGCGCGCGTCGGCGATCGTCACCAACCGCGGCGGGCGCACCTGCCACGCCGCGATCATCGCCCGCGAGCTCGGCATCCCCGCGGTCGTGGGCACCGGCAGCGCGACCAAGGACCTGGCCGAGGGGCGCGAGGTCACCGTGTCGTGCTCCGAAGGCGACACCGGTTTCGTCTACGACGGCGAGCTGGACTTCGAGGTGAAGGAGACCGCGCTCGATGAGATGCCCGACATCCCGGTCAAGCTGATGATGAACGTCGGCACACCCGACCAGGCCTTCGAGTTCTCCCGGCTGCCGAACAAGGGCATCGGGCTCGCGCGCCTGGAGTTCATCATCAACCGCCAGATCGGGATCCACCCCAAGGCGCTGCTCGACTTCGACACGCTCGATGCGGACCTGAAGGCGCAGATCGCCCCGCTCATCTCGGCGTACGACAGCCCGCGCGAGTTCTTCGTCAAGCGGGTCGCCGAAGGTGTCTCGATGCTGGCGGCCGCGTTCGCGCCCGAGCCGGTGATCGTGCGGATGAGCGACTTCAAGTCCAACGAGTACGCCGGTCTGCTGGGCGGCGAGGCGTACGAACCGCACGAGGAGAACCCGATGATCGGCTACCGCGGGGCGTCGCGGTACCTCTCGGAGGACTTCGCGGAGTGCTTCGCGATGGAGTGCGAGGCGCTGCGCTACGTGCGCGAGGAGATGGGGCTGCTCAACGTCAAGGTGATGATCCCGTTCGTACGCACCACCACCGAGGCCAAGGGCGTCATCGACCTGCTCGGCACGCACGGCCTCAAGCGCGGCGAGCACGACCTGCAGGTCGTGATGATGTGCGAGATCCCCTCCAACGCGGTGAACGCGGATGAGTTCCTGGAGCACTTCGACGGATTCTCGATCGGGTCCAACGACATGACCCAGCTGACGCTGGGCCTGGACCGCGACTCCTCCCTGGTGGCCGCCGGTTTCGACGAGCGTGACCCCGCGGTGAAGAAGATGCTCACCATGGCGATCAAGGCATGCCGCGACAAGGGCAAGTACGTCGGCATCTGCGGTCAGGGCCCCTCGGACCACCCCGACCTCGCGGACTGGCTGCTGGACCAGGGCATCGAGTCGATGTCGCTCAACCCGGACACCGTCGTGGAGACCTGGCTGCGGCTGGCCAAACGCGCCAAGGCCTGACCTCCTCACCCATCGGGTGTACCCGCGCGCTGGATCGAGCGCGCGGGTACACCCGATCTGTTCGTCCGCACCGCCTGAACGGGCGAAATCGATCAAGTGGGGCACGCCGGCGCCGGTCCAGAATCGGTGCATGGCAACGCACGGTGACCTCTTCGGCGACTTCGTGGCGATGCTCGCGCGTGCCCTCGACGACGCCGGGAGCGCGCCCGCCGATCTGGCGGCGCAGCTCTTCGTCTCGCGCTCCCACCTCGACCGCATCGTGTCGGCGGTCGCCGGCGAGTCACCGGTCGCGCTGCGGCGACGGCTGTTGCTGGAGCGCGCGGCGTACCGGTTGAGCTCGACCGACGCCACCATCCTGGCCGTCGCGACTGAGGCCGGATACGGCTCGCACGAGGCCTTCACCCGGGCGTTCGCCCGCGGCTTCGGGATGGCGCCCGCGCAGTGGCGGCGCGGACCGGCCGGCGTGGCGATCGAGTCCCCGAACAACGTGCATTTCCAACCCCCGGGGAGCATCCGGCTGCCCGGACTGCGGAAGGTGAGTTCGATGAATCTGATCGATCGGATGGTGGACCATCACGTCTGGCTCACGGGTGAGTTCGTGGAGCGGGCGGCGCGGCTGCCCGACGAGGTGCTCGACGAGCCCATCGAGTACGGCCTGGACGACGACCCGGACCAGATGACTCTGCGGCGCCTGCTGTCCCGCCTGGTCGGGCAGATGGCGATGTGGAACGCCGCGCTCGCGCTGCGCCCGTACGACTGGGACGTCGAGCAGCACGAGTCGGTCGCCTCGATGCGCGAACGGCTGCGCACCGACGGTGCGACCTTCGGGGCGCGTGTCCACGAAGCCATCGACCTCGGCCAACTGGACGACACGTTCGTGGACACCACGTGCACGCCCCCGCGGGTCTTCACCTACGGCGGGATGATCGCGCACGTGCTGACCTTCGCCGCGCACCGTCGCACGCTGGTCGCGCTGGCGCTCGACAAGCACGGGGTCGGCGACCTGGGGTGGGGCGACCCCCTCGGGTGGGTGCCGAACGACGAGGCGAGCGTGCGGATCGCCCCCTCGTCCTGACGCCGTGAGAAGGCGCGCTGGATGCAGCGCGCGCCTTCCCGCGACGTCGGTCAGTCCTCGGCCCGGATGCCCGCCAGGGTGAGGTCGACGGCCGCGGCGATCAGCTCGTCGTCCGGCGGGCCGCCGTGCAGCATCGCGGCGTTGATGACGAAGCCGGTCAGCATCAGGGCCGCTGCATCAAGCGCCGGACCGTGGGTCACGGTGCCGAGCAGAGACCGCACGACCGCCTCTCCGTCGGCCACCATCTGGTCGCGGACCTGGGCCATCTGCGCGCTCGACACCGCGAGATCGGCAAGCACGGCCAGCAGGCGGTCCACCCGGTAGGTCCGGATGACGGTGCGGAACATGGTCAACTCGGCGACGAGGTCTTCGCGCAGATCACCGGTCGGCGTGTGGTGCGGCATGTCGTGCAGCCAGTCGAAGGCGTCCTGCAGCAGATCGGCGCGGGTGGGCCAGTGCTTGTAGACCGTGGCCCGGGAGTAGCCGGCGACCCGGGCGAGGTGCGGATGGGTCAGGGACTCCTGGCCCTCGTCGGCGAGGATCTTGAGCGCGGCAGCGAGGATGTCGTTGCGGGTGCGGACGACCCGGGCGTCGGGAGAGCTGTCCGGTGCGGCGGCCATGCTCCACCTCGCTCCTTGCTCCTGGACGGATTGTCCACTAACTTCGGACTAGTTCACAAGTCACCGCGGTGTCCATCACCTCGGTGGCTGCCGGGAGCCTACGCGTGACGGCGGCACGAGGAGTCGTCGGCGCGCGGAGGAGTGCACAGGTGTGGCCGGTCCGAGACCTGCGTGGCAGGTGCGAAGTGACGGCTGTGCCGATGCGACCTGCCGGCGCCCCTTGCCTCGTACCTATCAGGAGTCTCAATGTCAGCAGTCCTGTTCGGCTCGATCAGCACCATCGCAGACACCTCCGAACTCCAGCGGCAGTCGTTCAACAAGGCCTTCGCGTCGCACGGCCTGAATTGGCAGTGGGACCGCGACGACTACCTGGAGATGCTCGGCCAGAACGGCGGCCGCGACAGGATCGCGCAGTACGCGAAGGAACGCGGCGAGACCGTCGACGCCGACGCGGTGCACAAGACGAAGTCGGAGATCTTCCAGCGCGACCTCGCGTCGTCCGACGCGCGTCCGCGCGCGGAGGTGGTGCAGACCATCCGCGATGCCAAGACCACCGGGTACAAGGTCGGTCTGGTGACCACCACGTCACGGCAGAACATCTCGGCGCTGCTCGATGCGCTCAACCCCGACCTCACCAGTGACGTCTTCGACGTGATCGTCGACGCCACCGATGTCGAGGAGCCCAAGCCCTCGGGGGCGGCGTACGAGTTCGCTCTGGCCCAGCTGGGGGAGAACGCCGCCGGGTGCATCGCGATCGAGGACAACGTCGGGGGTGTCCAGGCGGCCCGTGCCGCGGGCCTCACCTGCGTCGCCTTCCCGAACGAGAACACCGCGAAGCACGACTTCGGTGCCGCGCAGCGGCGGGTGGAGCAGGTGCGGTTCGAGGAACTCGAGAGCTTGATCCCGAGTCGCTGAACCCCGCCCCTCCCTCTCCTCAACCAGTCAGGAACCCCATGTCGAATCCGCATGCCACCTTCGAGGCCACGCAGACCTCGTTCCATGTCGAGGCCTACGAGAAGATCAGCTACTCCCTGTCGTACGTCGACGGCGTCTTCTCCGTGGAGAACGAGCAGTTGGCCGACAGCTACCGGCGCTACGGCCGGTGCCTGATGGTCGTCGACGAGACCGTCCACGGGCTCCACCGCGAGCAGATGGAGCGGTACTTCGAGCACCACGGCATCGCCCTCACGGTCTTCCCGGTGCGCATCAAGGAGCCGGACAAGACGTTGCGCACGCTGGAGAGCATCGTCGACGCGTTCGGCCGCTTCGGGCTGGTGCGCACCGAGCCGGTGCTGGTGGTCGGTGGCGGCCTCACCACCGATGTGGCCGGGATGGCGTGCGCGACCTTCCGTCGGGCCACCAACTACATCCGGATCCCGACCACGCTGATCGGGCTCATCGACGCCAGCGTCGCCATCAAGGTGGCCGTCAACCACGGGTCGTACAAGAACCGGCTCGGCGCCTTCCACGCCTCCCAGCAGGTGCTGCTCGATTTCTCCTTCTTGCGCACCCTGCCGATCGAGCAGGTCCGCAACGGGATGGCGGAGATGCTGAAGATCGCGATCGTCGGCAATGCCTCGATCTTCGACCTGCTGGAGAAGTACGGCGAGGACCTGCTGACCACCCGGTTCGGGCACCTGGACGGCACGCCGGAGCTGCGCGAGATCGCCCATCGAGTCACCTACGACGCGATCAACACCATGCTGGAGCTGGAGGTGCCCAACCTGCAGGAGCTCGACCTGGACCGCGTCATCGCCTTCGGTCACACCTGGAGTCCGACGCTCGAGCTGACCCCGCCCGTGCCCTATTTCCACGGTCACGCGGTCAACATCGACATGGCGTTCTCCACGACCCTGGCCGAGCAGCGCGGTCTGATCAGCATCAGCGAGCGCGACCGGATCTTCTGGCTGATGAGCCGGATCGGGCTCACCCTGAACAGCCCGTACCTGACACCCGAGTTGCTGCAGCGCGGCACCGAGTCGATCGTGCAGACCCGCGACGGGCTGCTGCGCGCGGCCGTGCCCCACCCGATCGGCACCTGCGACTTCATCAACGATCTGCCCGAGGCGGAGATGCGCAGCACGCTGGAGGTGCACCGCGAGTTGTGCGGGCACTATCCGCGGGGCGGTGAGGGCGAGGACATGTTCATCGACTCGCGCGCGGGTGAGGCCACGGATCTGGTCGCGGGCTGACGTCGTGCTCCCCACCCGTTCGACGCCGTACGCCGCGGGCACCGCACGGCCGGTCACGCCGGTCTCGATCGCCGCGCGCCACCTGGCGCGGCTGGTGGAGCAGGCGGAGGCCGGATCGGTCGGGTCCGACCTCGGGCAGGAGTGGCTGCAGGAGCTGCGCGACTGCCGGGATCTGGTCGCGGGTCTGGACCCTTACCTCGAACGGTGCACCACGCCGGAGTCGGCGGACCTGCGGGCGCTCGCGCGGCGCACCGCGGAGGTCGACTGGGCGGGCGGTCCGGGAGCGGGCTACCTGGAGCAGGAGATGCTCTCCGGGCACGTCGAGGGGCAGCTGCTGAAGATGCTGGTCCACCTGACGCGTGCCGAACGGGTGCTGGAGATCGGGATGTTCACCGGGTACTCGGCGCTCGCGATGGCCGAGGCCCTCGGCCCGGACGGGCGGGTCGTGGCGTGCGAGATCGACGAGTACGTCGCCGCAATCGCCCGCGAGTGCCTCGCCTCCTCGGCGGAGGGGCACAAGGTGAGCGTGCGGGTCGGCCCCGCCCTGGACACCCTGGCCGAGCTTGCCCGTGCCGGCCAGCGCTTCGACCTGGTCTTCGTCGACGCGGACAAGGCCGGATACACCGGATATCTCAACACCGTGCTGGAGCTGGACCTCCTCAGCCCGCACGGCGTCGTCTGCGTGGACAACACCCTGCTGCAGGGCCAGCCGTACCTGGACGGCCCGCCCACCTCGAACGGGGAGGCCATCGCCGTCTTCAACCGGGAGGTCGCGCGCGACCCGCGCGTCGAGCAGGTGCTGGTGCCGCTGCGCGACGGGCTGACCGTCATCCGGCGCGTCGACCGGTGACGGCCGACCGCCATATCCACACCGAACACGAGGACACAGAGGAGTCGTGATGGACACCGTCGCCGTAGGACCGGTCGGTATGCGGGTGAGCGGCCTCTCACTCGTGGGCATCGACCCGGGCACGGTCGCGTCGTTGCAGGCCCTGCTCTCCGAGCACGGGGTGCTGGTGCTGCCCGACCAGGACATCGACGACGGCACCTTCGTCGCCTTCCTCCAGGCGTTCGGGCAGCTGACCTTCTCCACCGGTGAGACGCCGGTGCCGGGATGCGCGGACCTCAACCTGATCAGCAACGTGGGCCGCGCGGTGCCGCCGAAGAGCACCTTCCACGTCGACACGAGCTACGTCAGCCGGCCGCCCGCGTACACCGCACTGCGCGCCGTGCAGATCCCGCGCTCGGGAGGGCAGACCCTCTTCAGCAACCAGTACCGCGCGTACGACACCCTTCCCGATGAGGTCAAGGACAGGCTGCGGGGCCGCACCATCACCCACGTGGTCACCGGCCTGGATCTCGGCCCGGACGACGAGACGTCCGCCGAGCACCCGATCTTCCGCGAGCATCCGGTGTCCGGGCGCACATCGCTCTATCTGACCACCGCGGCCCGCTGCCGCTCGATCAGCGGGATGGGCGAGGACGAGACACGCGAGACGGTGCAGTACCTCCTGGAGCACTCCACGCGCGAGGAGAACCTCTACCGGCACGCGTGGTCGCCCGGGGATGTGGTCATGTGGGACAACGGCTGCGTGCTGCACCGCGCCGACCACGAGGGCGTCGTCGGCGACCGCGTGATGCACCGGGGCATGGTGGCGGACTACCCGCAACGGATCGCCGCGTGACCGGTGCGTCCCGCGCCACCCTCAAGACGCTCGGCATCCTGACGCTGCTGACGGCAGCGCTGCCACTCAACCTCGCGGTCACGGGCGTTCAGCTCGTACGTCGGCGGCGCGAGGACGTCGCCCCAGCACGGCCCGCGGTGAGCCGGACCATCCTGATCAGCGGCGGCAAGATGACCAAGGCTCTGGCGCTGGCCCGGGCCTTCCACCGCGCCGGACACCGCGTCGTCCTGGTCGAGACGCCGGCCTACCGCTACACCGGACACCGCTTCTCCCGTGCCGTCGACCGGTTCTACACCGTGCCTACGCCCGGCGGGCCCGACTACACCGACGCGCTGCTCGACATCGTGCGCTCCGAGGGCGTCGACGTCTACGTCCCAGTCTGCGCTCCGGCCGCGAGCTATCCGGACGCGGTCGCGGGACAGGCGCTGGCGGCGTACTGCGAGGTGCTGCACGGCACGCCGGAGGTCGTCGCGAGGCTGGACGACAAGTTCGAGTTCTCCGCGATGGCCACCGGGGTCGGCGTCACCGTGCCCGAGTGCCACCGGATCACGTCGGCGCAGCAGCTGCGCGACTTCGACTTCGCCTCGCGCGCAACGCCGTTCATCCTGAAGAACCTCGCCTACGACCCGGTCAACCGCCTCGACATGACCCGGCTGCCGACGGCGACCCCCGAGGAGCTGGAGGACTTCCTGGCGGGCAAGGACATCTCTGCGGCGAACCCGTGGATCCTGCAGGCGTTCGTCGCGGGGGATGAGTACTGCACGCACAGCACAGTGCGTGACGGGCGCGTGCAGGTCTACTGCTGCTGCCCGTCCTCGGCGTTCCAGATCAACTACGAGATGGTCGACAAGCCGGCGATCCGCGACTGGGTGACCCGCTTCGTCGGGTCTCACCGACTGACCGGCCAGGTCTCCTTCGACTTCATCGAGGCGCGCGACGGGCAGGTCTACGCCATCGAGTGCAACCCGCGGACGCACTCGGCGATCACGATGTTCTACAACCACCCGGAGCTCGCCGACGCCTATCTGCAGGACGGCCATCCGCTCGTGACACCCCTGCCGTCCAGCCGCCCGACCTACTGGATCTACCACGAGGTATGGCGGTTGATCACCCAGCCGCGTGCCGTCCCCGGCCGGCTGCGGACCATCGGGCGCGGCAAGGACGCCATCTTCGATGCGGCCGACCCGCTGCCGTTCCTGCTCGTGCACCACCTGCAGATCCCGTCGCTGCTGCTGCACAACCTCGTGCGGTTCAAGGACTGGATCCGCATCGATTTCAACATCGGCAAGCTGGTGCAGGCGGCGGGGGACTGATGACGCTACGCGTGCTGCACCTGGCGGGGTCGCCGGTGAGCGACTTCTACGCCGACCTGTCGCGTCTCTACGCCGCCGACGCCCTCGTCGCCACGGCCGATCCGGAGCGCTACGAGTTCGTTGCGGCGTACGTCGCGCCCGGGGGGCGGTGGTGCTTCCCGTCCGACCTGACCCCGGAGGCGATCGCTGCCGCGCCGTCGATGGAGGTGGGCGAGGCGCTCGCGCACCTCGCGTCGCTCGACCTCGACGTCGCGGTGCCGCAGCTGTTCTGCATCCCCGGGATGACGTCGTACCGCGCGCTGCTCGACGTGCTCGCCATCCCCTACGTCGGGAACACTCCGGATGCGATGGCGCTGGGCGCTCACAAGGCCCGCGCCCGGTCCGTCGTGGCAGCCGCGGGCGTGAGCGTGCCCGCGGGGGAGGTGCTGCGCATCGGCGAGCGGCCGAGCATCGCCCCGCCGGCCGTCGTCAAACCGGTCGACGCCGACAACTCTCTCGGCATCGGCCTGGTGCGCGAGAGCGACGAGTACGACGACGCGCTCGCCGCGGCCTTCGCCCACTCCGACGAAGTGCTCGTCGAGTCCTACGTCGAGCTCGGCCGCGAGGTCCGGGTCGGGCTGGTCGAGCGGAGCGGCGAGTTGGTCGGCCTGCCTTTGGAGGAGTACAGCGTCCACCCGGACACCAAGCCGATCCGCGACCACGCCGACAAGATCGGCGCAGGCGTGGAGGGCGGCCTGAAGCTGATGGCCAAGGACGCCGAGCACGCGTGGATCGTGGACGCCGCCGACCCGCTGACCGAACGGGTCCAGGAGGCCGCGCGCCGGTGCCACCGGGCGATGGGCGCCCGGTACTACAGCCTCTTCGACTTCCGCATCGACGAGCACGGCGAGCCGTGGTTCCTCGAGGCCGGTCTCTACTGCTCGTTCGCGCGGACCAGCGTGGTCGCGGTGATGGCCGCCGCGGCCGGCATCACGCTGCCGGACCTGTTCGCGACGGCCCTCGCCGAGACCCTGGACCACCCACGTCAGTAGGCGATCGGGCCGGTCCGGTCGTGGAACTCTCCCGTCGGGCCGTCCTGGTCGAGGGTGGCCAGCGCGACGGTGGCGTCGGTGCCCTCGGTGACGGTCTGGTGGCCGCTGTGCGCGTTGAAGTCGGTGTCGGTGTAGCCGGGATCGGAGACATTGACCCGCATCCCCGTGAGACTCTTCGCGTACTGCACGGTGAGGGCGATGACGGCGGCCTTGGACGCCGCGTACGGCACGGCCTGCACCGGGTACTCGTCGTGCGTGGGGTCCTGCAGGTAACGCGGCCACCCCACGCCCGAGGCGACGTTGACGATGACCGGGTTCGCGGATCGGCGCAGCAGCGGCAGTGCCGCCTGGGTGACGCGCACGATGCCGGTGACGTTGGTGTCGAGCACCGTGGCCATCGCGTCGGCGTTGAGGTCGTCGACGCCGTACGCCGTGCCGAGGATGCCGGCGTTGTTGATCAGCACGTCCAGTTGCGGCAGCTCGGCGAGCGCCGCCTGCACGGAGGCGCTGTCGGTGACGTCCAGCCGTACGACGTGGGCGCCGATCGAGCGCACGGCGTCGCCGGCGTCGGGGTTGCGCAGGCCGGCGTACACGGTGTGGCCCGCGTCGATGAGGCGTCGAGCGGTCTCCAGCCCGAGGCTGCGGCCGGCTCCTGTGATGAGTGTCGTTGTCATGCCTCCACGCTGCGGCCTTCGCTCGCGGCGTGGGTAGGCCCTGGCGGTACCAGTCAGGATCCCGTGACCGGGGCGCATGATGGAGAGCGTGGACGAGTTCGCCGAAGTGCTGCGCGCGTGGCGTGATCGGATCGGCCCGAGCGAGGTGGGCCTGCCCGCCGGCGCCAGGCGGCGCGCACCCGGTCTGCGCCGGGAGGAGCTGGCGACCCTGGCCGGAGTCAGCGTCGAGTACCTGGTGCGGCTGGAACAGGGCAGGGCCCGACACCCGTCGCCGCAGGTGATCGGCGCGCTGGCCCGGGCGCTGCGCCTCACCGACGGCGAGCGGGACCACCTCTACCGCGTCAGCGGTGCCGCGGTGCCGTCGCAGCGGCTGGTGTCCCAGCACATCGCACCCGGCGTGCAGCGCCTGCTCGACCGGCTCGGCGACGTCCCGATCGGGGTGCACTCCGCCGCGTGGGACCTGCTCTGGTGGAACCCGCTCTGGGCCGCGCTGACCGGGGATCCGTCCGGGCTGCGCGGGGTGGATCGCAACGTCGCCTGGCACCACTTCAGTCACGCGCCCGGGGTCATCGCGTTCGACGACCAGCACGCCGAGGAGTTCTCCGACGATCTCGCGGCGGATCTGCGCGAGGCCGCCGGCCGCTATCCGGACGATCCCGCGCTGGCCGCCCTCATCGCCCGGCTGCGCGCGGAGTGTCCCGACTTCGAGCGCCGCTGGAGCCGGGCGCACGTTGCGCGGCACCGGTCGAGCACCAAGACCGCGACGTCGACGCCGGTGGGTCCGATTGAGATCGACTGTGACGTCCTCACAGTGCCCGGCAGCGACCTGCGCATCGTGGTCTACACCGCGGCACCGGGCTCGCCCGACGCCTCCAAGCTCGCCCTGCTGAACGTGACCGGCACCCAGGCGCTGACGTCCTGACCGGACCCGCTGGCAGGTGGGCCGTGTGACGACGCCGTACGGTCCGAACTCGCGAACGAGCAGAAGGGCGTCGCGCGGTCCGGTGTGAGTGCCGGCGCAGGGTGCGAGCGAGCGCAACGGCGCCGCGCGGTCCGTTGTGGCGTGGGCGACTACTCGTCCGAGAGTGTCATCGACGACAACCGGCGACCGGCGAGGAAGACCCCGGCCAGCACGGCGATCAGCATCGTCAGCACGGCGTACCACCACGGCACGCCCTTCGCGTCGGAGGAGACCGTGGAGATGCTGTCGATCACCGAGGAACCCCAGGCCCGTGCCGACAGCCACTTCACCGGCCCGATCAGGGAGGAGAGGGTCGACTCCCAGACCAGCCAGTAGACGAGAGCGCCCACCACGCTGCGCTTCAGCAGCGTCGCGAGGACGATGAAGATCCCGACGTACGCCGTCCCGGACAGCAGCGCGCCGGCGAACGCCCCCAGCGCGATCCGGTCCGAGCCGCCCGCCAGGATCAGGCCCGCCAGACCGAGCGGGACCGCCGCGAACAGCACCACCGCGGCGAGGATCACGACGGCCTTGCTGGCCACGATCGCGATGCGCGGGACGGGCTTGCTCAGCAGGTAGATGATCGAGCCGTCGTCCAGCTCGGAGCTGATCAGGGTCGAGGTGGCGATGAGCGTGACGATCGGTACGACGACGCCGACGCCGAAGACCTTGAGGAAGCCGATCTTGTCGCCGGGGCCGAAGTCGGCGCCCGCGAGCGAGCGCAACAGCAGGGCCAGGAGCACCAGCAGCACGGGCAGGGCGAGCATCAGGTAGACGCGGGCACGGCCGACCAGGGAGCGGACGCCGAGGCGCAGGATGGCCGAGTTCATGCACCCACCAGGTAGCTGAAGACGCTCTCGAGCGACTCGTCGGTGGGTGTCAGCTCCAGGATCCGGATGCCGTGCTCGCGCGCGAGTCGCGGCACGACCCGCGCGAACCGGCCGGCGTCGTCGGACTCCACCTCGAGCAGCCCCTTGGTGCGCAGCCGCACGCCCCGTACGCAGTCGTCGCCCAGCAGGAGCCCGGCGAGCGCGCGCGGGTCCGAGCTGCGCACGACGTACTGGTTGGGGCGGTCGGTCATCAGTCGGCGGATCTCGGCGAAGTCGCCGGACGCCGCGTGCCGGCTGGCGACCACGACCTCCACCTGCCGCGCGATCTGCTCGACCTCTTCCAGGATGTGGGAGCTGAAGACGATCACCTTGCCGCCGTCGCCGTAGCGCTGCAGCAGCCCCATCATGTGGCGCCGCTGCACCGGATCCATGCCGTTGAACGGCTCGTCGAGCAGCAGCACGTCCGGGTCGTGCACCAGGGCGCTCGCCACCTTGATGCGCTGCCGCATGCCCTTGGAGTACGTCGAGATCCGGCGGTCGGCGGCGCCGGCCATGTCGACCTCGCCCACGGCGTACGCCGTCGCGGCGGCCGGGTCGGGGACCTGGTGCAGGTCGGCGTTGAGCCGGACGAACTGCGCGCCGGTGAGGAAGTCGTAGAGCGGCTCGGCCACCGGCACGAGCCCGATCCGCCGGTAGATCCGCACGTCGCCGCGGGTGGGCACCCCGTCGATGGTGACGCTTCCCTTGGACGGTGGCAGCAGCCCGGCCATCATCGACAGCAGGGTGGACTTGCCGGCTCCGTTGGGCCCGAGCAGACCGGTGATCCCCGGGCCGATGCTCATGGTCACGTCGTTGACGGCGACGACGTTGCCGTACCAGCGGGACACGTCGTGCAACAGCAGTTCGGTCACAGGGACGCCGCCTTCCGGGTGCGCCACATCAGCAGCAGGGTGGGCACGGCGATCCACAGCAGCGCCACCACCACGAAGAACGCGCCCCACCCGAACCCGTGCGGGCGCACGATCGTGTCGCTGGGGGTGGGCTGATGACAGATGACGGAGGTCAGGGAGGCCACGGCGGTGAACGGGTTGAACGCCGCGGCGATCTGGGCGGTGGTCGTACTGCCGGACGCGGAGCTGGCACCGAGTACGGCGGTCACCACGCCCGAGCTCACGAGGAGCACGGCGATGCCCGCGGCGACCGCGAGGCCGGCCCGGGTCGCCAGGGCGGCGATCAGGGCGCTCACGGCCGCCAGGATGAGCGCGAGCACCGTGATCCCGAACAGTGCGGAGAAGTAGTGCCGGGTGTGCTCGGCGTGGTCGAGGTCGGAGGTGAGGGCGACGGCGTACCAGATCGTGACGGGGACGACGATGACGGCGAAGAGCGCGGTCGCGAGCGCGGCGAGCCGCATCAGCACGTAGAGCGAGCGGGACAGCGGCCGGGCGAAGTAGAGCACGATCGTGCGGTAGCGCAGGTCGCGGGAGAAGAGCACCGGCGCCTGGGCGGCCGCGAAGATCGTGACGAGCAGCTGGGTCCAGTACGGCAGCCCGAAGTAGTTCGACAACGGGGCGAAGAGGTCGGCCTGGTCCGAGAGCGCCATCTTCTTCAGCTGCAGGATCAGCCCCGCGAGCACGACGGCGGGCAGCAGGATGAGCGCGGCCATCAGCCAGGGCACGATCTTGGACTTGCCGGACCGACCGAGCCCGAAACAGTTGCGCAGCGAGGTCACGTAGAGCGACGCGGCGATCGCCCCCGTCCCGCGGCGGCGGCCCTCGAACGAGCGGTAGCCGATGTCGTGGATGACACCGCGTCGACCCGCCGGGGTGCTCATCGCAGCCCTCCGGCTCTGTCGTTCGAAGCGGCACCGTCGTCTCTGCCCTCGATGGCGAAGACCTCCTCCAGGGTGTGGTGCACCTCGTGGATGCGCACCAGGCCCAGGTCCAGGTCGACCACCACGTCGCGGATCAGATCGAGGGTGGCCGGGTCCTCCACCCGCACCTCGATGCGCTCGCCGACCGGCCAGGCGCGTACGCCGTGCTCGACCAGCCGTTGTCCCACGGCGCGGTCGCTGCCGGGCGGCCCCAGCACCTCGACCAGCACGTTGCCGGTGGTGTGGGTCAGGTCCTGGGTGCTCGAGGCGCGCAGCAGGCGACCGCCGTCGATGACCACGATGTAGTCGGCGGTGCGCTCCAGTTCGCCGAGCAGGTGGCTGGTGACCACCACGGAGATGCCGAAGTCGTGGCCGATCCGGTCGATCAGCCCGAGCATGTCGTCGCGCGCGCGGGGGTCCAGCCCGTTGGTCGGCTCGTCCAGGAGCACCACCCGTGGGTCGTGCACGATCGCCTGGGCGAGCTTCGCGCGCTGGCGCATGCCCGTGGAGTAGCCGCCCATCGGGCGGTGTCGCTCCTCGTCGAGGCCGACGTGCCGCAGCGAGTCCGAGGTGCGCTCGCGGGCGGCGGCCCGGGGCAGGCCGGACATCATCGCCATGTGCAGGACGAAGTCGGCGGCGGTGACGTCCGCGGGCAGGCAGTCGTGCTCCGGCAGGTAACCGACCAGCTCCCGGATCCGGGCTCCCTCGGTGGCGGTGTCCATGCCGAGCACGCGCGCGGTGCCGGAGGTCGGGGGCAGCAGGCCGAGCAGCACCTTGATGAGAGTGGACTTCCCGGCGCCGTTCACCCCGACGACGCCGGTGATCCCCTCGGGGATCTGCACGCGCAGGTCGTCCAGCGCCCGCACCTTCGGGTACTGCACGAGGACCCCGTCGATGTCGATGACCCCCATGCGCTCACACGCTACGTGAGCAGGTCCGGCAGCGGGCGGGCTTACGCGGCGTACGACGTGCGGGAGGTCATATGCGGCCGCGGGCTGCTCGATTTGGAGCACTGCGGGGGGCTCTGGCAGACTGTCGGGGTTGCTTGACGCGCGGGCGTCGGGCGGTGCACGGCGCCGGTTCGTACCGGGATGTCGTTCGCACCGACCGGACCCGCCGCCCGAAAACGTACGACGTGCAGCCCAAGTGGCCGGCGCGTGACGGGTGAGGGAAGCGCAGGCGGGGTCCCACCGGATCCAAGACCACCCACGGGTAGCAGTTTCGTTCTAGGCGTGCATGCGGCGTAAGGGCGACACACCCGAGCGCGGGGGTCGGAGGAACGGCAGGGCACAACAGTTCTTTTCACAGCACGATGACGGCGAGAGAGAGACGCACTCAGATGGCGGGACAGAAGATCCGCATCCGGCTGAAGTCGTATGACCACGAGGTCATCGACAGCTCGGCGCGCAAGATTGTCGACACGGTGACCCGTGCCGGCGCAACGGTGGTCGGCCCCGTGCCGTTGCCGACGGAGAAGAACGTCTTCTGCGTCATCCGTTCGCCGCACAAGTACAAGGACAGCCGCGAGCACTTCGAGATGCGCACGCACAAGCGGCTCATCGACATCATCGACCCGACCCCGAAGGCCGTCGACTCGCTCATGCGACTCGACCTGCCGGCGGACGTCAACATCGAGATCAAGCTCTAGATCGGTAGGTGACTCATCCATGACACACACGACTGAGCGCTCCGTGAAGGGCGTCCTCGGCAAGAAGCTCGGCATGACCCAGATCTGGGATGCCGACAACCGACTCATCCCGGTCACCGTGGTCGAAGCCGGCCCCTGCGTCGTGACGCAGGTACGCGGTGACGGCGAGGGTTACCACGCGGTGCAGCTCGCCTACGGCGAGATCGACCCGCGCAAGGTGACCAAGCCGATGCTGGGTCACTTCGAGAAGGCCGGGGTCACCCCCCGTCGCCACCTCGTGGAGATCCGCACCGCGGACGCGGCCGACTACCAGCTCGGCCAGGACGTCACCGCGGAGACCTTCGGCGACGGACAGGTGGTCGACGTGATCGGCCGCACCAAGGGCAAGGGCTTCGCCGGCGTCATGAAGCGTCACGGCTTCCACGGCGTGAGCTCCTCGCACGGCGCGCACAAGAACCACCGCAAGCCGGGCTCGATCGGTGGCTGCGCCACCCCGGGCCGTGTCTTCAAGGGCATGCGGATGGCCGGCCGGATGGGCGGCGAGCGCCAGACCACCCAGAACCTGACCATTCACGCGGTCGACGCCGAGCGCGGCGTACTGCTCATCAAGGGTGCCGTCCCCGGCCCCAAGGGTGGGTTGGTGCTGGTGCGCACTGCGGCCAAGTCGACCGAGAAAGGCGCCTGAGGCCGATGACTTCCGTTGACATCCAGACTCCCGCCGGCGCGACCGACGGCACCGTCGAGCTGCCCGCCGAGATCTTCGACGTGGCGACCAACGTGCCGCTGATCCACCAGGTCGTCGTCGCGCAGCTCGCTGCCGCACGGCAGGGCACGCACTCCACCAAGACCCGCGGCGAAGTCCGCGGTGGTGGCCGCAAGCCCTACGCCCAGAAGGGCACCGGCCGCGCGCGTCAGGGTTCCACTCGTGCGCCGCAGTTCGCCGGTGGTGGCGTCGTCCACGGCCCGCAGCCGCGCGACTACAGCCAGCGCACCCCGAAGAAGATGAAGGCCGCCGCCCTGCGCGGTGCCCTCTCCGACCGGGCGCGCCACGGCCGCATCCACGTCTACACCGGACTGGTCGAGGGCGACGTGCCCTCCACCCGCACGGCTGCGACGCTGCTCGGCAACGTGAGCGAGCGCAAGAACCTGCTCGTGGTGCTCAGCCGTGACGAGCGCAACGCGCTCCTCTCGGTGCGCAACCTGGAAGCCGTGCACACGCTGTACGCCGACCAGCTCAACACCTACGACGTGCTCTGCGCCGATGACCTGGTCTTCACCAAGGCCGCGCTCGATGCGTTCCTCGCCGGACCGCTGCAGGCCGCCAAGCTCACCACGCAGGAGGACGCGAAGTGACCAGCCGGATCCACATCAAGGACCCCCGCGACATCCTGCTGAAGCCGGTCGTCTCGGAGAAGTCGTACGCCCTGATGGACGAGGGCAAGTACACCTTCGTGGTCGACCCGCGTGCCAACAAGACCGAGATCAAGATCGCCGTCGAGAAGGTCTTCGACGTCAAGGTCTCCTCGGTCCACACGCTGAACCGCAAGGGCAAGACGCGTCGTACCAAGGCCGGCCTCGGCAAGCGCAAGGACACCAAGCGCGCGATCGTCTCCCTCAAGGAAGGTGCGATCGACATCTTCGGTGAGGTCGGCACTGCCGGCTGACCCGCGAGACATGTTGTCGCACATAGGACTTAGAGGGACAAGGACGTAAGGACGTAAGTATGGCTATCCGCAAGTACAAGCCGACGACGCCAGGCCGGCGTGGGTCGAGCGTGGCGGACTTCGTCGAGGTGACGCGCTCGACACCGGAGAAGTCTCTGGTGCGCCCGCTCGCCAAGACCGGCGGTCGCAACTCCTCGGGGCGCATCACCACCCGGCACATCGGTGGCGGTCACAAGCGCGCCTACCGGGTGATCGACTTCCGTCGCTCCGACAAGGACGGCATCCCCGCCAAGGTCGCGCACATCGAGTACGACCCGAACCGCACGGCGCGCATCGCGCTGCTGCACTACGCCGACGGCGAGAAGCGCTACATCGTGGCGCCGAACCGCCTCAGCCAGGGCGACCTGGTCGAGAACGGTCCGTCGGCCGACATCAAGCCCGGCAACAACCTGCCGCTGCGCAACATCCCGACCGGTACGGTCCTGCACTGCATCGAGCTGCGGCCCGGTGGCGGTGCGAAGATCGCCCGCTCGGCCGGTGCCCGCGTGCAGCTCGTCGCCAAGGACGGCCCGTACGCACAGCTGCGGATGCCGTCCGGTGAGATCCGCAACGTCGACGTCCGCTGCCGCGCCACGATCGGCGAGGTCGGCAACGCCGAGCAGAGCAACATCAACTGGGGCAAGGCCGGCCGGATGCGCTGGAAGGGCAAGCGCCCGACCGTCCGCGGTGTCGCGATGAACCCCGTGGACCACCCGCATGGTGGTGGTGAGGGCAAGACCTCCGGTGGTCGCCACCCGGTCAGCCCGTGGGGACAGGCCGAGGGCCGTACCCGCCGCCCCAACAAGGAGAGCGACAAGCTCATCGTGCGTCGCCGTCGAAAGAAGCGATAAGACATGCCACGTAGCCTGAAAAAGGGTCCCTTCGTCGACGACCACCTTCAGAAGAAGGTCGATGTCCAGAACGAAGCCGGCACCAAGAACGTCATCAAGACCTGGTCCCGCCGGTCGATGATCACCCCCGACATGCTCGGCCACACCCTGGCCGTGCACGACGGTCGCAAGCACGTCCCGGTCTTCGTGACCGAGTCGATGGTCGGCCACAAGCTCGGGGAGTTCGCACCGACTCGCACCTTCAAGGGTCACGAGAAGGACGACCGGAAGGGGCGCCGCCGCTGACGCGGGGGGATCACCGATGACGAATACAGAGACGATTTCCGAAGGGAGCGCGATGCAGGCCACAGCCTCGGCCCGGTACGTCCGGGTCACGCCGCAGAAGGCCCGACGAGTCGTGGACATGATCCGCGGCAAGCAGGCCGGCGAAGCCATCGCCGTGCTCACCTTCGCGCCGCAGACGGCGAGCGAGCCGGTGCTGAAGGTGCTTCGCAGCGCCATCGCCAACGCCCGCGTCACCGCCGACAAGCACTCGCAGGCATTCGACGAGCGCACCCTCGTGGTCAGCGCCGCGTACGTCGACGAGGGCCCCACGATGAAGCGGTTCCGCCCGCGTGCCCAGGGTCGGGCCAGCCAGATCCTCAAGCGCAGCAGCCACATCACCGTGCAGGTCACCCAGCCGGATTCGCAGGAAGGACGGCGATAACCATGGGTCAGAAGGTCAACCCGAACGGTTTCCGCCTCGGCATCACCACCGAGCACAAGAGCCGCTGGTACGCCGACAGCAACAAGGCCGGCCAGCGCTACCGCGACTACGTCAAGGAAGACGTGGCCATCCGTCGCCTCATGTCCAAGGGCATGGAGCGCGCGGGCATCAGCCGCGTCGACATCGAGCGCACCCGTGACCGGGTCCGCATCGACATCCACACCGCGCGTCCCGGCATCGTCATCGGTCGCCGCGGCGCCGAGGCCGACCGGCTGCGTGGCGAGCTGGAGAAGCTCACCGCCAAGCAGGTGCAGCTGAACATCCTCGAGGTCAAGAACCCCGAGGCCGACGCTCAGCTGGTCGCGCAGGGCATCGCCGAGCAGCTGTCGGCGCGGGTGAACTTCCGTCGTGCGATGCGCAAGGGCATGCAGTCCAGCCAGCGCGCCGGTGCCAAGGGCATCCGGGTGATGGTCTCCGGTCGTCTGAACGGCGCCGAGATGAGCCGCACCGAGTTCTACCGCGAGGGCCGCGTCCCGCTGCACACGCTGCGCGCGAACATCGACTACGGCTTCTACGAGGCCAAGACGACGTTCGGTCGCATCGGCGTGAAGGTCTGGATCTACAACGGTGACCTCACCGCCAAGGAACTGGCACGCGAGCAGGCCGCCGCGCCGTCGCGTCCGGCCCACCGGCGTGACGACCGTGGTCCGCGCACCGACCGTGGTGGCGACCGGGGCGCGAGCCGTCCCCGTCGTGACGACGCGCCGGCTGCCGGGCAGAGCGCTGCCCCCGCGACCGACGCACCCGCGCCGACCGCCGAGGGGGTGCAGGCCTGATGTTGATTCCCCGTCGTGTGAAGCACCGCAAGCAGCACCACCCGGGTCGCAGCGGCGCCGCCAAGGGCGGCACCCGCGTCACGTTCGGTGACTTCGGCATCCAGGCTCTCGAGCCCGCCTACGTCACCAACCGGCAGATCGAGTCCGCTCGTATCGCCATGACCCGCTACATCAAGCGAGGCGGAAAGGTGTGGATCAACATCTACCCCGACCGCCCGCTGACCAAGAAGCCGGCCGAGACCCGGATGGGTTCCGGTAAGGGTTCGCCCGAGTGGTGGATCGCCAACGTCAAGCCCGGACGCGTGATGTTCGAGCTGTCCGGTGTGTCCGAAGACGTCGCACGCGAGGCCATGCGCCTGGCGATGCACAAGTTGCCGATGAAGTGCCGCTTCGTCGCACGTGAAGGTGGTGACTTCTGATGGCTACCGGTTCCAAGGACCTCATGCCGAAGGCGCTGCGTGAGTTCGACGACGCGCGTCTCGACGAAGAGTTGGGCAAGGCCAAGCAGGAGCTGTTCAATCTGCGGTTCCAGTCCGCGACCGGCCAGCTGGAGAACAACTCCCGGCTGCGCGCGGTCCGCAAGGACATCGCCCGGCTCTACACCGAGATGCGTGAGCGCGAGCTCGGCATCGGCCAGGCGCCCACCGACGAGTCCCCCTCGAAGGTGAGCTGACATGAGCGAGAACACGCAGGAGAAGACCGTGACCGATGACGATCGCAACTACCGCAAGACGCGGCAGGGCTACGTCGTGAGCGACAAGATGGACAAGACCGTCGTGGTCGAGGTCGAGGACCGCGTCAAGCACGCGCTCTACGGCAAGGTCATCCGTCGCACCACGAAGATCAAGGCGCACGACGAGACCAACGACTGTGGTGTCGGCGACCGCGTCCAGATCATGGAGACCCGCCCGTTGTCAGCGCACAAGCACTGGCGCATCGTGCAGATCCTCGAACGAGCGAAGTAACCCAAAAACCACTAGTTCCGCAAGGCTCACCGCTGCGCGGTGAGAACCAGTGAGACGACAGGAGAAAACCAGTGATCCAGCAGGAGTCGCGACTTCGCGTCGCCGACAACACCGGTGCCAAGGAGATCTTGTGCATTCGGGTTCTCGGCGGCTCGGGCCGTCGCTACGCCGGCATCGGTGACACGATCGTGGCGACCGTCAAGGACGCCATCCCCGGTGGCAACGTCAAGAAGGGCGACGTCGTCAAGGCTGTCATCGTGCGCACCCGCAAGGAGCGCCGCCGGGCCGACGGCTCGTACATCCGATTCGACGAGAACGCAGCGGTGATCCTCAAGGGCGACGGTGACCCCCGGGGCACCCGCATCTTCGGCCCGGTGGGCCGCGAGCTGCGCGAGAAGCGCTTCATGAAGATCATCTCGCTGGCCCCGGAGGTGCTCTGAACCATGGCGTTGAAGAAGAAGGTGGCGGCTCCTACCAAGCCGACCATGAAGATCAAGAAGAACGACCTGGTCCAGGTCATCAGCGGCCGTTCGCAGAAGAACGGCGGTGACCGGGGCAAGCAGGGCAAGGTCATCGCGGTGTACCCCGAGAACGGTCGGGTGCTCGTCGAGGGCATCAACCGGGTGACCAAGCACGTGCGTGCGGGTCAGCCCGGTGGTGGCTCCGGCGGCATCGAGGTCGTCGAGGCGCCGATCCACGTGAGCAACGTGGCCGTGGTCGACCCCGAGACCGGCAAGCCCACCCGTATCCGGACCCGCGTCGAGCAGGTCGAGCGTGACGGGCGCACCAAGACCGTCCGTACCCGTGTCGCGGTGCGTTCCGGAAAGGACCTGTGATGACTGCTACTGCCACTCCGACCACGACGGCATCGGCATCGTCGACGCCCCGCATGAAGGCGCGCTACCACGCCGAGATCAAGGCCGCGCTGCGCGAGCAGTTCGACTTCGGCAACGTCATGCAGGTGCCCGGCGTCGTGAAGGTCGTCGTCAACATGGGTGTGGGCGACGCAGCCCGCGACTCCAAGCTGATCGACGGTGCCATCAAGGACCTCGCCGCGATCACCGGCCAGAAGCCGGCGGTCACTCAGGCCCGCAAGTCGATCGCGCAGTTCAAGCTGCGCGAGGGCATGCCGATCGGCGCGCACACCACGCTGCGCGGCGACCGCATGTGGGAGTTCCTGGACCGCCTCGTCTCGGTCGCGCTGCCGCGCATCCGTGACTTCCGTGGCCTGTCGCCCAAGCAGTTCGACGGCAACGGCAACTACACGTTCGGCCTCACCGAGCAGTCGGTCTTCCACGAGATCGACCAGGACCGCATCGACCGGGTCCGCGGGATGGACATCACGGTCGTGACGACCGCCAGCAACGACGACGAGGGCCGGGCGCTGTTGCGCGCACTGGGCTTCCCGTTCAAGGAGAACTGACCCGTGGCCAAGACCGCCCTAGTCAAGAAGTCCGAGCGCAAGCCGAAGTTCGCCGTCCGCGGCTACACCCGGTGCCAGCGCTGTGGCCGGCCGCACGCGGTGTACCGCAAGTTCGGCCTGTGCCGCATCTGCCTGCGTGAGATGGCACACCGTGGCGAGCTGCCCGGTGTGACCAAGAGCTCCTGGTGAGCTCGACGTACGTCGAACAACTTCCCGTCATGGGTCGCACCGATGCGAGCCAGGACATCACTACGAACTACACCGTAGGTCGGCCGCGGACATCCCGTGGCCCCGAAACCGCGGTGAGGAAGGGCAGAGCAGCCCAATGACCATGACCGATCCGATCGCGGACATGTTGACGCGGGTCAGGAACGCCAACTCGGCGCACCACGACTCCACGTCCATGCCGTTCTCGAAGTTGAAGTCCCACATCGCCGAGATCCTGCAGGCCGAGGGCTACATCGGTGGCTTCCGGGTGGAGGACGCCGAGGTGGGCAAGACCTTGATCATCGACCTGAAGTACGGCCCCAACCGGGAGCGCTCCATCGCGGGCGTCCGACGGGTGTCCAAGCCGGGTCTGCGTGTCTACGCCAAGTCCACGAACATGCCTCGCGTGCTCGGTGGCCTCGGCGTTGCGATCGTGTCCACGTCCTCCGGTCTGTTGACCGACCGGCAGGCAGCAAACAAGGGCGTTGGCGGGGAAGTCCTCGCCTACGTCTGGTGACCAGGAACTAAGGAGGAATCAACGATGTCTCGTATCGGACGTCTCCCCGTTCCGGTCCCGGCCGGAGTCGATGTGTCGATCGACGGTCGTACCGTCAACGTCAAGGGACCCAAGGGTCAGTTGGATCTGACGCTGCCCGAGCCGATCACGGTCGCCCAGGACGAGGGTGTGCTGCAGGTGTCGCGGCCCAACGACGAGCGTGAGTCCCGCGCCCGCCACGGCCTCACCCGCAGCCTCATCAACAACATGGTCGTCGGTGTCACCGAGGGCTACACGAAGAAGTTGGAGATCCACGGCACCGGTTACCGCGTGGTCGCGAAGGGTTCCAACCTGGAGTTCGCTCTGGGGTACAGCCACTCGATCACCGTGACCGCCCCCGAGGGCATCTCCTTCGCCGTCGAGAACCCCACCCGGTTCTCGGTCACCGGCATCGACAAGCAGCTCGTCGGCGAAGTGTCGGCGAACATCCGCAAGTTGCGCAAGCCCGACCCGTACAAGGCCAAGGGCGTTCGCTATGAAGGCGAGCGCATCCGCCGCAAGGTCGGAAAGGCTGGTAAGTAAGCCATGGCAAAGATCATCAAGCGCTCAACGAGCAAGCAGGCTGCCCGGGCACGTCGTCACTTCCGGTTGCGCAAGCGCATCTCGGGTACGACGCAGCGTCCCCGGCTGGTCGTCTCGCGCTCCTCGCGTCACGTGTTCGTCCAGGTCGTCGACGACACCGTCGGCAAGACCGTGGCGTCCGCCTCCACGATGGAAGCGGACCTGCGCATCTTCGACGGTGACAAGACCGCCAAGGCCAAGCAGGTTGGCCAGCTGGTCGCCGCCCGCGCCAAGGAAGCCGGCGTGGAATCCGTCGTCTTCGACCGCGGAGGCAACAAGTACGCCGGCCGCGTCGCAGCGATCGCCGACGGCGCCCGCGAGGGTGGCCTGACCCTGTGATGGCTGCCATGACCGAACTTGCAATCACGAAGGTGAGGAACCACTGATGCCTGGACCCCAGCGTCGAGGTGCCGGTGGCCCGAGTCAGGGCACCGGATCCGACAACAGCAACGCCGCAGCCGGCGGCAACGACCGTGGTGGTCGTGGCGGCGGGCGCGGCGGCAACGACCGCGGTGGCCGCGGTGGCCGTGGAGGTGACGACCGCAACCAGTACCTGGAGCGCGTGATCACCATCAACCGCGTGTCCAAGGTGGTCCAGGGTGGCCGCCGGTTCAGCTTCACCGCGCTCGTCGTGGTCGGAGACGGCCAGGGCAGCGTCGGCGTCGGCTACGGCAAGGCCAAAGAGGTCCCCTCGGCCATCGCCAAGGGCGTCGAGGAGGCCAAGAAGAGCTTCTTCCGCGTCCCGATGATCGGCGAGACCATCCCGCACCCCATCCAGGGTGAGGCGGCCGCCGGTGTCGTGCTGCTGAAGCCGGCTTCGCCCGGTACCGGTGTCATCGCCGGTGGTCCGGTGCGCGCCGTCCTGGAGTGCGCCGGTATCCACGACGTGCTGTCCAAGTCGCTCGGCTCGGACAACGCGATCAACATCGTGCACGCCACGGTGGCCGCGCTGAAGGGCCTGGAGCGGCCCGAGGCCGTGGCTGCCCGCCGCGGACTGCCGCTGGACCACGTGGCCCCGGCCCGTATGCAGCGCGCGATGGCGGAGGCTGCCGCGTCCCCGAAGGCAGGTGCGTGATGGCATCGCTGAAGGTGACGCAGATTCGTTCCGACATCGGTGGCAAGCCGCAGCACCGCGAGACCCTGCGATCGCTCGGTCTCAAGCGCATCGGCCACACCGTCGTCAAGGAGGACCGTCCCGAGTTCCGCGGGATGGTCCGCTCGGTCGCCCACCTGGTGACCGTCGAGGAGACTGACTGATGACTGAGAAGACGAACGCCGAGACCACCTCGGCGCCCATCAAGGAGCACGCGCTCAAGGTGCACCACCTGCGACCCGCTCCCGGTGCGAAGAAGGCCAAGACCCGCGTGGGTCGTGGTGAGGGTTCCAAGGGCAAGACCGCCGGTCGTGGCACCAAGGGCACCAGCGCCCGCTACCAGGTGTCCGCCGCGTTCGAGGGTGGTCAGACGCCGCTGCACATGCGTCTGCCGAAGATGCGGGGCTTCAAGAACCCCGCCAAGGTGACCTACCAGGTCGTGAACCTGGACAAGATCACCGCCCTCTTCCCCGAGGGTGGCGCTGTCGGCACCTCCGAGCTCGTCGCCAAGGGCGCGGTCCGCAAGGGCGTGCCGGTCAAGGTGCTCGGCACCGGCGAGATCGGTGTGTCGGTGCAGTTGACGGTCGACGCGTTCTCGCACTCCGCCAAAGAGAAGATCGAGGCCGCCGGCGGTTCCATCACCTCGGCGTGACCCGTGCAGGCCTGCCGCCCCGGCGGTAGGCCGACCGGCGTACGAACAAGGCCTGCGCCCCGGTAGCGTGGCACCCTCACGAGGGTCTCGCCGCCGGGGCGTCGGCATGCCAGGTATTGTCAGCTCATTGCCCACCCGCCTCGCACGTCGACCGGGACGGCGGACCGGATGCTGAAGCGCCCGGTCAGTCCGTAGAACAGGTCGTCACCTCACCGGAGGTCGGCCGCCCGTAGGAGGACCTGTTGCTCACCGCCGCCGCCCGTGCGTTCAAGACGCCGGACCTGCGCAAGAAGATCCTGTTCACCCTCCTGGTGATGGCGATCTTCCGGCTCGGATCGCACATCCCCACCCCCGGGATCAGCTTCAAGCTGATCCAGGCCTGCCAGAAGGGCGCCGGGTCCAACCAGAGCTTTCTCGGTCTGGCCAACCTCTTCTCCGGCGGCGCCCTGCTGCAGCTGTCGGTCTTCGCGCTCGGGATCATGCCCTACATCACGGCCAGCATCATCGTGCAGCTGCTGACGGTGGTGATCCCTCGCTTCGAGGAGCTGAAGAAGGAGGGGCAGTCCGGCCAGACGAAGATGACGCAGTACACGCGTTATCTGACGATCGGCCTGGCGCTCCTGCAGTCCGCGACCCTGGTCACCGCCGCGAAGGCGAACCCCTCGACGCTGCTCGGTGGCGACTCCAGCACCTGCCCGACGATCATGCCGAACCAGGGCGTCTTCTACCTGATCATTATGGTGCTGGTCCTGACCGCCGGCACCGGCCTGATCATGTGGCTCGGTGAGCAGATCACCGAGCGCGGCATCGGCAACGGCATGTCGCTGCTGATCCTGACCGCCGTCGCGGCCAGGGTGCCCGGTTCGGTGTGGGCCATCCACGACCAGGGCTGGGGCAAGTTCCTGCTGGTCGTCGTGATGGGCCTCGTCGTCACCGTCGCCGTGGTCTTCGTGGAGAACTCCCAGCGACGCATCCCGGTGCAGTACGCCAAGCGGATGGTGGGCCGGCGGATGTACGGCGGGATGTCGACGTACCTGCCGCTCAAGGTCAACATGGCCAACGTCATCCCGATCATCTTCGCGACCTCCCTGCTGTCCCTCCCGGTGCTGCTCGCCGGGTTCGCCCAACCGAGTGACCGCAGCAAGCCGGCGGCGGGCTGGGCGCAGTGGGTGCTGAACAACCTCAACCGCGGTGACCACTGGTCCTACATGCTGCTGTCGACGGTCCTCGTGGTGTTCTTCACCTTCTTCTACGTCTCGATCACCTACCAGCCCGAAGAGGTCGCGGACAACCTGAAGTCGGCGGGGTCGTTCATCCCCGGCGTGCGCGCGGGCAAGGCGACGGCGGACTACCTGAACTACGTGCTGACCCGCATCACCGTCGTGGGCGCGGTCTACCTGGGTGTCCTCGCCCTGATCCCGCTCATCGCTCTGGCGATGGTGGGTGCCAACTCCAACTTCCCGTTCGGCGGCGCCTCGATCCTGATCCTGGTGGGCGTCGGCCTGGAGACGGTGAAGCAGGTCGACTCCAAGCTGCAGCAGCATCACTACGAGGGATTTCTGCGGTCCGACGAGCCCGGTGCGAAGTCGAAGCCGAAGGCCACCAAGGCAGCCAAGAAGGAGCAGACGGCAGGAGGCCGGGTGTGAGGTTGATCATCCTGGGCCCCCCGGGGGCCGGCAAGGGCACGCAGGCGGAGCGGTTGTGCGCCACCCACGGGATCCCGCACGTGTCGACCGGTGACATCTTCCGGGCGAACATCAAGGACGAGACCCCGCTCGGCAAGCAGGTCAAGGACATCCTGGACGCTGGCGGCTACGTCACCGACGAGATCACCAACCAGATCGTCGCCGACCGGCTCGCGCAGCCCGACGCGGCCGACGGGTTCCTGCTCGACGGCTACCCGCGCACCATGGCCCAGGTGGACGCTCTCGACGCGCTCCTGGCCCGCGACGGCCACCACGTCGACGGCGTGCTGCGCCTGATGGTCGACGACGACGAGCTGGTCGCGCGCCTCACCGAGCGCGCGAAGACCTCCGGACGCGTCGACGACTCCGAGCAGGTCATCCGGGAACGTCAGGAGATCTACAACAAGGAGACCCACCCGCTCGCGCAGACCTACGCCGAGCGCGGTCTGCTGCACGAGCTGGACGGCATGGGTGAGGTCGACGAGGTGACCCGGCGTATCGACGAGACACTCGACCAGCTCGTCTCCCGCACGGCCTGACGCCGGACGGAACCGTGTGATGTTCGGCAGGGAACGACTGCCCGTCAAGACCGCCGACCAGCTGCACTCGATGCGCGCGGCGGGTCTGGTCGTCGGTCGGTGTCTGCAGATGGTGCGCGAACACGCCGTCGTGGGTACGACGACCGGTCGCCTGGACGACCTCGCGCACGCCTTCATCCGCGATGCCGGGGCGAAGCCGAGCTTCCTCGGCTATCAGGGCTTCCCGGCGACGTTGTGCATCTCGGTCAACGACGAGGTCGTGCACGGCATCCCGGGGGAGCGGGTGCTGGAGGACGGCGACCTCGTCTCGGTCGACTGCGGCGCCATCGTGGACGGCTGGCACGGTGACGCGGCCATCACCCTGCCCGTCGGCGGGTACGCCACCGCAGGAGACCGCGCGCTGACCCGCACCACCCGTGACGCGCTGTGGGCCGGCATCGCCGCGTTCCGGCCCGGGCGCGGTGTATACGAGCTCGGCCAGGTCATCGAGGAGCGGGTGGCCGCGGGGGCGGCGGCCTGGCAGGCGGACGGCCTGTCGGTCGACTTCGGCATCGTCGACGGCTACACCGGGCACGGCATTGGGCAGGAGATGCACATGGAGCCCACCGTCTTCAACGAACGGGTGCGTGCCTCCGGGCCGGTCATCCGCGAGGGGGCGACCGTCGCGATCGAGCCGATGGTCACTCTGGGCGGTCACGAGACCCACGAGTTGGAGGACGGCTGGACCGTCCGGACCGATGACGGGGCGCGGGCGGCCCATTGGGAGCACACGGTCGCGGCGACGCCGGGCGGATTGTGGGTGTTGACGGCGGTCGACGGCGGCGAGGCCGACCTCGCGGCGGCGGGCGCGACATACGCGCCCCTGCGCTGACGAAACCGGGGCATGACCTGCATCGTTGAGGCAGGATGACCGGTTGACGGGTCAATCGGACCGGGCGACGGGCCGCAGCGAGAAAAGTGGGCGATGAGCGACTTCGAGAACTTCTTCCCCCGCGAGCCGCAGACCCAGCAGGACGACGACGACGACTTCGAGTACCGCCGCGACCTTCGCGACGGCCACACCCCCGTGCTGCCGTTGCTGCTCGGCGGCCTGCTCGGGGCGGTCGCCTTCGCGATCGCGGGGTTCGCCGTGGGAACTGCCCGCAGCGGGGGTGGCACGTCCGCCGCCGCGAGCACGACCACCGCCTCCACCACCGTCACCACCACGGCCGCCCCCGTCACCACGACCGTCTCGAGCGTGTCGACGGCGGCGGGCCGTGAGCAGACCCGGGTCCTCACCACGACGCTGGCGGCCGCGCCGCGCACGGTCACGGTGACCGGCTCCGTCACCACCGTTCGAACACCCGGCACGACCGTGACCCGCACCGCGACCGCGAGTACCACCCCCACCGTGACCCGGACCGCGCCCGGCACCACCGTGACCCGCACCGCGACCACGACCGCGACCGTGACGGTCACGGCGCGGCCGACGCGGCCCCGGTGAGCCATCGGGGGCGCAACACCGGGACCGCGTGACCGGTGCGTCGTTCGGCGCGATTTGGGCGGGATCAGTGGGACAGGTAAGCTGATGTGTCGGTTCACGGGTGTGTTCCGCGCTACTTCGTGCCCAGGACGGGTTCGGCTTGCGCGACCACCTCTTCCTCGTCTCGATCTCACGGCTGGCCCTTGCGGCCCTCGTGCGGTGAGGACGCGGACCGGGGGGTCGCAGGCAGACTCGCGAATCGACATTCCAGGGACGTCCATCATGGGCGCACCCGTTCCGCAGGTGAGTTGGAGGACATGGCCAAGAAGGACGGTGTCATCGAGATCGAGGGCACGATCGTCGAAGCTCTCCCGAACGCGATGTTCCGGGTGGAGCTGAGTAACGGTCACAAGGTGTTGGCCCACATCTCAGGGAAGATGCGACAGCACTACATCCGGATCCTCCCCGAGGACCGGGTCGTGGTGGAGCTCAGCCCGTATGACCTGACCCGTGGCCGCATCGTCTTCCGGTATCGCTGACGGAGCAACTGCACGAACCCATCACTGCCCGATCCCGTTCGCGGGTGTCGGGCACCGACTTCGAAGACAAAAGGTGCGATGAAAGTCCAGCCGAGCGTCAAGAAGATCTGTGACAACTGCAAGGTGATCCGCCGTAACGGCCGGGTCATGGTGATCTGCGAGAACGCCCGCCACAAGCAGCGGCAGGGCTGACCCGCAGCCAACCGGCAGCGGTCGCGTTCTTCGCCTAGAACGCGCACGTCACAACTTCATACGACGACAGATATCAGTGCGACGACGTACGTCGTCGCTATTGCAGGTACCCGGCCCCGGTGAGCACCCCTCACCGGACGTCACCCCCGGCTCGGAGGCCGGGGACCCATCTCAGCCCTCTCCGGCTGGTCATGGGACCGGTACCCGCACCAGACCTCCGAAGACACACAGGAGAACCGCCAGATGGCACGCCTCATCGGTGTCGACCTGCCGCGCGAGAAGCGCGTCGAGGTCGCACTCACCTACATCTACGGCGTGGGTCGCACCCGCGCCACCCAGACGCTGGAAGCAACCGGCGTCAACCCGGACACCCGTGTCCGTGACCTCAGCGAGGAGGAGCTGGTTCAGCTCCGCGACCACCTCGAGGCGAGTTTCCGCCTCGAAGGTGACCTGCGCCGTGAGGTGGCCGCCGACATCCGCCGCAAGGTGGAGATCGGTTCCTACCAGGGCCTGCGTCACCGTCGCGGCCTGCCCGTGCACGGCCAGCGCACCAAGACCAACGCGCGTACCCGCAAGGGCCCCAAGCGCACCGTCGCCGGCCGCAAGAAGGCGAAGTAAGACCCCGCCGGGGTCCGTCCCTTCGCTCTTCCACCCTCGTTACTCGCTGAAGTCGAACCAGGAGATTCATACATATGCCTCCCAAGAGCCGCCCCGCGGCCGGCGCCAAGAAAGTGCGCCGCAAGGAGAAGAAGAACGTTGCGGCAGGCCACGCCTACGTCCGCAGCACCTTCAACAACACGATTGTCTCGATCACCGACCCCAACGGCGCCGTCATCGCATGGGCCTCGTCCGGTCAGGTCGGATTCAAGGGCTCCCGCAAGTCCACGCCGTACGCCGCGCAGATGGCCGCCGAGGCCGCCGCGCGTCGGGCGATGGAGCACGGCATGAAGAAGGTCGACGTCTTCGTCAAGGGCCCCGGCTCCGGTCGTGAGACCGCGATCCGCTCCCTGGCCGCCGCCGGCCTCGAGGTCGGCGCCATCCAGGACGTCACCCCTCAGCCGCACAACGGTGTCCGCCAGCCCAAGCGTCGTAGCTGAGCGCCGACCCGAGTCTTTCAAGGAGATCTGAATCATGGCCCGTTACACCGGCCCCATCACCAAGAAGTCGCGTCGCCTCAAGACCGACCTCGTCGGGGGTGACAAATCCTTCGAGATGCGCCCCTTCCCGCCCGGCCAGCACGGCCGCGGCCGGATCCAGGAGAACGAGTACCTCCTGCAGCTGCAGGAGAAGCAGAAGGCTCGCTTCACCTACGGCATCATGGAGAAGCAGTTCGTCCGCTACTACAAGGAAGCCGTCCGCCGTCAGGGCCGGACCGGTGAGGTGCTCCTCACCATCCTGGAGTCGCGGCTGGACAACGTGGTCTACCGCGCCGGCCTCGCCCGCACCCGTCGGGCGTCGCGTCAGCTGGTCAGCCACGGCCACTTCCAGGTCAACGGCAAGAACGTCGACATCCCGTCCTACCGGGTGGAGCAGTACGACATCATCACCGTCCGCGAGAAGTCCCGCGAGATCTTCCCGATCCAGCTGGCTCGCGAGACCTTCGGTGAGCGCCCGGTCCCGGCCTGGCTGCACGTCGTGCCCGGCACGCTGCAGATCCTGGTGCACTCGCTGCCGACCCGCGCGCAGATCGACAGCGTGCTGACCGAGCAGCTGATCGTGGAGCTCTACTCCAAGAACTGATCCCTCTTCGGTTGTCAGCGGATTCCTGGCGGATACGCCTCGAATCCGCTGACAACCGGTGAAGGTCGCTGCAGAACGCGCGTGAGTGGACCGAAGCTCACGCGCTGCGTACACGAGGCGTCAAATAGCGGTCGCCCGTGGGAAGGAAAGAAACAGTGCTCATCGCACAGCGCCCCACCCTGAGCGAGGAAGTCGTCGCCGACAACCGCTCACGGTTCGTCATCGAGCCGCTGGAGCCCGGCTTCGGCTACACGCTCGGCAACTCCCTGCGCCGGACCCTGCTGTCCAGCATCCCCGGTGCTTCCGTCACCAGCCTGCGCATCGATGGTGTGCAGCACGAATTCACCACGATCCCCGGTGTCAAGGAAGACGTCACCGAGATCATCCTCAACATCAAGAGCCTGGTGGTGTCCTCCGAGCAGGACGAGCCTGTGGTCATGTACCTGCGCAAGCAGGGCCCCGGCGCCGTCACGGCCGCGGACATCGCGCCGCCCGCCGGTGTCGAGGTGCACAACCCCGACCTGCAGATCGCGACGCTGAACGACTCCGGCAAGGTCGAGATGGAGCTGACGGTCGAGCGTGGCCGCGGTTACGTCTCCGCCCAGCAGAACAAGTCCGCCGACCAGGAGATCGGCCGTATCCCGGTCGACTCCATCTACTCCCCGGTGCTGTCCGTGACCTACAAGGTCGAGGCCACCCGTGTGGAGCAGCGCACCGACTTCGACAAGCTGATCGTGGACGTCGAGACCAAGAACTCGATGGCCCCCCGTGACGCGATGGCCTCGGCCGGTAAGACGCTGGTCGAGCTCTTCGGTCTGGCCCGCGAGCTCAACGTCGAGGCCGAAGGCATCGACATGGGCCCCTCGCCGACGGACGCCGTTCTTGCGGCTCACCTGTCGATGCCGATCGAGGACCTGGACCTCACCGTCCGCTCCTACAACTGCCTCAAGCGCGAGGGCATCCACACCGTGGGTGAGCTCGTCGGACGCAGCGAGGCCGACCTGCTCGACATCCGCAACTTCGGTGCCAAGTCGATCGACGAGGTCAAGGAGAAGCTGGTCGAGATGGGTCTGCAGCTCAAGGACAGCCCTCCCGGGTTCGACGCGAGCGCCATCGCCGACCGGTACGACGACGATGAGGATGCACCCGAGACCGACGTCAGTTTTGCCGAGGACGAGCAGTACTGAGCCGCTTTGAATCCGCTGCCACCGCAGCGTGATTCGTAGACCAAGGAGATTCAATGCCTACCCCTACCAAGGGCCCCCGCGTCGGCGGCGGTCCTGCGCACGAGCGGCTCATCCTGGCCAACCTGGCCACGGCGTTGTTCGAGCACGACCGGATCACCACCACCGAGGCCAAGGCCAAGCGGTTGCGTCCGCTGGCCGAGCGCCTGGTCACCTTCGCCAAGCGCGGTGACCTGCACGCCCGTCGCCGGGTGCTGACGGTGGTGCGCGACAAGGGCGTCGTACACCGTCTCTTCACCGAGATCGCGCCCGACATGGCCGAGCGCAGCGGCGGTTACACCCGGATCACCAAGATCGCGCCGCGCAAGGGCGACAACGCCCCGATGGCCGTGATCGAGCTGGTCCGCGAGACCGTCAACGCCAAGCCCAAGCGCGCCGTCGTCGCCGAGGCAGAGGGCGCCACCCGGCGTTCAGCTGCCGACAAGGCTGACGACTCCGCGAAGACCGCCGAGGGCAAGTACGGCGCCGACTCGGCCGCCCCCCTGGACGGCGGCGCGTCGCCCGACCCCGAGAAGTTCGTGGTCAAGGGCAACGAGGACTCCATGAAGTACCACGTCGAGGGTTCGCGTTGGTTCGAGTCGACGGTGGCCGAGGTCTGGTTCACCACGCCCGAGGCAGCAGCTGCGGCCGGTTTCGAGCCGGCCGGCGGCGAGGCCGCACAGGCCGGTGCGCCGGAAGAGGCGTCCGACGCCTCGTCCGAATCCGACGACTGACCCAGGACACCCTGGTCGAAGGGCCGTCACCCCGATGGGGTGGCGGCCCTTCGCCGTCCCCGGACATGGCGACCCGGCGCTGCCGCGGGGCGGCCGGCGGGATGCGAGGCTGGGGGCGGCACAACTTCGCCCCTAGGAGGAATCGATGACCGATCCCAGCGACGTCGGCACGACCCCTGAACATGAGCAGGATGCTCCCGCAGGCACCACCGAAGCGGACGACAAGAGCGCGCAGACGGCCTCGGCCGGGGCGACCGCGGCTGACGCGGAGTCCGCTTCGGATGACCCGGAGGCGACCAACGGCTGAGCGTTCTCCAGCCAGATCAGGGTCGTGGCGCGCCCTCTACGGCGCGCTGCGACCCTGTCGTCGTTCCCCGGGAGCCGGCGTCGCGGCCGAAGGCCCGGGCGAGCGGGACGATGCCGAGGATCAGCACCATCGGGAGGGCGAATCCGTAGCGCAGCGAATCCTTCCCGACCGCTCCGGTCATCACCGACCCCAGCACCGCACCTAGATAGTTGAACTGGTTGAAGCGCGCGATGACCGCGTCGACCCGTGCGCGCTCGGCCGCGGGGTCGAGCCCGGACCCTTCGTGGGCGATGGACGCCGCCGCGGAGAAGCTCAGGGGCGCGACCACCGCGACACCGACGCCGAGGACCACGAAGCCGCCCATCGCGACGTACGAGGACGGCGCGAGGACGACGATCGCGAGTCCCACCGCGCCGAGGCAGGCGCCCACCCGCAGCAGCGGCGTGGCCCCGAAGCGCGCCGCCAGGCGATCACCTGACCCACGACCGATCAGGGACGCCACGAGGTAGGGCAGCGTGGCGACCGCGACGAGTCCTCCCGGGGCACCGAACGTGCGGTCCAGGTAGGTGGGCCCCCACGTGGTGACCGCCGTGTCGACCATGTAGAAGAGCACCAGGGCCGCGCCGACCACGAGGATGCGACGCCACGGCACCTCGACGCCCGCGGGTCCCAGGTCCGTCGGCGGCTCCGCCTCGAAGGGTCCGCTCGCCCGCAGGTACGGCAGGAAGATGGCGGCCAGGGGCAGGAGAGCGAGGACGAGCGCGGCGACCCCCAGGGACACGTGGGTCAACGCCAGCGCCAGCAGGGTGCCGAGGATGCCGCCAAGGGTCCATGCGGCGTGGAAGGTCGGCATGATCGGGCGACCCACCGCGTGCTCGAGTGTCACTCCCTGCATGTTCGTCGTGGCGTCGACCATGCCGAGAGCCCAGCCGTAGAGCGCCATCCCGATCGCGAGCAGCCACAGCCGATGACTGAACCCGACGACCGGCAGCGCGAGGAGCATGAGGGTGAAACCGACGCGTAGCGCGGTGGCGCTTCCCCGCCGGGGTGCCAGTTGCTCGGCGGTGAGGGAGCCGGCCCCGGCGGCGGCCACCAGGGCCAGCAGCAGTGCCGAGAACTCGCCCGGTCCGATGTGGAACCGGTGCTGGATCGCCGGGAGCCTGGTGCTGAGCGCGATGAAGACCAGGCCCTGGGTGGCGAACCCGCCGGCCACCGCGACCCGGCGTCGGGTGAAGTCTGCGGGTGGGGGCACCAGCGCATGGTGGCACGTCCGCGGCGTACGACGGGGTCCGTTGGCCGATGTGACCTGACGCGCCGCCGGATACCCTCTACGCGTGCGGCTGCGGATGGACTTCGGGTACGACGGCAGCGACTTCTCGGGGTGGGCTGCACAACCCGGTCTGCGGACCGTCGAGGAGACACTGGCGCAGGCGTGGGGGACGATCCTGCGCCAGGACGCACCCCGTCTGACCGTCGCGGGGCGCACCGATGCCGGAGTGCACGCGCGAGGCGCCGTCTGCCACCTCGACCTGGACGACGCGTCGTACGAGGGGTTGCCCGCTCGCTCACCACGGACGCCGGCCGATGCCGCCGTGCGTCGCCTGAACGGGGTGCTGCCGCGCGACGTGGTCGTCCGCCGGGTGCAGCGGGCGCCGGAGGGCTTCGACGCGCGCTTCTCGGCCACCAGCCGTCGCTACAGCTATCGGATCTGCGATGACCCGGCGACCCTCGACCCGGTGCGGCGCCGCGACACCGTCCTGGTCAAGCACCCCGTCGACGTGGGTCTGATGGACGCCGCGGCGCAGAACCTGGTGGGCCTGAACGACTTCGCGGCGTTCTGCAAACGGCGGGAGGGTGCGACCACGGTGCGCACCCTGTTGGACTACCGCTGGGTGCGCGAGGAGGACGGCACGGTGGCGGCCACCGTGCTCGCCGACGCCTTCTGCCACTCGATGGTGCGGTCGCTGGTGGGTGTCGTGCTGCCGGTCGGCGAAGGGCGCCGGGAGGTGCAGTGGCCGACTCAGGTGCTGCGCGAGCGCGGTCGCCACCCGGCGGTGACGGTCATGCCACCGCACGGACTGTGCCTCGAAGAGGTCACCTACCCGCCCGACGACGAACTGGCGGCGCGGGCCGCGCAGTCCCGCAGGACGCGCGACCCGATCTGAGCTGCAGGCTCAGTCGGTGCTCCAGGACACGGGGCGCAGCCGCAGCCGGAGTCGGTCACCGGGGCGCAGTTGAGCGAGCCGGTCGGTGTCGCGATCGGTCACCACGGCCACTACGGGGTACCCGCCGGTCGTGGGGTGGTCGGCCAGGAAGATCACCGGAGCACCGGACGGCGGCACCTGGACCGCGCCGCGGACGACGCCCTCGCTGCTCAGCTGTTCGTCGCTGCGCAGGCTGAGCGTGGCGCCGTCGAGGCGGATGCCCACCCGGTCGAGCTGCGGGCTGACGGTCCAGACGCCCTCGGCCAACTGCCGGGCCGCGCGCCCGGTCAGCCGGTCCTGACGCGGTCCCCATGTGGCGCGAACCTCGATGGGGGCGCCCGCCGTGTCGACACCGGCGACCGCGAGGCCTGCGGTGGGTTCATCGGACGCGGTCCCGATCGAAAGACGGTCGCCGGGCGCGAGGGGCGGGGTGCCGAGCCCGGAGGTCGGGTCGGCGGCGACGCTGCCGAAGTGCCGGGTGCCGCCGAGGCCGCCGCGCACGCAGAGGTAGGTCCGCATCCCGTGCTCCGGGGTCGAGAGCGTGAGCCGCTGGCCTCGGCGTACGGCGAACGGGGCGCCGAAGGGCGCCGGCTCGTCATCGAGCGTGGCGGCGACCGGTGCGCCCGTGAGGGCGAGCAGCACGGGGGAGTCGGCGCGGCAGGCGAAGCCGCCGAGCAGCACCTCGATGCCCGCGGCGCCCGCGGGGTTGCCGAGGAGCCGATTGCCCTGCGCCAGCGAGGCGCGGTCGGCAGCGCCGGAGGCGGGGACGCCGAGGTGCGCGACCCCCGGCCTGCCGAGATCCTCGACCAGCGCCTGCGGCCCGACGGCCAGCACCTCGAGCTCAGCCACGGGCAGGCACCTCGACGAAGCGCACCACGGTGCCGGCGGTCAGCCGGGCGGCAGGCGTGGCGTCCGGGTCGAAGAGCACCTGTCCGGTGTGCCCGATGAGCTGCCACCCGCCGGGTGAGGGCGATGGATAGACACCGGAGTAGTCGCCGGCCAGTGCGACCGCGCCCCGAGGGATGCGGGTGCGCGGCGACTCCCGGCGGGGCACGTGCAGGCCGCCGCTGTCACCGATCAGGTAGCCGAACCCGGGCTTGAAACCGACGAATTCGACGTGCCAGCGCTGCTGCGTGTGCCGTCGTACGACCTCGTCCGGCGTGATGCCGAGATGGTCGGCGACATCGCGCAGATCGGCGCCGTCGTAGGTCACCTCCACGACGAGCTCCTCCGGCGCCCCGGTCGGCCGTGCGGGCGGGTCGGACAGTGTCAGGGCGCGCAGCCAGTCGGCGACCGACGGCACCTGCGCGGGTGTCACGACCACGACGAGCACCGTGAGATGCGCCGGGACGTATGAGGCGACGGCGGCCGGGCGCGACGAGCGCAACCAGTCGTGCAGCGCGTCCCGCTCCTCGGTGGAGTCCAGCTCGACCAGGATGGCCGACTCCCCGCACGGCAGCAGTCGCATCGCCCGACCCTCAGTCCAGGAACGAGGCGATCCGCACCCCGGCTGTCGAGAGGGCTGAGCGCACCGCCCGTGCCATGGCGACGGCACCCGGCGAATCGCCGTGCAGGCACACCGAGTCCGGGGTCACTTCCACGTCCGACCCGTCGATGGAACGCACCCGCCCGGTGACGACCATCGCCACCACACGCTCGGCGACCGCTTCCGCGTCGTTGAGCACGGCGCCGGGACGGCGGCGGTCGACCAGGACGCCGTCGGCGGTGTACGCGCGGTCGGCGAACGCCTCGGCGACGGCCCGCAGACCGGACTCACGTGCCGCGGCCAGCACCGCGGATCCCGGGAGCCCGAGGATCGGCAGGCTCTCGTCGACCGCGCGGACGGCAGCCACGACCGCGGCGGCCTGCTCCTCGTGGTGCACGATCGTGTTGTAGAGCGCGCCGTGCGGCTTGACATATGCCACCCGGGTGCCCTGAGTGCGGGCGATCCCGTCGAGCGCCCCGATCTGATAGACGACGTCCGCGAAGAGATCCTGCGGTGACACGTCGATGAAGCGGCGCCCGAATCCGGCCAGGTCGCGATAGCCGACCTGGGCGCCCACCCGTACGCCGCCCGCAGCCGCGGCCTGGCAGGTGCGCACGAGCGTGGCCGGGTCGCCGGCGTGGAAACCGCAGGCCACGTTCGCGGAGGTGACCAGCTCCAGCAGGGCGTCGTCGTCGCCGAGCTGCCACCGACCGAAGCTCTCACCCAGGTCGGCGTTCAGGTCGATGGTGGCGCTCACCGGGCCATTCTCACCCGGGCGGCGACCAGGGCTTGACGAAGTCGTTGGCCGGGCGCCCCTCGGACGCGGCCGCGAGCGATGCTCCGTCGGCTCCGTCGATCTGCTCCCGGATGATGTCGGCGTGCCCGGCGTGCCGGGCCAGCTCCTCGATGTGGTGCAGCAGGTAGAACCGCTCCTTCGTGGGGGTGTCCTCCAGCACGCCGTCCCAGGGCGCCGGCGGCTCGATGGATGTGGCATCGGGATCGGCGGAGCGCACGCTGGCCAGGTAGGCCTCGGCAGCGGCGTCGAACCGCTGCAGCGCAGCCTCCAGGGTGTCGTCCTCGGCCAGGGCGAAGCTGCCGGCGAATCTGGCGAAACCCTCCGGTGTGAGCTCCGTCGTGCGAGTGCCTTCCGCATCGCGCCGCAACCTGCCCTCCATCACGTAGATCGCATGCGTGATCAGACCTCCGATGGAAAGGGTGCTGCGACAGGGCGTCTCGCGCGCCTGCGCCTCGGTCAGCCCGTACGCCGCGTTGCGGATGGCGCCGATCTGCGCGCCCAGGAAGAGCGCGACGTCCTCGTTCTCGGTGTGTACTCCCGGTGCCGGCATGATCGGTCCTCTCTCGCTTACTCCTGCCAGATCTCTCCCGTGCATCGACGATAGGAGCGGCCACCGACATCCGGCGGAGAAAACGAAATGACGCATCATGCGTCGACAGGGAGAATCGACGCCTGTGGGCCACGTGGACGTGAACGGCATCGGATATCACCTGCCCGACGGCAGGCCGCTGCTCGGCGACGTGAGCCTGCGGGTGGGTGAGGGCGCGAAGGTCGCACTGGTCGGGCCCAACGGCACCGGGAAGACCACGCTGCTGCGGATCATCTCGGGGGAGATCCAGGCCGACTCCGGTGCCGTCACCCGCACCGGGGGACTCGGCGTCATGCGCCAGTTCATCGGCAAGGTGGGCCGCGACGGCACGAGTGCCACCGTGCGGGATCTGCTGGTCGGCGTCGCCCCGCAGCTCGTGGCGCAGGCGGCGCGGGCGGTGGACGCCGCCGAGCTGGCCATGATGGAGCGCGACGACGAACCCACCCAGATGGCCTACGCCCAGGCGCTCGTCGACTGGGGTGAGGTGGGCGGCTACGAGGCCGAGATCCTCTGGGACGTCTGCACGGTCGCGGCCCTCGGGGTGCCCTACGACAAGGCGCAGTGGCGCGATGTCGCCACCCTGTCTGGCGGTGAGCAGAAGCGGCTGGTGCTGGAGGCGCTGCTGCGCGGGCCGCAGGAGGTGCTGCTGCTCGACGAGCCGGACAACTACCTCGACGTGCCCACCAAGCGCTGGCTCGAGAGCGCGCTGAACGAGTCGCCCAAGACGGTGCTCTTCGTCAGCCACGACCGGGAGCTGCTCGACCAGGTGGCCACGCGCGTCGCGACCTTGGAGCCCACCGGCGCAGGGTCGATCGCCTGGATGCACCCGGGACGGTTCGCGTCGTACGCGCAGGCACGTATAGACCGCAACAACAGGCTGGAGGAGCTGCGCAAGCGCTGGGACGAGGAGCAGGCGAAGCTCAAGGCCCTCGTGCTGATGTACAAGCAGAAGGCCGCCTACAACTCCGACATGGCGGCGCGCTACCAGGCCGCGCAGACCCGGTTGCGCCGCTTCGAGGAGGCGGGCCCGCCGGAGGTCACCCCGAACGAGCAGAAGGTCACGATGCGCCTCACCGGCGGCCGGACCGCCAAGCGCGCGGTGATCTGCGAGCGCCTCGAGCTCGCTGCGGGCGGCACGTCGTCGCCGAGCGAGATCCTGATGCGACCCTTCGATCTGGAGATCTGGTACGGCGAGCGCGTGGCCGTTCTCGGGTCGAACGGGTCGGGCAAGTCGCACTTCCTGCGGCTGCTCGCAGCCGGGGGCAGCGACCCCGACCTGGAGCACCAGCCCGTCGGCGACGTGCAGCCGGATCCCGTGCTGCACCAGGGCATCGCGCGCCTGGGCTCCCGGGTGCGGCCGGGGTGGTTCGCGCAGACCCATCAGCACCCGGCGCTGCTGCGACGCACGCTGCTGGAGATCCTGCACCGCGGCGACGAGCACCGCGACGGGATGGCTCGCGAGCAGGCGTCGCGGGCGTTGGACCGCTACGAGTTGGCGCGCTCCGCGGAGCAGACCTTCGACTCGTTGTCCGGCGGCCAGCAGGCGCGGTTCCAGATCCTGCTGCTGGAGCTGTCGGGCGCGACGTTGCTGCTCTTGGACGAACCCACCGACAACCTCGACCTGCACTCGGCCGAGGCGCTGGAGGAGGGGCTCGCGGCGTTCCAGGGCACCGTCGTGGCGGTCACGCACGACCGGTGGTTCACCCGCGGTTTCGACCGCTTCCTGGTCTTCGGTCAGGAAGGCGACGTCTACGAGTCGGACGAGCCGGTGTGGGACGAACGCCGGGTACGTCGCGCCCGCTGAGCGAGCAGGGTCGCGGCGCGCCCCATCGAGCGCGCCGCGACCCTGGCGGCGTCGGTCAGCGACCGATCAGCTGCTGCAGGAACCGGGCGTGCAGGTCGCCGAGACGCTGGCGCTGGTCCTCGGCGCGGTCCAGGAGCTGCTGCAGTCGCTCGGGATCCAGCCGGCTGTCGTGCTCGGCCAGGACCAGAAGGGTCTCCCACACGCGTGACTTGGCCTGCACGGCGGAGCTCAGAGTCTCCAGCTCGAAGACGTCGGATCCGGAGGACCGTTGCAGCAGCGCGCCGTTCGGCTTGAGACGGCCGGCGTACTCACCGAGCATGCCGACCAGCATGGTGAGGGACAGCTGCCGGATCCGCAGCGCCGTCATCATCGAGCCGAGTGCGGAACGGTCCTCGCCGACCTCCACGCGCAACTGCGCGACCTCCTCGCGCACCGTCTCGTCGCTATGGCCGTTCGCGACGCGGTCGAAGAGCTGCACACCCGCCGTCGCCCCGGCGAAGTGATCACGCAGGTAGAACGGCAGCCAGTCGCTCTCGTCGGACGCGCTCACGGCTTGAGGACCACCTTGACGCATCCGTCCTGCTTCTTCTGGAACATCTCGTACGCCGCGGGTGCGTCCTCCAGCGACGGCCGGTGGGTCGCGAGCTCGGTCAGTCCGAACGGATCGGCGGGGTCCTCCACGAAGGGCATCAGGTCATCGATCCAGCGCTTCACGTGGCACTGGCCCATCCGGATGGAGATACCCCGGTCGAACATCTCCATCATCGGCAGCGGATCGGCCTCGCCGCCGTAGACGCCGCTGACCGACACGGTGCCGCCTCGGCGCACGCCCTTCATGGCGGTGATGAGCGCTGCGGTGCGGTCCACCCCGGCCTTGTCGGTGAACGGCTTGGCGATGATGTCCGGAAGGTGGCCGGCGGCGGTGATCGCGGTCTCCAGCAGGGGCGACCCGTGGGCCTCCATGCCCACGGCGTCCAGCACGCTGTCCGGGCCGCGGCCGTCGGTGCGGTCGAGCAGCTCGGCGGCCACGTCGTCGGACTGGCTCATGTCGAGGACCTCGATGCCGAACCTGGCGGCCGCGTCGAGGCGTTCGGGGACCAGGTCGACCCCGATGACCCGCAGGCCGCGCTGGTGGGCGATCCGGGTGGCGAGCTGACCCACCGGGCCGAGACCGAGCACCGCGATCGTGCCGCCGTCGGGGACCTCGGCGTACTCCACGCCCTGCCAGGCGGTCGGCAGGATGTCGGACAGGTAGAGGTAGCGCTCGTCGGGGCCGTCGCCCTCGATCTTGATCGGACCGAACTGGGCCTGCGGCACCCGCAGATACTGCGCCTGTCCGCCGGGCACGGCGCCGTACAGGTCGGTGAACCCGAAGAGGCTGGCGCCCTTGCCCTGGGACTTCACCTGGGTGGTCTCGCACTGGGCCATCAGCCCGCGCTCGCACATCCAGCAGTGCCCGCACGAGATGTTGAAGGGGATGACGACCCGGTCACCGGGCGCGATGTGGTGCACGTCGGAGCCGACCTCCTGCACCACACCCATGGTCTCGTGGCCGAGGACGTCGCCGGGGTGCAGGAACGGCCCGAGCACCTTGTACAGGTGCAGGTCGGATCCGCAGATCGCCGTCGAGGTGACCTTGATGATCGCGTCCGTCGGTGCCTGGATGCTCGGATCCGGCACGGTCTCGACGCTGACCTTTTCCGTGCCCTGCCAGGTGAGTGCTCTCATGTGGTGCCGTCCGTCCGCGCGGCGTACGCCGCATTCGTCGTGCTCGTGTCCGCGCAGCTGATCGCAGGCGCGGCCATGGTGGAGGTACCCGTCCGGCAGGCGACCCCAAACATCACCGACGGGGGAGTCCGCGAACCTGCGGGTCACGGGAGGCGACCGTGGAACCGACGGACGCCGGTCCGTCAGCCGATGACCCCGACCGCCCGCGCCACGACCAGCAGGGAGGTGAGCAGCGCAGCCGTGGCCTGGGTGCCCATCAGCAGCTTGGCGCGGCTGGTCAACGGCATCGTGTCCGTGGGGCTGAATGCGCTGGAGTTGGTCAGTGACAGGTAGAGGTAGTCCACGAAGACCGGCCGCCAGTTGCTGGTGATCGAGGATGTCCGCGCCACTTCGGCGGCCGCGTCGTGGTTCTCGTCCTGGGAGAAGCGCCAGTCGGCCGACGGGAGCTGGGAGCGGGGAGCCTCGCGGCGGCGTACCGGACCACCGCGGTCCAATTCCCAGTAGAGAAGCGCGAATCCGATGACGTTGGTGGCCCACACCTGCAGTCCGCCGTAGAGGAGGTCGTGACTCTTGGCGGCGTGGACGACGGCGTGCACGAGCATGCCGAGCGCAACCAGGTTTGCCACGATGAGCAACCCGCACTGGAAGATGGACAGCCACCCCGACCAGCGCGTCTCGCGGGTGAGCCGCCGGGGGTTGGTGGCGACCAGTGCGATGAGCAGCAGGATCTCGATCGCCGGGATGACGAACCGTGGGGCGAAGAGCAGGGTGTTGGGCAGCAGTGCGTAGAGCGCGATCGCCACCAGCACGGCGATCGTCGGCGGCAACCGGTGCTCGTGGCCGCCCGCGCCGCGGTCGTCATCACTCACGGTGACGCCCGTACCGGCCGCGACGACCCGATCAGCACGTCTCCCAGTACTTCTGCGCGCCAGGCACTTCCAGCGGCTTCATCGTGGCGCGCCCCGGCGCGACCATGTGGTTGTCGGGTACGTCGAAATTGACCACCGCGCCCGCGCCGATGAAGCTTCCGGACCCGATCCGGATGCCGCCCACGACCGTCGCACCGGCCCCGATGATGACGTGCGAACCGATGGTGGGCACCGCGTCGTCGCCTCCCCAGCGCACCGCGTAACCCAGCGTGACGTGCTGGTAGATCAGGGCCGGGCCCTCGAAGACCACGTGCTCGTCGACGATGGTGCCGAGCCCGTTGTGCATGAACGTGACGTCGTCCGGGAGCGCGAGACGGCCGGGGATGTCCGCGGTGAACACCAACCTGTTCAGCGCGTCGACCGCGAGGCCGAGGCGGCGGTGACCCCTCTCGTGCAACCGGTACCCGATCCGCAGGGAGGTGTTGAGACGCCGGTGCATGCTGTCCTGCGGACGGATCGCCGGGCCGACGGATCCGTCACTGGCAGTCATGCGGACGAGGGTAGCCGCTGGGGTGCTGGATCCCCGGGTGTCGACACCGTTACCAGGGTGGGTACCGAGCGGTCGCGAGAGTCCGTCAACTGCCCTACATCCGAGCGATTCCGCACCTAGAATCGGCGCCATGTGGTGCGCCGAGCCGAACCCCCAGCGCGCCCGGCGCCGCGCATGACCGCAGCGGCGACGGACGCCCCGGCGGTCGACGCCACCGCCACTCACGGACTGTTCGGCCGCGGCCTGCTCTACGTCCTCGCCTGGTCCGGTCAGCTGCTCATCTCCACGCTGGTCTCCCCGTTCCTCACCCACCTGCTGCCGCGCTCGGACTTCGGTGTCCTGTCCGCGGCCATCGCGCTCTACCAGCTGGTCGCGGTCCTGGCGACGTTCGGTCTCGACCAGGCGCTGGAGATGCAGCGGGTCGAGGACGGTGCGGACGATCGGCGCGGACGCGGACTGCTCGCCACCGGCATCGTCTTCGCCTTCGTCGTCATCACGGCCTTCCTCGTCCTCTCGCCGTTGTGGGGCCCGGCGCTGGGCTTCACCGGCAGCCGGCACATGGTCTACGTCGCTCTCGCCTGGACGGCACCGGGCGCCGCGGTGCAGATGGTGCTGGCGCTCCTGCAGGCCGAGGACCGTCTGGCCCGGTTCATGACGGTGAGCGTCGTGTCCACGGTGAGCGGGCAGTTCATCGGTCTGGCACTGGTGCTCGGCGTCCACCGGTCGGCGCAGATGTACGGCCTCGGCATCGTCACCGCGCAGTGGGCGGCCCTGGTCCTGGGGGTGATCTGGACCCGGCCGCGGTGGCGGGGGATCGCCGACCTGGCGACCACGCGGATCGCGCTCCGGCTCGGCATACCCCTGGTCTTCGCGGGTCTGTCGGACTTCATCCTCACCGCCGGCGACCGGTTCATCATCCAGCGCGCGCTGGGTCCGGGGGAGGTGGCCCGCTACCAGGTGGCGTTCGTGATCGGCAACGCGGTCACGCTGATCCTGCTCTTCACCAACCGCGCCTGGCTGCCCAGATTCAAGAGCATCCTCGACGTCGAGGAACGCTGGCGGGTGATCGGTGCCTCACGGGACGGTCTCTACTGGCTGCTCGGGTGGGCTCTCCTGGCCGTCACCGTCGCCGCCCCACCGCTCCTGCGGGTCTTCGTCACCCCCAGCTACCACCCGGCTCCGTTGGCTCGGATCGTGTTCCTGGTGGGCCTGTCCTCCCTCCCGGTGGCGGCCGGTGCGGCGTCCTCGCGGATGCTGATCACGGTGCGCAGATCGGCACCGATCGCCTGGAGCGCCGGGATCGCCGTGGTGGCCAAGCTGGTGGTGACCTTCGCCCTGCTGTCCTCACTCCATCTTGAGGCGGCCGCGATCGGCACGCTGGCCGGGCTGAGCGCTCAGACGCTGTGGCTGCGCCGGTCGGTCGTGGCGCTGCACGGCCGCTCGCCGTCGAGCAGGACCAGCCTGGGCTTCCTCGTCGCGATGATGCTGCTGTCCGGCGGTTCGACTTATCTCCCGCAGAGCACCTGGTGGAACGTCGGGCGGCTCGTCTTCGGGATGTTGTGCGTCGTGCCCCTGTTGATGTCGCTGCGCACGCTGCAGGGCAGATCGTCCGACCCCGACCACCCCGCCGTTCCTGCCACCTCCGGGGGCGGCTCCGACACGCGGTGGACCCGCGGAGGGACATTGATGGCACGGCTCCAGGTCAGGATGCCCCGGTCGGCCCCGCGCGGCACCGGCGCGGTCGGTCCGCCGGTCGCGAGAAGCGCCGCCGGGCCGTACGCCCCGCCGCACGAGCCGGGGCAGGCGACCCGCACGCCAGGGACCTCGCTGCGGGCCCGGTGGGCTCGCTGGACACCGTGGACCCCGCCGGCGTCCTCCTCAGGCGGCGGGCTGTCGGTCACCTCGTACGTCGACATCGCGATCGTCACGCTCGGCGCCGTCGCGGTGGTGCTGGCTGCACGGGTGCTGGGGGTGCACGACCTGGGGAGCGGCGGCACCTGGCTGCTGCTGCAGCTGGTGCCCGGTCTCGCGGTCTGCATCTGGGTCGAGGGCCTGCGCCCCTCGTCGCTGGTGCTCTTCAGCTGGGTCGGGTCGGCCACGGTCGTCACCGGTGTCGGGATGGGCATGGCGCTGTCCGCGCAATGGCACCCAGGCGGTGCGTACGCCGTGGTCGGCGGCGCCAGCGTGATCTCGCTGGCTGCGTTCGTCGTGCGACACCGCGACGTCGACTGGCTGCTCTGGTCGGTGCGGCCGCTGACCTCCCGCGACGCGCTGTGGACCGGATGGCCCGCGGTCGTGGGGGTGCTGATCAGCCTGCTGAGCGCGCAGCCGCACCACTCCGGGCCGGTACGCGGAGGCCTGACGGCCCTGGTGCTGCCCACCTGGTTCCTCGGCTTGGCGCTGATCGTTACGGCGTTCGTGGCTGCAGTAACGCGCAGGGTCAGGCCATGGGTGTCGGTGATCTCGGCGGCTGTGGTCGTGATCGCCAGCCAGGCGTTGGTCTACGCGCTGCCGGCACTCCCGACCGCCGCCCGGCACGTCGGGGTGATCCGCTACGTCCTCACCTACCACCAGGTGCGTCCGAGCACCGACATCTATCAGGCGTGGTCGGGTCTTTTCACCGGACAGGCATGGCTCATCTCCGCCAGCGGCATCCACGACCCGTTCACGGTCGCGACGTGGTGGCCGGTGTTCGCGATGGGGATGGAGGCGCTCGCCGTCCGGGTCCTCGCCGGCCGGATCCTCTCGCCGCGGCGCGCGTGGATCGCCGGTGGGATCTTCGCGCTCGGCAACACCCTCAACACGGTCTATTTCGCGCCGCAGGTCCTCGCTTTCGCGCCCGGGCTGAGCATCGTGGCGCTGCTGCTCGCTCCGCCCGAGGGTGAGTCCCAGCGCCGGGCCCGGCTGCGGGTGCTCGCAGCGGTGCCGGTGGCGTGCGCCATCGTCGTCCAGCATCAGATCACCCCGTTCATCGTGACTGCCGCGCTCGGCGTGCTGGTGGTCACCCGGGCGATCAAGCCGTGGTGGTCGCCGCTGATAGTCCTGGTGCCGGCGCTCGCCTGGACAGTGGCCAACCTCGGCATCCTGCGGGCGTACGTCGAACCGGGCGAGGTGGGCAACGTCATCGCGAACATCGCACCGCCGACCCACCCGCCGTCAGCAGTCGGCGAGCCGCTCGTCACGCAGGCGACGTTCCTCCTCCCGGCGTCCGCGCTCTTCGTGATCGGTTTCGTCGCCCTGCTCATGTTCGTACGCACTCGCGACCGGGTCGCATGGACGCTGGCGATCGCTGCCGCCAGCCCGGTGACCCTCTCGCTCGGGACGAACTACGGCGGTGAGGGGATCTTCCGGATCACCTTGTTCGCGCTGCCCTGGCTCGCGATCCTCGCCCTGCGGAAGGTGCCCGGGCGACACCTGGGCGTGGGCCGGTGGCTCGCCCGGGCGCGGCTGGGCACCCCGGTGGTCGCACTGGCGGCCACGGGGATGCTGGCCATCGCCGTCGTGGGTCAGACGGGGATGGACTGGGCGCGGGTGATCAGCCCGGGGGCCGTGCGCGCCGACTACATCTTCGAGACGCAGGCTCTCGCGGGGTCGCTGGTACTCGACCTGGGGACGCAGAACGCCTCGCCGGCACTGCAGGCCGCCCGCTATCAGGACGTCATCTACACCAGCCGCGATCTGGAGGCGAAGCCCGGAACCACCGGGTACCCCACCACCGCGGGCGCGAAGTACGACCCCGTCACCGATCTGCGTCAGGTCACCGCCGAGTTCGCGAAGCAGCCGGCCACCGCTCACTATCTCTTCGTCTCCGACCAGATCGGGGCGTACGACGAGCGCTACGGCAACCAGTCGTACGCGGACTTCGTCCGGCTCCGCGCGGCGGTCCGTGCATCCACGCAGTGGAGCATCGTGGTGCGCACGCCCGACGCCGAGTTGTACCGGTTGGTCAGCGGCGGAAAGCCGCGCTGACCTGCCCGCTCAGGCGGTGCGCGGTGCGGGATCGACGGGAAGCACGGTGGTGTAGACCGCGACGCGCCGAGCCCCGGGGCTGCCGGCTCCGACCCGCCGGTACCGCTGCAGGACCTCCGCCAGCTCCTCGGCCATCGCGGAGAGCTGCTCGGTGGTGACGAGGACGTCGTGGTCGTCCAGGCCGCACGCGGTGCGCCACGGCGTCGGCCAGCCGTCCTGTTGCTCGATCCACCGATCGGTGCGCTCGGCGACGTACTGCACCAGGTCGTATTCGAGCCAGCGCGCGGCGGCGGTCTCGTCGGCGTCGGCGTCGGGCTCGGCGGACTCGCGTGCGGGCAGGGCCACCGCTTCCCACACCCGGCGCCGCCCGGTGCCCGTGCCGGTGTCCCGCACCCGTCCGGACTCCTCCAGGATCCGCAGGTGGTAGCTCGTCGCCCCGGAGTTGGTGCCGAGCGCCTCGGCGAGCTCGGTGGCCGTGCCCGGACCGTGGACGCGGAGCCGGGCCAGCAGGCGCGAGCGGAGCGGGTGGGCGAGCACGCGCAGGCTCTGCGAGCCGGTCTGCGGGGTCGACGCGGAGGATGAAGGCATGCACAATAGCTTTGCACAATCTCTCTGCATTCGACCGAAGCAGTGCCCTACGTCCTCGAATCTCGTTGGTATGACAGGGCGTCAGCCTGATTTGGGCTGAACGACGGGAACTCCGTAAACTTGAGGGGTCGCGTTCACGCGCCCATCGACGTTCGGTCGTCGCCGCAGATGCGCCCTCACCGGGCGATCGGCCGGTGGCAGGTCCGACAGCCCAGCACGACAAACGATTCAGAAAGTTGACGAACGTGCGCACTTTCACGCCCAAGACGGCGCAGCTCCAGCAGGAGCGCGCCTGGCACATCATCGACGCCACGGACATCGTGCTCGGCCGCCTGGCCACGCACGCGGCGAGCCTGCTGCGCGGCAAGCACAAGACCACCTACGCGCCGCACATGGACACCGGTGACTTCGTGATCATCATCAACGCCGACAAGGTGGCGCTGACCGGTTCGAAGATGCAGAAGAAGATCGCCTACCGCCACTCCGGTTTCCCGGGCGGCCTGAAGGCGACCTCCTACACCGACCTGATGGCCAAGGACCCGGCCAAGGCCGTCGAGAAGGCCATCCGCGGGATGGTCCCGAAGAACAGCCTCGGTCGCGCCCAGATGAGCAAGCTCAAGGTGTACGCCGGCCCCGAGCACCCGCACGGTGCCCAGCAGCCCGTCCCGTTCGAGATCACCCAGGTCGCGCAGTAACGCGCCGGCTGCCCACCACCCTTTCAAGACTTCAGGAGAATCGTGGCTGACGACCAGACCACCGAGCTCGACGTCCTCGAGACCGACGAGCCCGCACTGTCCGAATACACCTCAGAGTCCGCCGGCCCCGTCGGCGACGACGCGGAGGCGCCCGTCCGTCGTTCCGCATCGGAGCCCGGCGCCGGCACCGGCCGTCGCAAGCAGGCCATCGCCCGCGTGCGCATCGTGCCCGGTAGCGGCGAGTGGAAGGTCAACGGCCGCACGCTGGCCGAGTACTTCCCGAACAAGGTCCACCAGCAGCTCGTCAACGAGCCCTTCCGGGTGCTCGAGCTCGACGGTGCGTACGACGTGCTCGTGCGCGTCTCCGGCGGTGGCCCCTCCGGCCAGGCCGGCGCCGTCCGCCTCGGCGTCGCGCGTTCGCTGAACGGCATCGACCCCGAGCTCAACCGAGCCCCGCTGAAGAAGGCCGGCTTCCTCACCCGGGACGCCCGTGTGCCCGAGCGCAAGAAGGCCGGTCTGAAGAAGGCCCGTAAGGCGCCGCAGTACAGCAAGCGCTGAGTCACCCCGCGAAGTTCTCCGCTTCGCTCCGGTACGTCGTGGGATCCCGCGGCGTACGTCGGAAGAGGTCCCCGGCGCCTGGAACACACCCCAGGCGCCGGGGCTTCTTCATGTTCGTGATGTAGGAAGGTGTGCCCATGGGACGAATGTTTGGCACCGACGGGGTGCGCGGCCTGGCCAATCGTGAGGTGACGGCGGAGCTCGCGCTCGGTCTCGCCGCCGCCGCAGCGCGCGTGCTGTCCGAGGAGGGCCAGTTCGCCGGCCACCGGCCGCACGCCGTGGTCGGGCGCGACCCGCGGGCCTCTGGCGAGTTCCTCTCCGCCGCGACCGTGGCGGGTCTGGCGTCGGCCGGTGTCGACGTGCACGACGCAGGGGTCCTTCCGACCCCCGCCATCGCCCACCTGACGGCGCACAGCGGCGCCGACCTCGGAGTGATGATCTCCGCCTCGCACAACCCGATGTCCGACAACGGCATCAAGTTCTTTTCGCGTGGGGGCCACAAGCTGCCCGACACGATCGAGGACGCGATCGAGACCCACCTGACCCAGGACTGGGACCGCCCGATCGGGGCGTCGGTCGGTCGCGTGACGGCGTACGAGGAAGGCGCGGACCGCTACGTCGCCCACCTGCTCGGAGCGCTCCCGCACCGCCTGGACGGCCTGCACATCGTCCTCGACACGGCCAACGGCGCGGCGTACGACGTCGCACCGCGCGTCTTCGAGAAGGCCGGGGCCCGCGTCACGCTCATCGGTGCCGCTCCCGACGGCGTCAACATCAACGAGGGCTGCGGCTCCACCCACCTGGAACCGTTGCGCCAGGCCGTACCGGCCGCTGGAGCCGACTTCGGGCTGGCCTTCGACGGTGACGCCGACCGCTGCCTCGCGGTCGACGGCGACGGGCACGACGTGGACGGGGACCAGATCATGGCGGTGCTCGCCATCGACCTGAAGCGTCGTGGCCGGCTGGCGCAGGACACGCTCGTAGCGACCGTCATGAGCAACCTCGGCCTGCATCACGCCATGCGTGCCGCGGGGATCACCGTGCGCCAGACCGGCGTCGGCGACCGCTACGTGCTGGAGGAGATGCGCAGGTCCGGCCTGTCCCTCGGCGGCGAGCAGTCCGGCCACGTCATCCTGCTCGAGCACGGCACGACCGGGGACGGCGTCCTCACCGGGCTGCTGCTCGCGGCATGCGTCGCCTCGCAGGGTTCGACGCTCGCGCAGCTCGCCGCCTGCGTCACGCGGCTGCCGCAGCGGCTGGTCAACGTGCCACATGTCGACAAGGACGCCGTGGACCACCACGCGACCGTGCTGTCCGCCGTCCAGGACGCCGAGGCGGCCCTGGGGGACACCGGGCGGGTGCTCCTGCGCAAGTCCGGCACCGAGCCCCTCGTGCGCGTGATGGTGGAGGCGCAGACCTCCCAGCAGGCGGACGACCTGGCCGAGCAGCTCGCGGCGGTCGTCGCCACCGAGCTCGCGCTGGACTGAGAGGCCTCTCGAGGCGGTTGGCCGGGGGAATGGTTGTCACCGCAGCACGTTGACCTAGGTGACAGCTCCCCAACGAAAGGTGTTCCCCCATGCCCTACGAAGCACTCGACTCGGTCGTCTACACGATGGACGCAACCGCCGAGGGCGGCCGCGACGGACACGTCAAGAGCGAGGACGGCGTCATCGATGTGGTGCTCGGCAAGCCGGGGAGCAAGTCCAACCCCAAGGCCAATCCCGAGACCCTCTTCGCCGCCGGGTACGCCTCGTGCTTCTCCGGGGCATTGAACGCCGTGGCCTCCCGGGCCGGGCACGACACCAGCGAGTCGACCGTGACCGCCTCGGTGAGCCTGGGCAAGACGGGCGAGGGATTCGGCCTCGCCGTGAAGCTGGTCGCGCACATCCCCGGCGTCGACGAGGCGACCGCGCAGCAGCTGGTCGAGCAGGCTCACCAGTTCTGCCCGTACTCCAAGGCGACCCGCGGCAACATCGACGTCACGGTGTCTGTGGCCTGAGTCGTCCCCGCAGCGCGTGATGCGCCCCGTGCCGCTTGTGCGGCACGGGGCGCAGTCGTGTGAGTGGCCTTTCTTCAGGCCAGGTAGCTCTCGACCGCCTGGGTCAGCTCACGCCGTGCGATGCGATCGGAGTACCGACTGTCCTGCATGGTCTGGGCCGAGATGACGAAGCCGTGGCAGATGAGGAGCACGGTGCGCGCCAGCACCTCGGGCCGGCCGCTGCGCACGCCGCCACTCCTCTGGCCTTCGCGGATCCGGTCGACCAGTGCCGCCAGCATGGTGTCCTGCGCGCGGCCGCGCCGGTCGAGCAGGTAGGGCAGTAGGAGTTCCGGATCGACATCGATGATCTTCTGGAAGAGCGGGTCCTTGCGGATCTCGGTCACGGCGGACGACACGCGGGCGGCGATCGAGGCGGCGTCCACCTCGTCGTCGGCCGACCTGCCGCGTACGGAGCTTCCGGCCCCGGCGAACTCACGCGTCATCAGGTCCGCGGTGAGCGCGGTCATGTCCGGCCACCGCCGGTAGAACGTCATGCGGGAGACGCCGGCACGGCGAGCCACATCCGTGACCGTCGTACGACGCCACCCGACGGCCAGGACGCAGTCCCGGGCGGCGTCGAGCAGGCTCTCTTCATCGGTGGCCGAGCTACGAGTAGACGTCATATGTCACATCGTAAACAGCTGGCCGTCCCGGCGCATGCCGGGCCGCCGGATCAGGCCCGGTCGTAGGCGACGACCCAGTCGATCTGCACGTGAGCCGATCCGGCGGGTCGCAGCGGCGCGCCCCTGTTGTCGTTGCTGGGGCAGGACTGGGTGATCCACCGCATCGGGGTCGACGGGACCCTGGTCGTGCGGGAGAGGACCAGGTGGTTGTTGAGGTAGCACTTCAACGAGTTCGGGAGCCACTCGATGGTGTACGTGTGCCAGTTGGTCCACAGGCCGTTGAGGCCCGGGATCGGCACCGTCCCCTCGTGGCCGGACTGGGCGCCGCGCGGGTGGAAGAACCCGGCGACGTTGCCGCGTGCGCCCGACGGCACGGCGCGCACGTCTCCCTCGGGCCAGTCGATCTCGCCGGCCATCGGCCACTGACTGTCCACGTCCGGCCACAGGAGCGACACGCACGCCCAGTTCGTCCCGGTGGCGTTGTAGGAGCGCATCCGGTAGGACCATCGGCCGTAGAGGTGGGCGTTCGTGGTGCTGCCGGCGCGGAAGGGGAAGACGGCCGCACTGACGTTGCGGTTGGTCGCGGTGTCATGGTGCAGATACATGTCCAGCAGCGAACCCGACGTGGAGAGCGTCTTGCTCACGTCGTAGTAGCCGTACGTGTTCACCGGTCCGTTGCCGTAGACGCCGAGTCGTTTCCCGTAGGCGCGGTAGGCCGCGCACGTGGTGGCGAGCTCGCCGTACGTGGTCGGAGAGGCGACGAAACCGCCCCTCGGGACGGCCGTGGTGAAGTCTTCGCGGATCACCTGCTTCCAGCCGGGCAGATCGCCGACCGGCAGCGCGGCTCCGGACGCGCTGGTGGCTCCGGCTGCACCGGAGACGGCTGCGCCGAGTGCCAGGCCGGCGGACCCGCCGAGCAGTGCGCGTCGATTGATCGGGTGCGCCCTCATGGTGTCCTGCCTCTGCTCGCGTCCTCCCGGACCGCTCGGGCGGGTCGACCGGAGGCGTGGGAGGTGGCCTCGTGCACGAGGCTAATTTCGGGGTAGGGCGGCCGGGCCTCGGAGAAGTCGATGGATTCGGTCAAGGTTCGATGTGCCGCGCGTAAAGCGGGCGGGGGCGTCGGTCGGCTCAGGACCGGTCGTATCCGACGACCCGGTCGATCTGCAGACGCGCAGGCCCCGCCGGTACCGCGGTGTGGTTCCCCGTCTGCACCGGCCACCGCAGCGGGGAGGGGGAGATGTGCGGACATGCGAGCCTCGCAGTCGACCGTTCGTCGATAGTCCAAAATGGATCTGCCTGGTTCAGGGTGTCCGATCCATGCGCGATACGGAAGACGCCGGGGTGGCCGGGTGAGACGTCGACCGGCTCACGCAGGGTCGTAGGCGACCACCCAGTCCAGCTGGACGTGCGCGGACAGATTGCGCGGAAGGGTGCGCCGCGCGGGATCGGGAGAGCATTGGATGTCCCATTTCAGGGAGCCGGACGGCACGTGGGTCTTGGTCGAGAAGGCCGTGATGCCGTCCACCAGGTAGGAGAGGGAACCCTTGCGCCAGTCGAGGGTGAAGGTGTGCCAGTCGTGCAACCGCAGCCCCAGGCCCGAGATCTGCTCTGCCATGTTGGTGCGGTAACCCGCCGGGTGGTGGTTCCCGCCCACGGCCCCGCTGACGTCGCACTCCGGCCAGTCCATCTCACCGGATCTGGGCCAGTCCTGCTTGCGTTCCGGGAAGAGCAGGCTGACGCAGATGATGCCGGTCCCGGTGGCGTCGAGGGAGCGCAGCCGGTAGGACCACCGGCCGTAGGTGTGCGCATTGGAGGGTTGGCCTGCCCGAAACGGGTAGATGGCTGCGCTGAGCAGCTTCCCCGTCACGGGGTCGGTGCGGGTGTGGATGTCCAGGATGGAGTCGGTGACCGAGACGGTGCGCGCGACCCGGTAGAGGCCGCCGTTGTCCGTGGGGCCGTCCTGGTATCCGCTGAGCCGCGAGCCGTACGCCGCGTGCGCGGCACAGCTGTCGGTGAGCAGCCCGTCGTCCCCCACGACGAAGCCGCCGACCCCGATGTCGGTGGTGAAGTCCTCGGCGATGACCTGTTTCCACCCGGCCAGGTCGCCTTGCGGCATCGGTTCGCCGGAACCCCTGGGGGTCTGCACCGGCTGCGGCGTCACCCGCGTGGAGGTGCTCGAGGGCGGAGTCGCACTCGTTCCCGCACCCGTGCTGGTGCTCGTCCTCCGCTCGAGCGCCTCACACCCCACCAGCACGCCCAACGCGGCCGCGCCGAGGCCCCCGCCCACGGCGGCTCGGCGTGATATCCGGCCGCCTGAGGTCGCAGGAGAAGGTGCCATCGGGGTCCTCCGAGGATGACGTGACACAGCAACGGTAGGTGGCGACCCGCGCAGAATGCCTCGTTACGCAGAAATGTGAGGCGCCATTGCGGTGATCTCAGCCGGGCGCGACCTGCTCCAGCACGGTGAGTTCGTCGCCGACCCGGATGGTGCCCTCGGTGTCCGGGATGAGGTTGGCGGCGAACCAAGTCGCGCCCTCCCACCTGCGGTGCCGGGCCAGCGTCCGGATCGGCTCCTTCCCCTTGCGCAGGTCCTCGTCGATGGTCGTCATCACACAGCGTGCGGACGGCAGCGGCACCCGGAAGTCGACCTCGCCGATCCGGATGCGAGACCACTGGTCCTCGGCGAACGGCGCTGGTGCACCGCTGATCTCGATGTTGGCGCGGAAGCGCGCCGCGGTGATGACGGTCGGTGCCTCCGCGCGCTCGACAGCCGTTTCGCGGACCCAGGTGTCCAGTTGCGCCACCGACGCGTCTGTGACCAGGTTGAGCGGGAATCCGTCGGCGAACGCCGTGTGGTCGCCGTCGCGGCTGTAGTCGGGGTCGAGCGCGCGCCGGGTCGGATCGTCGCACCACACGAGGTGCAGGTCGTCATGGTCGACGGCCTGCTGCAACCACTCGTCGGCCTCCTCGCCGACCGGACGGGCCTGCATCGGCGGCTCCGAGAACATCCGGACCGTGACGAGGTCGGTCCGCGGATGCTGCACGTCCAGGTTCGGCATCCCCGGCGCGCCGAGACGCAGATCGACGTCGACGCCGGTCGCCCGGTTGTCGGCCGTCACCGAGAACAGGCGGGGGAGCTCGCGGGCCGAGACGAGCTTGCCGTCACCGTCCACCACCATCCACTCGCGGTCGCCGCGCACGCCGGCGCGACTGACGTACGCCGCCTGCACCGGCCGGATCGCCGTCGACTTCACCGGATGGACCCGCAGCCCGCTGACCTGCATGAGCGCGGTGCCTCAGGCGCCCTTGGCGACGGTCCCCGGGAGGATCCCGGCGTCCAGGACGGCCTTGACGAACGGACGGCCGGCGGCGATCAGCTCCGTGGCATCGCCCACCCCGTCGAAGATGCCGGCCGCGGCGTCGTCGGTCGCGACCTCCAACGCGTCGTACAGCACGACACCGGCCGGGCTGATGGTGCCCTGGTCGTCCAGCAGGCCCCGCCGCTGCAGGGACAGCGTCGCCGCGCCCCACTCCTCGTCGGACCAGGCGCGCGACGCCCGCGCGAAGTCCGCGCCGAGCGCTCGTCGGCGCAGGGTCGGGTCGGGGTGCGGCGCCTCGTGGAAGACGAGCGCCTCGGCGCCGCTGAGTCCGGCCTGTACGAGCGTGGCCAGGTGCCCGTCGCCGCGGTACTCCCGCAGTGCGGCGAATGCGTGCCAGAGCTGCAGGTGCGGCGCGGCAGCTGCGTCCGGTGTCTCGGTGGACGCCCACGCGGCGGCCAGCGGCCGGCCGGCGTACGACAGACTCTGGGCGATCTGTGCGAATCGGGTTGCGACCCGGGCGAGTTCGGGGTCCTGCGTCAGGGGGCCGAGCGCGGTGCGCAGCGTGACTTCGATCGCCTCGAGGTGCATCGCGTAGGTGCGGTCCAGCCCGTACGCGACCGCCTCGTCCCACGCGGGCCCGACGGCGGTCGGGTTGAAGTTGTAGAACGTGGCGGCCACGACCGCGCCCGGGCAGTCGCCCAGCGGCGCGCCGCGACCCGCGAGGTAGCGGGCCATCCTGGACAGACCGCTGCTCTTCTGCTGCTCGCGGATGACCGGGTTGAAGTACGCCACCACGTGCAGCGGCTCCAGGGTCTCGTACGCGGTCCGGGCGAGGCGGCGCGCCGCCTCGTCGTACCGCTGCGGGATGGGCTGCGCCTCAGGCACGGGTGCTCCGATCGGTGGAGGTGATGGTGCGGGTCAGACGTGCTGGTGCAGCAGGCCGGTGTCGACGTCGTAGACGAAACCACCCACCTGCACCCGGTCGGGAATCAACGGATGGCTGTGCACGCGAGCGACGTCGTCGGCGAGCGTCCGGAGCTGGTCGTCGACGACGTGGAACCGCTGCCACGCGGCATCCGTGCCGGCGGATGCGCTGACGCGGGAACGCAACTCTGACTCGGTGGCCGACGCGACGGCGCACCGGGTGTGCGGGACGACCATGACCCGGTCGACCTTGAGCAGCTGCACCGCGAGCACCAGCGCCTCGAGTGCCGCGTCGGTCACCCGGCCGCCGGGGTTGCGGACGATCTTGGCGTCGCCCACCTGCAGACCCACGATCGCCAGGGGGTCGATGCGCGAGTCCATGCAGGTCACGATGGCCACGCCCGCGGCCGCGGCGCCTTCCAGCCCCTGAAGGGTGAAGGCGTCGGCGAACGCCTCGTTGGCCCGCAGCAGGTCCTCGAACCCGCTCACAGCCCGGGCCGCTTCCCGATGGTGAACGCGGTGGGTTTGGCGGTGGCGGCGAAGAAGTCTTCGCCCTTGTCGTCGACCACCACGAACGCCGGGAAGTCGCGTACCTCGATCTTCCAGATGGCCTCCATGCCCAGCTCCGGATACTCCAGCACCTCCACGGAGGTGATGCAGTCCTGCGCGAGACGGGCCGCGGGACCGCCGATCGAGCCCAGGTAGAAACCGCCGTGCGTGCGGCACGCGTCGGTCACCTGCTTGCTGCGATTGCCCTTGGCGAGCATCACCATCGAGCCGCCCGCGGCCTGGAACTGCTCGACGTAGGAGTCCATCCGACCTGCCGTGGTGGGTCCGAACGAACCGGACGCGTAGCCCTCCGGGGTCTTGGCCGGGCCGGCGTAGTAGACCGCGTTCTGCTTCAGGTAGTCCGGCATCTCCTCACCGGCATCCAGGCGCTCCTTGATCTTGGCGTGCGCGATATCGCGCGCCACGACCAGCGGCCCGGTCAGCGAAAGTCGAGTCTTGACAGGGTGTTTGGTCAACTCGGCGAGGATCTCGTCCATCGGGCGGTTCAGGTCGATCTCGACGACGTCCGCTTCGTCGCCGTCCCCGTCCAGCTGTTCCTGCGTGACCTCCGGCAGGAAGCGCGCCGGGTCGGTCTCCAACTGCTCGATGAAGACGCCCTCGGCCGTGATCTTGCCCAGGCACTGGCGGTCGGCGGAGCAGCTGACCGCGATCGCGACGGGCAGCGACGCGCCGTGCCGCGGCAGACGCACCACCCGCACGTCGTGGCAGAAGTATTTGCCGCCGAACTGGGCGCCGATCCCGAACTGCCGGGTCAGTTCGAGCACCCGCTCCTCCAGCTCGACGTCGCGGAACCCGTGCCCGACCGGCGACCCCTGCGTCGGCAGCTCGTCCAGGTACTTGGCGCTGGCGTACTTCGCGGTCTTCAAGGCGAACTCAGCGCTGGTGCCGCCGATCACGATCGCCAGGTGGTACGGCGGGCAGGCGGAGGTGCCGAGCCCCCGCAGCTTCTCGTCCAGGAACGCCAGCATCGCGTCGGGGTTGAGGATCGCCTTGGTCTCCTGGAAGAGGAAGGACTTGTTGGCCGAGCCACCGCCCTTGGCCATGAAGAGGAACTTGTACGTCGTCTCGTGGCCGGCCGCGCTGTCGGCGTACAGCTCGATCTGCGCGGGCAGGTTGGAGCCGGTGTTGGTCTCCTCCCAGGTGGTGAGCGGCGCCATCTGGGAGTAGCGCAGGTTGAGCCGGGTGTAGGCGTCGTGGACACCGTGGGCCAGCGCGGCCTCGTCGGGCGCCCCGCCGTCGACCAGCACGTGGGAACCCTTCTTGCCCATCACGATCGCGGTGCCGGTGTCCTGGCACATCGGCAGCACGCCGGCGGCGGCGATGCCGGCGTTCTTCAGCAGGTCCAGCGCCACGAACTTGTCGTTGTTGCTCGCGTCCGGGTCGTCGACGATGCGACGCAGCTGCGCGAGATGGGCGGGGCGCAGATAGTGCGCGATGTCGTGCATCGCGGTATCGGCGAGCAGTCGCAGCGCCGCCGGGTCGATCTCCAGGAAGGTGCGCCCGCCGGGTCCCTCCACGGTCCGGACGCCGTCGGCGGTGAGCCGGCGGTAGGTCGTGGTGTCCGCCCCGATGGGCAGCAGGTCCTCGTAGTTGAAGCGAGGTGCAGAAGACATGAAGAGGGTCGTTCCTTCGCGGGGATGGGTGCTGGTTCGCTGGCCGCCAGGGTATGCCGTGCTCCCGCCGGGGCCGCCGGGCGACCCTCGGACCGATTACCACGACGATCTGAGCCGATACCGACGGGTAGGTACCGATTCGGACACATTCGCACAAGTCTGTGCGATCGCCTTGCCGTCGAAGGTCCCCATGGCCAGAGTGGTGTGCGTCACACTGAGGTCGTACACGACACGCACGACCGTCGAGGCAGGAGCCCCACCGAATGAAGAACCCAACGCCACGACGTCGTGGCTTAGCCCTGGCAGCGGCGGGTGTGATGCTCGCCAGCGGCGGGCTCGCGGCCTGCGGTAGCAGCGGCAGCAGCAGCGGCAAGCAGACCCTCACCTGGTACATCAACCCGGACGTCGGCAACACCGATGCGAGCAAGGGCGGTCAGGCATCGCTCGCGCTGGCCTGTTCGAAGGCCTCGGGCGGGAAGTACGACATCAAGGTGCAACTGCTGCCCAACTCCGCCGACGACCAGCGCACCCAACTGCTGCGACGGCTGATCTCGGGCGACAGCTCCATGGACCTGATGAGCATGGACCCTGCCTACGTCACCCAGTTCGCCTCGGCGAAGCTGCTCGCGCCCGTGCCGGCCGACATGGTCTCCAACTTCGAGGACGACCGGGTGCCGTCGGCGATCAAGGGCGCGACCTTCGACGGCAAGCTCATCGCGGCACCGTTCTGGGCCAACACCCAGCTGCTCTGGTACCGCAAGTCGGTCGCCCAGGCCGCAGGCCTCGACATGAGCAAGCCTGTCACCTGGGCGCAGATCATCGCGGCCGCGAAGAAGGAGAAGAAGGAGATCGGGGTCCAGGCCAAGCTCTACGAGGGCTACTCGGTGTGGATCAACGCCCTGGTCGCCGGTGGCGGCGGCTCGATCGTGAAGAACCCGAGCGCGACGGCCGACGACACCAAGCTCGGTCTCAACACCCCGGCCGGTGAGGACGCGGCGACGATCATCTCCGAGATCGCCAAGTCCGGTCTCGGTGGCCCCGCCATGGGGTCCTCGGACGAGACGGCGGCGCTGAACCTCTTCCAGAGCGGTGCCGCGGCGTTCCTGGTCAACTGGCCCTACACCTACGCCGCGCTCACCGGCAACAAGAGCGACATCGCGGCGACCCTCTACCCGCGCACGGTCGACGGGAAGGTGGCCGCGCCGCCGTTCGGCGGCATCGACCTGGCGGTCGGCAAGACCAGCAAGCACGCCGATCTGGCCTACGACGCCGCGGCGTGCATCACCGACGAGACCAACCAGGCGTCGTACATGGCCAAGGCGGGCAACCCGGCCAGCCGCAAGGCGGCGTTCTCCGATGCCGCAGTGAAGAAGGCGTTCCCCAACGGCATCGCCGCGACGATCCTGGAGTCGCTGGGAACGGCGACGCCTCGACCGTTGTCGCCCTACTGGGCTGACATCTCCACCGGACTGCAGCAGCAGTTCAGCCCGCCCTCCTCGGTGAACAGCAACACACCGAAGAAGGCGCAGACCTTCATTTCCAACGTCCTGAAGGGGAAGGCATTGTTGTGAGTACCGTCGCGGACACCACGACCGGCGAGCGTTCGACCGCTCGCCGCTCCGAGAAGAAAGCCGGCCTCTCGGACCGGACCAGGGGCGAACGTCGCCTCGGCTGGAAGCTCGCCGGCCCGGCATTCGTCGTGATGCTGCTGGTGACGTTCTACCCGATCGTCTACGCGCTCTACCTGTCGCTGTTCAACTACCGGCTGACCGACCCGGCCGCCCGTAGGTTCGTCTGGTTCCAGAACTACATCACCTCGCTCAGCGACCCGTTGTTCTGGAAGGCCACCGGCATCACCGCCCTGATCACCATCGTCACGCTCGTCGTGGAGCTGGTCTTCGGAATGGCGATCGCGATGGTCATGAACAAGATCGTGCTGCCCCGCAGGACGTTGCGCACCGTGGTCCTGATCCCCTACTCGATCATCACCGTCGTCTCCGCGTTCTCATGGCTGTACGCGTTCAAGTTCGACACCGGTTTCGTCAACCACTGGCTGCACTTCATCTCCTTCGGCGCCTTCGACCCGTCGTACAACTGGTTCGGCGGCACCTGGTCGTCGCTGACGATCGTCTGCCTCTCGGAGATCTGGAAGACCACGCCGTTCATGTCGTTGCTGCTGCTGGCGGGTCTGGCCCAGGTCGACCAGTCGATGGAGGAAGCCGCCGAAGTCGACGGTGCCTCGTGGTGGCAACGCCAGATCAAGGTGGTCTTCCCGAGCATGAAGGGCGCCATCATGGTGGCCGTCGTCTTCCGCGCGCTCGACGCGTTCCGGATCTACGACAACCCGTTCGTGATGACCGGCGGGGCCAACAACACCAACTCGTTGTCGATGCTGGTCGGTCAGACCACCGTCAATCAGACGGAGATCGGCATGGGATCAGCGCTCGCCGTGCTGTTGTTCATTTTCGTCCTGATCATCGCCGCCGGACTCGTCCGGCTCTTCAAGGTCGACCTGACAGGGGGCGCCAAGTAATGGACACAAGAATGAACGGCCGGACCAAGTGGGGTCTCGCCGGTGTCTCCGTGCCGATCATGCTCTGGACGCTCATCCCGATCCTGTGGATCGTCGCGACCTCGCTGAAGAGCACGGCGGCGCTGGCGGACCAGCAGCAGAACGTCTTCGGCAACTTCTGGCCCAAGAGCATCTCCTGGGACAACTACAGCCTCATCTTCACTGGAGGCGCGAAGGACCTGTTCGTGCCGGCTCTGTGGCACTCCGTCGTGGTGTGCATCGTGGCCACGTTCATCAGCGTCATCCTGGCGACGTTCTGCGCGTACGCGATCGCCCGGCTGGACTTCCCCGGCAAGAAGGCGATCCTGGTGACCGCCCTCACGGTGTCGTTCTTCCCGGTGATCGCGATGGTCACGCCGCTGTTCAACCTGTGGCGCATGCTGCACCTGTTCGACACGCTGCCCGGGCTGATCATCCCCTACATCACGCTGACGTTGCCGTTGTCGATCTGGATCCTGTCGGCCTTCTTCCAGCAGATCCCGTGGGAGATGGAGCAGGCCGCACAGGTCGACGGCGCCAGCAGCTGGCAGGCGTTCGTGAAGGTCGTCGCCCCGCTGGCCGCGCCCGGAGTCTTCACCACGGCGATCATCGCGTTCTTCACCGCGTGGAACGACTTCGTCTTCTCCAGCAACCTGACCGCGGCCCGCGCGCAGACCGTCCCGGCCGCACTGAACTCCTTCACCGGAGCCAGCCAGTTCACGCAGCCGACCGGTGCCATCTGTGCGGCAGCGGTCGTCGTCACCATTCCCGTCGTCATCCTGGTGCTGCTCTTCCAGCGCCGGATCGTCGCCGGACTCACCTCCGGCGCCGTCAAGGGCTGACCGGCCTACCCGCCGCATCGCACGAAGGAGCTAGCCAGTGTCAAGCATCGAACTGAAGAACCTCGTCAAGAAGTACGGCGACGGATTCCCCGCCGTGAACGACATCTCGCTCGACATCGCCGACGGGGAGTTCATGATCCTCGTCGGGCCGTCCGGCTGCGGGAAGTCCACGCTGCTGCGGATGGTCGTCGGCCTGGAGGACATCACCTCCGGTGAGTTGGACATCAACGGCAAGAGGGTCAACGACCTGGCGCCCCGGGACCGCAACCTGGCCATGGTGTTCCAGAACTACGCGCTTTACCCACACCTGACCGTGTTCGAGAACATCGCGTTCCCGCTGCGCCTCGCCAAGGGCAAGCACAGCGACAACGAGATCAAGCAGAAGGTCAACGACGCGGCCGACATGCTGGAGTTGCGCGAGCACCTCGAGCGCAAGCCGGCGAACCTGTCCGGTGGCCAGCGCCAGCGTGTGGCGATGGGCCGCGCCATCGTCCGGGAGGCCGATGCGTTCCTCTTCGACGAGCCGCTGTCCAACCTGGACGCCAAGCTGCGCGGTCAGATGCGCACCGAGATCGCGCGCATGCAGCGCCGGCTCGGCGTCACGACGCTGTATGTCACCCACGACCAGACCGAGGCCATGACCCTCGGCGACCGGGTCGCCGTACTGAAGAAGGGTGTCCTGCAGCAGTGCGCGTCGCCGCGGGAGCTCTACGAACAGCCGGTCAACCTGTTCGTGGCCGGCTTCATCGGCTCTCCGCCGATGAACTTCCTGCCCGCACGGGTCGAGGGCAACACCCTCAAGCTGCCCATCGCCGACGTCGAGCTGTCCGGTGAGCTGGCGGAGAAGGTCAAGGGCAAGAACGCGGTCATCGTGGGACTGCGGCCCGAGCACATCAAGGACGCCTCGCTCGGCGACAACATCTCCCACGGTGTGCCGTTCAAGGCCGTGGTCGACGTGACGGAGTGGTTGGGCAACGAGCAGTACGCCTACATCCCGTTCGACTCCGACCCGTCCCTGCAGGGCACCCTGGAGGAGCTGGACCGCGACCTGGACGGTGAGGGGATGCGCACCCAGATGGTCGTCAACCTCGACTCGCGCTCACGGGTGCGGGAGGGACAGGAGGCCGATCTGGTCTTCGACCCGTCTTTCATGCACGTCTTCGACCCGGAGTCCGGCGACTGCCTGACCCGCGACGACGACCGCGCCGCCGAGATCGCCCGGGACAACGAGGAGCAGCGCAAGGCCGCCCTCGAGCGGGCACGCACCCGGGAGTCGAATGCGGCTGCGCAGAGTGCGGAGCCGCGGCAGGCCTCCTGATCGTCGGCAGGACAGTAGTACCGCAGGGCCGGGTCCGATCCATGGGTCCGGCCCTGCGGGGTACGGCGGGGAGGCCGGATGCGCGTGGTCGAGTACCTGCTGATATGCATCGTGCCCGCCGCGGTGATCAGCCTGGCGTTCAAGATCCCGTGGTTGCTTCATCGGCTGCGCCGGGGAGCACAGGCGTTGCACACCACCCACCGGCCGATCGAGCGGCTGGCCGACGATCTGCACCGGCTGGGCTCGGAGCTGCAACTGGTGCGGGCAGGCGGGGGACCGGCCCGCAAACGCCGCCTGACGGCGATCGAGCTGGCCTATGAGGACGTCCTGCTGGAGTGCTGCGCCGCGCTCGAACTGCCGCATCCCGCACGGCCGCCCCTGACGCGCGAGGAGCGGCTGCACGTCGAGGCCGCGCTGTTGAAGGCAGGCCTGCGGTGGTGAGGGGGCGCACCGCGTTTCGTAGGGTGCCCCCATGAGCGGCACTGGCAAGACGGTCCTGATCACCGGTGGCACCCGAGGAATCGGTCGGGCCGTCGCCGAGAGCCTGTCCGCGAGTCACCACCTGCTGATCGGTGGTCGTGACGAGGCGTCGGTGAAGCAGACCTGCGTCGCCCTGCGCTCCGCCGAGCCCTTCGTGGCCGATCTGGCGAACGAGGAAGCCACCGCCGCCGCCGCGGAATCCATCGGTGAACTCGATGCCGTCGTGCACTCGGCCGGTCTGGTAGGACACGGACCGCTGACGTCGCTGAGCCGCGCCGACTGGCGGCGCACCATGGAGCTGAACGTCGTCGCGGTGGCGGACCTCACCCGCCTGCTCCTGCCGCAGCTGCGCCGCGCGCAGGGCACCGTCGTCGTGATCAATTCCGGCTCCGGTCTCACCGCGCGCGTCGATTCCGCGCTCTACTCGGCCAGCAAGTTCGCCGTGCGCGCGTTGGCCGACTCGGTGCGGGAGCAGGAGCGCGAGCACGGGGTGCGGGTCACCACGATCTACCCCGGACGCGTCGACACCGACATGCAGCGCGAGTTGGTCGAGGCCCAGGGCGGCCAGTACGACGGCGGCCTCTACATCCGACCGTCGTCGATCGCGGCCGCCGTCCGCCTCGCCATAGAGATGCCCGCGGACGCGTCGGTCGACGACCTGTCAGTCCGTCCCGGGCCCCGGTAGACCCAGCTCGGCCCTGGTCGGCGGCTGCGACCCGGCCCGCGAGACGGTCACCGCCGACGTCGCGATCCCACGATCGACAGCGGCCATGAACGCGTCGCGGCCTGCCGCGCGCAGGCGTTCCCTGGCGTCGGCGCCGCCGAGCAGCCCGTCGTCCAACAGCTGCGACAGCATCCCGGACATGAACGAGTCGCCGGCGCCCACGGTGTCGACCAGGTCCACCCGCCGACCCGGCACGTCGACCAGCTCACCGGTGCCGCTCAGGTGCACGAGCGCGCCGTCGCCACCGCGGGTGGCGACCACCAGTGAAGGACCCAGCTGAGCCCACAGGCGCAGCACCTCGCCGAGATCGACGCCGTCGCCGTACAGCCACGCGATGTCCTCGTCGCTGGCCTTGACCACGTCGGACAGGCCGATGAGCTCCTCGATGCCGGAGCGGACCGACGCGGCCTCCCCGATGATGGTCGGCCGAGGGTTCGGGTCGAGGGAGACGGTGCCCTGCGCGCGATGGGCGACCACGGCGTCCCGGACGGCGCTGGCGCCCGGTTGCAGGGCGGTGGCGATGGATCCGGTGTGCAGATGCCCCCGCCCTCCTGGGAGCGGGGTGGAGGGATCCCAGGCCAGGTCGAACTCGTAGGTGGCAGCGCCGGATTGGTCCAACGTCGCGAGAGCGGTCGGAGTCCGGGCCGCGCTCACGCTTCCCGGTGTGAGGTCCACGCCGTCGACGGCCAGGGCGTCGCTGATGGCCAGACCGCGTTCGTCGTCGCCGATGTACGTCGCGAGCGAGACCGGGTGGCCGAGCCTGGACAGGCCGACGGCGGTGTTGAACGGCGAGCCGCCGACGTGTTCGCGCTCCGACCCGTCCGGGCGGCGCACGATGTCGATCAGGGCCTCACCGATGACCAACGTCGAGGCGTGCACGGCGGTTTCCTCAGCCCGCCGCGGTCGCGTACTCGTGCAGCTTGGCCAGCGAGTGATGCGCGTCGATCAACCGGATCGTCCCGCTCTTGGAGCGCATCACCAACGACTGGGTGAAGCATCCGTCGGCCCGGTAGCGCACCCCGCGCAGCAGCTCACCGTCGGTGATGCCGGTCGCGACGAAGAAGGCGTTGTCGCCACGGACGAGTTCGTTGGTGCTGAGCACGGTGTCCAGGTGCAGGCCGGCGTCGATGGCCTTCTGGCGTTCGTCGTCGTCCTTCGGCGCGAGGATGCCCTGGATGGTGCCGCCCAGGGCCTTCATCGCGCACGCCGTGATGATGCCTTCGGGGGTGCCACCGATGCCGAGCAGCAGGTCGATGCCGGTGTCGGGTCGTGCTGCCATGATCGCGCCCGCTACATCGCCGTCGGCGATGTAGCGAATGCGCGCTCCCGCGTCGCGGATCTGGCTCGCGAGCTGCTCGTGACGCGGCCGGTCGAGCACGACCACGGTGACGTCGGCGGCGCTCACCCGCTTGGCCTTGGCCACCCGCCGGATGTTCTCGGCCACGGGGAGGCGGATGTCGACGACGTCGGCGATGTCCGGCCCGGCAGCAAGCTTGTCCATGTAGAAGACGGAGCTGGGGTCGTACATCGAGCCGCGCTCGCTCACCGCCATCACCGACACCGCGTTGCTCATGCCCTTGGCGGTGAGGGTGGTGCCGTCGATCGGGTCGACGGCGACGTCGACGCCCGGCCCGGTGCCGTCACCGACGTGCTCGCCGTTGAAGAGCATCGGCGCCTCGTCCTTCTCGCCCTCGCCGATGACGACCACGCCGTTCATCGCGACCGAGGAGATGACCCGGCGCATCGCGGCCACGGCCGCGCCGTCGGCGTCGTTCTTCTCACCGCGCCCGACCCAGCGGCCGCCGGCCATGGCGGCTGCCTCGGTGACCCGCACCAGCTCCAGTGCCAGGTTGCGATCCGGCACCTCGGCGCTGTGACGGCTTGCCTCATCGGTGGACATGCGACTCCTCGGTCGGCGGGTCGGGCCCGCCAGCGGGGCCCCTCGATCTCGCTCGGTGAGTCTATCGGGGGTGAGACGACGGGCGGCTGCGCCTGGTGCTCGGCCATGGGCGACGATGGTGGGGTGAGCACTCCACCCTCCGCGCAGGCTCAGGCCGGCGCACCGGCCCCCGCACGGCGCGGGATGAGCGGCACCGCGAAGAACATGGTGATCTCGATGATCGTGCTCATCGCGGGCTGTCTGGTGCTGATCGCGCTCGTGCCGCGGGTGGGCTCGGTCCAGCAACCGGTCGCGAACGTCGCGGCGATCGCCCGGGAGGTCGGCGCCGATCAGAAATGGGACGTCGCCGTCGCCGACGGGCTGCCGAAGGGCTGGACGGCCACCAACGTGACGCTCATGACCGACGACCCGCCGGACACCTGGCAGGCGGGCTACACCACCCCGGGCACCCACTACGCCGCGGTCGTGCAGACCAGCAGCGACGATCCCTCGTGGGTGACACGCCAGACCGGAGCCGCCAAGAAGGTCGGCACGGTCTCCCTCGGCGGCGCCACCTGGACGCGCTATGACCGCAACGACGGCGAGCAGCGCGCGCTGGTGCGCTCCACCCCGCTCGGCGGCCTGCACACCGCCGTGATCGGGACCGCGCCGTGGTCGCAGCTGACGTTGTTCGCCAAGGCCCTTCGGCCGCTCAGCCACAGCACGCTGCACCCGACGTCGTGACAGACGCCGACGGGTACCCCGAGGGCAGCAACCCGGCGCGATGGCTCGCGCTCTACGTCTGCCTCGGCGCGGTGTTCATGTGCCTGCTCGACGTGAGCATCGTCAACGTCGCCCTGCCCTCCATGCAGGAGGGCCTCAAGGCGACGTCGTCCGATCTGCAGTGGGTGCTGTCGGGGTACGCCGTGACGTTCGGTCTCGTGCTCGTCCCTGCCGGCCGGCTCGGTGACGCCTATTCGCGGCGCACGATGTTCCTCATCGGGATCACCGGCTTCGTGATCGCCAGCGTCGCGTGCGGGCTGGCCTGGTCCCCGCTCGCCATCGTCGTCTTCCGGCTGCTGCAGGGCATCTTCGCCGGACTGCTCACCCCGCAGGTCAACGGCATCATCCAGCAGCTCTTCCGCGGTCCCGAGCGCGGCCGGGCCTTCGGCTACTTCGGGGCGATCGCGGGCGTCTCGACCGCCGCGGGGCCGCTGGCGGGTGGCGGGCTCATCGCCCTGTTCGGCACCGAACACGGCTGGCGCACGGTCTTCTTCGTCAACCTGCCCATCGGCCTGGTGGCGATCCCGTTCGCCGCGCGTCTGCTCACCCGGGCCGGCGTGACGAGCAGCCGCGGCACCGGTCGGCGTCCCCAGCTCGACCCCGTCGGCTCGCTGCTGTTCTGCGTCGGGATCGTCTCGCTGCTGCTGCCGTTGGTGGAGCAGCGGGAGTGGTCCGGCGCGCTGCGCTACCCGTTGTACGCGGTCGCCGTGCTCTTCCTGGCCCTCTTCGTCCTGTGGGAGCGCCGCGTGGAGTCCCGGGGCAAGGCGCCGGTGCTCGATCTGCGGCTGTTCTCGCTGCGCAGCTTCAGCTTCGGTTCAGTGACCGGGCTGCTCTACTTCGGCGCCTTCACCTCGATCTTCTTCGTGCTCACCGTCTATCTGCAGATGGGCCAGGGCTACTCCGCGTGGCAGGCGGGACTGACGGTCACGGCATTCGCCGCGGCCACGATCCCGGCCTCGCGCCTGTCGGGCTCCAAGGGCCCCGACCACCCCATCGCCTTCCTGGTGACGGGGTCGCTGCTCTTCGCCGCCGGCCTGCTGCTGACGATCCTCGCGGTGCAGATCGAGTCCGGTTCGCATGTGGGCTGGTGGATCGCAGTGCCGCTCGTGGTGGCCGGTTTCGGCAACGGCCTGGTGCTGCCCGCCAACCAGACGCGGGTGGTCTCCCAGGTGCCGGTGGAGCAGGCGAGTTCGGCCGGCGCGGCGTACCAGGTGTTCCAGCGCACCGGGACGGCACTCGGCATCGCGGTCGTCGGATCGGTGTTCTTCGGCCAGTTGGCGAGCAGCCGGGGCGATTTCTCCCAAGCCTTCGAGTACGGCGTGAGCGTCTCGGCCGGGCTCGGCATCCTCACCGCAGTCCTCGCGGGCGCGGAGGCGTGGTCGGGCAGGCTCGCGGGGTCTCGCACCGGCTGAGCGCTCAAGGCCCTGAGATCCGGGTAGGGCCCTGCTTCGTGGGTCCCGGTCAGTCCCGATCGGCGGTCATCGCATCGATCCGCTGCTCCGCGTTCGAGAGCCACTTCTGGCAGTGCGCGGCGAGCGCCTCGCCGCGCTCCCACAGCCGCATGCTGTCCTCGAGGCTGGGCTCGCCGCTCTCCAACCGGGTCACGATCGCGGCCAACTGGTCGCGCGCGTCCTCATACCCCAGGTGGGCGATGTCGTCGTGGGCGTCGGCGGCCGGTACCTCGTCCGCGCCGTCGGCTGCCTGCTGCTCGCTGGTGGCCATGTCTAGAACTCCTCGGATGGTCGATGGTCGTGCCGTGCGAACCGGTCGGGCGGCAGGTTCCCGCGTCATGCGCGCCTCACGGCTTCGTCACCGGGCGCACCGCGAAGTCTCCCTGGGCGACGGTGACCCGCAGGAGGTCGGACGGTGCCACCTGGGCCACGTCGGTGACGACCTGCCCGTCCTGGGTGCGCACGACGGCATAGCCGCGTTGCAGCACCTCCCAGGGCGACAGTGCCCGCAGCTGTCCGCCGAGGTGACCCACCTGATCGTGTGCCCGGTCCAGACGACGGGTCACGACGGAGGAGGAGCGTGCACGCAGCTGCTGCACCGCATCCGCCCGGCGCGTCACCATGGTGATCGGGTCGCGCAGCGCCGGAGCCGCGCACAGCTGATCCAGGTGCCGTCGCTCGATGGCTGCGTGGTGACGCAATGAGCGCGCTGCTCGATCGAGCAGCCTGTCCAGCCCGGCGTGCTGCTCGGCCAGGTCGGGCACGATCCGGCGTGCGGCGTCGGTGGGGGTCGAGGCGCGCAGATCCGCCACGAAGTCGAGCAGCGGTGTGTCGACGTCGTGCCCGATGGCGCTCACCACCGGGGTGCGCGCGGCGGAGACCGCGCGCAGCAGGGCCTCGTTGCTGAAGGGCAGCAGATCCTCGAACGCGCCACCGCCCCGGGCGATCACGATGACGTCGACGTCGGGCGCGGCGTCCAGCTCGGCCAGGGCCGCGCCCACCTGCTCGACAGTGCCCGGCCCCTGCACGGCTACCTGTCGGATCTCGAACTGCGTTGCGGGCCAGCGCAGCCGGGTGTTCTCCACGACGTCCTTCTCGGCGGCGCTCGCGCGACCGCAGATCAGGCCGACCCGGCGCGGAAGGAACGGCAGCGGACGTTTGCGCGAGGCGTCGAAGAGCCCTTCGCTGCGCAGCAGCTGCTTGAGGTGCTCCAGGCGCAGCAGGAGATCGCCGACGCCGACCGGCCGCATCTGCCGGGCGTCCAGGTGCAGAGAGCCACGCTTGGTCCAGAACGTCGGCTTGGCCTGCACCACGACCCGGGCGCCGGGTCCGATGCCCGGACCCATCGCATCGAGGGTGTTGACGTGCACCGTCACCGACAGCGACATGTCCACGTCGGGGTCGCGCAGAGTGACGTAACAGGTCGGAGCGCCCGGCCGCCGCTGCAACTGCACGATCTGGCCCTCGACCCACAGCGGCGACATCTTGTCGACGTACTCGCTGATCCGCATCGACAGGGTGCGCACCGGCCAGGGCTGCTCGGCCGTGGTGTCGGCGGCCTTCTCCGGAAGCGGCGCGGTCACGCGGCCACCGTAGACTGATGGGCATGACGAGCACTCCAGTGGCGGCCGCACCCTCGCGCACCAAGCGGGTCCTGCTCGCCGCCCCGCGGGGGTATTGCGCTGGAGTGGACCGCGCCGTGGTGACCGTGCAGAAGGCGCTCGACCTCTATGGTCCGCCGGTCTACGTGCGTAAGGAGATCGTGCACAACAAGCACGTCGTGACCACCCTGGAGAAGCGCGGCGCGATCTTCGTGGAGGAGACCGACGAGGTGCCCGAGGGCGCGACGGTGATCTTCTCCGCGCACGGCGTAGCGCCGGTGGTGCACGAGGAGGCCGCTGCCCTCAAGCTGAAGACGATCGACGCCACCTGCCCTCTGGTCACCAAGGTGCACCGCGAGGCCGTGCGCTTCGCGAGCGACGACTTCGACATCCTGCTCATCGGGCACGAAGGCCATGAGGAGGTGGTGGGGACCGCGGGCGAGGCGCCCGAGCACATCACCCTCGTGCAGAGCCCCGACCACGTCGACGAGGTCACCGTGCGCGACCCGGAGAAGGTCGTCTGGCTCTCCCAGACCACGCTGTCGGTGGACGAGACGATGGAGACCGTGCGGCGACTGCGGGAGAAGTTCCCGAAGCTGCAGGATCCGCCGTCGGACGACATCTGCTACGCCACCCAGAACCGTCAGTTGGCGGTCAAGCAGATGGCGCCGGACACCGACCTGATGATCGTGGTCGGCAGCCGCAACTCCTCCAACTCCGTCCGCCTCGTCGAGGTCGCGCTCGAGCACGGCTCGCGCGCGGGTCATCTGGTGGATTACGCCGACGAGATCGACGAGAGCTGGCTCGACGGCGTCACGACCGTGGGCGTGACGTCGGGTGCGTCGGTGCCGGAGGTGCTGGTGCGGGACGTGCTGGACTATCTGGCCGCACGCGGTTACGAGGACGTCACGGCCGTGCAGGCCGCGCAGGAGAGCCTGCTCTTCGCGCTGCCGAACGAGTTGCGCCGTGACCTGAAGCTCGCGGGCAACGGCGACGACAAAGTGCGTCACGACGCCGGCGCGCTGCGCTGAGCCTCATCCTCCTCTCCTGACACCCCGGCGCGGAAGTCGAGCTGGGGGCGGGCGCTCTCACCGGTCTGCTCCATGTCGCGATCGACCGCGTCGATGAGCTCCTGGGCCGTGAGCGGGCGTACGGCGTCCTGCAGGGGAGACGGGGAGGCCGGGGGGTGATCTGCCAGCCCGAGCTCGTGCATCTTGCGTGCGGTCACCAGCACCCGGCTCTCCATGGTGCCGAGCAGGGCGTTGTAGGCCTCGACCGACCGGTGCAGCGAGCTTCCGAGCTTGTCGGTGTGTCGCCCGAGGGTCGCCAGCCGTTCGTAGAGCGTCCTGCCCAGCTCCAGCAGTTCCCTGGCGTTGGCGTTGAGGTCGTCCTGCTGCCAACTGAATGCGACCGTGCGCAGGAGAGCCAGCAGAGTGCTCGGCGACGCGAGCACCACCCGGCGGGAGATGGCGCGTTCGAAGATCGCCGGATCGGCCAGCAGGGCCGCTGACAGCACCGCGTCGGACGGGACGAACGCCACCACCATCTCCGGAGAGCCGGCGAAGGCGGTCCAGTAGCCCTTGGCGGCGAGCGCGTCCAGGTGCCCGCTGAGGGCACGGGCGTGCGCCCGCAGCGCCGCCGAGCGCGCGGCGTCGTCGATGCCCTCTCGCTGGGCGGCCAGGTAGGAGGTCAGGGGCGCCTTGCTGTCGATCACCAGCTTGCGCTCGCCCGGCAGGTGGACCACGACGTCCGGGCGCACCGCGACGCCGTCCCGGGCCCGTGCGCTGACCTGCTCCTCGAAGTCGCAGCGGGACAGCATTCCCGCGTGTTCGAGCAGGCGCCGCAGCTGGGTCTCACCCCAGGTGCCGCTGATGTTGGAGGACTTGAGGGCCCCGGCCAGCGCGGCCGTCTCCTGCTGCAGACGGGTGGTGGTCGCCCCCACCTGATCCAGTCGTGCCCCGAGCTCGCCCCACTGCGCCAGGCGGTCGCGTTCGAGCACTCCCACCTGGCGCTCGACGCGCAGGAGCGTTTCGCCCAATGGGGCGAGGACACCCGCGGTGCGCTGGCCGTCGCGGTCGGCCAGTTCCAGGTCGACGATTCGCTCGCGCAGCAGGTCGCGCTCGGTCGTGAGCGCGACGCCGCGGGCGAGGTACACCGCACGTAGCGTCATCACGGCCATCAGCGCGCCGATCACGGCACCAGCGAGAAGAGCCTCCATCACAGTCATGGACGGAGCGTGGCACGGTGCACCGACAATGTGGCGATCCGACTCAGGCGCGCCCTGCACGGAGGACCGGCTTGACCACTCGTTGGACGTGGTGCCACGCGCGACGTTGCACGATCAGGGTCAGCGTGCCCGCCGCGACCATGCCTACCAGGTTGAGGCCCAGCTGAGCAGCCGACCCCGTCATCTCGTGGGGCACCCACAGGCCGAGCGCCAGCGCGAAGTTGCCGGCCGCCGGGACCGTGGTGACTGAGATGAACACCCCGACCATCGCCTGCGCCTTCTCGACGGACAGAGCGAGCACGCCCGCCGCCCCCGCCAGAAGGGCTACGACGAACGACCACGTGTTCGGTTGCCAGATGAACTGCGTCTGCGGACGTGCGCGAGCCACCATCTCGGGGTGGACGATCCCGGCGAAACGCGCGAGCACGGCGATCAGGGAGATGACGGCGACCGCGAACGCGAAGCTGCCGAGTAGGACGGCGATGCTCCGCAGCGCCAGGCGGCCGCCTCCGAGCGCGAGGCCGGTGCAAATCGCCGCCACGGTGGCGAATTCGGGCCCGACCACCATCGCGCCCACCACCAGGATGGAGGAGTCGGTGATGACCGCGACGGAGGCGAGAGCGACCGCGATCACGAGGAAGATCTCGTAGCTGAGGGTGGGCCGTGCGGCGTCCTGCGCCTGCTCGAGCAGCACGTCCCACACCACGGCATCGTCGGGATCGCCCTCGACGGCCAGATCGATCTCACGAGCGGCCCGGAAGGGAGTGGCCGACGGTTGACTCAGGACCACCCCTCCCCGGTCGCACAACCCGGTGCCGCGCAGCGCGTCGAGCACCTGGCTGGTCGCCTCTCGAGCGACGTCCACCTCGATGACATCGCCGGGCGGCCGCAGGCTTGCACCGCGCACCCTCGAGAGGTTGGTCGCTGCCGGGTGCTCGAAGAGCAACGCCGCCACGGACGCACTGAGGTCGTCCGGGACGGTGAGCCGCAGGTGCATGAGCATGCCTGCAGGGTAGATCCCCGAGGGGGCCCGTCAGGTCGTCGTGAGCGGCAGCGCCAGGATGGGCGTCTTCGTGGGCACCTGGGACCCGCCGGCGGGTTCGACGGTGATGTCGAACTCCTTGGCGCCCTGGACGTTGGCGGTGAGCCGATTGGTGTGATCGGTCTTGAGGATGCCGGCGTTGGTGGGCCCGTCGCTCTTGATGAACCAGCCCTGGTAGGTCGTGTCGCCCTTGGTCGCGGCGACCTTGTGCAGGGTCGCGACGGCCTGATTGAGCGAGCGCGAGCTGATCACGGTGACGGTGCCGCCTTGGAACTGCACGGTCTGGCGTGTCGCGTCGGGTGCGTGCTCGATCCGGGACTGCGCGTTGGTGACCCCGTTCGACGAGCCGGCCCACGGCTGGGCGTGGATGACACCCGCGCCGGCGACCACCACGGCGGCAGCCGCGACGAGGCCGAGGACCGCGCGGCGCTTCCTGCCCGACGTACGCGCCGACCTCGCCCCGATCGAACGCTCGGCTCGCGACGAAGGCGTCTGCGGGGTGTGCTGAATCTGTGCCAGCAGCGAGGAACGCACGTCGGGCGATGGAGCGAGCGGGGGGACGTCTGAGGCCAGTGTGACGGTGAGTTCGGCGACCTCGGCCACCTCGCGGCGGCAGGACTCGCAGTCCTGCAGATGACGCTCGGAGCGGGCCCGTTCCAGGTCGTCGACGGCGTCGAGGGCGTAGCCCACGGCATCGATGTGCGTGTCGTTGGTCATCGCTCACCTCCCATCGCGGTGCGTAACCGCTGCAGTCCATCGCGTATTCGTGTCTTCGCTGTGCCGAGGGGGATGCCGAGTCGTTCGGCGACCTCTGCGTGCGTGTGACCCTCGAAATACACCAGGCTGAGGGCCTGCCGCTGGTTCTCGCCCAGAGTGCCCAGGGCGCTGCGGACCCGTTCTGCGTCGAGTGAGGCCGTCACCTGATCGACCGTGGAGTCGTACGCCGTCTCCTGCGACTCCCGCGTGTACGTCTCGTCCCGCCGTCGGGTGGCCTGCGCCGACCGGATACGGTCGACCGCCCGGCGGTGGGCGAGAGTGAACATCCAGCTGAGCGCCGACCCCTTCTGCGGATCGAACTTGGGGCTGGTGCGCCAGATCTCCAGGAAGACCTCCTGGGTGATCTCCTCGGCCTGCGCCCGGTCCACGATGAGTCGGACGACCAGACCGTTGATACGGGGACTGGTCGCGTCGTAGAGCCGCGCGAACGCGTCTTCATCCCCTCGACCCGCCGCCGTGAGCAGGTCGGCAAGCTCCGGACCCGGTTCGTGGAGCCCGGTGTCCACTGTCCGCAAGGTGCCTGCCATGGGACCCATCTTGACTGATGGGCCCCACGACAGCGCTACCGACGTCACAGTGAACGAGATTCGTTACAGATCAGCTGGCCGGGACCAGGACCGTGTCGATGATGTAGACGTTGGCGTTCGCGGTCTGCACATTGCCGCAGATGATCTTCGCGGTGGCCCCGCCCTTGACGGTCAGGGTGGGCACGGTGCCGCTCACCGTGTCGCTGGTCTTGGCGAGCGTCTGGTGGGTGCCGACGATCTTGTCCGGGCCGAGGCGGGTCGCCAGGACGTGGTTGGTGAGGATCTTGGTCAGCATCGTCTTGTCGGCGAGAACCTTGTCGAGGGTCGCCTTGGGGAGCTTGGCGAAGGCGTCGTTGGTCGGCGCGAAGACGGTCAGGTTCTGGGTGTTGTTCAGCGTGTCCACCAGGCCTGCCTTCTTGACGGCGGTGACCAGCGTCGACAGCAGCGGGTTGTTCGAGGCCGCGGTGGCGACCGTGTCCTGCGTCATGCCGCCGAACGAGCCCTTACCGGTCTTCGGTACGGCCGAGCAGCCGGGGCCGAAGGGGACGGCCGCGGTCGCGGTCGAGCCCGAGGAGGACGAGGAGCTGGAGGAGCTTGAGGGGGCGGCACTGGAGCTGCCGGAACCGCTGCTGCTGCCGCAGGCGGTCAGCGCGATGGCGCCGATCGCGGTGACGGCGGCAGCCGAGGTGATGGAACGCGTCTTCATGTGGATCTCCTGGTGAGGTCTCGCGCTACGACGAGTTCGTTGGTTGAAGTACATGAGTCATTCGGAGTGCACAGTGAGCCGGATTGGATTGGCGCCCAATCCTTCACCCGATGTTGAAGATGAGGTTGACGACCCCGCTCGAGCCGTCCGGGAAGACGTCCTTGCGTGCTTCGGACTGCAGCGAGTCCTTGCCGTAGACGACCCGCGCACGGACAGCGTGCTGCCCTGTCGCCGTGGTGTTCCACACGTAGGCCCACTGTCGCCAGTAGTCCACGTTCACGTCCGGACCCATGGTGGCGTCCTTCCAGGGGCCTTCGTCGAGACTCACCTGCACGCGTACGACGCCGTGCCGCTGGGCCCACGCGACGCCGCCGATGACGACCTTGCCGCCCTTGACCGTCGCGAAGGACCCGGGCGTGTCGATGCGTGTCGAGGGCTTGATCGGGCCGTCGATCGTCCAGCCGCGCTTGGTCCAGTAGGCCTTCGCCTTGGAGTAGTCGGTGACGGTTATCCGGGTCACCCACTTCGTGCAGCCGAGCATCCCGTAGAGGCCGGGCGTGACCAGGCGCGCGGGGAACCCGTGCGCCCGGGGGAGTGCCTGCCCGTTCATCCCGATCGCGAGGAGAGCGTCGCGGTCATCGGTCATCGCACCGAGCGGGGTGCTGATGCTGAAGCCCTCGGTGGAGGTGCTGAAGACCTGCCGGCCCGGTTTGCCCGCATCCTTGACGCCGGCCATCTTCAACAGGTCCTTGGTGCGCACGCCGAGCCAGGTCGCCCCGCCGGCGTAGCTGCCGCCCGGCTCGTTGCTGATGCAGGTCAGGCTGATGTTGCGCTCGATCAGGTCGAGCTTGGTGATGTCGTCGTAGCTGAGCTCGAGCGGGTGGTCGACGTCGCCGTCGATCCGCAGCCGCCAGGAGTCGCGCTCGACGTTCGGCACCGTCAGGGAGGTGTCGACCCGGTAGAACTTGCTGTTCGGGGTGCGCAAGGGGGTGATCGCGGGGTACTGCGCCGTGAGGCCGACGGGGATCGCCGGCGCCTTCTCCTTGGCGACGGGCAGCGCCAACCCGGCCGTGCTAGGTACGGCGCCGAGCTTCTGGCCGATCGCCGCACTGCCGACAGCGCCGGCCGCCACTACCCCCGATCCTGCGAGGAAGACCCGGCGGGTGCTCGCGAGAGTGGGCTCATCGCTCGCCGTCGGGCGTCGCAGGACACGGTCGACCGTGCGCTGGGTGAAGGCATCGCCGGACAGCCAGAAGAGTCCGAACAGCGCCAGGGTGCCTGCCAGGGCGGTGACGATGGTCGGGACGATGTCGGAGGCCACAGCAGCGGGGCGGGTCATCGCGGCGTACCCGGCGACGGCCACGAGCACCAGCTCGAGGGCCAGGCCGAGCAGGAAGATCCTTCGCGCCAGCAGGCCCGCGATGCCGGCCAGGACGAGTGCACCGGCGGAGACCGACAGCAACAGCACGAGCTTGTCGTTCGTGCCGAACTGCTTGATCGCGAAGTCCTTGAGCGCGGTCGGTGTGCGGTCGATCACTGCCTCGCCGACCGCGAGGACCGGGGAGGCCGATGCCTTGCGGAACGACGCGACGAGGTGGCCGAGGGCCATCCCGAGGCCTGCAGCCAGGATGCCGATGAGGATGGCGCGCAGTCGTCCGACCGTGCCGATCGGGTTGTGGGGATTGAGTATTCGCTTGGTCCGCGACCCGCCGTCGGCGCGTTCCAGGGAGGCGGCGGTGTCGGACGCGGCGCCCGATGCCGGTGCGGCAGGCCCGTCATCGGGGGTGCCGGGGGATCGTCTCGGGGGCATGGCCGACCGCAGACGATCGAGGAAACGGGTCATGAGTCCTATTCGGAGCGCGCGACGTGGTGGATGCCCTCGCCGCGACCGCGTAACCTCTTGTCCCCGTGGCCCTCACCATCGGAATCGTCGGACTGCCCAACGTCGGCAAGTCCACGATGTTCAACGCGCTGACCAAGAACAACGTCCTGGCCGCGAACTACCCGTTCGCGACCATCGAGCCCAACGTCGGGGTGGTCCCGCTGCCCGATGGGCGCCTCGAGGTGCTGGGCAAGATCTTCGACAGCAAGCAGATCGTTCCGGCCACCGTGTCCTTCGTCGACATCGCCGGCATCGTCAAAGGCGCCTCGGAGGGGGAGGGCCTGGGCAACAAGTTCCTGGCCAACATCCGCGAGGCCGACGCCATCTGCCAGGTCATCCGTGCCTTCGACGACGACGACGTGGTGCACGTCGACGGGTCGATCTCCCCGGTGCGTGACAAGGAGATCATTGAGACCGAGCTGATCCTGGCAGACCTGGAGACCGTCGAGCGCGCGCTGCCGCGGCTCGACAAGGAGGTCAAGGGCAAGAAGACGGACAAGACGGTGCTGGACGCCGCGCTCGCCGCCAAGGACGTCCTGGATGCGGGCAACACGCTCTTCTCCCAGCGGGATTCGTTCGATTTCACCCCGATCCGCGAGCTGGGTCTCCTGACCGCCAAGCCCTTCCTCTACGTCTTCAACGTCGACGAGGCGCAGCTGACCGACACCGACCTGCAGGCGTCCCTGCAGGCGCTGGTCGAGCCGGCCGAGGCGATCTTCCTCAACGCCAAGCTCGAGATGGACCTCGCCGAGCTCGACGAGGACGACGCCACCGAGCTGCTGGAGTCGGTCGGCGTGACCGAGTCGGGGCTGGATCAGTTGGCGCACAAGGGTTTCCACACCCTCGGGTTGCAGACCTACCTGACGGCCGGGCCCAAGGAGACGCGCGCCTGGACCGTGCCGGTCGGTGCGACGGCCCCGCAGGCCGCCGGCGTCATCCACACCGACTTCCAGAAGGGCTTCATCAAGGCCGAGGTCATCTCGTACGAGGACCTGGTCGAGCTGGGCTCCGTCGCCGAAGCGCGTTTACACGGCAAGGCCCGCATGGAGGGTAAGGACTACGTCATGGCCGACGGCGACGTGGTGGAGTTCCGCTTCAACGTCTGAATCGGCGCGTTTGCGCAGGTCAGAGGCTTGTGGGGGTCGTTTAGTCCGCACCTAGTCCGCAAGAATTTCAGAACGGTGGCCTCGAACGGGCCGTCCGAAGTGCCGCCAGGCCCCGCCGTGGGGTGCCCGCGGTGGGGCCTGCATCGGTGCGCTGACCGCGGCCGGAGCGACCCCCGGACGGCCTTGCCAGGAGGCGTTCGGGCACGCCCGTCTGGTCACTCTCCGGGACTGGCCACCGACGCCGCTCCGGGCCAGGCGGGGCCGCCAAGCGCCGCCGCCTTGTCCTGGGCTGCGTCGAGCGCATCGGAGATCTCGGGATGCAGTGGCGCCGCGAGCGACCAGGTCTTCGGCCCTTTGACCACCACCTCGACGAACCGCAGCGCGTTCGCGTCATTGCGGACGACACCCTTCCTGCATCCAGTGGAGATGTCGGTCCCGGCCACCCACGCCTCGTACGTCTCGCCGGTCATCGCGCCCGCGTTTCTCACCGGTCCGTCGGGGCCGGCCATGAGTCGGGTGGCGACGCCGCTGCCTTCACCGAGGTAGTAGTCGTCTGCGCGGGAGCGATCGCGCTCGACATACGCGCGGGCCGCACTCGCCGCGCCGCGGTCGAACTTCACGCCACCGTGCACCCGGATCACCGCCTCAACGACGTCCGTCAGCAACCGACGGACCCCTAGAAATGCCGCATGGCCCGCCCGATCACGGGCGGCCCATCTACGAACCTTCGTAGCATGCGTGCCGCTTGGGTGGGAGGTGTTGAGAACGCAGAGCGGGTGTGCGTTTCGACAGATTTTCGGGACCAATGACGGCCAACGATCGCCATCTGGAGGCGGCAGAGAGAGCGGGAATGGCTCGGCCCGGATGGGAGGTTCGGTGATAGCTGTCGAGTGTTCAGCCTGCGGCGTCTCAGAGGAATGTTGTGACGTGGGTCCGGAGGTCACGCGATGAGCAGGCCAGGTTTCCGATGGGGAACGGACCCGCGCGGCGCACGGGGCGTGGGCAAGGGCATCCCGACGGCCGTCCCCCTAGCTGTTGCCTCTCCCATGCGTAGGTGCGAGTGGATCGACTCCCTGCCGCTCATCGCGGGTTTCAGGACAGATCTAGCCGAATGTCTCGACCTCAGAGGGACGTCTACCGCGCCGGCACTGCTATGCGGTGGCTGATCAGGTGTACGAAGAGCGCATCACGTTGTGGCGGGCCACGGACATGGATGCAGCGATCGAACTGGCCAAAGCCGAAGCGCTTGAGTACGCCGCCGACCTTGACGGTGAGTACACCGGGCTTGCCCAGGCGAACCAGCTCTCGGATGAAATGGAGCCTGGAGCTGGGGTCTTCTCCCTGATGCGGTCCAGCGGGCTGGACACCGAGGACTACCTAGATCACTTTTTCGACACCGGGACCGAACGGCAGCAGGGGTCGCCTAGCTTTGATTTGTCCTAGCCTGAGGTACCCGTTACTAGAGTGTCTTAGATTGCTGCGTTAGGACAGTGGCACGTTGCCGATCTGAACCACTCGCTCCGCGTATTCGGCGGGTAGCCCGGTGCTGCAATCGCGGCCTCCAACCAGGTGCAGTGAGACTAGGTCGGAGTACTTGCTTTGGTGGACGGCTTCCACTTGTGACCAAGGGATGAATCGCCGGGTCGGGCGGCGGATGCCTTGTCTGTTGACCACGACGGTGTTGAGGGTCCGGGTCGAGCTGATGCAGAACAGCACGGCGAAGAAGGCTGGGATGACGTAGTGCATAGGCGATGCCCCCCGAGCGGCGTCCCGCACGACTGTCCAGGCCAGTACTACGACCACCAATCCCGCGATCCACTTCGCGAGCCGTGGGCGGCGTGCCCGCAGGTCGTACCGGATCTCGCCGCGTGTGTCTGTTGGCTGGCTCATGACGTTGGCCTCACGTGCTACACCACGTCGCGCTGGGTAACTCGTTGTTCGATCGCCCTGGTGCCAGCGAGCAGCGCAACGGGTCCACCGCAGGATGCGACCGCCACCACGGCGTCGCCAACGAGGCCGTTCGCGAGGAGATACAGGGCCCACACCACCGCTACGACGATGAAGGCCGCGCATCCCAGTCGCACTTGGCGATGATGGTGGAAAAACCAGCTCTCCAGCGATGTCAGTGGAGAGTCGGGGGCCACGCCCTGAGTATGGCGCCCACTGATCGTGCTCAGTGGCAACCTGCAGTGTCGTTCTGAGGGAGAGATTGCCTCAATGGTGAAGTTCGCACCACAGCGACCGGGATGTGCTGCCGTTGGCGCCGTAGTGCTGAGAGAAAGGCGGGCGCGGGGTGTATCTGCCACGATGCGCGCATGCCTCAGGTGATCGTGCGCACCGCGATTGTGAAGGGCGCGAGTCCGCCGCTGTCGTTCGGTTCGTTTTACGTCAACGGAGACCGGCACCGTCTTCGCGGGGGGCATACGACGACCGTCGAGGTACCTGGAGGGGACGTGCGGGCTCTGATCGTGTTCAGCTGGTACCGGTGCGGACTATGGGTGGGTAGTGCTGATGCGAAAACCTCAATGGTGCTGGAGTACTGGCACCGGGACATCACAGACGTCGGCGCGGGTCGGGCGCCGGTTGACGCGCTCAGCGTGGGGCAGTCAGAACTGGTGAACACGCATAGCGCTGAGAGGCTCCCCACCTGGCGACGAATCGCGGCGCTATTCATGGCGTTGCTCGTAGTCCAAGCGGCCGTCCTGGCCGTAAGCGACGTCGTGGGTCTGGCGGCTGGACTTGCTGTGGTGGCGATGTTGCCAGTGCTGGGCGCTGCTGGATGCATATGGGTGGCGAGCTCGCGTCGGAAAGGGCGTCGACTCACGACAATCCCGCACACTCCATCACGGTAAGCGGTCGGCCGGTCCGCAGTCCGACTCGCCATAGCGGCCATCGACCATCCGCAGGACGACACCGTTGCCGTACCTGCCAGGCTCCTGGACCGATTCGATCTGGGACCACGGGATGCGACGTCGCACGGGGGGCCGCACGCCACGTTCATCGACTACTGCCCTCACGATGCCGGTGTACGGCATCGCGATCAACGCGCACATCGCAATTACCCCGGCGGTGCCCCACCACGGCGCACCGTGCTCGATACGGGTGATGACCAGGTAGGCCAAGTACAACCCGACCGCCGCGCTGGAGCACTTGAACCACCATGGCCGGCGCGCTAGCGAGTCATACCGGATCTGGCCGTGACCCTCCGCGTGCCGGCTCATGAGGGTGCAGCGGACTGGTCGCTGGAGGCGGCCAACCTGGAGCGAATGAACACCCCGAGCCCGACACCGACGGCCGCGATGTACAGCAGCGCAGCCACTCCTACCAAGGCCGGGTGGTGGGTGGTCAGCGAGGTGAAGAGGGCCACAAGGAAGAGAGCCGAGACCAGCATGAGGCCGTTGAACCACCGCACCGCAGAGTTGCCCTGCTCCATGAGGTGTTGCTGCTCGGCAGTAAGTGGGTGCCCGTCTTCGTGCAGAACGAGCATGCGATCTCGGGACACCATCCCCAGGACGGGGTCGCCGGTGCTGATCGTCACCCGCGTTGGCTCCGACCCGGCGTGACCGTGCCAGACGGGCGATCCCGCCCAGTCGATCCGAGCCTGCACGGTCACTGGTCCATCGGGCACCACGAACCGCTCAGTGGCGCGCCACCGGATACGACCGCGCCGCTGCCCATCGATCAAGACCGCGTAGGAACGCAAGATCCCCAATTTGCTGGCCCGGTGCACGATCAGCTCAGCCACTTCTCACCCCTCGTCTTCGAACCAGCGGACGGCGGGCACTCCTCTGCCTGTCCGAGCATCAGTGCAGCCCCGCCGGGTCGTGCGAACCCACTAGCTGAGAGCCAGCAGCGTCCCGCATCTCCTGGGCGCGGAAGCCCCATGCGCCGACCGTCAAGCTGGCGCAGGCCAAGACCAGGGCCTCTACAACGAACCACGTAGGCCGATTCTCCGCCTGCAGCAAGATAAAGGTGACCGCGGCGCACCAAAACGCGAAGAAGAAGGGCCACCGTCAAAGCCAAGGTATCCCCGCCCACCTGTCCGACCCCCCGAGCGCGACCTGGAAAAGCAAGCCAGTATCAACCCCTACCGCGAGCCCAACAGCATGGTCAACGACGATGTCGGCAACCCCGAGGTGGGGAGGATGCCTCAGGTCCTGCGACAGAAAACTCAACACCCAGAAGAACCCGTGGTGAACATCCCGGCTAAAGCCGCGGCCAACCACTCCCTCCCCCTGTTCTCCATGCAGGGATGTTCTCTCACCCCAGCTCGCCCGCCGCGTGGCCTACGGCCACTCCTGAATTGCCCTGCCGCAACTGTCGTTCTGGGGTACACCAGAACGACAGCGCGAGAAGGGGTGACATGTGTCCGTCTAGGGTCCTAATCCTGGTTTCCGGACAGATGTGTCCGCAGCCTCCACCGCGAACGGAACCCGCTGCATACTTCGATGGGGGTTGTCGATCAGGTCCCCGCTGGCGTTGACAGATCAGCCGCGCGGCTCTAATTGGTCCATGATCAGACGCAGCGTTCTGGGCACGGCCGCAAGCTCGAGTTGTCCGTTGGTGGTTGAGAGGTCGACGATCTGCGTTCTGGGGTTGAGCGACCAGATCGTGCGTCGACCCGGGGATCGATGTGGCGCTCGAGAGAAGCTGAGGACGTGCAGGTCGTGGGTGCTGCCCTGTCGCAGTCGAAACTGCCCCCGGTAGGGCTGGAATCTCAGCACCCCCGGCCCCACCGTGAGCTGCCCGTGTTGCCAGCGTTGACCTGGGAAGCGAAGGGCTGCTTCTAGCCGTGTCCAGCGCATCCGCCGTAGCAGCGGTGCGAGAAGTGCTGACAGAGCACTGCCGATCAGTGCGGTGATGGCCACCTTCAGGATCTCATTCACGGCGGCCAGTCCCTCGTCCTTGCCGCGCCAGGGCCCGCCGGGCGTCCGCGCGATACCACTCCTTGGTGTGTTCGGGCAGGGACTCCCACTTGCGGACAGCGTCCGCTCGGACACTGGGGACTAGCAGCAGCAGACCAAAGAACGGGGTGGCCGCAGTGGTCGATCCGAACCGGAACAGCCGGCGAGCCATGTCTTCAACTGTCTGGCCGTCGGCACCCTCACGATCAGCAGTGGACATCGGGCCAGGTTAGACCTTGGCATCCTCGACGAGGACGGTCGCTAACGTCATGTGTGGCGGCGGCGACGCTGCGGTGGCGCTCCGTAAGGATTTATCTCGAGCAGCTGCTCGAGCCTCACTTCGGCGGCTACTTGCGGCGAGTTTTCTTCCAAATCGCGATGGGTATGCAGACCGCGGCTAGGACGCCCGTAAAGATCCAACCACCGGGTGATCCTCGTCGGATGGAGATACTTTCGACGTAAAACTGGTGAAGCGCCATCAGGGGTCCGATCGTTGCTGATGCGGCCAGCGGCCAGCCCGTGCCCGCCGGTGGCTCTAGCGGCGGTCGGGTGTCATGGTGCGCTGAGGTTATACATGGATGCTGGGAGAAGACAGGTTCCGATCAGCCCTCTCTGCCGGGAGCGGGGAATGCGCTGCACGAGGCGGTGTGCTGATCTCCGCTTAGCGGACCAGCGCTGACTTGTCGCAATCCCGTGAGACCGCCTAGCGGACATCGCACGCACTATTTACGGGCGGCTCGTTGAAGCCGAACCGTGGTTTGCCGGCGGCGGTGCGAGGAACGTTGAAGTGTCCTGCGCTCCAGGTGCCGTCCTCGTTGTAGGTGATGCCTAAGAACTGACAGAGGCGGCGGTATTTCATAGCGAAGCGGCTCACGCTTCGAGGGTCCCACGGCTCTGCTAAGTGACGATCCTTTCGAGCAGCAGTATGGGCGTTCTATCGCACGCGTCGACCCGCGAAGACTGCTGCTCGAAAGCTGTGCTCGGTGCCGACGCTGCTCGACATGTCCGATGACGGTGATATTCGAACAGGTTCAACCTTGTGGTGCGGGTGGTTCGGGGGTGTTCGCGAGGTAGGTGCGCGCGCCACGTAGCTGCAGCAACGTCATGACGAGGAAGAAGGCGAACAGCACTGCTGCGGCGGCAAAGAAGATGCGTGCTGGGGTGGTGCGCCGGGTGACTGCCTCCACCAGCTCGAGGACGAGGAAGATTCCGAAGATCACCAGTGTGCGTCGCCTAGAGCGCACGGTGGTCTGGGCGACTTCTCGTTCGACCTGGGCTTGGGTGGGGTCTGAGCTGGGTGTGCCACGCCGGATGTTGCGCATCGCCGACCGGCGTTGACGGCGCGGCAGCCCCGCGACCAGAGGAGGCGCGAACAGGCTGCTCGGCGTGCGTCGACCCCTGCGGATCACCAGGAAGGTGAAGCCGCACACGAACAGGATTACCACGATGAGCACAGCCACGCTGACCCAACGGTGATGAGCTTGATGAGCACTACTCGTGGGGTGGTTCTCCCGCAGAATTGTGGAGTTCAGCACCAGGACTGCCACCGGGACCACGATGGCAATGGCGACCATCCTTACGGCCCAACGGCTCTGAGCCCTTCGCCCGATGGCGTCTCGGCTTAGGGATGGGGTGGCCTGTTGGTCGTGACTCATTGCAGCTCAGCCCCACTCGTAAGGCTCCGTGCCGGTGGCGCGCCCGACCAGTCCTGGAGTATCAGGTTCTTGGTCCGGCCTACGGCCGACCAGAGTTCGAAAGCTGTACCGGCTGGGTAAACCGTCAGCGATCTGTCCTGGCCAGCTGCACCGTCACAGTCAATTTCCCGGTGGCCAGTCCCGTCAATGGTCGCTCGGGCACGGTAGGTGCCGGTTTTGATAGGAATTCGGATCTGTTTCCCGCGTCTCATGCATCCACCCCTACAGCTGTGTGCGATCGGGGTTGCGGTCACCGTTGTCGTCGAAGGGTTCCTGCCATCCGTGCTCGCGGTACCGCTGATTGGCTTTGCCGCGCATCGATCGGGGATCCAGTTCATAGCCGGGCCGGGGCCACCGCGGCGCAGTCGCCGCAAGGTCAGGGGCAGACCCACGAAGACGATGAGGGCCATCACAACCCAGAAGCCGACACTTGTGTACCCACCTCCTTTGCTGGGGAGGCCGGCTAGGTCGTTCATCGGCGCCGTCCGGAAATGGTTCGTACGACGGCGATCACGCCGATGACGAGCAACGCGATGATGACCAAGATGATCAGCAATGCGGGTAGGCCTGTAACTCGCACACTGTGCGAGGCGGTAACAAGACTGTGAGGCACACCATCCCCCTGTAGCGAATCGACCAATTGGCGCTGAAGAGTATCGCTTTCCTAGTCAGCGTCATCGGCAAATCGCTCAGACAACGGTCCAGCACCGGCCCGCGCGGCGGACACCGCAGCCGCAGCCAGCACCGCGCGGGTCCCTCCTTGTCGACTTCCGACGAGAACCGCCGCTTGGTCCAGATTCGATCGTTCCCGGACCACTCTCGACGGACCCTCGACACGACGGTTGAAACCGGTCCAGAAGCCTGGTCCACTAGTAGATCGGTTCGGAAGTTGTCGTAGACGTGACTTCTGAACCGTAGGGCCGGGGGAGTGGCGTGGGCGTGACTTATTCATCGAGTTCGTTCCCGTGGATCTGGAGGCTGATGTCGTCGTAGGGCGCGTCTTCGACGTCGCTTTTTACGATGAGCAGGGCGTGCATCCGCCCGTTAGGTTCGCACCACACTTGCGGTCCGGCGAGCACCGTGACTTTGGCTGCGACATCTCGCGTCGTCAGGTTCATGAAGTAGAAGTTCAGCTCTTCGGTCAGGGCTTCGGCGTCGTCGGCGTCGAGGTGACGGGCTACTGGGCGGTCTGCGTATGTGAACGTCATCTCGGGATCATGGCGTAACGAGTCGACCTGACGCGCTGCGGTGAGCCAGTGGGCTCCGGAGGGTTTGGCACCAGTTGCTAGGTGCCGACGCCCTACGCGTGCGTCGCTGCAGTGATGCGTCCTGGGGAGACTTGGACAGCGGCGTTGTAGATGGTGGTGGTGCAGCCGTCGGTGACCTCTAATTGACGCACGCTGACGGCTTGGTTCATCGCGATGATGCGGCGTGAGCGGTCTCGGACAGTCACGGAAATCGTGTGCACACCCTTCATGGCCCGTGGATCGATGTCGGCGCCGGTCCAGGTCGTGGGCCCTTTCCTGGTTACGAAAACCGTCTCGTGACACGTTCGAGCGACGCGCACCCGCACCGCAAGCTTGGTTCCAGCGCCGAACCCAGAGGAGGAGATCCCCACCCCGGTGCCAATGAGTGAGTCTGCGCACAGGGTTGGAGATGAGCCACTCCCGCTGCTGCACGCCGACAGCGCGACTGCACACGCACCGGTCACCGCGGCCACCTTGAACAGCTTCACCACAACAGCATGACCTAGGGACCAGACGCCGGCCTGCTATAGAAGGCCTTCCGAGCAGAGCGCCCCAGGCCCCTGTCGCATTGGCATCGCCGGGAGAGGGGCTTGCCAAAGGACCCCTCTCCCGACTATCGCGCTACTCGTCATAATATCTATTATCGGCTATTTACTAGATAGCGCTAGATACACTGCCAACATTGATGATTGGGAGTCGTTGGTCCTTGAGTTCAAGCGCGATCGAAGCCAGTTGAGGCAGAAGGTGCGTCGCTTTACGGTGGTCTGCCTGCCGAGATTCCCGGGATCTAGAGGTTCCGCAAGAGCCGCGTGATGAAGGTTTCCCGTCCTTCTGCGTTGCGGCTTCGTGCCCACCTGCCAACCGTCCCAATCGTGCGGTTGAGCGAAATGAGGAGGGGGCTTCTCCAGCCGTCAGGTGTGGGGTAGCCGATCAAAAGGAGGATGGACAAGAGCACCGGCACCAGGAAGACGTCCTTGATGAGGGTGGGCATGCCTGCAGGCTATGGGTTTGTCCGCCGCAGCCACGCCGCGAACAGCGACCCAGGGGAATGATGGTGATCATGCGGAGAGTCACACGATGGGGCCAAGCCGGGGCCGGTCAGCGACTTGTGGCGGCTGTAGCGGTGTCCGTCTTGTTGGCGGGGTGCAGTAGCGATGGCGGAATTTCCTCGCAGGCACAAGGCAAAGGGAACGATGTCGGCGGTGGAGTGCCGTCGAGCAGCTGGCGGTTGCACGTCGCGGTCAGCCGGTGACGGTCTCAGGCACCGAACTGAACGGGGCGCATTGGTCAAGCAGCGCGAACGCTGCAGGGGATGTTGTGGTCCTCAACGTGTGAGGGTCGTGGTGTGGTCCCTGTCAGGCAGAATTGCCAGGTCTGCAAGAAGCGTGGACCCAGTGGAAACCACCAAGCAACCGGTTCTGCTGATGGGAATCGACACCAAAGAGGGTGCTGCCACCGCGCGGGCTACCTTCAAAAACCGTGGCATCACCTACCCCTCTCTGCGCGATGACGACGGGCAGCCCCTATCAGGCCTCGGTGCATACCTAGGCAGCGGTGACACGCCCACCACGTTGGTGCTGGATCGCTACCATCGGGTGGCAGCACGCGTCCTAGGCGCCGTCCCCACTCGCACGCTCATGGAACTCGTGGACGACGTGCTGTCGGCTCACTAAATGAAAGCCCTGCACGGTGGCCGCTAGCGAGCTGGCGCCACCCCGCAGCGCGTGCCGCAACGGATCCTCGTGCGGGTCGAGTCGTCGCGAGCCGTTCGTCATCCAGTCGAACAGCTCAGGCAGAAGTGACGGGCTCGTCCGCTGCGCACAACGGGCAGTGATCGGGCATCCACAGCGGGCTTTCGGCGTTGGCTAGGGTCACGAGGTCGAGGCCCTCGTCGCGTGCCAGCTTTTCTGGTGCCTGCCCGAGTGTCAGCAGCGCGGCGACTGCGACCGGGATCGCGTGCTGCTCACGCAGCAGCCGTAGCGTTTCCCGAGTGGCCGATCCAGCGTTGATGACATCATCAACGACCACGACGCGCTGGTTGGCCAGTTCCGCGCCGGCCGCATCGAGGTAATACCTGTACGGGAACAGGCCTTGACCGCTCGGCGTCTGCTCGCGGTAGATCCACCGGAAACCGACCTCGAGCTTGGTGGCCACAGCGAATGCCACCAGCGCCCCACCGGTCATAGGCCCGCACACCACATCCGGTCCGACCGCAGCGATTTGGCGCGAGAGATCATTGAGGATGCTGGCAAGCTGGGCCGGCGCAGCGAACATGCCGTCCAGGTCGAGCCAGAGGTCGCCGTGATAGCCGGACTCGAAGACGAAATGACCGCGCCGAGCACCCATCAGCGACAGCAGATCGTCAGGTTCCATGGATGACCAGTGTGCCGTCGCGCTCCTCCTCTCGCGGCCAGATCTACCCCACGAGACGAAACGACCCTGCTCACTACACAGTCCCCAGCCCGACGGCTCTTCGGAGAGCGATCGGCGAACGAATCACGGCTTGCCATGCGAGGACTGACGGGGGCCAGGATGGAGCCTGTGACCGTCGCGCCGTCCTACGTCACGCACTATTACCGTGCTGGCAAGCACGCGTTCCGCAATCTGTCCGACCTGCCCGAGTTCGAACTTGCGCTGGTTCTTGCTGACCTCGCCTCACTAGAGCATCAGACGGTGTCGGCACGTCGATTCGGGCCTCGCTACATGGCCCTACGCACAGCCACCGAGGCCCGCCTGCGGGAACGTTTCGTCGCCGCCGGTGGACGACCACAACGCCGCGCCCCGCACTACTTCGTGCTCGGCGAGAGCACCTGGTTCGCCGGTCTCTACCAAGACACCGCCGAAGTACGTCTACCCCTGGCCGCGCTGCCTGACGATGCAACGAGCCTCACCTACGCCGACAGCATCACCGCCATGGGCCTCGGACTGCCGATGGGACTACCAGCACCACACCCCCAGCACGCGGACCGCGTCTACCGGCTCCACGAACTCAGCGAACTTCTGACCCAGTACGAACCTCCCGGGGACACCGCACCAGACGGGCTCGCCGGGTACGCCGGCCACCAGCGTCACCGCATCAACACCTACATCGAGGTTCAGCTCTGGTCCGACGAACCCGTGCTGGCGCACCTGCCAACCTGACCGAGGTGCCCGTGGGCGGATCGCTCAGTGCGTCCGCACGTGGATCGTTTACGGACCACCTCGACCGCACCCTCGAAAGTGCAGGGGGGCCGGCGGAAGGAGGTCCCAAGTCGACGACCGGAGGTTCGGCCAGGGGTCGTAATCCCTCTGCCGGGGCTCAATTGTCACAATCGTTATTATCGGCTATTTACTAGACTACGCTAGATACATTGTCTACGTTGACGATTCGAAATCGTGGGTCCTTGAGGTTCAAGCACGACCGAAGCCAGTTGAGGCAGAAGATGCGTTGCTTTCACGGTGGGCTACCCGTCGAGAATCCCGGGATCTAGAGGTTCCGCAAGAGCCGCGTGACGAAGTTCTCCCGTCCCTCCGCGTTGCGGCTTCGTGCCCACCCGCCAATCGTGCGGTTGAGCCTACTGAGGAAGGGGCTTCTCCAACCGTCACGCGCGCGGTAAGGCATCAAAACGAGGACGGCGACGAGCACCACCACCAGGACGTCCTTGATGAGGGTGGGCACGCCCGCAGGCTACTGCTCAATGCCACAACACGATGGCTGATCGGTGAGCGTTTTGGCTTCAGAACTCAGATCAGCTCGTCCCGGCCTGTCCCACAACCTCGCCAATGTGGCGCAGCGCACGGACGAGTCATGGGGGTAGGTTTCGGCGATGCGGGAGAGTTATTCACTTGGGCTGAGCGCAGTCGTCTTCTTCTGTCTCGGCGCGGTCATCGCGACCGCTCACCATCCCGTCTTTTCGGTGCCTTTCTTCATGATCAGCGCGGGCGTAGCTTTGCTTGCGATCACCCGGCAACGTGGTGGCAAGCGGTCTAACTGAACTGCCTGTAGTCCGATCGGCACGCGGGGCGTGCCACAACCGGGTCACGAACTGACCGGGCCGCCCGGCTGGCGAGTCACAGGACTGGGGGGATGCCTACCCCGCAGGTGGGACCGGCGCGGGGCACGTCACTGTCGCCCAGTTGAGAGTCGCGCATACTTTCGCCATGCGCGCGCGGAGCAGATCGCCCGAAGATCTGCATGTTCAAGCCCCCAACGGGCGATGGGTCTACGTCTGCGCCGTACCTCGCGGCCAGACCTTGCGCGAGGTACAAAACGGTTCTGGTGATTTCGCTGGCGACCTCGCTGTTGGAGCGATCAATGTGCTGCAGTTCGCGGCGGCTCAGTTCACCAAGCGGTGGATTATCGGCGTCTTGTCGGTTGATGAGGGACCGTGGGGAGGCCGGCGGCGATTCCATGTGGAGCGGGTCGAGGAGGGGGATGTGGCTGCCAGGATGCGTGAACTCGTTGTGCAGGTTGAGACCGGCCAGATTGTGGTGCCGCCACCTCGGGGTTGGCGACTCAGGCGCAAGATCTCCAGCGGAATTGCCGGTCATCAGTAGTTGCGGTGTCCGCTGCATAGAAAGGCGGCGGCCACCCCCAATGTCTCCTGTAACGGACAGCATGCCGTTTCCCGATCGTCTTTCGACCGCTGAGCCGTCGCGTGGCGACAAGTCTCAATCGGATTGAATGATCAAACGGATCTTAGGCGCGTTTGAGTGGGACGATGCGTCGATGGGGCGAAGAGGATGGATCGTTGGCGGCTTGGCGCTGCTTCCGTTGCTCGCCGCCTGCGGGAGCAGCCAGAGCGGCTCGGGCGGATCCTGTGTAGGTCCTTACGTCGACGATCAACCGCCTACCGGCACTTACGGCGTAGCACCACCGACGGTCAACCCCGGCGCGGCCCTGACGCTGCACGGGCACTGGTACACCAGCGGGTGTGATGACACCGGCGGTCAATGGTCACCGAAACCGCTCCCGCCCACACGTCTGACCGTCAGCCTTCCCGGCGGGTCAGTCCTACGACTGGGCCCGTTCACCCCCGCGGGCAGGGACATGGGCTTCACCGCGACGACGCAACTTCCAGCCGGTACGCCCGCTGGGACCGCCACCGTCAGCGACGACCGGCACAGCGCGCCGATCTACAGGTTCATAGTCGGCCGCGCCTGAACCGCGAATGCAGTGCGGAGAAGCGCGTGCCCGCTGGCGCGAGTTCCTTGACCAGTCAGACAACAGAACTGTTGTTGCCCTGTCCCCCCAACGGATCGGAACCCGGAGCGTGCCACAACCCGATCGGCACGCGGAGCGTGCCACAACCCGCCCACAGGAGCGCGAACGGATGCATTCGCTCGACTGGTCGCTGGGCAGGGCTCAGGTGCCGGGTCGTCGCGCGTACTCAAATAGCCAGGGGCGCGGTGGAAAGTCGGTTCGATAGCGACGGTGGACAGGTTGCCAGCCGTGCTTCTCATAGAACCTCCGGGCACGGCCGCGCGATGGTGCTGCCGATGTTGCCGCTCCCGATGAGCGCCACAGTCGTCACGGTTCTGGGCCTTTCAGCTGGTGGGGAAGTAGTGGCCGTTGTCCAGGTCCGCGAACAGGCGGGGCTGCTCGGGTTCCCAGCCGAGCTTTTGGCGGGTGATGGCGTTGGATGCCGGGTAGCTCTGCGTGACGATGTTGGCGAGGAACCCGAAGTACCCCGGGGTCATCAGCTCGTCCAGGGGGACGCTCACGGCCGGCAGGCCCAAGCGGTTACCGATGGCCTCGGAGATTCTGCGGAACGCGATGCCCTCGTCCGCGACAGCGTGCCAGTAGCTGCCGGCTGGTCCGTTCTCCAGCGCCAAGCGGAACAACGGGGCCACGTCGCGGATGTGCACGGCGTTCCACTGGTTCGTGCCTTCACCGGGGTAGCCGGCGAAGCCCTGGGTTTTCGCTAGCGCGATCAGGGTGGGTAGAAAGCCGACACGGTCGGTGGTGCCGTGCGCGATGTTGGCGATCCGGACGACCGAGGACCGCACTCCCTGCTCGGCCAGGTCGATCACGGCGGTCTCGACGATGTTGCGGACCCGCAAGGTGCCCTTGTGCTCCTCGCCGACGGGAAGAGCCGGGTCGTGCTCGGTTGCCGGGCGCCCCAGTTGACCGGACGAGCCGATGCTTCCTGCCGCGACGAGCGGCTTGCCGGTCCCGGCGAGTGCCTCACCGTAGGCGAGCATGATCGGCAGCTCCGCGGCGGCCACCGCGTTCATGCCGCCGGACGGGAGCAGATCTTGCCGGTGCGCGACGTGGATGACGCCGTCGCTGTCCGCGGCCGCCTCCTTGAGAGCATCGAGGTCCTGCAGGTCGCCGCGGCGTACGGTCGCGCCGAGCGCGGACAACGTCGCCGCAGCAGTGTCCGACCGGGCCAGTCCGGTGACCTCGTGCCCTGCGGCGACGAGCTCGGGGACGATGTACGAACCGGAATGGCCGGTCCCGCCGGTGATGAAGACCTTCACTAGTACTCCTTCTAATGGTGGGGGCTGTTCAAGCCCGCATCGGTTGTGCGCTCTGGCACGCGATCAAAGGTGGTGCGGGTGCTCTCAGCCGGCGGGGTTCACCCCGAGAGAGAAGTTCCAGTCCCCCACGCCATGGCCGGCGAGGCTGATCATCAGCACGCCGACACCCTCCAGCCAGCGCGCCACGTTCAAGCCTCCAGCGTCCAGCGGGCGCAGCCCCATGCTCTCGATGAGTGCCGCCACGCTCTCCTTGGCGGCCGCGTCGTCGCCAGCCACGAGCACGTCCAGCGAACCGCCCTTCGCCAAGACGTGGCCGAAGACGGTGTTGAACGCCTTCACCACCTGCGCACCTCCCGGAGCGGCCTTGGCGATCTCCTGCCCACCGGACGTGCCGTCGGGGGTGACCAGCCCGGTGGCCTCGGCGTTGGAGGTGTTGGTGATGTCGATGACGACCTTGCCGGCCAGCGCGTCGCCGTACTGGGTGACGATCGGGACGGCGCCGGCGTAGGGCACGGCGAGGACAACGAGATCACCGGCCGGGGTAGCGCCGAAGGTCCCGGCCGAGGCGCCATCACCCAGCGCGGCGGCCAGCTCCTGTGCCTTCGCCTGGTCGCGGCCGACGACCTCCACCGTGTTGCCGCCGCTGAGCGCCCGGGTGGCCAGGGCGCGGGCCATGCCCCCCAAGCCGATGATGCTGATGCTGCTCATGATGTGTTTGCTTCCTGGAACGGGGCCGCGCGAGACGACTGACCTGGGGCGATTCTGGAACGTGACGTCCATAACTTAGGAGGTTATGGACCTTCTAGTCAAGAAAGCGGTATCGTGGCCCGCGTGTCGCGACCACGGAGCTTTGATGAGGTCCAGGTCCTAGAGCTGGCCCGGGAGCAGTTCTGGGCAACCGGCTATGCCGGTACACGGATGGACCAGATCGCCGCGACCACCGGCCTGGGCAAGGGCAGCCTCTACGGGGCCTTCGGCGACAAGAGCGCCTTGTTCCACCGGGTGTTCGACGAGTGGGCTGCCGCGATCGTCGAGCAGGCCGCACTCAGGCTGACCGGTGGTTCGGACAAGGAAGCGTTCGCCCGGCTCTCGGCGTACGCCCACTTCGTGGCGGAGAACACTTGCGAGGACACCGATCGTCGCGGGTGCCTGCTGGCCAAAGGCACAGCCGAACTCGCCCAGCACGACCCGGTAGTCGCCCGCCGGTCCGCCGAGACCATGAACGCGCTCCTGGCGCTGCTGCACACGCAGATCCTGGCCTGCCAGCGCCACGGCGACATTGACAACAACGCCGACCCACAGCAGCTGGCGGCCCTCTTACTGGCGGTGTTGCGCGGCATCGAGGCGGTGGGCAAAGCCGGTGTTGACCCGAAAACTGTCACCGGCATCGCCGACAGCGCCCTCGCCGTCCTCCCCCGGCCGGCGCCATCGAGCGCTCAGTGAGAGCTGCACGGACAGAACACCTCTATCACCAAGATCGAGGCCATCAATTCCCGTGGCACGATCGCCCATCGGTGAGGGCCGCGGAAGCGTGGTCGACTGCGGGCGACTCCGGCCCGGTCTTTCTCTGCGGCACCTCAGAAGCCACGAGTCCCAGGGATACTCAGCCCTATGGAGTCTCGCATTGACCTCGATGAGGCTGCACGGCTCATCGAGGCGCGCCGAGCAGAGTGGAGCGCAGCTGGCATCCAGCCCGACGAACTCACGTGGCGCGACGAGGAGAGCGGCTGGCCGCCTCCGATCACTACGAACCGAGCACAAGCGGTTGTTCCGGATTCGGTCGGCGTCTGTTTGCGCAAGGGCGAGCAGTACGGACGCGTCGTGCTCTTCAAAGGCGGATGGGCCGACCTTGAGTACTGGGATGCCGACCCCGGCATCGACGTTCATGAGGCCCCAGGTTGGGAAGACTGGCTTGACCTCAACCGCTTCGACCAACTGCTGAACCGGCTGACAGCACTCTTCCGCTAACTGCCAGATTCCACCGTTCCACGTGCGAACCAATGCCGGCTCGACGACCGTTGCCAGACTCCGGCGCAGAAGGCTCGAGGCGAGGTGACCGCGTCGGGGGCTTCTGCTGGACACCCGACACAGGGCCGACCGGTAGCCGATCGGCTTACGCGACACACATGGGAGCTGTAGGACCTGCGAGCTCGATCTGGAACCTGCCCCTGCTAAGACGGCGTGTACTTGAAAGTCGCCCCGATCGGAGATTTTCGAGAAGCGCCTCCGCTGAGCAGGGCTTCCGAGCAGCAGTTTTGGACGTTTTCCTGACACCGCGTGTGGCTCGAGGCGGGGTGCCGCGTCCTCCTGAAAGGCCCGTCGGTCTCAGATCACCGGTGGACGGCGTGCACCCTCGCTCGGGGGCAGGCATTGTTGACGTATCCCTTGGGGTTCCAGAGCTGCGCGGCCTCCGAGGGCTGGGCAGCGGCAGTGCCGTCCCAGGCTCGGGCTACGAGCACGGCATCCCCGGCGGCGAGGTGGACCTCGGCATGCCACAACCGCCACGCCCAGGGCCCGCGGTCGCGGCCAAGATCGGCCTGCACCCATGTCTCGCCCGCGTCGGACGACACGTCGACCCGCGCGACTTGACGTCCGTCGCCGGCGAAGGCGTACCCGTCGACCAGCACAGTGCCGGCGCTGACCGTGCTGTCGTCGGCAGGGGAGAGGATCGCGCTGTTGAGTGCGATCGGCCCCAGAGACAGGCCGTCGCCCGGACCGGCCGCGTCCGGGTCGGCGTCGGGGGGCAGCAACCGATACGCCACGGACTGGAAGTAGTTCTCCGATGGTCCGCGTCGCACGACGACCCGCTCGAGCCACTTCACGCTGCGGGCGCCGATCCAGCCCGGCACGACCACCCGCAGCGGGGCCCCGTGCACCGGGCGGAGCGCCTCGCCGTTCATGGACCAGGCGAGCAAGACCTCCGGGCGGGTCGCCTTCGTCAGGGGAATGGAACCGCCGTACGCCTGAGACGGTCGCGCCAGCTCGGAGACATCCGGGGCCTGGAACGCCACGTGCACCTCGTCCGCCGCGGCGTCGCCCTGCGTGACGCCGGCCGCGGCCAGCACGTCGGCCAGGCGGACCCCGGCCCAGACCGCTGTCGAGGTCGCCCCGTCCCGCCACGGGTCCTCACCGGGGATGTTGCGCACGGCGATCAATCCCGCCCGGCGATTCCCCGCGCACTGCACAGTGGCGGTGACCTCGTGCTCCTCGAACCGGTCCTGCAACTCCTGCAGGGAGAGTCGAAGTGAGCGGTCCACGAGCCCGTCGACCTCAAGGCGCCAGGTCGCCGGATCGAGCGTCGGGATCGGGCCGTGGTTGCGGCTGTAGAACGTGTCGGTGGGGGTGAGGTAGGAGGCTGCCAACGCGGCCGATGTGGGCTCGGCGTTGAACGGCGCCTCCTCGTGTACGAGCATGTCCGCCCGTTTGCCCCAGCTGTTCATCGTCGATGCTCCGTTCGGCCGTCAGGCGCCGGTGGGATGGGGATCAGGTGTCGGACCCGCCCCATCAAGGCGCTCACTACCATCGAAGATTACGTTCGTGCGTGGGAAGACGCCCGAGTGAGGATCGAGGTCGCCGTGGATCGACGCGAAGCCATCATCCTGCTGGGGTCCCAGCCGGATCCCATCACCTGGCATTTCCCGCGTCATGTGTACGACACGCTGAATTGGGCGGTCGCGCGGTACGACGCTGCGGCATCAAAGCCGCTGGTCATCACGTCGGGTGACCGCAGTCTTGAATTTTGTCGTGATGACGTGGCCCAGCCGTTCCGCGAATGCGACCGCATGGCAGACCATCTGATCGAGCACGGCGTCTGCCAGGCGGACATCGTCCGCGAAGGGGAGTCCCGTGACGTCGTCAGCAATCTCTACTACGTCAAGCGCGAACTCATCCGAGCGGGGCGGCCGCGGGAGATCGTCCTTCCCCTGGCGCACTGGAGGATTCCGCGCGTCGCCATGGTCCTTGACAAAGTCTTCGGCTCCGAGTTCACCACGACGTATGTCGCGGTGAATTCGGAGTCCCCACCCGCATCGGACGAACACCTCAAATGGGAGATGCAGCGGCGTTTCCTCGAGCCCATGCCACGGGGACAGGACACGTGGCTCGCCGAACGGTTCTACGACTCCTGGCTCTACCACTTCTGGGCAGAGCGTGACTGATCCAACCAAGGTGATGGAACGCCGGAACTCAGACCGTAAGTCATCGGCTTGTGGCATGCTCCGCAGGCCGATCAGGGCGCGGCGAGTTAGCGGCTGAAGGGCCAGTCCGCTGGGTAGCTGAACGGCGTGGTGACGACCTGGACGTTGTCCTCGTACACGACGCGGCCAGGGCGGGCGGTACGCAGCTCCACCCACGGCACGTCGTAGCGGTCGAGAAGCTCGAGGTATTCGCCGGTCATCTCCAGCAGGTAGGTGGCCGTCGCCTTGAACCACGCGCGCGCCCCGGGGAAGCGGTCGAGGTCGTAACACCCGCTGCCGGTCAGCGAAGGGTCGGCGTATGCGGCGTTGGCGTGAGCGTTCGCCGAACGCAGCCATTCGGCGTCGCGGGAGCTCAGTAGTTGCTTCTTGGCTAGTCCGTTGGCCATGGCGAAGACCCCAGGAAATCGACCGTGGCGGTTCGGCGCTGCGCTCTGAAACCGGATGTAGGCCCCCACCGGGGCAGTGTATGAGTTGCGGTGGAGCTCGACCCATAACGAGGTGACGAGCTTCAACCCAGACCCTCGCGGCCTCTGCTCAGTGGCGATTCATTTCGAGCAGCTGCGTGGGCCTCCAGCCGCACGCTCAGATTCGCGAAGACTGGTGCTCGAAAGCCGTGCCCAGTGCAGGCGGTGCTCGAGATGTCCGATCGTGGCGATTTTCGAGCACGGGTTCGTGGCGGACCGGGGAAGTGGTCCACTGTCGATCGTTTCCGGACCACTCTCGACGGACCCTCGACGCGCCAGCGAGAATCGAGCCGGAAGCCTGATCCACCACCAGAGTGGTCTAGAAGTTGTCGCAGATGTGACTTCCGAACCGTGGGTGGGGGGAGCGGCGTGACGGGTCCGGGGCTACCCACGGGTGTCGACCCGCCCAGCAGGATCGTGGTCCGCGGCTCGCGGCGTTGTTCGAAGCCAGCGTCGACCAGGCGCACATCGTGACGCCTAGAACGCCGGTCGTGACCGTCATTTTGGTCGGGGGCCTGTGCCGGCGGGCGTCCCAACGGCTCGCCGGCACAGAAGTACTGGTTGTGTGCTTGTGGAGCCCTTCGTATTTGTCGGTGAATCCAGCTGCGCGTGATGGCTAGGTGCGTTTGGGGGCGCCACAGCTGTGTGTCTAGTGCGGCCATGGTGCGGTGCCACCGTCGACGCCGAGAGCCATGCCTGTCACGTAGCTTGCTCGGTCACTAATTAGCCAGGCAGCAGCTTCAGCGATTTCGTCAGGTTGCCCGACTCGACCCAGTGCTGCCAGCGAGCCGAGTTTGTCGACGATTCCAGGTTCGCGTTCCTGCCATGCGGTCATCATGTCTGTCATGGTCGCCCCGGGCGCGATGGCGTTGACGCGAATATTGTCACGCCCGTATTCGGTGGCGGCGGAGCGACTCATCGCGATGACGGCAGCCTTGGTCGCCCCGTAGATGCTTTGCCCGGGCGTCCCGAACGTGCCGCCGATGCTGCTGATATTTACAATCGATCCGCCCGTCGCACCGGGGGAGGTCATGGCGGCGATCTCCGCACGCATGGCTAGCCACGTTCCTCGAAAGTTCACGTCGAGGACTGCTTCAAAGGTGTCGGTCGGAACTTCGGCTAGTCGCCCTCCGCCTTGGCTGCGGCCGGCGTTGTTGAGTGCCCCGTGAAGCCCGCCCCATCGATCGAAGGCGGTGGTGATGGCGCGGTCAATATCGTCTGCTGAAGTGGTGTCGGCCTGCACGGCAAGAACATCACCGCCGTCTTCTCGGATTGATCGTGCTACCTGGTCGAGTTGCGCGAGTCGACGCGCGGCCAGAACCAGGTTCGCTCCTTCTCGGGCGAACAGCCGAGCGGCGTGTGCGCCGATCCCTGCTGACGCGCCGGTGATCAAGATCGTTTTGCCGGTAAGGAGATCAGTCATGAGTGAGTGTCCTTTCGCATTGGGGCAGGTGGCGGGTGCTCAATCTGCGGATGGCGTCTGCTGTCTGAGTTAGCGACCACGCCGCGGGTAGGTCATGCTGACCAGCGCGATGGCCGGGCAGCGGAGCGCCGGCTACCGAACGTGATGGCACCCGCCTGCTGACTCGCTGCGTAGGGCGCTGATGAATCTGGGCCCATTCGGGGTGCCGAGGCCGGTCATGGTGTCGTAGCCGCGGGTGGTTACCTGGCTCGTTGCTCTCGGGGACTGGTAGTCGAAGAGGTTGAGTTCGGCAGCATCGTCGCTGTCTGGGGGTGTGTACGCGATCCGGTTCTGCTGAGGGGTGTGCTTATCGACTGGTAGGACGTCGAGCAGCGCCGCTGTCCGGTAGAGGCGGTAGATCAGCGGGTTGATCAGGCCGAAGCTAGTGGTTTGGCCCTGTTGGGCGTCGGCAAGCAGGCCGGCGATCAGGGGGGTGGCCAAGCTCGTGCCGGCGTTGACGGCGGTGACGTATTTGCCGCTGAAGGTGTAGCCAGTCAGCATGCCGCTCGTGAGGTCGCCGTCGGCGGCGAGGTCAGGAACTGCCCGGCCGACAACAGTCTTCGTGCCTACTCGTATATGAGATATGGACGCGGGCACAACGTTCCGCTGGTATCGCGGCTGTGGGTACGTGTCGCTGGTTCCACCACCGGCTGCGCTGCCGCCTTGCAGGTCATCCCATTGGCCGTGGTCGGCCTCGGCGGTGTCGAGTGACCAGCCCGTCTGAAACACCTTGGTGCCGCCCGCGCCGATTCCGAGTGTGGTGCCGCCCACCGCGGTCACGAACGGGTCGGACGCCGTGGCGGTCAGACCCGCGGCGTCGCCGGAGGCGAAGTACATCCCCACACCCTCTGCGGCTGCGCGCACGTCGATGGCGTGCAGCGTGGAAGCTGAGACCTCGCCCTGTGGGATCTGCCAGGAGTTGGACACGATCGTTGCGCTCGGATGTCTGCCGTCTCCGTCCAGTACGGCCAGATCGGCGTTGAGTAGGGCCGAGTCCTCGTCGCATCCGGTGCCGATGACCATGAGCTGCTTTGCGTCCGGCGCCATCGCGTAGGAAGCCTCGGAGTCCATCTCAGCCTCGTCCTCGTACTGCGCCTGTGGGAGTGGTCGGGAGGCGGAGATGCTCGTGGCACACGAACTTCGGCCAGCCGAGATCTGACGGTATTGGCCGGCCTTCGGGGCAGGCAGGTGATTGCGTGCGGCGTAGATGCGCAGGGTGGACGCCATCGCGGTAGGCGCCTCATCTTCGGTGAGCGCGATCGTCACGCCGGTCCCCGTTGCCGCCGAGGTGGCACCGTACGCGCTACGCAACTGCCGTGCGGAGTAACCGCAGATCGGCAGGACGCCCTTCTTCAAGCCATGGAACGCCGGCACAATCGCGTGCACGTGCTGCGCCCAGTAGTGCGAGCAGACCGGACTCGCCGCGCGCATCGTCGTTGCATCCGCACCTGCCGTCCGCCTGTCGTCGAGACCAGTCACACCCGTCACATCGGGCGCGATGGAAGCCGGTACCGATGCTGGGCGGTCAGCGGCCTGGAACAGCGTCGATGTGTCCGTCGTCCGGTACCGGTTCAACCTCACATCAAATAAGGGACCGACTGACCGCGCCGGGCCTACCCCGGAGACATAGTCGCGCCCGGGAGCGACCTTGACGTCGGTAAGACCACCACCGGTCAGCCACCGTGAGACGTTTTGCGCCTGCGAGGGGGTGGGCCCAAACCGGGCAACGTATGCCTTCGGACTTAAGTATTGGTGAAAACTTGCAGTCCCCGGGGTGGACGCTGCCACAGCGAATTGCTCGGCTGCAGACACGCGCGGCGTGAGCCACACCTGCACAGTGACCGGCTGCCCCGCTGGCACCGACCCCACTTGGGTAGCTGCAGCCGTCAGGATTGGGCCGTTGACCAGCACCCGGGCCGTCATCTGGTCAGAAGCGTTCGCGAATGCCGCCGGGCCTGCAATCGCGAGCACGCAGGCGATCAATGCCGGCACCGACCGCCTTCCATGGCGTGGGGTGAAATACCCGCGTGCGAGGTATCTGATCAACTGCGGCACTTCATTCTCCCGATGTTCGTATCTACTTCATGGATGACCGGTTCTCGTTACCCCACGAGCCACAAGCCAGCGCGAGCAATCGGCTCACGGTCAGGACGCCTTCTCTGATGACCGCTCAGCCGCGTGGCGAGCCTTCCTGCGGCGCGCGTCCGGGTCTCGCTCGTTGACGACGTCCCGCAGGACTCGTAGGGCCGCTTCGAGTTGTTGCCGTTGCAACGGAGCCAGAGCGGAGAACATGCTGACAAGGTCATCGATGTGGCCAGGGAGCGCATGGAGGACGGTGCGCCGGCCGGCCGGCGTGAGCTTGGCGTACACCGCACGGCGGTCGGTGCCCTCACGACTGCGCTCCACCAGCCCCTGCTGTTCCAATCGGTCCAGCAGCCGCGTCACCCCGCCGGTGGTGATGGCGAGCTCACGGACCAGGTCGCCTGACCGTATGCAGGCTCCGGGTGAACGAAGAAGACGGACAAGTACCTCGAAAGTAGAGACCGGCAGGTCGGAGGTGCGGCGCAGGCCCTCATCCATCCGCAGTCCTAAGCCGTTGGCGGTTTCCATCAACAAACCAGCGAGGGTCACATCGTCACTACCGATGAGTGCCTCCGAATCGGTAGCGATGCGAGTGTCACGCGACTGTGTTGATGCCATCCGATGCTCCTCCTGAATACGGATCAGTGCGGTCGAATAGACCGCTCCGACGTGTCCCCTCACCCGCCGATCAAGCAGGATCAATGCTCAGACAGTAACTGACTAGTCAGTTACTGTCTAGGGTCCGCAATGTAGAGGTTTCACAGGAAGCCACGGCAGGTTGTAGCTGCGCTTGTGCGACGCGTTGAACCGCCTACCCCCCGAGGTGGGCGGTTCAACGCGTCAGCTGAACGGCGGCGACCTGGTGCGCCGCGACCACTGCGGCATCAGCCCTGTAGGCGCTGAGCGATGGCGGCCAGACGCTTGCCTTGGTAGTGGGCGGCGGTCACTGTTGCCGCGTCCGGTAGCTCCCCGTCGCCGGAGGGCCATGAGGTGCCGTAAGGGTTCCCGCCGGCTGCTGAGACCAGCGGGTCGGTGTAGCCAGGGGACACGATGATGCATCCCCAGTGGTAGAAGACGTTGTTCAAAGCCAGGATCGTGGACTCCTGCCCGCCGTGCTGATTGCTGGATGAGGTGAAGCTGGTGGCGGGCTTGTTATTGAATCCGCCGGCCTGCCAGAGGCCACCGGTGGAGTCAATGAACTGCTTGAGCTGCGCCGCGGGGGTCCCGAAGCGTGTCGGGGTGCCCAGTGCTAACGCATTGCACCACTCGAGATCGGCAAGCGTGGCCGTCTCAACGCTGTCCTTCGTCGCGTCGACGTGAGCCTGCCATACCGGGTTGGCGGCGATCGCGGTGTCCGGGGCCAATTCGGGAGTGCGACGTAGCCGCACGTCGGCTCCCGCGGTGCGGGCGCCGTCGGCGACGCCCTCCGCCAGGCGATGGACACTGCCGGTAGCGCTGTAGTAGACGACGGCAACTCGCACGGTCATGGCATCTCTCCTGCGTCTGTAGTGATCTACGGCGGTCTTAAGGACGGCGCCGCAAGGGCACGGGATGAGTCCGGTGCCCGGATTCACTTCAGACGATAAGAAGTCGAAGTGACTTCTGAATGCGTCCGATCGGAAGGGCCCAGGCCGATGTGCGACGGCGTTTAGAACCGCCTGTCTCATCCCTGGCCCATCCTCGGCCGTCCTGGCTGCGCACCCTCCTGGCGTGACTGAGTCGCCGCGTCATCCGCCCGCGCCTCCGGTGCTGCACCCACACGCGATCAGCGTGACTTCGATCTCTTGCGAAGTAGCAACCGTTGGATGCACACTTGCTGACTAGTCAGTTACTGCTCAATCAGTAACTGACTGAACAGTAGATGTCAAAGGAGAAGATCTGATGGTTCGACACCTAAGCCTCAGAGACGCCGCTCCAGCATGCGGTCGGCGCCCTGCCGTCTTCGATCTGATCGTGCTGGGCACGGTCTTCGTAGGCCGGTGACCCGTCATGACGAGATCACCGGAAAATGTGCGGTTCTTCCTGTTCGGCGGGGTCCGCATCGTCCGTGACGGGGTTGAGATCGCGGTGACTCAACCCAAGCAACGCGGCCTGCTCGCGTTACTTCTCGCGAACGTTGGCGAGACACTGACCGTGGATTCGATCGTGGATGCCCTGTGGAACGGCGAACCCGCACCCACAGCTGTCAACCAGATTCATCGCCACGTCGGCGCACTACGTCGCGCCTGCCAGCCCGGGCTCGGTCGCCGACACTCCGGTCGGTTCATCACCGGTATCGGCCGCGGTTACCGAATGGCGGTCGATCCGGATGCCTGCGATGTCACAGAATTTCGCCAGGTGGCTGCTCGGGCGCGAGAGCTCGGTGACACCGGCGAGCACGCCGCGGCCTTGCAGCAGTCGCTGCAGGCTCTTGCGGTCGCCTCATCGCCGGCTGGAGCCGAGGGCATGCACGACATGCCGGAGTTCGCGTCGATCGAGGACGAAAGGGTCAGCGCGATCCTCACGGCTGCGGGCCAGTGTCGGCGGGCGACCGACTACGCAGCAATCCTTCCGGCCCTTCGCTCGGCAGCTGAACATCACCCGTTCAATGAAGCGCTGGCGGCAAGCTTGATGGATGCGCTGGCCTACACAGGGCGTGGCGCGGAGGCGGTGCACCTCTACAGGACGGTTCGCCGCAGGCTCACAACGGAACTGGGATGCGAACCGGGGCCGCAGCTGAAGCGCGCACTGGCGGACGCGCTTCGTCACAACTCCTCACGGCCGGTCGACACCGAGGCACAACCTAAGGAGACAGCCCTGCCCCGGCCAGCCCAGCTGCCGATGCCATTACCTGGTTTCGGGGGACGCCGCCGGCTGCTTGCTGCGCTGGCAGAGTCAGCGACGCAGCGACGTGTCCTGCACCTGACCGGAGCCGCTGGGGTTGGCAAGACAGGCGTGGCAGTCCGGCACGCGACCCAGATCGTTGGGCAATATCCCGATGGCCAGCTTTACGTCGACTTGCACGGGCACGACCCGACCTGCACACCAACCGACGTGCTCGACGCTCTTGAGGACATGCTCGTCGGCCTGCATATTCCTTCCCACGCCATGCCGCAGAGCATCGGCGCACGGTCGGGGCTACTGCGCAGCGTTCTGTCGGCTCTGCAGGTCTTGATCCTGCTCGACGACGCACGTGACTTCGCGCAGATCAAGCCCCTGCTACCCGGCCCGGGACGAAGCGACGTGATCGTCACCAGCCAAAGCTCGATGCCCGAGCTGGTCGCGTTCCATCACGCCGAACTAGTCCAGCTCACGTCGTTGGACGACGTGGTGACCGTCCTGGAGTTCTCCAGTTGAACTCCTCGGCGACACCGCCCCCACCAACCAGATCCGGAGCGAACCCTGGTACAGCGCCGCATTGACGGTGTCCGCAGGAACGGTGTCGGCCTCACAGCTGGTGCGCCGCAGGTGCGTGGAACAGCGCACTCAACAGTCACTTCGACTTCCTACGGTCGGTATGGCTTCGCGAGACGTGACCGTCCGGACACACCGCGGGTCCACGTTCAGTAATCGATCAGCGAGGAGCTGATCCCAACCCGTTGGAGGAACGATGGCACGTCATCTAGAGCACGGCCCCGGCTCGCCGAAAGGCACCCACGGAAGGCTGGTCAATCCGCGGACGCTAGCTCCGGCTGCGACGGTTCTGGGAGTCGCTGCGATCTCGGCAGTCATGGCCGGCACCAGCTTGTCCATGACGACGGTCGGGCGCGCAAGCAAGACAGACCGAGGTCCGGTCACTCCAGACCTGCTGCCCGACCCCGCATCAACCGACCTTCCCGACCCGCCGTTCCCAGCAGGGCTCAGCGCCGAGGAACTCCAGCACCTCAAGACATTCGATGAACTCGACTTCGAGGTCTTCAGCACGGCGAACTGGGCCCGGTTCGGGGAAAGCCACGCCCAGAACATCCGGGTGCACTTCCCTGATGGGCACTACGCCGACGGTCTGGACCAGCACCTCAAGGACATGCAGGAGATCTTCGTCTCTTCGCCCGACACGCACATCCATCACCACCTGCTGCGGGTGGCGAAGGGGAATCTGACCTGTGTCACCGGGGTCATGGCCGGCACCTTCACCAGGCCGATGGCGGACGGCAAGGGCGGGCAGATCGCTCCGACGAACAAGGCGTGGGCGTACAACATGGCCACCGTCGGCGTCTGGAACAAGAACGGCACGATGGATGAGGAGTGGCTGTTCTATGACACCGAGACCTTTAACACGCAGGTCGGCATCGGGTAGCTGAACACCCACCCCTGTGGCCGCCGTCCACCCCGTGGCGGGGATGACGACGCAGCCGCCCGCGTGAATCTATGGCACGGGTGGCTGCGTCTCGCACTCAATCTCACGTTGGCTTCGTTTCAATGCCCCACGCAGGAGCACTCCATGGTGAGCAAACCCGTCATTGCCCGGAACAGGAACTCTCCAGGTCACGGCGAACGCTTCACCGGCCTAGAGCTGCTCTTCGACCTCATCTTCGTCTTCTGCGTCGCCGAAATCGCCAAAACGTACCGAGAAGACGCGTCAGGGCGGACCGCGATCACGGCTGTCCTCCTTTTTGTCCCGGTGTGGTGGGCATGGGTGGGGATCACCTTTGCCGCTGACCGATTCCCCGCTGACGACACCATCGCGCAAGGGTTGGTCATCGCTGCGGCCGGAGCAACCGGCGTGATGGGACTAGCGATCCCCGTGGTACCCGGCACTGGCGAAGTCCCCTTCGCCCTCGGATACGCGACGGTCCGTTTCATGGTCGCGGCCTACTATCTTCATATTCGAGCCACGGCACGCGACGGCGGCCGATTGGCTCGCTTCTACGCCACGGGTTTCTCCGCCATCGGAACCGTGTGGCTGGCATCAACCTTGCTGCCGTCGAGCCTCCGACCGTTCATCTGGGGCGTAGCGATGGTGGTCGATGTACTCATGCCACGGTTGGCGAGCCTGTGGGGCCGCCTCCTGCCCGTCGATCGAAGTCACTTGGCCGAGCGCTGCGCCGCGTTCGTCATCATCGTGATCGGTGAACAGATCGTTGACACCCTCACCCTGGCATCGGATCACGAGCTCACCACCTGGCATCGTCGCGTGCTCGTGGCGGAGGCGGGCGTCACGGCCGTCGCCCTGTGGTGGGGTTTCTTCGAACGCGGCTCCTGGCAACGCCGCTACAACACCCTCGAAGGCACCCGCAGCGGCCAGTCGGCCGCAACTGTGTGCGCGTACCTGCACTTCCCCTTGATCGTGGGCATTACCGCCACCGCCGCCGGGATCCAGCTCGGACTCAGTCGCGCCGATGAAGCGATTGGCGTGCCAGCCGCTACAGCCATCGCCCTAGGTGCGGCCGCGTACCTGCTGTCCATGAACACGATGAGCTGGGTGTTGCGGGTTCCTCGCGCCGACTCGCTCACCAACACTCGGCTCGTGCTCTGCGCCGCGCTACTGCTCCTGCTGCTTTGTGGCCGCTCCTGGTCGCCCACGAGCTTTCTCCTCGCGGTGGCCCTGATTCTGACACTGCACGCCGTCACCGGTCAGGTACGAGGACCCCGCGACCAGCGACTCTCACGGGATTTTCCACCCAAAGCGCCCAGGTCGCACCGTCAAACCCAACACCCAACATTCACCCGCTCATTTCGGCAGGACTCGTGGAGATAGACCAATGACGAACAGACCAGAGCAGCCCAATCGGCACTACCGGCCAAGCCACCCCTTGGCCACGCGTCCACCGATCAGCCACGCCGCACATCACAACGAGGGCGTCAGCCGAATCCTCAAAGCAGAGCACGCCGCCCAGCCACTAACTGGACTCTTTGGGCTCACCATCGTGGCGCTGCTGACGGTAGTCTTCCTGTTCGCCTGGGGCGGAGCGGACAGCACACTTCGGGTCTTTGGAGTCCTCGTGCTCTACGCCCTACCCGTCACCGCCTTGGTCGCGTTGTGGTGGGAGGACTGGCCCGGCGCGCAACTTCGGCCGCGATGGTCGGGGTGGGCTGACATCGCAATCGTTGCCGTCGCGGGCACCGCCCTGGCCGCGCTCGGACAAACAATCGTGCAGCGCTTCGACATCCGTGCGCTGTTCATCGCTCAGGGCACCGCCCGGCACGCCGCACCTTTCCCCGTTCTACTGCCGCTGGGCGCAGCCATCTTCACTGTCTTCCTCCAGTTCACCTTGGTCACCGAAGGGTGGCCACTGCGCTCTCGTGGTCGCCTGACCGGGGGCACTCTCGCCCTGGCCCTCACGTGGGTGCTGGGCTTAGCGCTGGAGCAACTGTTCGTCGCCACCGGACTCGTCGCGCCCGTTACCTTCCTTGCCGTTTTGTCCTGGGTGTCGGTCTTTCAGGTCGCCGGCTGGGTCGTGCTCCAGGGCCTTGCGCTGGCGAAGGTGCAATCACGCGCGCAACGACTGGTACTTGGAAACGTGGCCACAGTTGTCCTTGGCCTGCTAACGCATGCAATTCTCGCGGGCTGCTACCGCGACGAACTGTTCGTCGGGGCACTCGGCGCTGCACTCACCACTGCCGGCTTGGTCGTAGGAATGCTGTTTGAAGGCTGGCCAACCAAGCACCTGCAGCAACGCTCCGCGATTTTTGTCGCTGTCCTGCTCATGGTCGCGCTGGGTGTCCTTAGCCTCGCCGTGTTCAGCGCCGCGGCACAGGGTTTGGGATTTACAGGAAGCGCAGCGACGGGCTGGATCACCTACGCACTGAACAGCGCAGCCGCCGCCATCATCATCCACGTCGGGATCTTCCGCCGCTGGCCGCTGCCACCGGCTCCGACCGAAGCGCCGGTCGCACACCAAACAACACTGCCGGCGCCGTCAGCCTCCCTGGGGCGGCTCGAGCCATGAACACGATCCTGGACGTCCCTTACGGCAAGGACGAACGTCAACGTTTCGACGTCCATCAACCCGACACCGCCAACGGGGCGGCGATCCTGCTGATTCACGGCGGAGGCTGGTGGCAAGGAGACAAAAGCAAGGAGCGCGTAGCGGCGCGTGTATTCGCCGGCGCCGGCTACGTGGTCGCCACTCCCAATTACCGGCTCGCTGACGCACAGACGCGGACCAACCTCTACCCGACACAGGTGGACGACGTCTCCCGTGCTCTGACTGCACTGAAACAGTCCGATGTGGTCTTCGACCGCGATCGCATCGCCGTCGTCGGCGGATCCTCCGGAGGCAACCTCGCGGTCGAGATCGGGATCCGCCACAGCCTGCCCGTCGTCTCCTGGTCGGGCCTGATCGTGCTCGACGCATTCATGCAACGCCACCAAGCCACCCCAGCTCACCGGATCAACGTTGACCCGACCGCAAACAGCGCGTCGATCGATCAGAGCGGCGCCGACGCCGCCTATTACAAGTGGCTGGTGATGAACCTGGTCGGCTCCACCGACGCGGCCGAAGTCTCTGCCGCCACAGCGTCACATCGGATCACCAGTCGCTGCCGCCCAATGTTCCTGGTCAACTCAACCGAAGAGCTGGTGCCCGCCACGGAAGTGTCCGTTATGGCCTGCGCACTTGCCCGGTCAAACGTGGCCGCACAGACCCTCCTTCTGCCGGGCGCACGGCACGCCGAGGGCTATCTGGAGGACGCCATCATCCCCACGTTGGCCTTCCTCGCTACGCACCTCTTCGCGAACATCCCAGTCGCACTCGAGAAGTCACCGGCCTCGTAGGAGAAATAATGGGTGAGACAACACACGCGACACCAACGGCGCAGACATCCACTGTCTGCGCGGTACTGATCGTGGGGGCCGGCCCGACCGGTCTGACTCTGGCCGTAGAGCTCGCCGGGCGCGGCATCTCCCACCGCCTGCTTGAGGCGGTGCCTGGTCCGCAGGAAGGCTCGCGCGGCAAAGGAATTCAGCCCCGCACCCTGGAGGTGTTCGAGGACCTCGGCATTGCCGGACGGGTCCTCGCCCACGGGCAACTAGCGATGCCGATCCGCTCCACCGCCCCCGACGGTCGGGTGACCCTCGGTGGCGCTGAGCCGGAATCGTTGAAAAACCGGCCGGACATCCCCTATACGACGAGCTTGGTGACGCCGCAATGGCGCGTCGAGGAGGCATTACGCCTGCGACTGTCCGAGCTCGGTGGTGCAGTGGAGTTCGGCGCGCCGCTGCTCAGCTTCACGCAGTCCGACCTCGGTGTCTCGGCGGTGGTCGAGAGCGGCGAGGGGGTCGAGGCCATCGAGGCGCAGTGGCTGGTGGGCTGCGACGGCGGGCGCAGCTCCGTCCGCAGACAGGCAGCGATCCCGTTCGAGGGCGAGACGCTCGAGGACGTGCGGATGATCGTCGCCGACGTGGGCGTCGATGGCCTCGACCGGGACGCCTGGCAGATGTGGCGCCACCCGGACGGCTTCCTCAGTCTGTGTCCGCTGCCGTCGACTGACGTGTTCCAGTACCAATCGAGCATCGCCCCCGGACAGGATCCACAGCTGGGTCTCGACAACCTGCAGTCGATCCTGGAACGGCGAAGCGGCCGCACCGACCTTCGCCTACACGAGCCAACGTGGTCATCGCTCTGGCGCGCCAATATCCGCCTCGTAGATCACTACCGGCGAGGCCGGGTGCTCCTGGCAGGCGATGCCGCACACGTGCATTCACCCGCCGGGGGGCAGGGCATGAACACCGGCATCCAAGACGCCCACAACCTCGGATGGAAGCTCGCGGCGGTCGTGCAGGGCGCTCCGAACGCGCTGATCGACAGTTACGAGGCCGAGCGGCGGCCCATCGCCGAGCTGGTCCTCGGCCTCTCCAACGCCCGACTGGCACAGACGGTGCAGGGAGGCATGGCCACCCGTCGTGATGCCAGCACCCTGCAACTTGATCTGAACTACCGCGGCTCCACATTGGCGCTCGACGATCGCGATGACAACGCGGACCTGCGCGCCGGTGACCGGGCACCAGATGCCACAGGACTAAGGACGCAGGACGGCGAGTACCGCCTCTTCGACCTCACCCGGGGCGGACGGTTCACCCTGCTGGCCTTCGGCGGCATGCCGCCGATCGACCATCACCCGGGCGTCGACATCCAAACTCTGCGCGTCGCCGTCGAGGCACGTGAACCCGACCAGATCGTCGATACCCACGGCTCGCTGCATGCGGCGTACGGCGCGAACGACCTAACCCTCGCGCTGATCCGACCCGACGGCTATCTCGCGGCCCTTTCACACGCCGGGCACGTCGACGCAGTGAACAAGGTCCTGGCTGACGTCTCACCCACGGTTCAGCCCAAAGACCAACCACCCATCTACGCCAGCCCCAAGAACGGAGACAGCCATGCTCTCTGAGGACTCTGTCGCATCAGGTGATGCACCGACGTCTGAGCAGGCGTCGGCATTGCTGACCGCACTGACGACCCAACAGTTCGCCTTGCAGTCGGCTGCGAGCACCACCGTGAGCGAGGCCGTGGGACGCGCCTCGATCTTCTTGGGTGTGCTGTCGAGCTCCCTGATCGCCCTCGGGTTCGCGGCCAGTCGCCCGGAGCTGCTCCTGCCCTCCCTGGCTGTCATCGCTCCAACAATCTTCTTGCTCGGACTGTTCACCGTGATTCGCCTCGTGGACACCAGCGGAGAGAACCTGCTTCACCTCACAGAGATGGCGCAAATCCGCTCCTACTACGCGACCCTCGCCCCTGAGGCGTCCACATTCTTTCCGCCCGTATCCGCTGCGTCCACCGACGACGCACTGGGCGGAATGGGCCTTCGTCGAAGTCGACTGCTGAGCGTGTGCACCCTCGCCACGATGGTCGCCTTCGTCGATGGGGTCGTGGGCGGAACGACGGTCGTGCTGCTCCTGCAGGAGCCGCTTGCGATTGCACACAACATCGCATTGGCGGGCGGGATCGCCTTCGGCGCAGTGTATTTGACTCTGTTCTTCCTCTACCAGAGTCGCCGCTTGTCCGCGCTAGACGGCGACTGAACCTGAACGCCGAGCCCTTCGACACCACGTCTACACTCGCCCCCGCCTTCCACGAAGGACTCCGGCAGTCGTACAGAAAGGAAGTCTCATGGCAATGCTGACGCTCAAGGACGGACGAGTTCTCGAGGTGCGGGTCAGTGGACCTGAGGATGGCGTGCCGGTGCTGTATCACCACGGCACAGGTGGCACGTTGCCCACTCGCAACTTCGAGAACGCGGTGCACGAACGCGGATCTAAGCTCATCACGCTCTCGCGGGCCGGTTACGCGGACTCCACCAGGCTCGCTGGACGTGCGGTGGTCGACGTCGTTGCTGACGCATCCGAAGTACTCCAGATTGTCGGAGCCGAACGATTCTTCGTAGCCGGGTGGTCCGGTGGCGGCCCGCATGCCCTCGCATGCGCAGCACGTTTGCCAGGTGTCATAGGGGCGCTGGTGATCTCCGGTATCGCGCCGTACGACGGCGCAGGACTCGACTTCCTCTCCGGCATGAGCCGCGATGAGGTCACCGAGTGGAACGCGGCCCTACAGAGCGAGGCCCAGCTTCGTGCAATCGTCGAGCGTTCTGCGGCTGCACTCACTCAGCCGCAAAGCAAGGACGACGCTGAAGACGTCACCCAAAACCTGCCCCCCGCAGACGCGGCTGTTTTGGCCGGGCAGTTTGCCGATGACCTAGCCGCGGCCAACCGGGACGGACTGAGCAGCGGCATAGACGGGTGGGTCGACGACGAGCTCGCCTTCACCAAGCCGTGGGGGTTTGACCTCGATGAGGTCAAAGTCCCCGTCTCGGTCTGGCACGGCGACCAGGACCGCAACGTCCCCTTCGGCCATGGCCGATGGGTGGCCGAACAGCTAACAGATGCATCACTAACCCGTGCGCCAGGCGAAGGACACTTCTCGCTGCTTGCTGGACTGGTCAACCCGATGCTGGATGGGCTAGCTGCGCTCAGCCCGGACGACCGCCATCAAAGACGCGACGATGCTTGAGGCTCATCGGCAAAGCAGGTCCGCACCCAAATTGCAGCAAGCGGCTCCACTACATCTGCACCGGGATGACCGGCTACAGACGTCTCGTAGAAGCACCGTTCAATCTCGCCCAGCAGATTGCTGCCACTCATATGCCGACTTCATCCGAGGGTGACCCTGGCGTCCCTAGGAACGGCAGGGGGCAGCCTGCCGTCGACCCATCTTCGTAACGTCGATGGCGACAGAACAACAACAAGGACGGAACGAGAAATGACTGATCAAACCAGCTCACGCGTCATCGCGGTCGAGGAACATTTCGTGACTACCGACTACTGGGAGAAGACGGCAAGCACCCCAGCGCCTACTGGCGAGGACGCCGAACGCGCGTACAGCCGCAGCTTCATCAATAACGACTACATCAGCGGTCGACTGACCAACCTGCAGACCCGAATCGACGATATGGACAAGTCTGGTGTCGACGTATCGGTGCTCAGCCTGAACCCGCCAGGTGCTCAGCTATGGAGCGATGCGGCAACAGCGACCTCACTGGCGCGCGAGATGAACGACGCGCTCGCCAAGATCGTGGCAGGGAACCCGACCCGGTTCGGCGCACTCGCGGCCGTGGCACCGCAGGACCCCGACGCTGCCGCCGACGAGATTTGTCGCGCCGTCGGCACGCTCGGGTTCGGTGGCGTGCTCATCAGTTGCCACACGGGCGGCCATTACCTGGACGAGCCGGAGTATGAGCCGATCTTGGCCGCCTTGGAGGAAACCGACAGCACGCTTTACCTGCACCCTCGTATGCCTAGTCCGCAGATGCTCGAGCCCTACAACTCCTACGGACTGCAGCAGGCGATGTGGGGCTTCCAGGCCGAAGCCGGTATCAACGCGATGCGCCTGATCATGAGCGGCGCGTTCGACCGGCACCCAAACCTGCGCGTGGTCCTCGGCCACCTCGGCGAGGGACTCCCGTTCTGGCTGTGGCGAACCGACAACATGTATGCAAAGGCCTACGCCTGGGCGCGCGAATCACTGAATATGGTCGGACTCGAGCGCAAGCCCAGCGAGTACTTCCAGCACAACCTCTGGATCACAACGAGTGGCATGTTCGACCAGGACGCGTTGAAGTACTGCCTTGCCAAATTCGGCGCAGAACGAGTGCTGTTCGCGGTCGACTACCCCTACGAGGATAGCAACGTGGCTACCCAGTTTCTTGCCGAGGCGAACCTGACGGACGAGGAGCGAGCGCTCATCAGTCACCGCAACGCCTAGCGTCTTTTTCGTGTCAGCCCCATCGCGTCCGCTGTCTCGGGCTGAACCAGCTGCCGCTGTACACAGACCGCCGGCGTCCGAGGGAGGATGTGCCACCGCCGGCGTAGTGGCCGCCAGCATCCGAATGAGGTGTGCACCTGGGGTATGCCCTAGACGTCCATCCTGGGCTGGTCCGCGACGCAAGCATCTAGGGTCCGATCCTGGGCCTTGTGACAATTCTGCCCGAAGGTATGACATGTCGGGACAGGTCGTGGGCTACGCGCGGGTAGGTACGGGCGACCAAGACCCCATCGCCAGCTCCCGGCGATCGGCGACGTCGACCCGGCCCGAACCGATCGCGCCAGCGGCAGCAACCGTGACGGGTTGAGGTCCCGCTCTCAACTGTGACGAGCGAATTTCTCCAGGCGGGCCGCGATGTCCTCCACTGCCACAAGGCGCCCTTCGGCCACGTCCATTACGAGTTCGAACTTTTGGTCGTCATCAGCGATGACCGTGAAGCCGTTGAGGGCGTAGAACAACCTAAGCGCGCCGAGCCCAAGTCGCTTGTTGCCGTCCACCAGGGCGTGGCCCTTCACCAGCGAGTGCAGCAACGCCCCGGCCTTGAAGTGGATGTCCGGGTAGACGGGCTCGCCGAACACCACTGCCCGCGGACGGCCCGCGGCGGCTTCGAGGATGCCGTAATCGCGCACCTGAGGACGGCGGCCCAGATACGCCTTGCCGACGGCGAGGATGTCCTCCAAGGTCAGGAACTCGGTCGGCTCGTCGTCGTTCACGCGTCCGCCAACCTCGCGATCACGGCGCGGTCCTCCACCACGAGGGTGCTCAGCAGCTGGTCGCGCAGGTGCGCGTGACGGGATGTGTACTCCTCGATCGCTCGAACGGCGACGGCCTGCATCGACAGACCTTCCCGTTCGGAGGTCTGTCGTAGCGCTTCGGTCAATTCGTCGGTCATCCTCAAGGTCATGGCCATGCCACCATGATACCGCTTGATACCATACGCAGAGGGGTCGTCGATCCCGTGGCAGCACAGGAGCGGTAGAGCGGGCGCAAGAGTCAGCGCGTAGTCGCCGCCAATGCGACCCCGGGATCTGACTGCGACACCACCGACCCGCCCGAGGCGGCCGCAGGCGGCGGTCGAGGATGGTGCTTCGGACGGCGCCACGGGGACCTCCCCGGCGCCGTCTCTAGGGTTCAGGCGATCGATATTGGCTGCGCGCGTCTTCAGCAACGGATCGCATCGGGACAGCTCGACCGAATCAGCCCACTTCGGGCACAGGTGACCCATAGGCTGCGACCGGGTGTGGCCGACTTGGGGGACCACGCCAACCACGCGAAAGCAGGCCCATCCATGATTCGTCGTCTTGCCGCCCTGGGCGCAGTGCCCGCCATCGCAGCCCTGGGGGTCGCCGTCACCGCGCCCGCCGGCGCTGCAACCGCCACGAGAACGGTTCATCACGTGAACCGCCAGGCCATGATCCGGAACATCGCCCGGATCCACCCGGCCACGTCCGGGACCCCGTACGGCACCTGCAAGCTGGTCGTGCCCAGCACGATCCGCCTCACCTCCGACTTCGAAGGCGACCCGTCCGACATGCCCTCCCTCACGGGTGGATGCGTCTTGCACGGAGTCGTCACAGCCTCCTGGTACGCCGGCGGGGACAACGTCTCCGACGCCGCGTACACGGTGCTCTTCGACACCGACATCATCGACGAATCCGAGAACCTGGATTACGTCGGCGTGATGACCTGGAAGGGCCGGTTCGCCTTCGACGACCAGGGCCACACGTACACCCAGAACGCCCCGGTCACCACGGTGAAGGTCGGGTCCTGGGCCGGCCTGCAGACCTCCCGGTCCGGCAGCAAGGTCACCATCAACACCCGCGCCGTGCGCTACGCCTACAGCCTGGACATGAACATCCCCTGGGCCAGCGAAACAGGAGTCATCCAGTACCGGGCCAAGGGCGGCAGCACCTGGACCGACCTCAAAGCCTTCACGACCAACTCCGCCGGCGCCACCTCCTACAGCTACACCAGCTCGGCCACTCGGGACTACCGGGCGGTCTACACCGAACAGCCCTACATCTTCGGCACCACCAGCCCCACCTCGCAACGCTGACTTCCTGACCGGTCTTGACGACGAGGGGTCGCCTCCATCAGGGGCGACCCCTCGTGATGTCCATGGTCAGGGAGTCACCGTTCTCCTGGCACTTCGGCCGCTTGAATGTGACCTCAGGACCGGCAGATGCCGCCGCTCCCGACGGTGCTCCGGCGCGGGGCACGGCCGGAGAGGCGGGCCGCCGCTAGCATCGGCCCGGTAACCCAGGCTCCGGAGGCGCGGTGTGGTCAGTGAACATGTGATCCACCCGCAACGCCCGCCCACGGTGTGGCCGATCGTGACAGTGAGGGTCCTGTTCGCGTTCCTGGGATTCAGTGCCCTGGTGACCGAGGTCGCGACTCTCGTCGCTCAGCACAGGTTCGGTGCCGGTCACTTCTTCAGTTACTTCACCGTCGAGGCCAATCTGCTCACGGTCATCAGCCTGATGCTGAGCGCGTTCGCGGCGGCGGGTCGGTGGTCGAGTCGAGGGCTGGAGTTGTACCGCGGTGCGGTGGCGTTCTTCATGACGACCGTGATCCTGATCTTCATCGTGCTGCTGTCGGGTTACCCGGCATCCGAGCTCACCGCCGTCCCGTGGGACAACACGGTCCTGCACTACATCATGCCGATCGTGGTGATCCTCGACTGGCTGCTGCTCACCGGTCGCCGGGCGATGGCGGTCCGGGCCGCGCTGGGGTGGCTGTTGGGACCACTGGCCTACCTCGTCTACAGCCTGGTGCGGGGCGGGATCGTCGGCTGGTATCCCTATCCGTTCATGGATCCGGGCCGACACGGCTACCTCGGCGTCGCAGTGACCTCGGTGATCATCGCCGTCGTGTTGTCCCTGCTCGCGGTCGCGCTGGCAGTCGCGCCACGGTGGACCGCATTGCGGGGCGCACCATCGACGGGGCAGTGATGCTCACCAGTTCGGGCCGCGGGCCAGGCGCACCGGCCCGACCGCCGCGTCCAGGTCGACGTCCTGGCCGTGTTGGCGTACGACGACGACCCCGCCGGTAGCCAGCTCGCCTGCCACGGAGCGGGCGTCGTCCATCAGGTCGCGCCACGACTCACCACCCACGACCCGGGCGGCATCACTCGGGCAGATGGTCGCCTCCGCGTCGCGGTGACGAAGGAGCGTCCGCATCGTCGCGGCGAGCCTCGTACGGCGGCCGTCGGGCGTCGGCTCCCACCACGGGTCGCCACGCTCACCGAGCGCGACCTTCGCGTCCTGTACCCGCGGGCGGGCGGACTCGGCGTCGGTGCGCACATCGCGGCGTGCGCTCATCAACTCCGCCACCAGTTCCTTGCGCAGAGCGTCGGGGATGGCGGGATCGGTGGCCCGCCACTTGCGACCGTCGACCACGATGTGGTGCCCGTCGTCAGTCAGCGGGGGAAGGTCGTTGTGCGGCACGCGTCCATTGTGCGTCGCTCCCACCCGGTGCCGGCGGCCCCGGCGGCTGGTAGGACTGGAGCGTGGCCCAGCGCAAGATCACCGAGGACAACCTCGGCGCCTGGGTGATCAAGTGCGACCCGCAGCAGCATGCGCGCGTCCGCCGCGCCCTGCTGGAGCACCGACAGCACGTCGTGCGGGACTGGTGCGTCGCGGACAACTACCGCAGCCGAATGATGCGACCGGGCCATAAGGCGATCCTGTGGGTCTCCGCCGCGGGTGGCACGGTGACGCGCGGGATCGCCGGCGTGGGGTGGGTGAGCAGTGAAGCGCGAGGTGACGTGAGCCTGCACATTCCTCTGCTGCACGACACCGTGTCGGACGAGGAGCTGCGCGCCACCGGGATCGACGACTTGGAGGTGCAGCGCCTGCCGGTCGGGTCCAATCCGTCGTGGGTCTCCACGGCGCAGCTGGCGGACATCGAGAAGCTCCTCGACGGGTGGCCCGAGCAGGAGGGGTGAGCGGTCCGCGAGTGTCCGCGGTTTCGTGCGGACGGGGGCACCGGAGTGCGGACACCCACGACGAGAGGCGAGCCACTGTCCGGTGTCGGTGGACGGTGGCAGGGTCTTTGCATGGGTGATTTCACGGATGTGGACCTGGGTGGTTCCAGCTTCACGAGAGTCGGTCTGTCCGGGTCGCGGTTCGAGCAGGTCGACCTGAGCGGCGCGCGGATGCGCAACGTCTACCTGACGGGAGCGCGGCTCCGGGGCGTCGACATGACCGATCTCGAGCTGGACGGCCTGGTGCGCAATCTGACCGTGAACGGCGTCGACGTCACGCCGTTCGTCGAGGCCGAGCTGGACCGGCGCTATCCGGAGCGCGTGAAGCTGCGGCCGACGGACGCGGACGGTTTCCGGGAGGCGTGGGGGGTGATCGAGGCGTGCTGGGCATCGACCGTCGCGCTCGCGCAGAGTCTCCCGCCGGACCAACTGCACGAGCGGGTCGACGACGAGTGGTCCTTCATCGAGACGTTGCGGCATCTGGTCTTCGTCGTCGACGGGTGGGCGAAACACGCTGTCCTGCATGACCCGTCACCCTTCGACCCCCTCGGCCTGCCACACGACGAACACGACCCGAACGACCACGGGGTGCCGAACGACCGCACGGCGCGCCCGACGCTGGAGCAGCTGCTCGCTCTGCGTGCGGACCGGATGGCCGAGATGCGGGCGCTGTTCGCCGGGCTCACCGACGAGCATCTCGCGAGCGACACCGACGTGACCGGCCCGGGCTACCCGCCGCCAGGTCGGTACGAGGTCCGGCGGTGCCTGCGGGCGGTGATCCACGAGGAGTGGGAGCACCGCCTGATCGCCGAGCGTGACCTGCGTGTCCTGCTGAGCCGGCTCTGACCGGCTCGCTCCGAAGTACCGGCGAGTACACAGGAAACAGTCAGGAAAAGATCAACTCTCTGTCAGTTTCCGCCTTCGAGGGCGTCGCAGCCCTTCTGGATGACGGGTGCGTCAGCCGACACTGACGGCGCCCGCCGCTACATCCCGCGGCCGGCGACACCCAGGAGGAAACGTGAAGCGAACCGTGCTCATGACGGGAGCCCTGGCCGCGACGGCCCTGGCGCTGGCCCCGGGAGTGACCTACGCGGCATCGGCGGGAGGCGCCCCGACGTCGGGCGGCACATCGCCCAGCACCGTGGTCCGTCCGGACAACAAGCCGGATCCCCTGCAGAGCAAGCAGGCCGAGCTGCGGCGTACCGCGGTCGACCAGCTGATCAAGGGCGAGGCCAAGACCGCCACTGTGAACGGCAAGCGGGTGATCGTCGTCGACGACGGCAAGCCGACGGCCGCTCAGCAGAAGGCGCGCGGCAGGAACGCGAAGGCAGCGAAGCCCAAGTACGTCGAGTACGACCCGCAGCAGACCGCCAACATCTTCACGGTGCTGACCGACTTCGGCACCAAGACCGACCCCACCGCCGGCGGCGGAGCGGGACCCCGGCACAACCAGATCCCCGAGCCGGACCGCACCATCGACGGCACCGCGTCGGACGACAACTCCACGTACTGGGAGAAGGACTTCAACCAGGCGCACTACAAGAACATGATGTTCGGGACCACGGGCGAGAGCTTCTCGAACTTCTACAAGTCCCAGTCCCAGGGCCGCTACAAGGCCCAGGGCGACGTGTCCGATTGGGTGACCGTGCCCTACAACGAGGCGCGCTACGGCTCCAACACCGGCTCGGAGGCCGACCGCTACTGGTCCTACATCGGCGACACGGCCACGAGTTGGTACACCGCGCAGAAGTCGGCCGGCAAGACCGACGCGCAGATCAAGACCGAGCTGAAGAAGTACGACGTCTGGGACCGCTACGACTACGACCACGACGGCGACTTCAACGAGCCCGACGGCTACATCGACCACTTCCAGGCGATCCACGCCGGCGAGGGTGAGGAGGCCGGCGGCGGCGCGCAGGGCGCGGACGCCATCTGGTCCCACCGCTGGGCCGTGCAGACCGGCGCCGGCAAGGCCGGCCCGACCGGCAACCTCAACGGCGGCACCCAGATCGGCAACACCGGCATCTGGATCCGTGACTACACCACCGAGCCGGAGAACGGCGGCCTCGGCGTCTTCGCGCACGAGTACGGCCCCGACCTGGGCCTGCCCGACCTCTACGACACCACAAACACCAGCACCAACAGCGTGTCGTTCTGGAGCCTGATGAACAGCGGCTCGTGGCTCAATCACGGCGGCAACGCGATCGGGACCACCCCTGGTTACATGGGCGCGTGGGAGAAGACCCAGCTCGGCTGGTCCGACACCCAGACCGTGCGCTACGGCAACTCCGGCAAGGTCTCGCTCGGCCCGGCCGACCAGGACAGCGCGAGCAAGCCGCAGACCCTGGCGATCTCGTTGCCGGACAAGACGATCGCCACGAAGTACAACACCCCGAAGACGGGCTCGTACGAGTGGTGGTCGGGGCGCGACGACGACCTCAACAACAGCCTCACGCGGTCGGTCGACCTGACCGGGGCGACGTCCGGGAAGATCTCTGCGTCGGCCTGGTACGACATCGAGGCCGACTACGACTACCTCTACGGGCAGGTCTCGACCGACGGCGGCGCCACCTGGACCAACGTGGGCACGCCGGTGACCGGCACCAGCACGGGGTGGAGCACGATCTCCTACGACCTCACGCCGTACGCCGGCAAGAAGCTCACCTTCCGCTTCCTCTACCAGACCGACGGCGGCACGAACGGCGCCGGCGCGTTCCTCGACGACATCGCCACGACGGTCGGCACCACCACGACCACGGACGGCGCGGAGTCGGCGAGCTCGGTCTGGACACCTGCGGGGTTCACCCGGATGAACGGCACCGACACCCGCGTGGCGACCAACTACTACCTGGCCGAGTCGCGCCGCTACAGCGGATACGACACCACGCTCAAGCAGGGCCCGTACAACTTCGGTTTCGGACCCCGCCGCCCCGACGTGGTCGAGCACTTCCCCTACCAGGACGGCGTGCTCATCTGGTACGTCAACAACGAGTTCAAGGACAACAACACCTCGGCCCACCCCGGTGGGGGACTGGTGCTGCCCGTCGACGCGCACGCCGCCCCGATGGTGTGGCCGGACGGGGTCGCGGTGAACAACAGGATCCAGCCGTACGACGCGACGTTCGGCCTGGACCGAACCGACGCCTTCACCCTGCACAAGCAGGGTCTGGCGGCGAAGGTGCCGTCGCGGCCGGCCGTGTCGACGTTCGACGACACCAACCCCAACGCCTACTACTACGCGGCCAACCCGGCCGGGTCGGTGAAGGTCGCTGGGTCGGGCACCCGGATCAAGGTGTCCTCGAAGCAGGGTGACGGCTACTCCCTGGCGGTGTCGTTCCCGACCGGATCGATGCGCAGGCGGTAACCGGTCCGACGTCGAGTGTCCGCAGTTCCGTGTGCACGTACGCACGGAACTGCGGACACTCGTATGAGGTGAAGTTGGTCACGCGTTCAGCGGTGGTCTCGTGCTCAGGTCCACCTCATCGGCGTCGTGCTCCTAGTACCGGTCGAGGTCCTGCGGTCGGCGGGTGAGGTCCCCGCGGTAGGCGCGTGGGTAGAGGGAACGACGGCGAATTCCCCTTCGTTGCAGGGAGCCGGCCGCGGTGATGAAGCAGGGGATATACGCCACGGGAGCGGTGTGATCCCTGCCTCAGCGCACCCCGCGCAGGGCCCGATCGGCCGTCTCGATCGCGCTCACTCGATTCTCAAGAGAATGGGACCCACGGGTAACGTCGAAGGTTGCCTATGTGAGAGGACCAGATGATTCAGCTGGGCGACGAACAGCAGTGGACCGCCGACGAGGTGACGGTGACCGACAACTCGACGGTCCGCCGGGCCATCGGCGCCGCGGCCATCGGCAACATCACCGAGTGGTACGACTTCGGCGTCTACGCCTACTTCGAACCCACGATCCAGAAGGTCTTCTTCGACGACCTTCCGAAGACCACGGGGACGATCCTGACCTTCGGATTGTTCGCGGTGGCCTTCCTGGTTCGCCCCTTCGGTGGCCTGTTCTTCGGCCCGCTCGCCGACCGGATCGGTCGCAACAAGGTCCTCGCCACGACCATGATCATGATGGCCGCCGGCACCTTCGTCATCGGCGTCATCCCCAGCGAGAGCTCGATCGGGCTGTGGGCGCCGTTCATGTTGCTGGTCGCTCGGCTCATCCAGGGCTTCTCCACCGGTGGTGAGTACGGCAACGCGATGACCTTCATCGCCGAGTACGCGCCGGACCGCAAACGCGGATTCCTCGGCAGCTGGCTGGAGTTCGGCACCTTCACCGGCTACCTGCTCGGCGCGACGCTCGTCACGGTCGCGGGCGGCGTGCTCTCGGAGCACCAGCTGCTGACCTGGGGCTGGCGCATCCCGTTCTTCGTGGCCCTTCCCCTCGGCCTGATCGGGGTCTACCTGCGGTCCCGCCTCGCCGACACCCCGGCGTACGCCGCGATGGAGGCCAAGGCCGACAAGGAGGAGAAGGAGCGCAGCACGGGCGGCGAGCTCGGCGCGATCTTCAAGCTGTGGCCCTCGCTGCTGGTGTGCGTGGCGCTGGTGCTCGCGTGGAACATCCCCAACTACATGCTGACGTCCTACATGCCGACGTACCTGACGACCACCGCCCCGGACAAGACCGGCGGCGGTCTCTCCGACCTGACCTCGCAGATCCTGCAGATCGTCGTGATCGCGGTGCTGCTGGTCTTCATCCCGATGTTCGGGCGTCTCTCGGACCGGATCGGCCGTAAGCCCATCGCGCTGACCGGCGCGATCGGGCTGATCGTGCTCTCGCTGCCGGCCGTGGTGCTGGCTCGCGCAGGGTCCTCGATCTCGTCGTTCTTGGGCCTTCTGATCATGGGCCTATTGCTCATCTGCTTCAGTTCCACCATGCCCTCCACGCTGCCGTCGCTCTTCCCCACCCCGTTACGCGCGGGCGGACTGTCGATCGGGTTCAACGTCGCCATCTCCCTCTTCGGCGGCACCACGGCGCTGGTCGTCGGAGCGCTGGTCAGCGCGACCGGCGACCTCGACTGGCCGGCGTACTACCTGATCGCCACCGGCGTGATCGGCGCCGTCGCGGTCTACCTGCTGCCCGAGTCGAACGCGCGCCACCTGTGGGGTTCGGCACCGGCGGTCGAGGAACGCTCGGAGATCAAGGGCCTGGTCGAGGACGACGAGGTGCCGGTGCTGGCCGCCGCCGGGAGTCCTGGCGCGGGTGGTTCCGCGGTATGAGCAGACCCGCCGACGCCGCCCGGGCGGCTCTGCGGAACCCCTGGCTGCCCGAGGACCCCGATGTCGACGTCAACGACGACGGGCGTCCGGTGCACCTGCGCGCGAGGTACGCGGCGTACGTCGCGCTCGGGGGTTTCGTCGGGACAGGCATCCGCGAGGCGATGAGCCTGTGGTTCCCCACCCCCGCTGACCGGGTCAACTGGACGATCCTGGCGATCAACGTGTCCGGGGCGTTCCTGCTCGGCGCGTTGGTGCAGTTGCTCGCCGGCCGCGGCCCCGATCACGGACGCCGGCGGACCGTCCGGTTGCTTCTCGGGACCGGCGTGCTTGGCGGCTTCACGACCTACAGCACCTTCGCGGACGGGGCCGCCCAGTTGATCCGGGACAGCGAGCCGGGGATGGCGGTCGGCTACTGCGGGCTGACGCTCGGCGTGGGTCTGCTCGCGTCGTTCGCGGGGATCACCGCGGCGCAGCGGGTGCACCGGTGAGTGTCGGCACCTACCTGCTCCTGTGTGTGGGAGGGGGCGTCGGGGCGGTGCTGCGGTTCGTCGTCGATGGGCTGATCAAGGCACGGGTGCGGACGCACATCCCGGTCGGCACGATCCTGGTCAACCTCACCGGGTGCCTCGCACTCGGGGTGCTGGCCGGTCTGGCGCAACGCGGCGCGCTCGGGTCCGACGCCCTCGCCGTGCTCGGCACCGGCGTCCTCGGCGGTTACACCACGTTCAGCACGGCCAGTTTCGAGACCGCCCGACTCCTGCAGGACGGCCGGCGCGGGCCGGCGCTGTGGAGCGGGCTGGGGACGCTGCTCGGCGGGGTCGCGTTGGCGTCACTGGGCCTGTGGCTGGGGCTGCGCTGACCGCTCGATCACCGTGGTCACGATCGTGGTCACCGCCGGGCGCGCCGGCGCAGAACCGAACCCGAACGACACCGCCGGGCTGACCGGCGCCAGATCACCCAGGTCGCGGCCGGCGTACTCACCCGACGCGCGCACGAGCTCGTGCATGTCGCGGGCTCCGTAGAACTCCCGCCGGCCGGCGCGCGCCGTGCCCGCGGTGCGGACCCCGCGCATCACGACGCGGGCCACCGGGTCGATCAGCCGACTCCACGCGGGAGCCGTCGCGAGGCGCGCGGGCACGGCACGCAGCAGCCTGCCGATCGCCGTACGCCGCCCGACGGTCCACGCGATCGACAGGTCGTCGGCGGTGAGCCGGACCGTCTCGCCGTCGGTCACCACCGTCACGGGGGTGATGCTCACTTCGTCGAACTCGTAGGTCTGCTCGATGAATTCGGCGACCTGAGCCGTCGGCGCCAGCAGCCGGCGGTGCCCCTCACTGGTCTGGAGCATCACGTCGTCGAAGCTGCCGTACGGCGTGTCGCGCCATTGGCCGACGACCACCCGCACTCCGCTGGTCGTGCCGATACCGGTGATGGTCCCGTGGAAACGCGCTCTGCTCATGGTGACCTCAACTATGACCGTGCACCGGTCCCCGGCCGGATGCTGGGGGCGGGTCGGGGACAATCGTGGGCATGCAGCGCACGATGATGAAATCGAAGATCCACCGGGCCACGGTGACGCACGCCGACCTGCACTATGTCGGGTCGTTGACGGTGTCGGCCGACCTGATGCGCGCGGCCGACCTGCTCGAGGGGGAGAAGGTCGACATCGTCGACATCGACAACGGCAACCGCCTCTCGACGTACGTCATCGAGGGCCCGGCCGGCGAGGGCCGGATCGGCATCAACGGGGCGGCCGCCCGACTCGTGAGTCCCGGCGACCTGGTCATCGTGATCGGCTACGGCCAGTACGACGACGCCGAGGCTGCCCTCATGACCCCGAGCGTGGTCTTCGTCGACGAGACCAACCGCATCGTCGATCTGGGCTCGGACCCGGCGTGGGCGCCGCAGGACGCCGGCCTGCTCGACCCGCGGGGCTGACCCGCCCCGCCCGTGCGGCGAAGGTCAGATCACTCCGCCGACCAGGTGGCCCACCGCGTAGGTGATGACCATCGCGACCGCTCCACCGCCCACGTTGCGCAGGACGGCGGCCCGCCGCGGCGCCCCGCCGAGGTCGGCGCTGACCCTGCCGGTGACCGCCAGCGCGATCAGCACGGCGACGAACGTCACCGGCACCCGCCAGGAGTGACCCGGCACGAGGATCGCGATGAAGGGCAGCAGCGCACCGACGAAGAACGCCGCCAGCGACGCGAACGCGGCGTGCCAGGGGTTGGTGAGCTCGTCGGGGTCTATCCCGAGCTCGACCTCGGCGTGCGCGCCGAGTGCGTCGTGCTCGGTGAGGTGATGGGCGACCTGCTCGGCGAGCGACCGGGGCAGCCCCTTGCTCTCGTACATGCCGGTCAGCTCCTCGAGCTCCTCCTCCGGCATCTCGCGCAGCTCGGTGCGTTCCTTCTCCAGCAACGCCTGCTCGGTGTCGCGCTGGGTGCTGACCGAGACGTACTCGCCGGCCGCCATGCTGAGCGCACCCGCGACCAGTCCGGCGACGCCCGCGACCACGATGGGCTGCCTGCCGGCCGTCGCGCCGGCGACGCCCACGACGATGCCCGCGACGCTGACGATGCCGTCGTTCGCGCCGAGCACGCCCGCGCGCAGCCAGTTCAGCCGGCCGGCCATGCTCGCGTCGTGCGGCTCGTCGGGGTGGGGCTCGTACGCCGGGGAATCGTTCGTGGCGCTGTCGTCGGGCAGGTGCGCGCCGCCGGGGGAGGCCAGGCGCTCGGCGTCGGTCATGGTCGGTTCCTCCTGCAGGGAAGTGTTCTTCTGCCTTTACGGTGCCTGCGCCCCGCGGTGCTGTCCACGCAGGTGAGGCTGCTCTTCCCTCACGGCCGGAGACCGCCCTGCGCGCGGCGATCGAATATTCTGGAACGGCATGAGCGCCGTACGGCGGTGGCCCTCGCCCGTCACGGCGTACCGCAGGGGTAGCACGGGAGGAGCGGCACGTGGCAGACACGCCAGACCAGATCACGCTCACCAAGAGCCAGACACGCCGTCAGGCCGACGCCGAGGGGTTCAGCCCCTGGCCTGCCCTGATCGCGCTGTGCGTCGGCTTCTTCATGATCCTGGTCGACTCCACGATCGTGTCGGTGGCGACGCCCGACATCATCAGCAGCCTGCACAGCGACATCAACGACGTGGTGTGGGTGACCAGTGCCTATCTGCTCGCGTACGCCGTGCCGCTGCTCATCACCGGCCGGCTCGGTGACCGCTACGGACCGAAGAACGTCTACCTGGTGGGCCTGGCGATCTTCACGCTGGCGTCGCTGTGGTGCGGCCTGACCGGCAGCATCGGCACGTTGATCGTGGCGCGGGTCTTCCAGGGCCTCGGGGCCGCGCTGCTCGCGCCGCAGACCATGTCGGTCATCACCCGGATCTTCCCCGCCGAACGCCGCGGTCAGGCCATGGGCTTCTGGGGCGCGGTCGCCGGTGTCGCGACGCTCGCGGGCCCGATCCTCGGCGGGGTGCTGGTCGACCAGCTCAGCTGGGAGTGGATCTTCTTCATCAACGTCCCGGTGGGGGTCATCGGGTTCGGGCTGGCCATGTGGCTGGTGCCGAGCCTGCCGGTGCACAGCCACCGCTTCGACTGGCTCGGGGTGGGGTTGTCGGGGGTCGGCATGTTCCTGCTGGTCTTCGGGATCCAGGAGGGCCACGAATACCACTGGGGCACCATCACCGGGATCATCTCGGTGCCCCTGCTGATCGTCCTCGGCGTGCTCGTCCTCGCCGGATTCGTGGTGTGGCAGCGCTTCAACAAGGCCGAGCCGCTCGTGCCGCTGGTGCTCTTCACCGACCGCAACTTCAGCCTCGCCAACGTCGGGATCTCCGTGGTCGGGTTCGTGATCACCGCCATGGTCTTCCCGTTCATGCTCTACGCGCAGGCCGTCCGCGGCCTGACGCCGACGAGGGCCGCGCTGCTGCTCGTCCCGATGGCCCTGGTGACGTTGCTGCTGTCGCCGGTCGTGGGCAAGTTGGTCGACAGGTACCACCCGAGCCTGATCGCGGGCTTCGGCCTCACCTGCCTCTGCGTGGCGGTGGCGTGGCTGGGGTACATCCTGCGACCCGGCACGCACATCTGGGCCCTGCTGCTTCCGATGGTGGTCCTCGGCCTCGCCAACGCCTTCATGTGGGCACCGCTGTCGGTGACGGCCACCCGGATGCTCCCGCCGCAGAACGCCGGTGCCGGTGCGGGTGTCTACAACACGACCCGTCAGGTGGGTGCGGTCCTCGGCAGTGCGGCGATCGCCTCGCTGATGGAGTCCCGGCTGACGTCGCACTTCGGTGCCCGCGGCGCTGCGCTCTCGGGCGGCGCGCAGACTCCCGGCAAATCGCTGCCCGCGGCCGTCCAGTCCGGGTTCGCCCGGGCGATGGGCGAGTCGCTCTATCTGCCGGCGCTGCTGGCGGTGGTGGCGATCGTCGCGGTCGCGTTCTTCACCAACCCGCACGCCCGCCGGGGAGCGCACGCCGCGCGTGGGTCGAGCGCTGCGAGTACGCGCGCTGGCGCCGGTTCCGCGGATCGCACTCCCGCGCACATCGCGACGTGACCGACGCGGCTGCACAGCCGATCACCCGGTTGGTGGTCGGCGCGGCGATCGTCGACGACCTGACGCACCCCACGGTCCTCTTGGCGGCCCGGCGTACGGCGCCCAGCGCGCTCGCGGGCGGGTGGGAGTTCCCCGGCGGCAAGGTGGAGCACGACGAGTCGCTCGAGGCGGCCCTGCATCGTGAGCTCGCCGAGGAGTTGGACGTCACCGTCGAGCTCGGCGCGCAGGTGACCGGCCCGGTCGCCCTGGACGACGCCACCGGCTGGCCCCTGAAGCCGGGTTTCGTGATGCAGGTGCGCTTCGCGCGGATCACCACCGGCACCATGCGGCTGGTCGATCACGACCAGGTCCGCTGGCTGACGCCGGCCCAGTTGTACGACGTCCCGTGGCTGCCCGCGGACCTGCCCATCGTGGACGCGATCAGGGCTCTGCTGCACTGACCCGTTTGGCGTCGGTGTGGGGGTTGTGCGTCGGTGGCCAGGGCTGCAGCCCTGGCCACAAACGCAAACCGCGCACCTCGTCGTGCGCTCGGCGCCGACGGGGTGGGGCGCCGGTTCAGCCGCGCAGGTAGGTGAGCACCGCCAGGACCCGCCGGTTGTCGTCGGCGTCGATGGGCAGATCGAGCTTCGTGAAGATCGAGTTGGTGTGTTTACTGACCGATCGTTCGGTCACGAAGAGTGCACCCGCGATCGCCGCGTTCGAGCGGCCTTGGGCCATCAGTTCCAGGACCTCGCGCTCGCGGGCGGTGAGCCGGTCGACCGGGGTCCCTGCCCGTTGCCGGGTCAATAGATGGCGCACCACGTCGGGATCCAGCACGGTCCCACCGGCGGCCACCCTCCGTACGGTGTCGATGAACCCCGCGACGTCGGAGACGCGGTCCTTCAGCAGATAGCCGACCCCGCCCGAGCCGGAGTCGAGCAGCTCCTGTGCGTAGAGCTGCTCGACGTACTGCGAGAGCACCAGCACCGGCAGGTCGGGCAGCTGAGCGCGCGCCTCGATGGCGACTCTCAGTCCGTCATCTGTGAAGGTCGGCGGCATCCGGACGTCGACGATCGCGATGTCGGGTCGCTCGGTGAGCAGTGCTCGGGACAGGGCCGGCGCGTTGTCTACGGCCTGCACGACGTCGATGTCGTACGCAGTGAGGATGCGAGTCAGTCCGTCGCGAAGGAGCGCGTTGTCCTCCCCGACGACGGCTCGCACGGCACCTCCATCTCGATCCTCGTGCCCGCGCCGGGCGGGCTGGTCACGCTCATCATGCCGTCGAACGCCGTGAGCCGCCGTGCGACACCGCGCAGACCCGCCCCGTCGGCAGCCGCGCCACCGACCCCGTCGTCGCCGACCTCGACGCGGATCGCTCGGGGGGTGCGCCGCAGGCAGACCCACGCCTGGCCGGCGTGCGCGTGCTTCAGGATGTTGGCCAGGCATTCGCTGGTGGCGAAGTAGAGCGCCGACTCCAGAGGCGGCGAAAGGCGTTCGCCTGGTTCGAGATCGAGGGAGACCGCGAGTGGGAGGTCTGCGACCAACGCGCTGATCGCACTCGGGTAGCCGCGATCGGCGAGCACCGGTGGATAGATGCCACGCACGACCGATCGGATGTCGGCGAGCGCCGTGTGCGCGTTCGCGCGTGCTTCGGCGATCAGGCCGGCCGCCGCCTGCGGATCCCGCAGCGCGAGTTGCTCGGCCAGACCCAGCTCCATGCCCAGAGCGGCCAGCCGGGCCTGCGGGCCGTCATGCAGGTCACGCTCGATGCGGCGCAGCTCGGCGGCCGCCGCGTCGACGGTGCTGGTGCGCGAAGCGGTCACCCTTTCGACCCGTTCCTCGAGGGCCGCGGTGCGCGAGTCGGCGATGATCGATGCGTCCATCAGGAGACGCCACCGGGTGAGGGCCGGTGTGAGCCAACGCATCCCGGCAATCCCTGCCAGCACGCTCACGACGGTGAAGATGGCTCCGCGCGCCGGGTCCGCGACGTGCAGGAAGTGATACGGCTGCGGGAGGTCCGCCGGGAGCGATCGCCACAGGAAGTACCACGTGATGCTCCAGACCGGGTAGAGGACGACGGCCAGCGCGACGACCGAGACGATCGCGCCGACGGTGCAGGTGAAGAGCGCCCACGCGGCGTCGGCCCACCGCGCTCGGTCGGTCAACCAGCGGCGGACCCGGGCGACCGGTGACAGGCCCCGCGTGTCGGAGTACGCGCGGGCGACCGGTTCGCCGAGGCCCGCGCTGACCAGGCGGCGCTGCACCCCGGCGAGCTGTCGCAGGAGCACCAGGGTCACGGTCAGGACGAACAGGCCGACGATCGCCACGGACGATGCGATGCCCGCCACGGTCAGCCCCAGGAGTGCGAGAGCCGGCAGCGTCATCACCAGGCTTGCGAGGTTGAGCCCGATCGACGCGAGGAGGCCGGGTCGTCGGTTCATCCGACCATCGTCGCCGAATCCGGGCCGCACGGCGGTGCACTCAGGTTCCCGACCTGCAGACCTCGGGGGTGCACCCAGCTACACCCCCGTGCGGGTGCTGGCTCTCCTGACGCCGCGCCCGTCCGGCGAAACCCTGTGACGACAACCCATTCCAATCGCAGGAGGAGTCATGGCACGGATCGGTGCGGCCCAACGACTGGGCCGCTGGAGTGCGGGGCATCCGTGGCGCGCCGTCGGCGTCTGGGCGCTCATGGTGGTGATGGCCGTGGGCCTCGGATCGGCCATCAGCACCCATCAGACCAAGGACGCCGACTACCGGGTGGGGCAGTCCGGCCGGGCAGCGGCGATGATCGCGGCGGCCGGTCTGGACGCGCCCGACCAGGAGTACGTGCTGATCGGGTCCCCGCGTGGTGCTCTCGACCGGCCGGTGGCCCTGAGAGCCGCGTCCGACGTGCGCGACCGGCTCGCGACCCAGCCCGTCGTCGCGTCCGTGGCGCCGCCGGTCCTGTCCAAGGACGGCACGGCGCTGCTCCTGGCGGCGACTGTGCGCGGCCGCGACGCCGACGTGCGCGGCATCGCGCAGGTCGCGAAGTCCGCCCGCACGGCGTACCCGGGTCTGCGCATCGACGAGGCGGGGGACGTCTCGGTGAACAAGGCCGTGAACGACCGGGTGGGTAAGGATCTCGGGTCGGCGGAGCTCATCAGCCTGCCGATCACACTGGTGATCATGGTGATCGTCTTCGCCGCGCTGATCGCGGCGGGGCTGCCGGTCGTCCTGGCAATCACGAGCGTCTTCGCCACGATGGGTCTGATGGGACCGATCTCGCTGATCATCCCGATGGAGCCGACGGTCTCGAGCATGATCCTCCTCATCGGGATGGCGGTCGGCGTCGACTACTCGCTCTTCTATCTCAAACGCGAACGCGCCGAGCGTGACAAAGGCGCGACCCGGGCCGACGCGATCCGCGTCGCGGGCGAGACCTCAGGCCACTCGATCGTGGTCTCGGGTCTGGCGGTCGCGATCAGCATGGGCGGCCTCTACGCAGCGCGCGATACGACGTTCGACAGCCTCGGCACGGGCGCACTGCTGGTCGTGGTGATCGCGGTGCTGGGCTCGCTCACGGTGCTCCCCGCCATGTTGACCCTCCTCGGCAAGTGGGTGGACCGTCCGCGGATCCCGTTGTGGTGGAGGGTCTCCCGGCGTATCCCGACCGGTGCCGTGAGCGGTCGGCTGCTGCGCCCGGTGCTACGCCGACCGGCGGCCGCGCTGATCTGTGGGGGTGCCGTCATGGTGGCGCTCGCCGCGCCGGCCCTCGGGATGCGCCTGCAGACCGACTCGCTGGAAGCGCTGCCGCACAGCATCACGCAGGTGCGCACGATGCAGCAGATCCAGGCGAAGTATCCGAGCCACGGCAACCTGGCACGGGTCGTCGTGAGCGGCGCGGACGCGGGCAGCACTGCGCAGGCCGTGGAACGCCGTGCCGCGGCCACCGGTGACTGGTCACCCGCCGGGGTCGTGGTCTCGGTCGATCGCCGTACGGCGGTGGCGACTGTCGCGACCTCGGCCGCGCAGGGAAGCTCCCGGGCGGGCGAGCAGGTCCTCCGGTTGCGGGAGACGGTGGTGCCGCAGGCGGTCCGGCCGACCGGTGCCACCTGGGCGGTCGGCGGTGATGTGGCGCAGTCCTACGACACGATCCGGCACGCGGACATCGCGCTGTGGCGGGTGCTGATCGTGGTGCTCGGGCTGGTGCTGGTGATGATGGGCGTCGTCTTCCGCAACGCGGTGCTGGCGGTGCTCACCACAGCGCTCAACCTGGTGTCGGTCGGCGCGGCGTTCGGTGTCGTGACACTAGTCTTCCAGCGCGGGTGGGGCGCAGGTCCGTTGGACTTCCACTCCACCGGCGGGATCATCACGTGGATCCCGACGTTCCTGCTCGCCGTGCTCACCGGTCTGTCGATGGACTACCACGTCTTCGTGCTGAGCCGGGTCCGCGAACACGTGCGTGCGGGGGTGCCGGTCCGGATCGCCGTGCGCCTCGGCCTGGAGCAGACCGCCGGCGTGGTCACCAGCGCCGCGGTCGTGATGGTGTCGGTGTTCTCGGTGTTCGCCTTCTCTGGGCTGGTGGAGATGAAGGAGATAGGCGTCGGGCTCTCGGTCGCGATCCTGGTGGACGCCACCATCGTGCGACTGGTGCTGCTGCCTGCCGCGCTGTGCCTCCTCGGGGAACGCGCGTGGAGCCGGGGCGACCGTCGTACTGGCCAGCGAGACCCGGCCGCCGCTACCCCGGTCCTCGTCCGCTGAGACCGCACGGAGACACGGGTGGGGGTTGTGCGTCTGTGGCCAGGGCTGCAGCCCTGGCCACCGACGCAAACCGTCAGCGTCGTCGGTCTCTCAGACCTGCGGACCCTTGGCCCGCAGGTCGTCGACCGCCGTCATGGCCTCGCGCAGCTCCGCCAGCCACTCCTGGCTGTGCTCGCCGACGAGCTTCACGGCCCAGGACAGGGCGTCCGCGCGGGATCGGGCGACCCCGGCGTCCACCAGGGTGTCGAGCACGCGGCGTTCGTCCTGCCGCAGGCGCGTCATGACCGGGACGGCGATGTTGGTGAAGACGACCTCGGTGTCGCCGATCCGGGCTCCCCACGCGACCTTGCGCCGGTAGCGGGCCTGCGCCTCGTCCGCCAGGGCCATCCGCGCGCCCCGCGTCTCTTCCCGGAAGCGCGTGATCCGACCGGAGACGGCTGCTTCGGTGGCTGCCGCATCGGTGCCTTCGGGCAGGTCGGGGGCATCGATGTCACCGACAACGACGATCTCGTCGCGGTCGACGGTGACGGTGGGGGCCCCGGTGTAGAGGTCGTTCGGCAGGCGGCCGGCGAACCAGCCGGCCGCGTCATCGGCGGACGGCAGGTCCGCCTGCTGCCAGCCGCCGGAGCGGCCGCGTCCACCGGTACGGGAGTGGTTCATGGTGTCCTCCTCGGTAATGATTACTTGATTACATCATTACACCTTTGCAGAGGAAGGGGAACCGCCCGGCCGCCGCAGGGCCGCCGGCAGGAACGCCGCGCCGGGCGCGCGGGCGTCGGACGCGGCGGTGTCCTGCGGGTTGGACATCCGGCACGTCCCGAGGGACAGGCAGCCGCACCCGATGCAGGAGTCCAAGCCGTCGCGCAGCTTCTGCAGCGCTTCGATGCGCTCGTCGAGCCGGGTACGCCAGTGCCGTGAGATGCGTTGCCAGTCGGCCTTGGTGGGGGTGCGGCCGCTCGGCAGCCGATCGAGCTCCTCGCGGATCTCCTCCAGGGAGCATCCGACGTTGCTCGCCGCCCGGATGAACGCGAGGCGGCGCAGCACCGAACGCCGGAAGCGCCGTCGTCCGCCGGCATCGCGGGTGGATTGCAGCAGCCCCTCGGACTCGTAGTAGCGAACCGCCGAAGCGGCGAATCCGCTGCGCTCGGCTACCTGTCCGATGCTCAGTTCGTCGCGCGTGTCCATCGTGTCCCTCCGGTTCAGGCCACCCCTTGACTTCAAGTCGACTTTAACTAAGAACATATGGTCTGTGACATCCGAGACGATCGACGAAGCGCCGGACGCCGCTCTCACCACCGGTCTCTGGTCACGCGGCAGGCTGCCGGTCACCGCAGGCGGTCTGGCGATGGTGACGCTCGGTGCGTACGCCGACCGCGCCACCGGCACGGTGCTGCCCGCGGCCTCGACCCAGCTGCACGGCCTGGCACTCTTCGGCGCGGCCGGCGCGGCGCCGATGGTGGCCTACATCGCGGCGGTCGCGCTCTTCGGGGTGATCGTGGACCGCCGCGGACCGTCCTGGCTGCTGCGCCGGTCCGCGGCGCTCTTCGTCGTCGGGCAGCTGGGCTCGGCGCTGGCCCCCACGATGCTGGTGCTGGTGGGCACGCGGTGGGTGTCCGGGGTGTCCGAGGCCGGGCTGGACATCGGCGTCACGGTGCTGCTGGCGCAGGCCCTCCCGGAGGTGCTCCGTCCCAGGATGTTCGGTGCGATGGCCGTGGCGTGGGTGCTGCCCTCGGTCGTCGGACCTCCGGTGTCGGGTCTGATCGCCCAATCCCTCGGCTGGCGCTGGGCCTTCACGGTCACCGCGCTGCTCCTGCTGCCCGCGTACGCGCTCCTCTCTCCTGCTCTGCGCGGCCCGGCACGGGGCTTGTCGGACCCGTCGGGCGCCTGGCCGGACGACCGGAAACGTCTGGTGCGTGCGGGGGCGGGCTGCTCGCTGGTGGCCGCGATCCTGGTCCTCGCCGGAGCCCTGCTCGGCGGCCCCGCGGAGTGGTTCGGTGCCGCACTGATGCTCGCGTCCCTGCCCGCCCTGCTCGTCCTCACCCGGCGAGCGCTGCCGGCGGGCACGTTGCGCGCCGCACGCGGTATGCCGGCGGTCGTGGCGTTGCGCGCCCTCACGAGCGCGGGGTTCGGGATATCGGGCGGCTTCCTACCGCTCACGCTGACCCGCGTGCGCGGCTTCGGGCCGGCGACGACCGGCATCACGCTGACCATCACCGGCGTCTTCTGGGCCGCGGGGTCGTGGGTGCACGGCCGCGACAAGATTCAGGCCCGGACGTCGCCGACCCTGCGGGTGCGCGCCGGTTTCGCCGCCATGACCGCCGGTCTCGCCGGCACGGTCGCGCTCGCGGTCCCCACGGTGCCGGTGGCGCTGCCCCTGATCGCCTGGGCCGTGGCCGGCCTGGGGATCGGCACCGTCGTGCCCGCCCTGTCCGTGGCCTCGCTGGCCCTCGCCCCGGTGCAGGAGCAGGGCCGCTACCAGTCCGCGATCTACCTGGCGTCCTCGCTCGCGGGCAGCGTCGTGACGGCGATCGGAGGCGCCTGGATCGCGGCGTACCGCGCGCAGTTGCGGCCTGCGACCTTCGTCACGCTGCTCAGCGTGCCCGTGCTGATGGCCCTTCTCGGGCTGCTGCTCGCCGGCAGGATCGCCGGTGGTCGTGGGCGGCCACCGATGGTGCGTGGTCAGAAACGCCCCGTTTCCCTGAGATAATCGACATCATGCCCATGAAAACTCGGGACGACGTACGCAACGTCGCCATCGTCGCTCACGTCGACCACGGCAAGACCACGCTCGTGGACAAGATGCTCTGGCAGACGGGTGCGTTCAGCGATCGCCAGACCGTCGAGACCACCGGTGAGCGGGTGATGGACTCCGGCGACCTCGAGCGCGAGAAGGGCATCACGATCCTCGCGAAGAACACCGCGATCTCGTACGACGGTCCGGCCGCGGACGGCCACCCGGTCACCATCAACATCATCGACACCCCCGGTCACGCCGACTTCGGGGGCGAGGTCGAGCGCGGCCTGTCCATGGTCGACGGCGTCGTGCTGCTCGTCGACGCGTCCGAGGGCCCCCTGCCGCAGACCCGCTTCGTGCTGCGTAAGGCGCTCGCCGCGAAGATGCCGGTCATCCTCTGCATCAACAAGGTCGACCGCCCCGACAGCCGCATCGAGGAGGTCGAGGAGGAGACCTACGAACTCTTCATGGACCTGCTCGACGACGCCGACGGCCACGCCGATCAGCTCGACTTCCCGGTCGTCTACGCCTCGGCCCGCGCCGGCATCGCCTCGCTGACCCGGCCCGGCAACGGTGAGATGCCCGAGGGCAGCGACCTCGAGCCGCTCTTCGCCACCATTCTGAAGACGATCCCGGCCCCGTCGTACGACGACGAGGCCCCGCTGCAGGCGCACGTCACCAACCTCGACTCCAGCAACTTCCTCGGCCGCCTCGCGCTGCTGCGGGTGCGCAACGGCGTGATCCGCAAGGGCCAGCAGGCCATGTGGTGCCGCCACGACGGCACCCAGCAGCGCGTGAAGATCACCGAGCTGCTGATGACAGAGGGCCTGGAGCGCCAGTCCGCCGAGGAAGCCGGGCCCGGCGACATCATCGCCGTCGCGGGCATCCCCGAGATCACCATCGGCGAGACGCTGGCCGACCCGGAGAACCCGATCGCGCTGCCGCTCATCACCGTCGACGAGCCGGCCATCTCGATGACCATCGGCACCAACACCTCGCCGCTGGTCGGCAAGGTGCGCGGCAGCAAGGTCACCGCCCGGATGGTCAAGGACCGCCTCGACCGCGAGCTCATCGGCAACGTGTCGCTGCGTGTCCTCGCCACCGAGCGTCCGGACGCGTGGGAGGTGCAGGGCCGTGGTGAGCTGGCGCTGGCCATCCTGGTCGAGCAGATGCGCCGCGAGGGTTACGAGCTGACCGTCGGCAAGCCGCAGGTCGTCACCCGCGAGGTCGACGGCAAGCTCCAGGAGCCGGTCGAGCGCCTCACGATCGACACCCCCGAGGAGTACCTCGGCGCGATCACCCAGATCCTGGCGTCGCGCAAGGGCCGCATGGAGCAGATGACCAACCACGGCACCGGCTGGATCCGGATGGAGTTCAAGGTGCCGTCGCGCGGCCTGATCGGCTTCCGCACCGAGTTCCTCACCGAGACCCGCGGCACCGGCATCGCCAACCACGTCTTCGACGGGTACGAGCCGTGGTTCGGCCAGATCATCACCCGTACGTCGGGGTCCCTGGTCTCCGACCGCTCGGGCGCCGTGACGTCGTTCGCGATGGTCAACCTGCAGGAGCGCGGCACCCTCTTCGTCGACCCGACAACCGAGGTCTACGAGGGCATGATCATCGGCGAGAACTCGCGCTCCGACGACATGGACGTGAACATCACCAAGGAGAAGAAGCTCAGCAACGTGCGAGCTTCGAGCGCCGACAACTTCGAGAAGATCTTCCCGCCGCGCAAGCTGTCGCTGGAGCAGAGCCTGGAGTTCTGCCGCGAGGACGAGTGCGTCGAGGTCACACCGGAGTCGGTGCGCATCCGCAAGTTGATCCTCGACCAGAACGAACGCGGTCGCGCGCTGTCCCGGGCACGCCGCTAGGCCTCGATGGCACGCCTGCTCTTCGTGCACGCGCATCCCGACGACGAGACGCTCGCCAACGGGATCGCGATCGCGCATCACGTGCGCGAGGGGCACGAGGTGCACGTGCTGACCGCGACCCTGGGCGAGGAGGGCGAGGTCATCCCGGCCGACCTCGCCCACCTGGAGTTGCCGGCAGGGCAGCCCCGTCCGGACGACGTCGCGGACCCGCTGGCCGACGTACGCCGTGCGGAGCTCGCGTGTGCAATGAAGACGCTCGGCGTCACATCGTCACGGTTCCTGCCCGGTGACTGGCGGGACTCGGGGATGGCGGGATCTCCGGCGTCCCGGCACCCGCGGGCATTCGCTGCCGCGCCGGTCGAGGTCGTGGGCGCAGCCGTGGCGGGCGTCGTACGCGAGCTGGCGCCGGACGTGGTCGTGACCTACGACGAGCACGGCGGGTACGCCCACCCCGATCACATCCAGGTGCACCGGGCGGTCGTCTCCGGGGTCGGATCGTTGGCTGCCGGACAACGTCCGCGTCTGTTCGCCACCCTCACCCCGCGATCGTGGGCGCAGCAAGACCGCCAGATGTGCCTCGAGTCCTCCATCGAGGGCTGCACCACCCTCGGCCTGGATGATCCGTTCCCCCCGTCGGTGGTCCCGGATGGGCAGGTGACCCATGAGGTGGTCGATCAGTCGTGCATCGAGACGCAGGCCGAGGCGCTGCGGTGCCATCGCACCCAGGTCACGGTCCACGACGGTCACTACTACGCCCTCTCCAATGACATCGTCGCCGTCCTCTCCGGGCGTGAGGGGTTCGCCGAGATCGATGCTGCGACAGGGGAACTCATCGCCGCGCAGGCGACGCCGCGACAGGGGTTGCCGGTATGACCGCCGAGCAGCCGGGCACCGGAGCGGTGCAGGGCGTCGACCCCGACTACTACCGCCGGGTGATCGGGCGACTGGTCACGGGCGTCACCGTCCTCACGACGTACGCCGGCGGCCTCGATCACGCGATGACCGCCAGCGCGGTCATGTCGGTGTCCCTCGACCCGGTGCTCGTGGTGGCCAGCGTCGAGCAGGAGGCGCGCTTCCACGACGCGATCATCGAGGCGGGCGTGTGGGGGATCAGCATCCTGCCGGCCAGCGCGCGCAGCACCGCGGCGTGGCTGGCGACCCGCGGGCGTCCGTTACATGATCAGCTCGACCGGGTGCCGCATACTCGTGGCGGGGCGACGGGGGTCGCCCTGGTGGACGACGCCCTGGCTCAGCTGGAGTGCCGCACGGTCGACGCGCACGCCGCCGGGGATCACACCCTGGTCGTCGGAGCGGTGGTCGCCATGCGGGACGCCGAGCGGCCGCAGGATGCCCTCACCTACTACCGAGGACGGTTTGGAGCACATCCGTGAGCGAGGGTTCGGGGCGATCCCGTAAGGGCTGGGGACTGGTCGGCGGGATCGGAGTGCTCGTCGTCGCGCTCGCGGCGTACGCCGGGGTCGCGGTCGTCCACACCGACTGGGTGCCGAGCGGTACCACCGTGGACGGAGTCGTCGTCGGGGGGCAGAGCAAGGCCGCCGCCGAGCAGCGCCTGGCCGCTCACGTCGCGGCCGCCGAGCGCAAGCCGGTCACGTTCACCGCTGCCGGCCGCACTCTGCAGATCACCCCGGCGAGCGCGGGCCTGGCATACGACCCCACCGGAGCCCTGAACGGCCTGACCGGTTTCACGCTGTCCCCCAGCGCACTGTGGAAGCGCTACACCGGCGGTCCCACCCGCCAGCTCAAGACCACCGTCGACAAGGCGAAGCTGCAAGCGGCGATCGCCGCCGCGAGCGCCTCCATCAAGGGCGCGCCGGCGCCGGGGACGGTGAAACTCCTGGGCGGCAAGGTCAAGGTCACCCACGCCCAGCCCGGTCGCGGGGTCGACGCCGCCTCGCTCGCCACCAGCATCGCGGCGGGGTGGCCCGGTCGGACGTCGTACACCGCCACGCTGACCCGGCAGTCGCCGGTGCTGACCGACAAGACCGTCGACGCGTTCGCCGCCGGACCCGCCACCGCGGCGCTGTCCGGTCCGGTGACCCTCGTCAACGGCTCGCAGCAGGTGAGCATCACCCCGGCCCAGCTGTCCGAGGTGCTGAAGACGGTGCCGAGCGGCAACTCGCTGAAACTGGCGATCATCCCGTCCGCGATGGCGACCCTGATGAGCACGCTGGGCGCTCAGCTGGCGACGCCCGCGCGCAACGCCAAGGTCGAGATGAACGACATCGTGCCGACCAAGAAGGTCATCGCGGGCGAGAACGGCACCGCCGTCGATCCGGTCAAGACCGGTGCCGCGCTGATCGCGGCGCTGCAGGCCGGCCGACGTACCGTCACCGCCTCGGTCGTCCCGCAGAAGGGCGTCACGGTCGACCCGTCGCAGATCAGCACCACCGTGATCAGCGAGTTCCGGTCGCGCTACCCGCTCGGCGCGCAGAACGCCGCCCGCACGATCAACATCAAGAACGGTCTCTCCAAGCTCAACGGCACCTACGTCGCGCCCGGCGAGCAGTTCAGCCTGCTGGCCGCCCTCTCGCCGATCACGAAGGCCAACGGTTACGTCGACGCACCGGTGCTGCAGGACGGTCGCGACGTGCTCGGCACCGGCGGCGGGCTGTCGCAGGTGTCGACCACGATGTACAACGCGACCTTCTTCGCGGGGGTGCAGGAGGACACCCACCAGGCGCACTCCTACTGGATCTCGCGCTACCCGATGGGCCGCGAGGCCACGCTGTCGGTCCCGACCATCGACAACAAGTGGACCAACGACACCGGTCACGGCATCGTCATCGAGGCGCGTACCGAGTCCAACTACTCGGTGATGCGCCTCTACGGCACATCGGTCTTCTCCGTCACGAGCACCACCGGGCCGCAGTTCGACATCAAGAAGGCCGGAGTGCAGCACATCAAGACGCCCGGCTGCCTCCCGCAGCCGGCGGTGCCCGGATTCAAGGTCACCGTGACCCGGGTGGTCAAGCGAGGTGGCAAGGTCGTCAAGAACGAGTCGCTCACCACGACCTACCAGCCGGCGGACCTGGTCGTCTGCGGCTGAGGCGCCGCTCCTCACCGGCTCGGTGGAACACATCGGCAGCCGAACCGGTTGCGCAAGGCGATGACCCACCTCGACCGTCAGGAGCCAGGCCGTGCCCACCGCCGCCCCCGCTGAGACGACCGCCACCGGCGGATCGCAGCTGTCGCGGCCGCTCGTCCTGCTGATGGCTCTCGCCGCCGGCGTGTCGGTGGCCAACCTCTACTACAGCCAGCCGTTGCTCGACCTGATCGGACGCGATCTGCACATCGCGTCCGGTGCGGTGGGGATCCTCGTGACGGTCACCCAGCTCGGGTACGCCGCGGGCCTGCTCTTCGTGCTGCCCCTCGGCGACCTGCTGGAACGGCGGCGGCTCATCGTCGGCATGACGCTGGCGACCGCTGTGGCTCTGGTGCTGACCGCGTTCGCCCAGAACGAGGCCTGGCTGCTCGTGATGCTCCTGATCGTGGGGCTGCTCTCGGTCGTCGCCCAGGTGGTCGTGCCGCTCGCGGCCGCGCTCGCCTCCGACGACGACCGCGGCTCTGTCGTCGGGACCGTCATGAGCGGGCTGCTCATCGGCATCCTGCTGGCCCGCACCTTGGCGGGGCTGCTCGCCGAGGTCGGCGGCTGGCGCTCGGTCTACCTCGTCGCCGCAGCACTCGTGCTGCTGCTCGCGGCCGGGCTCTGGCGAGGGCTGCCGGACAGCCCGCCGACGGTGCGGACGTCGTACGGCGGACTGCTCGGGTCGGTCGCGCGGCTGGTGCGCACCGAGCCGATACTGCGGCGTCGGATGCTCTACGGCGCACTGAATTTCGCCCAGTTCAGCGTGCTCTGGACCGCGATCACCGGGCTCCTGTCGGGGTCGCCGTATCACTACTCCGAGGGCGTCATCGGCCTCTTCGGGCTGGCCGGTGTCGCCGGTGCGCTGGCCGCGCCCCTCATCGGACGGCTCGCCGACGGCGGTCACCAGCTCTACGCCTCGGTCGGCGCCGCGCTGCTCTTCCTGGTGTCGTGGGCGCTGCTCGCCGGGGGGCGGGCGTCGCTCATCGCGCTGCTGATCGGTGTGGTGCTGCTGGATCTCGCCTGCCAGTCGCTGCAGGTGACCAACCAGAGCCGCATCTACTCCCTCGCCGGAGACGCGCGAGCGCGGGTCAACGCGGCGTACATGACGGCCTACTTCGTCGGCGGTGCCGCCGGCTCGTGGGTCGCCACGAGGGTCGCCTCCACCTACCACTGGTCGGGCGTCTGCCTGCTCGGCGCGGGGCTCGGGGTGGTGCTGCTCGCGGCGGTCGTGGTGGGGGAGTCCTCCCTGCGCCGCCTCACCCCCCGCACCACCTGACGCCCCGCCGCGCTTCCTTCCGCGACCCTGACGGTCTTTGCGTTCGGTGACGGCGTTCGAACACCGTCAATGAACGCCAACGCCGTCAGCCTGGACGCCCTGTGGACAACTTCGGACGTCGGGTACGCAGAAGTGCCACCGTCGGGGGATGCCCAAGGCGGACCCACGATCGCTGATCGTCCATGCTGTCGAGCTCACCCGCGCCCGCGAGGACCCCTTGGACGGTTCGACACTGCGCCGCATCCGTCGGGGAAGCTACGTGGAGTCGGACGAGTGGGACGGCATGTACGGCGGCCAGCGGCACCTGACCCTGGTGCATGCCACGGCGGCGAAGATGTACAAGCGGCCGCACCCCCTGTTCTCCTTCCATGCCGCCGCGGCCTTGTGGGGGCTGCCGATCGTGGGCGCGTGGCCTCAACACGTCGATGTCACCGTGTCATCGGACGCCGCCGGTTCCAGCGCGCTCGTGCGGCGGCATCGCGTGCACGAGGTGCCGCCCGCCGACTACGTCTCGGGGTTGCCGGTGACGTCGGTCGCGCGCACTGTCGTCGACCTCGCGCGCAGCACGCTGTTCTGTTCGGCCCTGGTGACCGCGGACGCGGCGCTGCGCGAAGGGAAGTGCGTCCGGGCCCAGCTGACCGCCGAAATCGCTGCCCTCCCATCCCGCGCGATAGGACGCCGGCAGGCGCAGCGAGTCGTGAGCCTCGCAGACCACCGCAGCGGCTCCGAAGGCGAGTCGCTCAGCAGAGCGCGGATGTTCGAGATGGGGTTCCCGCAACCCGAACTGCAAGTGCGCCTCCTCGACGGCGAACGCCGCGCGGCCTACGGCGACTTCGGATGGGGTGATCTGATCGGCGAGTTCGACGGACGAGTGAAGTACCGCGCCGACGGTTTCTCAGGGGGCGCTGCCGAAGAGGTCGTCTGGCGGGAGAAGCTCCGCGAAGACGCGATCCGACGCACTCATCGGGTGGTCCGCTGGATCTGGGACGACGCGTTCGAGCCAGCTCGATTGCGCCAGATCCTGGTGCAGGCGGGCCTCGAACCGGTGCCGGGCCGGCCCTGGGTCTCCCACCCTGACGGTCTTCCCGTTCGTTGACGGCGTTCGAACGCCGTCAACGGTCGCGAACGCCGTCAGCGTGGGGCGCGTGCGGCTCGTGCAGCTCGTGGGGCGGTGGGGGCGCGGAGGTAGTAGTACTCGTGGTGGATCGCGAAGCCGAGCGATTCGTAGAGCTGCACCGCTGGTGTGTTGTCCTGCGAGACCTGCAGGTACATCGAGCGGATGCCGCGCGCCCGTGCCTCGCGCGCAGCCAGCGTCATCACCTGGCGGGCCAGACCGCGGCGCCGGTACGCCGGCGGCACGTGCACCGAGAGCACCCCGGCCCACGCGTGCGCGAAGGCCGTGCGCCCGACCGCGACCACCTCGCCGGCCGTGACCTCGGGACGGCCGGCATCCGCACCGCCCGAGACCTCGGGACGGATGGCATCCGCGCGGAGCGTGAGGTACGCGGCGTCCGGTATCTGGTCGAAGATCGCCGTCGCCGTGGCGCGGTGCTCCTGTTCGCGCGGTGCCGCGCCGGACCACCAGGCGTCGTCCGGCCGGTCCGCGACCGTCGCCGTAGAGGACCCGCCACCGACGGCCAGCGCGTCCACCGAACCCGTCATCACCAGCGTGCGCTGGAAGGCCGTCCACCCGGCATCGATCGCCGCGCCACCGACCGCGTCGTCGGCGACGGAGAAGCCCGACGGGCCGTAGACCTGCAGCAGCGGCACTCCGCCGCGGTCGGCATACCAAGAGGCGACGAAGGCGAGAGCATCGGACAACGGCACGCCCGGATCACCCAGCGGCAGAACGGAATTGGCGCGACCGGTGTACCCCGACGCCTCCCGCAGCAACCACCGGCCGAGCCACTCCGAGCGCAGCGGCGGCATCCCCGCCACCATCAGCTCCTGCAGATCCGCCATCGACGGCGCCAGGTGCGGCGCGCCCCGGCGTACTGCGGCAGGGGGCACCTCCTTGGCCGCGACCACGTCGACGCGCGCGACCGTGACGCGCCCGCGCCGGGTCTGTACGACGAGCGTCGTGTCGTCCGCGGACACCAGCGGACCCAGCGCATCGGTCAGCCCGCCGTCGAGCCGGTGCCGCAACACCACCCGCATCCCCACCGTCAGGGTGCGGGTGAGGTCAGGCTGGTTGGGAGGCTCAGGCATCGGGCCGTCATACTAAGTCGAGCCGAAGGACGCGCCCGATGGCGTCCGCGCCCCACCACATGCAGGAAGGGTCTGCCCGCAATGACCTACGTGATCGCTCAGCCGTGTGTCGACCTGAAGGACAAGGCGTGCATCGAAGAGTGTCCCGTCGACTGCATCTACGAGGGTGAACGCTCGCTCTACATCCACCCGGACGAGTGCGTCGACTGCGGTGCGTGCGAGCCGGTCTGCCCCGTCGAGGCCATCTACTACGAGGACGACGTCCCCGAGCAGTGGGCCGACTACTACAAGGCCAACGTCGAGTTCTTCGACGACCTCGGCAGCCCCGGCGGCGCCGCCAAGATGGGCATGATCAACAAGGACCACCCGGTCATCGCCGATCTGCCGATCCAAGAGCACGACGAGTAAGAACCCGTGAGCATCGCCTCGCTGCCCGATTTCCCCTGGGACTCGCTCGCGCAGGCCAAGGCCACCGCGTCCGCCCACCCCGGCGGCGTGGTGGACCTGTCGGTCGGTACGCCGGTCGACCCCACCCCGGAGCCAGTGCAGCAGGCGTTGCGCGACGCGGCGGACGCGCCCGGCTACCCGCAGGTGTGGGGCACCCCCGACCTGCGGGAGGCCGTGGCGGCGTGGTTCGCCGCCCGGCGGCACGCCACCGGCGTCGATCCGGACGGGGTGCTGCCGACCATCGGCAGCAAGGAGTTCGTCGCCTGGCTCCCGACCCTGCTGGGCTTGGGCGCGGGTGACGTGGTCGGCATCCCGCGGATCGCCTACCCGACGTACGACGTGGGCGCGCGCCTCGCCGGCGCCACCCCGGTCGCCTCGGACAGCACCCTGACGTTCGGCCCAATGCCTCCGAAACTGCTGTGGCTCAACACTCCCGGCAACCCCGACGGTCGCGTGCTGCCCATCGAGCACCTGGCGAAGGTGGTCGCCTGGGCGCGTGAGCACGACGTGGTGGTGGCCAGCGACGAGTGCTACGCCGAGCTCGACTGGCGCGACGATGCCGAGGGTCCGACGACCCCGAGCATCCTCGACGACCGCGTATGTGGCGGAGATCACTCCGGCCTGCTGGCGGTGTATTCGCTGTCCAAACAGAGCAATCTGGCGGGCTACCGAGCCGCGTTCGCGGCCGGCGACCCCCGCCTCGTCGACCGCCTGGTGCAGGTGCGCAAGCACGCCGGGATGATCGTGCCGTGGCCGATCCAGCGGGCCCTGATCGCGGGTCTGACTGCCCACGACGCGGTCGCCGCGCAGAAGCGGGTGTACGTCGCGCGGCGTACCTCCCTGCGCGCCGCGCTGGAGGGGGCGGGATGGCGAATCGACAGCTCTGAAGCGGGTCTTTACCTCTGGGCGACGCAGGACCGGCCCTGCCGCGACAGCATCCAGGGCCTCGCCGAACGCGGGATCCTCGCGGCGCCCGGCGACTTCTACGGCGCAGCGGGGGAGCAGCACGTACGGATCGCACTCACCGCCACGGACGAGCGGATCGCCGCCGCCGTACAGCGTCTCAGCGTGGGTTGACAGGGCCACAAACAACGCGCTTTTTGCGGCTGGGGGTCGGTCCGGGGGTGTTCTCGACCTGAGGTACCGTCCAAGATGCCTCAATTTCGGGTGCGTTCGACGCGCCCAGACGCGCGCAGCACGCGCCCAGGAACAACAAGGACGGATGGCACATGACGGATCAGGGCACGGCCACTTTCTCGGCCGGCGACACCAAGCTGGACTTCAAGCTCGTCCCGGCCAAAGAAGGCAGCTCCGGATACGACATCGCCGCTCTGTTGAAGGAGACCGGCAACGTCACGCTCGACGTCGGCTTCGTCAACACCGCGTCCTGCCAGTCCGAGATCACCTACATCGACGGTGACGCGGGCATTCTGCGCTACCGCGGCTACCCCATCGACGAGCTCGCGGAGAAGTCGACCTTCATCGAGGTCTCCTACCTGCTCATCTACGGCGAGCTGCCGACCGCTGAGCAGCTGGACGCGTTCCGCTCCCGCATCTCCCGGCACACGATGCTGCACGAGGACCTCAAGGACCTCCTCGCGGCGTTCCCGCGCGACGCGCACCCGATGTCGGTGCTGTCGGCCGCGGTCTCCGCGCTCGGCACCTTCTACCAGGACAGCCTCTCCATCAAGGACCCCGACCAGATCGAGCTGTCGACGATCCGCCTGATGGCCAAGCTGCCGACGATCGCGGCGTACGCGCACAAGAAGAGCCAGGGTCAGCCGCTGCTCTACCCGGACAACAGCCTCAACCTGGTCGAGAACTTCCTGCGCATGACGTTCGGCTTCCCCGCCGAGCCGTACGACGTGGACCCCACCATCGCCAAGGCGCTGGACATGCTCTTCATCCTGCATGCCGACCACGAGCAGAACTGCTCCACCTCCACGGTGCGACTGGTCGGTTCGGCGCAGGCGCACCTGTTCGCCTCCATCTCGGCCGGCATCCACGCGCTGTCCGGTCCGCTGCACGGCGGCGCGAACTCGGCCGTCCTGGAGATGCTGGGCGAGATCCACGAGAGCGGCGACGACGTCGAGACCTTCATGAACAAGGTCAAGAACAAGGAAGACGGCGTGAAGCTCATGGGCTTCGGGCACCGCGTGTACAAGAACTACGACCCGCGCGCCGCGATCGCCAAGAAGTTCGCGCACGAGGTCATGGAGAAGATGGGCGTCGACGACCCGCTGCTCGACATCGCCATCCGTCTCGAGGAGATCGCCCTCAAGGACGACTACTTCGTGTCGCGCAAGCTCTACCCGAACGTCGACTTCTACACCGGCCTGATCTACAAGGCCATGGGCTTCCCGACCGAGATGTTCACGGTGCTCTTCGCCATCGGTCGCCTGCCGGGCTGGATCGCCCAGTGGCGCGAGATGATCGAGGACCCGGCCACCAAGATCGGCCGCCCGCGCCAGATCTACGTCGGCGAGACCGAGCGTCACTTCACCGAGATGGACGCCCGCTAGCCACAGCGGTTTTCAGATAGGACGAGCGACGCAGGGTGACCTGCGTCGCTCGTTCCATGTCCGGGCTCCTCCGCGTCCCTGGGAACCGTCGGCGCGCCGCACCCATCCGACGCCCGCGAGCGGCGAGCATAGGGCCACCATGAGTGTGCTCCAACGCGACCGCAACGTGACCGTCCTGCGCCCGGCAGGCCGTTTCAACCGCCGCCTCGGCGGTCTGGCCCTGGTGTACGGCGCGGTCGGCGCCGTCGTGCTCGCGCTCGTGCTCCTCGTCCCCTCGCTCGTCGCCTGGACCGCCGACTCGCGCAGCAGCGTGAGCTGGCTGGACGCGATGTCCGTCGCCGGCGACGGGTGGGTGCTGGCCCATCACGGGTCGCTGCGCGCACCGGCCGGCAGCGTCACGCACGTAGTCACATTCGCCCCCCTGATCTTCACCGCGCTCGCGCTCTGGTGCGCCCGCGCCGGTGCCAAGGCCCTTCTGCGCGAGGTCGAGCACGAGGGGCGCGACGCCGGTCGCTGGTGGCACCCCGTGGCCCTCTTCATCGGCGGATACCTGATCGCCGGTCTGCTACTGGCCCTGCTCGGTGCGACCGGCACGGCGACACCCCGTTTCCTCACGGTCGTCCCCGGCGCCATCGTGGTGGCGGCGGCCGGCTTCGGCTGGGCCCTGCGCGCCGAGCCCGACGCCCCGGCGTACGCCGTGTGCGCGGACTGGTGGGAGCGGGTGCCGGACGGCGTACGCCGTGGTGTGCGCCCCGCGTGCGAGGCCGCACTCGCGCTCTTCGCGGTCGCCACCCTGGTGCTCGTGCTCCTCGTCGCGACCCACACGTCGCGGATCGGCCAGGTCAACGGGCTGCTCGGCCCGGGCGCGGTCGGCACCGTGATCCTGGCGCTGGCGCAGCTGGCCAGCGTGCCGAACATGATCGTGCTCATCACCGGGTGGACCAGCGGCGCGAGCGTCCACCTCGGCACCGCCACGGTCTCATCCGGTGCCGTGCACACCGGTCTGCTGCCCAGCATCCCGGTGCTCGGTGCGATCCCCGACCCCGGCGCGTTCCCGGTGTACCTGCGGGTGGTGCCGCTCGTCGTCGTCCTGGCCGGTGGTTACGCGGGGGCCCGCGCCGCCGGGGCGCTCAGCACCCTGTCGGGGCTGCGCACCAAGCTGACGGCCGCGGCGAGCGCCGCCGGCCTGCTGACGGTGGGGATGTCGCTGCTCGCCTGGATCGCCGGGGCGCACGTCAGCGGTGCGCCGCTGGCCCGCGCTCAGGTGGGCCTGGTCGTCCTGCCCCTCTTCGCGCTCGAGTTCGTGGTCGGAGCGCTCGTCGCTGCCGCCGCCCTGCACTACATCAGGGTGCGCCGCTCGCACGTCTGAGGCGATCGCCCGCGCTGGTGCGCGGTCGGGAGGCCCCCACGCCACCCGGTAGCCTGCTCATCGTGTCCGTAGCCGCTGCACCGGTGTCCATCGTGGTGCTCGTCTCCGGGTCTGGCACCCTCCTGCAGGCCCTGATCGACGCGACCGCCGACCCCGCGTACGGCGTGCGGATCGCGGCCGTCGGCGCCGACCGCCCCGACATCGAGGGCCTCGCCCGTGCCGAACGCGCCGGGATCGCGACCTTCGTCTGCCGGGTGCGCGACTTCCCCGACCGGCAGGCCTGGGACGCCGAACTGGCCGACATGGTCGCGGCGTACGACCCGGCCCTGGTGGTGTCCGCGGGCTTCCTGAAGCTGGTGGGCGAGCGGTTCCTGGCGCGGTACGGCGGTCGCTACCTCAACAGCCACAACGCGCTGCTGCCCAGCTTCCCCGGCATCCACGGCCCCGCCGATGCGCTGGAGTACGGCGTGAAGGTATCGGGCGCCACCCTCTTCGTGGTCGACGAGGGCGTCGACACCGGCGCGATCGTGGCCCAGGCCACCGTGCCGGTGCACGGCGACGACACGGTCGACGCGCTCACCGAGCGCATCAAGTCCGTCGAGCGCCCCCAGCTCGTGGACTACGTGGGCCGGATGGCCCGCGAAGGTTTCACCGTCAACGGACGAAAGGTCCAGATCCCGTGACACAGCACGCGAACGAACGCCGACGCCCCATCCGCCGGGCGTTGGTGTCGGTCTACGACAAGACCGGTCTCGAGGCGCTGGTGCGCGGCCTGCACGATGCGGGCGTCGCGCTCGTCTCGACCGGCGGTTCCGCGCGCCTGATCGCCGACCTCGGCGTGCCGGTGACGGCGGTCGAGGACCTGACCGGCTTCCCCGAGTGCCTGGACGGGCGGGTCAAGACATTGCACCCGAAGGTTCACGCAGGGCTGCTGGCCGACATCGAGAACCCCTCGCATGTGGCGCAACTGGCCGATCTGGAGATCGAGCCGTTCGACCTGCTGATCTCCAATCTCTACCCGTTCACCGACACGGTCGGCTCCGGCGCGAGCGAGGCCGAGTGTGTCGAGCAGATCGACATCGGCGGCCCGTCCATGGTGCGCGGTGCGGCCAAGAACCACCGCTCGGTCGCCGTGGTGACGGACCCCACGACGTACGACGAGGTGCTGGCGGCCGTCCGCGCGGGCGGGTTCACGCTGGGCGAGCGTCAGAGGCTCGCGGCGGAGGCGTTCGTGCACACCGCGACATATGACGTGGCCGTGGCGTCGTGGATGGGCAATGTGCTCACCGACACCAGCGACGGTGAGGGCTTCCCGGCGTGGGTCGGCGCGACGTACGACAAGGCGCGCGCGCTGCGGTACGGCGAGAACCCGCACCAGGCGGCGGCGCTCTACTACGACGGTTTCCTGCCCTCGCCGGGTCTGGCACAGGGGGAACTGCTGCACGGCAAGGAGATGTCCTTCAACAACTACGTCGACGCCGACGCGGCTCACCGGGCGGCGTACGACCATGGCGGGGCGCCGACGGTGGCGATCATCAAGCACGCCAACCCGTGCGGGATCGCGGTGGGCAGCGACATCGCCGATGCGCACCGGCGAGCACACGACTGCGACCCGACGTCGGCGTTCGGCGGGGTCATCGCCACCAACCGCGACGTCACGGCCGAGATGGCGGACACGGTGAAGGACATCTTCACCGAGGTCGTCGTCGCGCCCGGTTTCGATCCCGAGGCGCTGGAGATCCTGAAGGGCAAGAAGAACATCCGGCTGCTGCTGGCCGACCCGCGTGAGCAGGTGGGCGAGATCCGGCACATCTCCGGCGGCATGCTCATGCAGCACTCCGACAACGTCGACGCGATCGTGCACGACGACGCCGGCAAGGTCGTCGGAGGCGACCAGTTCGCCTCGTGGCGGCTGGTGTCCGGCGATCCGGTCGAGGAGGACATCGCGCGCGACCTGCAGTTCGCGTGGCGCGCGATCAGGGCGGTCAAGTCCAACGCGATCATGTTGGCGCGCAACGGCGCATCCGTCGGCATCGGCATGGGCCAGGTCAACCGGGTCGACTCCTGCTACCTCGCGGTGAACCGTGCGGGCGCCGAGCGGGCGCGCGGCGCGGTCGCCGCATCCGACGCGTTCTTCCCGTTCCCGGACGGGCTGCAGGTGCTCATCGACGCCGGCGTCATCGCGGTCGTGGCACCGGGCGGGTCGATGCGCGACCAGTCGGTCATCGACGCGGCGCAGGCGGCGGGCATCGCGATGTACTTCACGGGCACCCGCCACTTCGCGCACTGAGCGGGAGGATGGGGTCATGCAGACCGAGACGATCGAGATCCGCACCGGCGATGGCGAGGTCGTCCTGGACATCACCCGGCAGTGCGAGGGAGTCCTGCGCGGGGTGGACTCGGGACTGCTGCACGTCTTCGTCCCGCACGCCACGGCCGGCGTCGCGATCCTGGAGACCGGCGCGGGCAGCGACGAGGACCTGCTGCACGCGCTGCGGGACCTGTTGCCCGCCGACAACCGGTGGATCCATCAGCACGGCAGCAAGGGCCACGGGCGCTCGCATGTGATGCCGGCGCTGATCCCGCCGTACGCGACGGTGCCGATCGTCGACGGTCAGTTGGCGCTCGGCACCTGGCAGAGCATCTGCCTGGTCGACCTCAACGTCGACAACCCCGTCCGCCAGGTGCGTCTGTCGGTGCTGCCCGGCTGAAGCCGGCCGCTCAGGTGAGGCGCTTGGCGTAACAGCGGGAGAGCGGCTCGTCCTTGTAGTAGCCGAAGCCGGGGATCGCGTCGTAGCCGAGGCGTTCGTAGAGCGCCATCGCCTCCGGCTGCGCCGTCCCGGTCTCGAGGATCAGCCGGGTGAACCCCAGGGCCCGCGACCGTTCCTCCAGTACGCCGAGCAGGCGCGCCGCGTGCCCCTCGCGACGCCGCGACGCACGCACGTACATCCGCTTCAGCTCCACGTCGCCGGCGCTCGCCGCACGCAGCCCGGCGCAGCCGATCAGGCCGCGTTCGTCGGCGGCGACCACGAACGTGCCGACGGGCGGCGCGAACTGGTCGGGCGCCACCGGCGTCGCATCGACGCCGCCGTACCGCGCGGTCATGTCGTCGTCGAGCTCGCGGATGAGGGTCTGCGCGTCGGGATCGGTGTAGGCCACGGTGCGGACGGTCCAGCTCACGATCGGTGACGTTACCGGGCGCCCGTGACCAGACCCCGCTCGCCTAGGCGCCCGTGCGAGGATGTCCGCCGTGACGGCGATCGTGATGGACGGCAAGGCCACCCTGGCGACGATCATGGACGAGTTGCGGGTGCGCGTCGAGGCCCTGAAGGCGCGCGGCGTCACTCCGGGGCTCGGTACCGTCCTCGTCGGCGATGACCCGGGCAGCCACTGGTACGTCGGCGCCAAGCACCGCGACTGCGCCAAGATCGGCATCAACTCCATCCGTCGCGACCTGCCCGCCGGCGCCACGCAGGCCGAGGTCGAAGCCGTCATCGACGAGCTCAACGCCGACCCCGACTGCACCGGGTTTCTGGTCCAACAGCCCACGGGTCTGGACGAATTCGCGCTGTTGTCGCGAGTCGACCCCGACAAGGACATCGACGGGCTGCACCCGTTCAACCTGGGCAAGCTCGTCCTCGGGGAGAGCGGCCCCCTGCCGTGCACGCCGATCGGCGTCATCGAGCTGCTGCGCCGCTACGAGGTGCCGCTCGCCGGCGCGCACGTGGTGGTCATCGGGCGCGGGCTGACCGTGGGCCGGCCGCTAGGGCTGCTGCTGACCCGCCGTACCGAGAACTCCACGGCCACGCTGTGCCACACCGGCACGCGTGACCTGGCCTCGATCGTGCGCACCGCGGACGTCGTCGTGGCCGCCGCGGGGGTGCCCGACCTGGTCACCGCCGACATGGTCAAGCCGGGCGCGGCCGTCCTGGACGTCGGTGTCTCGCGGGTCGACGGCAAGATCGCCGGCGACGTCGCGGCCGATGTCGCCGAGGTCGCCGGTCACGTGTCGCCGAACCCCGGGGGTGTCGGGCCGATGACGCGCGCGATGCTGCTGGTCAACGTCGTCGAGGCGGCCGAGCGCCGGCTTCGATGAAGCCCGCGCGCCTCGGTCCCGCCTGGTGGACCATCGCGCTGGCCAGCGTCGTGGCGTTGCTCATCGCCTACTTCGGGTCGTTGCGTGCCGGCGGGTACGCGCTCGCGGTCGTGCTCCTGCTCGCCGCGTTCCTGCGTCTCCTGCCCGCGTCGGTCACCGACGGCCTCGCCGTGCGCTCGCGGATGGTCGATGTCCTGACGCTGTGCAGTTTCGCGCTGGCGGTCGTCGTGATCTTCGCCGTCGTCAAGATCTGAGACGCATATACGAAAGGCCCGGCGCGATCGCTCGCGCCGGGCCTTCGTCGTGGAGCGGTGGGTCAGATCAGGCCGAGACCCTTGACCGCGTCGCGCTCCTCGCCGAGCTCCTTGACGGTGGCGTCGATCCTGCCGCGGGAGAAGTCGTCGATCTCCAGGCCCTGGACGATCGACCACGTGCCGTTGGCGACGGTGACAGGGAAGGAGGAGATGAGGCCCTCGGGCACGCCGTACGAACCGTCGGAGCAGACCGACATCGACACCCAGTCGTCGGCGGGGGTGCCGGCGGCCCAGTCGTGCACGTGGTCGATGGTCGCCGACGCGGCGGACGCGGCCGAGGACGAGCCGCGCGCGTCGATGATCGCTGCGCCGCGCTTGGCGACGGTCGGGATGTAGGTCGACTCCAGCCACTGCTGGTCGTTCACCACCTCGGCGGCGACGCGGCCACCGACGAGCGTGTGGAAGAGGTCGGGGTACTGGGTGGCGGAGTGGTTGCCCCAGATCGTCATCTTCTTGATGTCGGTCACGGATGCGCCGGTCTTGGCGGCCAGCTGCGAGATGGCGCGGTTGTGGTCCAGACGGGTCAGCGCGGAGAAGCGCTCCTTGGGGATGTCGGGGGCGTTCGACATGGCGATGAGCGCGTTGGTGTTGGCCGGGTTGCCGGTCACGGTGACCCGGATGTCATCTGCCGCAACGGAGTTCAGTGCCTTGCCCTGCGGGGCGAAGATGCCGCCGTTCGCCTCGAGCAGGTCGCCGCGCTCCATGCCGGGTCCGCGCGGACGGGCGCCCACCAGCAGCGCGTGGTTCACGCCGTCGAAGATCGTGTTGGGGTCGTCGCCGATTTGCACGCCGGCGAGCGTCGGGAACGCACAGTCGTCCAGCTCCATGACCACGCCCTCCAGCGCCTTCAGCGCCGGGGTGATCTCCAGCAGCCGCAGCTCGACCGGGGTGTCGGCCCCGAAGAGCGCGCCGCTCGCGATGCGGAAAAGCAGGCTGTAGCCGATCTGGCCGGCGGCGCCGGTGACGGCGACCTTGACGGGCGTGGTGCTCACGGGTGGGAACCCCTTCGTGTGGACGGCGGGCACGCGCAGAAGGGCGCGCCCAGTGAATGACTTCGACGGTAGCAGCGCGGGTTTGCGGGCCGAAACGGCCTGCGGGCGATGGCCGAGAGGGGATGCCGGACGACGGACGCGCCCGTCCCTAGGCTGACCCCAGGACGACACCCCGCCGAGGAGCCGACATGGACCTGCCCGCTGAACTGCTCGCTCTGCTGCGTGCGCCCAGCCCGTGTTTCGTCACCACGCTCATGCCGGACGGCGGCCCGCAGATCACCCAGACGTGGGTCGACACCGACGGCGAACACGTCCTGGTCAACACGGTCGTCGGTTTCCAGAAGGTCCGCAACGTGCAGCGCGATCCCCGGGTGGCAGTGGCCGTCTCCGACCCTCAGCAGCCGTGGCGATACTTCGAGGTGCGCGGACGGGTCGTGTCCATGAGCACCGATGGCGCGGTCGAGCACATCGAGGCGCTGTCGCAGCGCTACACCGGTCGGCCCTATCCCTGGTACGGCGGTCGCGACCAGCAACGGATCGTCCTCACCATCGTCGCCGACGCGGTCCATACCGTGGGCTAACCCCACCGATTCCGGCCAACGGGCCGCCCCGCGATACTCTCGCAGGGCGGCCCAGTTCCCATCCGCGACGGGCCGCCCGACGACACACCGTCCCTCGAGGAGCTACCGCCCGCATGGAGAAGATCAAGGTCAAGAACCCCATCGTCGAACTCGACGGTGATGAGATGACGCGCATCATCTGGCAGTTCATCAAGGACCGATTGATCCATCCCTATCTGGACGTGGACCTGAAGTACTACGACCTGGGCATCGAGAACCGGGACGCGACCAACGACCAGGTGACCGTCGACTCCGCGAACGCCGTCAAGCAGTACGGCGTCGGCGTGAAGTGCGCGACGATCACCCCGGACGAGGCGCGCGTCGAGGAGTTCGGTCTCAAGGAGATGTGGCGCAGCCCCAACGGGACGATCCGCAACATCCTCGGCGGCGTGATCTTCCGCGAGCCGATCATCATCAGCAACATCCCGCGGCTGGTGCCGGGCTGGACCAAGCCGATCATCATCGGCCGTCACGCGCACGGCGACCAGTACAAGGCGCAGAACTTCAAGGTGCCCGGCGCCGGCACCGTGACCATCACCTTCACGCCCGAGGGTGGCGGCAAGGAGACGACGTACGAGGTCGCCAAGTACGGCGACGACGGCGGCGTCGCAATGGGGATGTTCAACTACAACAAGTCGATCGAGGACTTCGCGCGCGCCTCGCTCACCTACGGCCTGGACCGCAAGGTGCCGGTCTACCTGTCGACCAAGAACACGATCCTCAAGGCCTACGACGGTCAGTTCAAGGACATCTTCCAGCGCATCTTCGACAACGAGTTCAAGGCGAAGTTCGACGCGCTGGGCATCACCTACGAGCACCGGCTGATCGACGACATGGTCGCGGCGTCCCTGAAGTGGGAGGGCGGCTACCTGTGGGCCTGCAAGAACTACGACGGTGACGTCCAGTCCGACACGGTGGCGCAGGGATTCGGCTCCCTCGGCCTGATGACCTCGGTGCTGATGACCCCCGACGGCAAGACCGTCGAGGCGGAGGCCGCGCACGGCACGGTCACCCGGCACTACCGGCAGCACCAGCAGGGCAAGCCGACGTCGACCAACCCGATCGCGTCGATCTTCGCCTGGACCCGCGGCATCTCCTACCGCGGCAAGATGGACGAGACCCCGCAGGTCACCGCCTTCGCCGACACCCTCGAGCGCGTCTGCATCGAGACCGTCGAAGAGGGCAAGATGACCAAGGACCTGGCCCTGCTGATCGGCAAGGACCAGCCCTACCTGACGACGCAGGAGTTCCTCGGCGCGATCGACGAGAACCTGCAGAAGGCCATGGCCGGCTGAGCCGTTGGCAACGATCCTGGTCACCGGGGGAGCGGGCTTCATCGGCTCCAACTTCACCCGGGCGGCGCTCGCGGCGGGGCACACCGTGCGGGTGCTCGACGACCTTTCGACGGGGTTGCGCGACAACCTGGGTGACGTCCAGGCCGAGGTGGTCATCGGGTCGTTGACCGACCCCGAGGTGCTGGCCGGTGCGGTCGCGGGCGTCGAGCACATCGTGCACCTCGGGGCGATCGGAAGCGTGCCCTCCAGCGTGCAAGATCCGGTGCGCTGCAACGAGGTCAACGTCACCGGCACCGTCGGCCTGATCGAGGCGGCACGCGCCGCCGGTGTCCGGCACGTGGTGTTCTTCTCCTCCTCCGCGGTGTACGGCGCGAACCCGGCCACCCCGATCGGCGAGCGCGACTGGGTGCGGCCGATGTCGCCCTACGGCGCGAGCAAGCTGAGCGGGGAGCAGTACCTGCTGGCCGCGCAGCAGTCCTACGGCCTGCAGACGCTGGTCTTCCGCCCGTTCAACGTCTACGGGCCGGGCCAGCGGGCCGATCACGCGTACGCCGCCGTGATCCCGGCCTTCCTCGACGCGACCCTGGCCGGGCGCCCCCTGCGCATCGAGGGCGACGGGGAGCAGACCCGCGACTTCCTCTTCGTCGCGACGGTGTGCCGGGTGCTGCTGGCCGCGGTCGAACGCGGCGTCTGGCACCCCGAGCCGGTCAACCTCGCCTACAGCACGCAGACCTCGATCAACGACCTGGTGTCGGCCATCGGGCGTGCCGCCGGCGCACATCCGCAGGTGGAGCACGTGCCCGGTCGGATCGGCGACGTGAAGCACTCGCGAGCTGCCAACGACACTCTGCTGCAACTCTTCCCCGACATCGAGCCCGAGTCCCTCGACGAGGGCCTTGCGGCCACCGTCACGTGGTGGACCAACTGAAACTTTCCTAGGTCGGCCAACGTCGGCCGTGTGGGGGTTGTCGGCGATGCGGTCACTTCAGACGTTCGCCTGCGTCGGCCCAGGAGGGTTGTCGGCGCTGCGGTCACCACACCTCTCGAATGGGCCCGCACTGCGCCGACGCGCATCGTAGGAGGAGGCCGAGTGGCTCTGCGGCTCCTCCATCTTCCCCTCGCTCCCTAAATCGCGAGCCGCACCCTGTGTGGCCCGAAGTGGGCGCATACCACACCGAGCGGCGCCGGGGACCTCCATACGCGATATTTTGCAAGCGGCCGCGGATCATAGCAGAGCTGCGCTCCCATCGGGCCGTAGGTGGAATGCTCTTTCGAACTTGACCAGCCGTAAGGGCTTGGCATCACCCATGTTCGGACCACCTGATGGGAGGGTCGTGACCGATTTCGCAGATTCGGGCGTCGTGCACCCTTCCGTGAGCGACCTCGAAGCGGTCTCCCCGATCCCGATGCCCGCGCCGGCGCCCGTCACAGTGGACGGGCCGGCGGTCGCCGGGGCGTGGGGCGCAGGCACCGCGCTCGCCGTTCCCATCGAGCGTGCGCGCGCCCAGGACTGGTCGAGGCCGTATCTCGCGGCGACGCTCGTGGTCGATGTGCTCTGCGCGATCGTGTGCGGCGTCGCCGCCGTGGCGGTCTCCGGGGCGGTCCCACTGCGCGATCCCATCCCGCTGCCGTACGTGGTGCTCCTCGTTCTCAGCCCGTTCGCCTGGGTGGGCACGGTCACGGTGTGCCACGGCTACGAGCGTCGCTATCTCGGGATCGGAGCCGAGGAGTACCGGGCGCTGATCTCCGCTGCGATCCGCCTGCTGGCGTTGTCGGCGTTCGTGTCCTACGCGATCTACGTCGACCGTCCCTACCTGTCGCGCTTCTTCGTCCTCGTCTACTTCCCGACACTCCTGGGCACGTCGCTCGTGGCGCGGTTCGCGCTGCGCAGGCAGCTCTACCGGGCCAGGTGGCAGGGACTCGCGTGTCAGCGTGCCGTGGTGGCAGGGCAGGACCATGCCGTGCGCAACCTGGTCGCCGACCTGCACCGCGAGACCCAGCACGGCATCCGTCCCGTCGCGATCTGCACCGGGGACACCGTCGACACGGTCGGCGGCGTCCATCGGGAGGGGTCGGTGCACGAGACGGTCCAGGTCGCGCGCAAGTACGCCGCGAACGTCGTCGTGGTGGCCAGCCCCTCCGACCTCGACGGGATCGAACTGCGACGCCTGTCCTGGGAGCTGGACGACCTCGGTATCGAGCTGGTCGTGTCTCCCGGGGTGGTCGAGGTGACCGGACCGCGCATGTCGATCCGGCCGGCGGCGAATCTGTCGTTACTGCACATCGAGCGACCGGCACTGCACGGTCTCAACGCGGCGAGCAAGGCGCTCTTCGACCGGGTGGTCGGGGGGCTGCTGGTCGTTCTCCTGTCACCCCTGCTCCTGCTCGTCGCCGTGTTCATCAAGGTCCGCGACGGCGGCCAGGTGTTCTACCGGCAGACGCGGGTGGGGATCGATGGAAAGGACTTCACCATGTTGAAGTTCCGCTCGATGGTGCCCGACGCCGAGCACCAACTGGCGATGGTGCGCATCGATGGCGACGACGGCAACGGGGTGCTCTTCAAGCGTCGGCACGACCCTCGGGTCACCCCGATCGGCAAGGTGCTGCGGCGGTTCTCACTCGATGAGCTGCCACAGCTGGTCAACGTCATGCACGGCGACATGTCGATCGTGGGCCCGCGGCCACCCCTGCGGTCCGAGGTCGACGGCTATGGCGCGGACGCGGTCCGACGACTTCGGGTCAAGCCGGGGCTGACGGGACTCTGGCAGGTGAGCGGGCGCAGCGACCTGTCCTGGGACGAGTCGCTTCGACTCGACCTCCGGTACGTCGACAACTGGTCGATGTTCCTCGACGTGCAGATCCTCTGGCGCACGGTGCGTGCCGTGATACGTGGAACGGGAGCCTACTGATGGCATCAGAAACGCTGAGTCACTCCGGACGAGGACGTCGAGGATCCTTGATCGCCGTCGCCTGTGTGGCACTCGGTGTCGCCGTGACGGGATGCGCGAGCTCCGCGCACGACGGCGCGGCCGACCGGCCGGGGTCGACCGCGTCCGGTGTGCCGAACGCCGTCGCGGGGCTGACGTCGACCCCGACAGCCGGCCCGCAGGATGACACGTCGCAGGCCTCGACCCAGCAGAAGCTGCCCAAGGGCGCGAGCACCGCGATCCCGAGCGACCCGCTCGCATCATCGGCGGTCGTACCGGTCGAGCGCAGCGGCCGGAAGGTGCGGCCGAGTATCTCCGCGATCGGTGGAGCCAGGCCCTTCACCCAGCCCGTCGAGTACGCGGACGGGCTGCGGCTCAGGATCACCCGGATGACCCAGAGCAAGGTCACCGGTCAGGGGCCGGGCGTGTTCCCCGGCCGGCCGGTCACCGATTTCTACGTGACGTTGACCAACGGCACCAAGAAGCCGTTGTCGTTCGACGCCGTGGTCGTGACCGTCAGTTACGGCTCACCGGCCCGCCTCGCCCACCTCGTCTACGACCAGAACTCGGTCGATTTCGCCAGCACCGTTCAACCGGGCAAGTCCGGGAACGCCGTGTACGGGTTCTCGGTGCCGGCAGCGGATCTGAGCCAGGTCACCATGACCGTCGATCTCGACGGGCTCCACCAGCTTGCGACGTTCAGAGGAAAAGTGACGTGACTGAGCAGACCCCCCGTCCGGCCGTCACACCCACCCACTCGGCCCACCCGGTGACGACCCCTCACCCCGCATCACAGTGTTCAGGAGCGACGATGACCGCACTACGAACCACCCTGTCGCAGCGGTTGACTCGCCTGATCGCGATGGCGACCGCGATGGTGCTGCTCACCTTCGGGATGGTGATCGTCTCGAGCGCGACCTCGGCGCGAGCCGACACGGATCCGCCGGCGGGCACCCCCGCGACCGTGAGCGACGACGCCCTGCCGACCTGGCAGATCAACGGCGTCGTGTGGAGTCAGGTCACCATCGGCAACACCGTGTACGTCGCGGGCGAGTTCTCCCAGGCGCGTCCGCCGGGCGTCGCGGTGGGGGGACCCGGATCGGTCAATGTGGGCAACCTGATCGCGTACGACATCACCACCGGAAACCTCATCACGTCGTTCAACCACACCCTCAACGCGCAGGCACTGGTCATCACCAAGTCCCCCGACAACTCACGCATCTACGTGGGCGGCGACTTCACGACGGTCGACGGCCAACCCCGGGGTCACATCGCTGCGTTCGACGTCGCGAGCGGTGCGCTCGTCCCCAGCTTCAGCCCCAATCTGAGCGGTGAGGTCAAGGCCATTACCGTCTCATCCAGCGCGGTGTACGCCGGTGGCGCGTTCGATTATGACGACGGCGTCTACCGCCATCACCTGGCCGCCATGAGCATCACGAACGGCGCCCGACTGCCTTGGGCGCCGGTGACGGACAACTACGTTCCGTGGACGATGATCATGACCCCGGATCAGTCCAAGGTCGTCATCGGCGGCCAGTTCGTGACGCTGAACGGTCAGGAGGTCGACGGCTTGGCGGCTGTCGATCCGGTCACCGGAAGCTTGGTTCCATGGGCTGCGTCGACGAAGATCCCTGACGCGGTGCACGGCGCGATCATGGGTCTCAGCACGGACGGCACGTCCATCTACGGTTCGGGCTACGCGTTCGGGTCCGGCGCATCCTTCGAGGGCGAATTCTCACTGAACCCTGCAGACGGATCGATCAACTGGCTGAACGACTGCCAGGGCGACACCTACAACACCTTTCCCATGAACGGGGCGCTCTACACCGTCAGTCACGTGCACAACTGCGAGATGATCGGTGGGCTGACCCAGCTCAGCGACTGGAGCATCAACCAGAAGCACGCTTTGGCGTTCTCGACGACGTCGTCGGGCAACTACGACCGGGGACCCGATCAGTACGGGTGGAACTACAGCGCCTACCAGTACGCCAAGATCCTCACGTGGTACCCGAACTTCCTCTTCGGTTCCTACACGGCGCAGAAGCAGTCCGGCTGGTCGATCACCGGTAACGGCAACTATCTGTCCATCGGCGGTGAGTTCCCCTCCGTCAACGGCAAGGCCCAGTACGGGCTCGTGCGATTCGCGGTGCGGAGCAAGGCCCCCAACAAGATGGGGCCGACAGCCTGTTACGCCGCGCCGACTCCTTCTGCGCTCGCGATGGCCGGCGGATCCGCACGGGTCTCCTGGCAGGCGGCGACCGACCCGGACAACGCGAATCTGACCTACAACGTGTACCGGTCGGGCACGGCGGCGCCGATCTACACGACGATCCAGAGCAACCAGTACTGGAACTGCCCGCAGATGGGATATCGCGATACCGGTCTCGTCGGCGGGAAGGCGTACACCTACAAGATCACCGCCTCGGATTCGCTCGGTAACACCTACACCTTGCCGACGACCAATTCGGTCACGGCCAGTAGTGGTTCTCCCAGCCCGTACGCACAGGACGTCGCGAAGGACGGGGCGAGCGACTTCTGGACGCTGGGGGAGCCGAGCGGCAGCACGATCTACGACAGTGCGGGGTTCAACGACGCGACCGCTCAGTCGGATGTCACTCGCGGGGCGGCAGGTCCCATCAGCGGTGACTCCACGACGGCCTCGACCTTCGGCGGGAGCTCCAACGGGTTCGCAGCGACGAACTCCACGGTCGCGACGACTCCGGCGCTGAGTGTGGAGGCGTGGATCAAGACCACCACGACCAGCGGCGGCAAGATCGTCGGCTACGGCGACTCGAACACCGGGACCAGCGGCAGCTATGACCGGCACGTCTACATGGACAACGCCGGACACATCATCTGGGGTGTCTACCCCGGGTCCGTCCAGACGATCCAGAGCAAGAACACCTACAACGACGGAGCCTGGCACTACATCGTCGCCTCCATGGACCCGACCGCGGGCATCGCCCTCTACGTCGACGGCAAGAAGGTGGCCGCCAACGCCGGCGTCACCTCCGCGCAGAGCTACACCGGCTACTGGAAGATCGGTGGCGACAACCTCAGCGGGTGGACCAACCAGCCGAGCAGCAACTACTTCGCGGGCACCATCGGCGACGTGGCGATCTACCCTGCCGCGCTCAGCCTGGCGCAGGTCCAGACGCACTACACCGACGGTGGCGGCAGTCTGCCGACCCCGACGACCCCGACCGATGCCTACGGCAAGGCCGTCTACAACTCCAACCCCGATCTCTACTGGCGGCTGGACGACACGGCGGGATCGACCGCGGCCGACGCGAGCGCCAATGGGGAGACTGGTGTCTACTCGGGCGGCGTCACGCTGGGTCAGCCGGGCGCGCTCGGCTCCCAGGGCACCGCTGTGACCTTCAACGGCACGGATGGCACCATCGGCTCCAGCGACCCGGTCAGTAACCCGACGGTCTACTCCGAGGAGCTGTGGTTCAACACCACCACCACGTCCGGTGGCAAGCTCATCGGGTTCGGTGACCAGCAGAGCGGGAACAGCGGCAACTACGACCGTCACGTCTACATGACGCCGGACGGCCGGCTGAACTTCGGCGTCTATCCCGGCTCGGCCACCATCATCACCTCGCCCAACTCCTACAACGACGGCAAGTGGCACCACATGGTCGCCACCCAGGGCCCGGACGGCATGAACCTCTACGTCGACGGGCAGTACGTTGCCAGCGGTTCTCAGACGCAAGCGCAGAGCTACACGGGGTACTGGCGTGTGGGCGGCGACAGCTCGTGGGCCGGCAGCAACTACTTCGCCGGCACCATCGACGAAGTGGCCGTGTACTCCAGCGAGCTCAGTGCGAGCACCGTCCAGGCGCATTACCTCGCAGGCGGTGGAACCCTCCCGAACCAGCCTCCGGTGGCGGCGTTCACGTCGTCGGTGAACAACCTGAACGCGTCGTTCGACGGGTCTGGTTCGAGTGATCCGGATGGGACGGTGGCCTCGTACTCGTGGAACTTCGGTGACAACAGCACCGCGGGTACGGGCGTGAACCCGACGCACGCGTACCTCTCCGCAGGTACGTACACCGTGACGCTGACGGTGACGGACAACCAGGGTGCGACCAACTCCGTGTCGCACACCGTCACGGTGACCGCGCCGCCGGTGAATCAGCCTCCGGTGGCGGCGTTCACGTCGTCGGTGAACAACCTGAACGCGTCGTTCGACGGGTCTGGTTCGAGTGATCCGGATGGGACGGTGGCCTCGTACTCGTGGAACTTCGGTGACAACAGCACCGCGGGTACGGGCGTGAACCCGACGCACGCGTACCTCTCCGCAGGTACGTACACCGTGACGCTGACGGTGACGGACAACCAGGGTGCGACCAACTCGGTGACGCACAGCATCACGGTGACGGCACCGCCGGTGAATCAGCCTCCGGTGGCGGCGTTCACCTCGTCGGTGAACAACCTGACGGGGTCCTTCGACGGGTCGGGGTCTACCGATCCGGATGGCACGGTGGCGTCGTACTCGTGGAACTTCGGTGACAACAGCACCGCCGGTACGGGCGTGAATCCGACGCACGCGTACACGTCCGCCGGGACGTACAACGTGACGTTGACGGTGACCGACAACCAGGGCGCGACCAACTCGGTGACGCACAGCATCACGGTGACGGCACCGCCGGTGAATCAGCCTCCGGTGGCGGCGTTCACCTCGTCGGTGAACAACCTGACGGGGTCCTTCGACGGGTCGGGGTCTACCGATCCGGATGGCACGGTGGCGTCGTACTCGTGGAACTTCGGTGACAACAGCACCGCCGGTACGGGCGTGAATCCGACGCACGCGTACACGTCCGCGGGCACCTACACCGTGACGCTAACGGTGACCGACAACCAGGGCGCGACCAACTCCGTGTCCCATGCCGTGACCGTCGCCCAGGCGCCACCCACCACCCTCGCGGCGGACGACTTCGGTCGCACGGTAGCCAGCGGGTGGGGTTCTCTGGACAGCGGCGGGGCGTGGAGCTCCAGCGGCTCGGGGCTGTCGGTCGGCGGCGGGGTCGGGCGGATGAAGATCACCCAGGCCGGGACCGGTCCGAGCGCGTACGCCAATGCGGTCTCGACGACTCAGTCGGATGTACGCGTGCAGTTCTCCTCCGACACCATGCAGAGCACGGGAAGCCTGTACGTATACGTTCTCGGCCGTCGTGTGGCCGGTGTGGGCGACTACCGGGCGAAGGTGTGGATCAGGAACGACGGCCAGGTGTTCCTCGCGATCAGTCGGATGTCCGGCACCACCGAGGTCGCGACGGTGCCGCTTCAGGCGATCTCCGGTCTAACGGCTTCACCTGGCAAGACCTTCGATGTGCGCTTCGACGCAACGGGCACCACCCCCACAACACTGCGGGCGAAGGTCTGGGCCGACGGCACTCCGGAACCGAGCACGTGGCAGGTGCAGGCGACGGATTCCACGGCAGGGTTGCAGACAGCCGGCAGTCCGGGGCTTGCCGCCTACCTTTCCGGTAACGCGACCACCGTCCCGGTCACCGTCTCGTTCGACGGTCTGCGGGTCTACGACGCGACCACGATCAACCAGCAGGCCATGAAGGCGATGGCCAAGGGCGTGAAGCTGCAGTGGATGCAGACCGTGACGAAGGAGAATGCGAAGAAGCTCCACGCGATCTCGAAGTGGAACGATTCATGAACCGACGTGGGATGCACCACCGAGACGGGATCGCAGGCAGTCGCCAGTGACCGGGGTCAGTGAGCTCCCTCCTCCTGAGGTGGACGAGGAGGAGGGAGGTGGTTACGAGACGAGGATCCCCTCCCAGGGGCTGGGCGAACGCGCGGCACGAGGCGCCATCGTCACTGTGGGCGGCCAGGTCGTGCGCATCCTGATCCAGATGACCGGGGTCGTCGCGCTGGCCCGGATCCTGAGTCCCCGCGACTACGGTCTGCTCGCCATGGTGGTCGCCATCGTGGGGGTGGCCGAGATCTTTCGCGATTTCGGTCTGTCCTACGCGGCGGTCCAGGCGCGGACCCTGTCGGCCGGGCAACGCAGCAATCTGTTCTGGATCAATACCGGGCTGGGCGCGTCACTCACCGTTGTCATCATCGCCGGGGCGCCGTTGATCGCACTGATCTACGGGCAGCCCGAACTGCGGCGGATCGCCATGGTGCTGTCGTTCGTCTTCCTGTTCGACGGTCTGGCGACCCAGTACCGCGCTGACCTGAATCGGAACATGCGATTCGGCGTCCTGGCCGCGACCGATGTCGTCTCGGTGATGCTGGCGGCCGCCCTCGCTGTGCTGCTCGCGGTGTGGGGGGCCGGCTACTGGGCCCTGGTCGCCCAACAGTTGGGGCAGGCGGTGATCGGACTCATGATCGTCGTCGGCGTCTCGCGGTGGATCCCCGGCAAACCGTCGCGTCACGAACCGATGAGGCATCTGCTGCGTTTCGGGTGGCATTACGTCAGCGCCCAGCTCATCCAGTACGTAGGCAGCAACGCCGACTCCTTCATCATCGGGACGCGGTTCGGGGCGAGACCGCTCGGTCTGTACAACCGGGGATTCCAGCTCCTGATGGCACCTCTCGGCCAGGTGCGTTCACCGACCACCAGCGTTGCGCTCCCGGTGCTGTCGCGGCTGCGGGACGATTCGGTTCGGCACGACCGATATGTGCTTCGCGGCCAGCTGGCCCTCGGCTACCTGCTCGTCCTTCCCATCGCGTTCCTGGCCGGAGCGGCGAGGCCGGTCATCGTCCTGGTCCTCGGAGACCGATGGAGCGGGGTCGTCCCGATCTTCCGGATGCTCGCCGTCGCGGGCGCTGTCCAGACGTTCTCCTTCGCCTGCTTCTGGATCTACCTGTCGCGGGAGATCACCGGCCAGCTCGTCAAGCTCTCGTACGTCGAAACGGGAATCCGCATCGCGTGCCTGGTGATTGGCAGCAGGTGGGGCGTGGTGGGCGTCGCGACCGGGTACGCCGTCTCCGCCGCCATCAAGTGGCCGTTCTCGCTCTGGTTCGCCGCACGCAAGACGCAGTGTCCGGTCCGCGCGATGGTCCGTGATGCAACGCGCGTGACCGCCATGGCTGTCCTGTGCGGCGCAGCCGGCTTCGTCACCTGCTCGGTGGTGCCGTTGGCGCCCCTCACACAGATCTTGTTGAGCGCCTGCGCGTGCGTGGCCGCCATCGCGGGCGCGGCGGCGCTCGCGCCGGCCGTGCGCCGCGACGTCGAGGACATCGTTCACACCGTTCAGTCGGTTGTTCGCCGGAAGGGGAAGTTAGCGCAATGAATGTCGAAGGGGACTGTTCGCGATGACGATTCACACCTATGCCCAGATCGTTCGACGGCGTTGGCGCATCATGCTGGGCCTGCTCGCCACGTGTGTGATCGCCGCGCTGCTGTGGTCGGTGACGACGACACCTATGTACCGTTCCAGCGCCAGCGTGTACTTCTCGCTGTCGTACGGGAACAGCGCGGTCGATCTGTCGCAGGGGTCGTCCTACACGCAGGCCCAGATGGAGTCGTACGCGATGCTCGCGACCAGCCCCCGGGTACTGGGGGAGGTTGCGACGATGCTCCCGTTCCCCGCGACCGAAGCACAGCTCGCTCGTGAAGTGTCCACGAGTGTCGCCGCAGGCACGGTGATCATCCACATCAGTGCGTCCGACCGGTCTCCACAGCACGCGGCAGCGATCGCGAACAAGGTCACCGACGTCCTGGGTGTGACCGCGAAGAGCCTGTCGCCCAAGGACTCTCGCGGGCGCCCGACAGTGGACGTCTACGCGGTCGGTGCGGCGCGGGTCCCCACGAAACCGGCCGTGCCGGCGACGAAACGGAACATCGCGGCCGGCTTCCTCGGTGGCCTGATCCTCGCCTTCGCGATCGGGGTGCTGCGGGACAAGCTCGACGACAAGGTGCGGTGCGCCGCCGATCTCAGCGAGGTCGTCGACAAGCCGGTGCTCGGCGAGGTGACGATGCCACGGCGGTCTCGGTGGTCCGGAGGAGCTCAGCTGCCGGTGCGCGACGTTCCGTTGAGTGGGCGTGCGGAGTCGTACCGCAAGTTGAGGACGAACCTGAGGTTCATGCAGGTCGGGAGCGGGCGCAGTTCCGTGGTCATCACCTCGAGCGAGGAATCGGAGGGGAAGACGACCACGGCGCTCAACCTCGCTTTCGCGTGCGCCGAGGCCGGCGACCGAGTCCTCCTGATCGACGCCGACCTGCGCAAACCGGCGGTGGCGCAACGACTCGGCATCGAAGGGAGTGCCGGCCTCTCGTCCATCCTGTCCGGGCTGTCCGCCTTCGAGGACGTCGTACAGCCGTCGGGCGCCGACAACAAGCTGTTCGTGCTGCCCTCCGGCGCCGTGCCCCCGAACCCCGGGCAGCTGTTGAGCTCGTCGCAGATGGCGGTGCTCGTGCAATGTCTGGCCGACGACTACGACATCGTGATCCTGGACTGTCCGCCGCTCGGTCCCGTGACCGACGCTGCTCTGATCGCCCACCTCACCTCCGGGGCGGTGCTCGTGGCGGGTGCGGGATCCGTCTCGCAGTCGCGACTGGCCGAGAGTGTCCGTGCGCTGGAGCAGGGGGGCGCCAAACTGCTCGGGGTGGTCCTGGCGAGGAAGCGCTTCCGGTCAGGTCGTGACCGCACGTACGGCGGCGCGGAATCGGGCCGGCACACCACAGCGGTACCTCAGGCGGATGCTCCTGAACTGGACTCGCCCGAGCTTCCTGTCGAGCTCGTCGGGAAGCCGAGCGTCCGTACCGGCGCGACCGTGCAGGCAAGTGTCCGCAGGGGGGTGAGATGACGTGGCGAGCGACTGCTTCAAGGTCCTGGTGGTGTGCACCGCGAACATCTGCAGGTCTCCCGCCACAGCGCTCCTGCTGAGGTCGTCGTTGCAGGATGCGCTCGCGATCTCGGTCGTCAGTGCAGGTACCCGTGCGCTGAAGGGTTCCGAGATGGTCGCGGCCATGCAACAGAAGCTTCCCGCGGATCTGTCAGACGGCGCAGCAACCTTCCGCTCGACCAGGCTGACCGCCGCGATGTTGCTGGAGGCCGACCTCATTCTCGTGATGACGCGCGTGCACCGCTCCGAAGTCGTCTCCATGTGTCCCTCGGTCGTGCGAAAGGTCTTCACGGTGCCGGAGTTCGCACGTCTCTTGGATGACGCGCTGACGTACCGCAGCTCGTGCCGCTCGAACAGCTGCGGAGCAACACCGTCCGACGCTCTTCGGCAGTTGCGTGAGGACGCCTCCCGCGCACGAGGCGCGGTCCGGGCTCCCGGGAGGGACGACGACATCCAGGACCCAGCGCGCATGTCGCGCCGTGAGTGCAGGAAGGTGCTCGAGCGGATCGCGCGGAGTGTGGAGCCGATCGCCCGAGCCTTCGAGCAGGTGACCGAGCGCCACGACCGAGAGCCTCTCCTCGTCAGCAGCACGGACGTCAGCTGCGTGGAGTGTTCGCCGATCTACAACGGCGTCTGAGGTCGGTCCGACGTGTCGCACAGCACAGCATTCCCCCGGGGCCGCGTGGACGAGCCGCGAGGGGAGACGGACGCCCCGGCGGGGTCGACACAGGGCGGGGCGGGCTCGAGCGCCGGTCGCGAACGTGACACCGAGATCGTCAACAGGACCGTCCTCGTCGAGCAGGTCCTTGCGGTGCTCTGCCTCTTCCTGCTGGGACTGCGGCTGACGGTGCACTACGGGGTCACCAGTGGGGACGTGCTCGCATTCCTCCTGCTTCCGCTGTCGCTCCCCACGCTCGGCCGGTACTGGGGAGCCAAATGGGCGCTCGCGTGCGGAATGGCCGCCATGGTCGCTGGGTTGTTCCTCAGCCGATCGACCGCGGTCGACCATGTCGTGGTGGGCCGCGCACAGATCGCTGCGGCTGCCCTTCTCGGGGGGATTCTCCTCGGGGTGTGCACCGTCCTCTGGGCCCGGACGATCCTGCCGTTGTGGTTGGTGGGGCTGTGCTTCGGTCTGGGCAGTCTGATGAGCGTGCCGAGGATGACCTTCGTCTACTCGACGGGATCGTGGAAGTTCGGCTACGCGACCCCCGTGACGATCGTGGTGCTCAGCATCGCCGTGGCCACGCGCATGAAGTGGCCCCAACTCGCAGCGCTCGGTGGTTTGATGGCGGTCGCTGCGGGCACCGACTCCAGGTCACTCTTCGCGACGTACATCGTGACCGGCGCCCTCCTGTTGTGCGCGGGTCGATACACGTGGGGGGACGACCTTCGCGCGTCATTCGCGAAGGCCGGTCTGCTCGTCGTCGTTCTGGCAGCGATCCTGACTCTCGGCCAGACTCTGATCCTCCGGGGATATCTGGGAGCCGAGACCGAGCAGCGCACCGTCCTGCAACTCAACCGTTCAGGATCGCTGCTCCTGGGCGGCCGTCCCGAGCTGGTGGGGTTCAAGAGCCTGTTGATGGAGCATCCGCTCGGCTACGGAATGGGCGTCCAGCCCAACATGCACGACATCTCGATCGCCGAGAACGCCATGCAAGCCATCGGTGCGGACCCGCGGCTCGGCGGCCTCGACAAGTACATGTTCTATTCGGGTCAGTTCGAACTGCACAGCATCACGGCTGATCTGTGGGCGCCTTACGGGATCCTCGGTTTGGTCCTCGCAGGAATCATCGCGGTCGTCGCTCTCCGATTCCTGACGGCGGCCATCTCCGGGAGCCGGGTCAATGCGCTGGTGCTGTTCCTCTCGTGCGTCACTGTCTGGGATCTGCTGGGCACGCCCCTGTGGACAGCAGCGCCGACGCTGACGCTGCTCCTGGGCAGCGCTCCGGTGGTGGCGCGCGCACGTCGCGAACAACCATGACGCGTGATACCTGGCTGCAAGCCTGGGGTCGTCAGGTGGGTGCGTCAGATCGTGCGTACTGCTCGAACCGACGTCCGCAGGCTCCGGCGATCATGCCCATCCCTCGGAACGACGCGCCCGCCCCTTGCGCCTGAAGACGCTTCCTCCGACACGCGTAGCCGATGACTACTCGCGGCATCCCCCTGCCGATGAGGGCGCACCCTGCCGCGAGCCGGTAGGCGGTCACGTACGCCCGTCGCCACCGACCCGCCGCGAGACGCACGTCGATCAAGCTCTGCAGATTGCCCTGTGACCACGCTCGGCGAAGTACCCACGACCTCGTGAGACGTTCAGCTGGGATGACGTCCTCGACCGCCGACTCGGCACACCAGATGATCTGCAGTCCCTGCTGAACGAGGCGCCTGCCCAGCAGGCTGTCCTCACCGCCCGTTCTGCCGAAGGGCTCCTCGAAGCGAAGACCTGAGGAGCGCAGCTGCCGTAGGTCGATCAGGAGGTTTCCCGCGGCGGCGGTCGGCATACGCGTGCCCGAGGCCCGAACCGGGCGGTCGAAGAACCCGCCCGCGATCAACCACGTCTCAGGAGGAGACGCATACCGGGGGAGGACCCGTCCTGGAACAGCCACCGGGCGATGAACCGCCCATGTGTCGACCAACGCGGGCAACCACCCTGGAAGCGGTCGTTCGTCGTCGTCGATGAACACCAGGAGATCCGCTCCGGCCGCTTCGTCGACCGCGCGGTTGCGGGCAGCTGCGATCCCCGGATCGGGCTCGCACACATAGCGCACGGCCGGGCCCATCTCCTCGACGACGGGACCGGCCGACCCCGACGGATCGTTGTCGACGACGAGGACGGATGCCGAGATCGGTCCTGGCGAGGCGGCGGTCAGAGACTCGACATGTCTGGCGACCTCGGGGAGATGTCTGCGCAACTCCTCACAGCGGCGGAAGGTGAGTATCGCGACCACGAGAGTGAGAGGACGATGCACCGGACCTGGTCCTCGGCCGGTGCGAAGATCGGTGTGCTGTTCGGTCGTGCTCATCGCAGGCCCGGGCGCATGGAACGAGGACCCGCGTTGACGATGGATGCGGCGTGACGGTAGGCGTCCTCGTGAAGGGCCGCGGAGAGGTCCCACTCACGGGTCTCCAGCCGTGGGCGACCCTTCGGCGGATTCGCGCGCAGCGCCTCGAGTGCGTCCACCAGGTCCGTACCCGTGAGGTTGCCGGCGTAGAGGTGGACCCAGCCGGCGCCGACCTCCGACTGCAGATCGCGGTTGACCGCGTTGTCCTGGATCAGCACGGGACGGTCCAGTGACAGTGCGGCCAGAGCGCTTCCGGAGTTGTGCATCTCCGGATGCGGCAGGACCACCATCTCCGCTTCTGTGATCGCGGTGACGAGGTCGGGGTTCTCCAGGAAGCCGGGGGCGAAGCTAATCCGAGGATCTGTGCTGACCAGTCGTTCCAGGTCCGCGCCGAGCGCCGGCGTCGACGGTTTGCCGGCGACGGTCAGACTCAGGGCGGGATCGGTCGTCTCCTGGAATGCCCGCACAAGACCGTCCACCCCCTTGTACCGCCGGATCATTCCGAAGTAGGCGAAGTGTCCGGTCCGTGCCGTGCTGTGGGGATAACGGTCGTACCACGGGCGGTAGTGGCCATGGGGGATGACATGTCGAGCACGTGCGTGGGGTACCGGGGTGTGCTCGTTGAGGCAGATGCCGAGCACGGTCTGATGCTCGAAGGCGTGCAGCAGCAGGGTTTCTCGACGCGAGATCCCCTGGGGCAGACCGATGTTGTGCACCGTGCGTACGACGGCCGTTCGACGCGCCTTCCACTTGACCAGGAGCAGTGCGAACAGGGCCTGTCGAGCAACCGATCTCAGCGGGGTGCGGCCCTGCAGCATCGCCTCCGGCCAGTGGGCGTGGAAGACCTCATGCCGTCCCAGCAGCGCTTCTCTCCATGAGAAGTACCGGTAGTCGATGGCGTCACGTGCTTCCACACTCTGGGCGAGCAGAATGTTGTAGGGATTGGTGGTCGGGAGCGGTCGGGGCCCGGATTGCAGCACCGTCAACGGTGTCGCGGTCGAGTCCCGCACCAGCTCCGCTACCGCGCGTCGCTGGTCACGCATCTGACTTTCCCACCCGCGTGAGGTATCCGGTCGACGAGCACGACGGCGACCTTCACCTGGTGATCGAGGAGCTCTCGAAGGTTCGACGCGACCACCTGGATGTCGCGCGCGGAGTCGGGCCGGTGCGCCGATACGCATCGCAGCACCACGGAGCGGTCGGAGATCTGATGTATCTGGAACTGTCGGACCGCGCCAGGGTGTCGGCTGAAGATCTGCGCGAGGCCCTCACCCGCCACGACCTGCCCACCGGGCAGACGCAACGCGTCGGTCTGACGCCCGCTGATGGGCTGGATCCGAGGGAGCGTGACACCGCACGCGCACGGGGCGTCGATCGCAGCGGTTCGGTCACCGAGTCGATAACGGATGAGCGGGAACACCCTGTTGTTGAGGTCGGTGACGACGGTGTCACCCACGGTGCCCGCGGCCACGGGGACGCCGGTCTCGTCGAGAAGCTCGAGTTTGCGGACGTCGGCGAAGACGTGCAGTCCCTCATGGGCGGCACACTCACCCGCGATCCAGGGCACCTCCGATGACCGGTAGTGGTCGTAGACGGGTGCGTCGAACGCCTCCGAGATGGTGGCTCGCTGGGGGTCGGTCAGCGGGGCCGCGGTCGTGGCGACTGCTCGCGGCTGATGGACACGGATGTCCCGCGCGAGGAGCTCTGCGGCTACTTCGCTGATCGCACCGGCGTAGCCGATCAACAAGGAAGGCTCGACCGACTGCCATTGCGCGAGGAACTGTCCGATCGTCTCCTCGTTCATCCGGAACGCGTCGAGCTGGAACCGTACGGACGGCCACCAGGACGCCGCGTGGCGGAGTCGATCCTTCTGGGATTTCGTGTGGCGTTGCACGATCGCAATATCCACAGACGGGTCCAAGCCCCACCAGTGGAACAACTGCCACTCCAGGGCCCGCGCCGGCACCCGCACATCACGCAGAATCCGCAGGGGTTCTCCCGTGCTGCCGCCGGTGACGTTCAGCGCCGTGTTCGCGCTGATGGCCTCATCCGTCCGGAAGTCGGCGAAGCGCTCGCGGACGTCCTCCTTGCCGATGGTGGGCAGTTGGCAGAAGGCTGCAGGGTCTCGCAGGTCCTCGATGGAGAATCCCGCGGACCGGTAGAGGTCGCGGTAGAAGCGCGAATGCTGCATGGCGAACGAAGCCTGCGCGATCGTCCGCTGATCCTGCAGCGTTTGCAGCGCCTCCGGATCCATCCGCTCATGCGCCAGATGCTCGCGGTAGGCAGTCCGTGTGGCGCGCAGGACGGTCGCCGCCTTCACGTCGAACGCCGGCCTCCTCAGCGGCTCAGGATGCAGCAGCCCGCGGCCCCGCGCCCGGGACGAAGCGAATGCAGTGCCCGCAGCCATGGTCAGCAGAACTCCGCAACGAGTTCGGCGGTCTGGGCGATGTTCGCCCGACTCGATGCTCCGAAGACGATGGACTCGATCTGCGGCTGGCTGCACACCCACTCCAGGGCCTCACGCGGCGGGATCGCGCCGGACGCGAAGACCGACATCGCGACCGCTCGGAACTGCCGGTCGCGCAGTGCGGCCTGGTACTCCTCGATCCCGCCCGACATGCGGAATCCGAGCTTGTTGATGTTCGAGCAGACGATGGGGTTGACCAGGCCGATGTCGTCGAACATGTCCAGCGCGCGCGGCAGGTTCATCGTGATGTAGCCGGGTTCGGCGCCGTACCGGGTGCGTACGTGCTCATCGAAGATCGAGAAGGCGTCCTTGAAGTCGAGTCCGAGGAGGAGATCGACGACCACGTTCTGCAGCCAGATCACCGGGGTGCGAACACCTCGGAAGGCTGCCATCTCGGCGTCGACGAGCAGCGTGATGATGCCCTCGACATCCTTGGTCGCGAGTGCGCGGCCACCCCGGAACGCGGCGTTGAACAGACCCTCCTCGGGCAGGAACCGGCGGATCGCCCCGAGCATGCCGTCCTCGGTGACGGCATCGGCGTACTTGTGCGCGTAGGGCATGCACGGGTAGAAGGTGAAGTCCGCGTAGCGCTCGGGGTTTGCGCGCACGTGAGCGCAGATCTCGCCGATCCGGTCGTGCGTGGTGCACATGAAGGTGTCGATGCCTTCGTCACATGCCGCGTCGAGGACCCGAACGATGGAATCGAGGTTCTGGAAGCGCATCGCCTGCTGGCGCGCCTTCTCCTCCGACATGTGGTTCACACCGAAGAACTGGTTGTCCCCGAAGAGCAGTCGCGGCATCCGGTCGGTCCGGTGGGCGGGCGAAGGGGCGATCTGTGTCGTCATGGCTGCTTCCGGAAGATGCGTCGCTTCATGCGATCGGTGGTCGTTGCTGGGGTCGGTTGCGCAGGGCGCAACTCGCGCAGGGAGGTCCCGACGGCGGCGTCCTGTGAGATCAGCTCGAGGGCACGGTCGGTGACCGCGGCGCTCTGGAACGTGTTGACGCCTTCGACCTTGCCTGCCCGGACGCGCTGCACGAAGTAGTCCAGTTGCGCGCTGTACTCCTCCCCGCGCAGATAGAACCACGTCGGGTCGGTCAACTCGGTGGTGTACTTGGTGTTCCAGCCGTGTTGATAGCCGGGCGGGGGCTCGACGGTGTCGCGCAGGTAGACCTGGCATTCCTGACGGTCGGCCTGGATGCGGCCGGCCGTACCCCAGATCGTCACCTTCGTGGTCATCTTGCGACAGGACTCGTCCGACCAGTTGACGCTGATCTGGCTGCTCACTCCCTCCTCGAAGTACATGGTCGCGAGCACCTCGTCCTCCGTATGGTCGGAGAAGACGCGCCGCAGCTGGGAGCCGCCGACGCCGACCGGTGCGCCGAGATACCACGTCAGCAGATCGATCGGGTGCGCCGCGTAGTCGTAGAGGCAGCCGCCGCCCTCGGACTTACGGCTGCGCCAGGTCGACCCCTTCGCCCTGAGGACGACGGGCCCGTACGCCTCCGCCAGTACGTGGGTGACCTGTCCGATCGCTTTGGCGTCGAGGAGATTTCGTACTTCCTGGAACGCTCCGACGAACTTGTTGTGGTAGCCGACCTGGGTCACCAGCCCACGTTCGTCGGCGAGTTCGCCGAGGGCGATGGATTCGGCCGATGTCAGGCAGAGCGGCTTTTCGCAGAACACGTGCAGGTCTCGTTCGAGCGCGGCGCGGACCATCGGCTCGTGCATGCGGGTCGGGGTGGCGATGAGGACCGCGTCCAACTCGACCGTGTCCAGCATGGTCTCGTAGTCGCTGAATCTCTGCATGCCGGTGTACTTCCCGAGGACGTCCAGGAGGTAACCGGCCGAGTCGACGATGCCTGCGACCTCGACATCCGGATGCGCATTGATCATCGACAGGTGGGACAACCCCATCTTGCCGAGTCCGACGACACCGATCTTCATGTTCCTACTCCTGCTCTCGTCCTGGCGGATCTGTCATGGGACGTCGCGAACTGCCGCAGGACGGCCTCGTACTGGCCGGCGACGTGCTCCCAGGTGAATTCACGGGCGTGCCGCGCTCGGCTCGCCGCCGACAGCGACTCGCGCAGGTCGGCTGAGTCGAGCAGCTCGGTGATGCAGCTGCTCGCCGACTCGACGTCGTCGAAGTAGAGCGCACCGTCGCCTGCTACCCAACGGTTGTACGGATTGTCGTGCGCCACAACGGGATTGCCCACCGCCATGGCCTCGACCAACGACGGGTTCGTGCCACCGACCGTGTGGCCGTGCAGGTAGATCGCGCTGTGCAGGCGAAGCGCCGCGACCTGCGCCGGCTCGTAGATCGCACCGACGAAGCGCACCTCGTCGCTCGCCGCGTCCATCACGGCTCGGTGGTAGGGATCGGTGTCGGGTGTGTAGTTGCCGAAGATCGCCAACTGATGTCCGCGGGACTTCGCCGAGAACGCCTGCACCAGCTCGAGGATCGAGTTCTCCGGGATCGGGCGGCAGATCAACGTGAGGTAGTTGCCGGGCGTCAGCCCCATGTCGAGCACGGGCTCGGTCGATGCCTCGCTGACGCGGTGGGCGCCGTAGGTGATCGTCGAGATCTTGCGTGCCGGTGCCTTGCGCTCGAGGTAATCGTTGATGCAGGGGTGGTCGGCGATGAGGTGATCGCCCACGGCGCACGCGATCCGCTCGTTCGTGTAGAGGATCGCCTGGCGCAACTTCCCCCACCGGGCGCGGGACCACTCGATGCCGTCCATGTTGATGACGTTGGGGATGCCACGAATCCGTTGCAGCACGTTGAAGATCGCGGTGTTGTACCCGAACGTCAGACACACGTCACGATGGCGTGCCGCGTGCCTCACGGTGATCCAGTCGAAGGTCGAGGTGCCGAGCCATCCGTCGCGGTCGACCGGCACGATGACGCGTTCGATGCCGCGCCAGACGTCCTCCCGCATCGGGCCGACACCCTGCTCCTGGCAGTAGACGACCACCCGCCACCCGTGGGCGTGGAGGTAGAGCGCTACGTTCTCGGCCGCGGTCTCGAATCCGCCGTACGCGGCGGGGATTCCATGCGTCCCCAGAATTCGGACCGTCGGCGGCGATACCGCTCCGGCTGCTGTCGTGTGACTCATGCGCCACGCACGACCTCTCGTGGTCGGGTGGACGCAACGTGCCTGTGCGCTTGGCGGCGATCACGGCACAGGCCCCCGATGAGGTCGGCAACCTCGGTGCCGTAGCGGTCGACCGTGAACCGGTCGAGAGCGCGGACCCTCGCCCTCTGGGCCAGGGACGTCGCCAAGCCCGGGTCATCCATCAGGCGAGCCGCTGAGGCAGCCATCGCATCGGCCTGCCCTGGGGGGACCAACAGGCCCGTCGCCTCGTGCTGAACAGTTTCGAGGTGTCCCATCGCGGCGGCGGCGATGACCGGCCGGCACGCGAATTGCGCTTCGACCACGGCGTTTCCGAAGGGTTCGCGCAGGGACGGCGCGAGGACGGCGTGCGATCGGGCGAGTGCCGGCCAGACGGGTGAGACGTATCCGGAGAAGGTCACCGAGCCTGCGAGGTCGTCGTCCTCGGCGCGGGCGCGGAGCTCCTCCTCGTACCACTCGTACCCGGCGAACGGCGTCCCACAGACTTCCAGGCGGACGTCGCGTCCGGCGCGACGCAATTGAGCCACAGCCTCCAGTGCGATGTGAGGCGCCTTGCGCGGCGACAGGCGCCCGATGACGACCAGCCGGAACGGCCGTGGTTCCGGGGCGGCGGTGGGCTCGGCGGATGGCTGGGGGACACCGTTGTAGATCAGGTGTGTCCGTCGCTTCAGCGCCGGCACGTCGCGAACGGTCGCATCCACCACCGACGGACTGATGGCGATGAGCGAATTGGCAGCGAGCAATGGTGTGTTCAGTGCGACTCTGATCGCTCGGCGATCCTCCGCCTCCGCTTCGTGCACGTGGCAGACCACACCGATTCGGCCGGATCGCGCCGCGGTGATCCACCAGGGGATGGTGACTGTGTTCACGTAGACGGCGTCGGGAGCGACGGACTTCAAGAGGCGCCGCATGCCCGGCAGCGACCGCGCGGCGTCGACGCCCAGAGCAAGTATCCCGGCGGCGGACATGTTCGATCGGCGCACCACGGGGAAGGAAAGGAATTCGACCTCCGCGCCGCGTGCGGTGAGGAGGGGCACCAACGGTCCGTTGCCGGGGATGGCCACGACCACTCGCCAGCCTCGGCCGCGCATCGCCGATACGGTCTGGAGCATCTGCAGGTCCGAGCCGTAGACATCCGCCGAAGGGTTCGCGATGAGCAGGGTCGGGGTCATGCGGGCGCACCCGTGGTCTCGGGGTGCGACAACGCGCGGAACCACTTCGCCAGGCCGGCTGCCAGATACGCGATGTTCGCCACCAGCAGGAGTCCGTAGACCCAGAGGAAGAGCTGGTGCTGCCCGATGAGCACGAAGGTCAGCAGCAGAACGCCGTAGTCGGTGGGCGCGACGAGCAGACTGCGCAGGACGGGCGCCGCAGCATCCTTCGCCGGCGCGGTGCCCCGTGCTCGATGCAGCTGGTCGTTGAGGATGATGACGAAGAACAGCACGCTGGCGACCCAGGTCCACATCAACGGGACGAGCAGCTCGCGGGCAGAGTCGCCGGCGCGATAGAAGGACACGAGTACCGCGAGGTGCAGCGCGCAGACCTTCCCGCTGTCGACCACGTGGTCCAGCCATTCGCCGGCGGGCGAGCCGCCGCCGCGGAGCCGGGCCAGCTGGCCGTCGGCGGAGTCGAACGCGTACCCGATGGCCAGGCACAGGGTCACGACGATGCCGAGAGCCGTTGTCGGTGAACCGAACACGAGCAACGCGATACCCGCCAGTGACCACCCCGCGCTGATCAGCGTGACGGCATTGGGCGTGAGGTGGCAGTGGTAGGCGACCGCGGCGATCAGGCGGCCGGCCTTGCGATTGACGAACCGGGAGTAGGCCGGCGCACCCTTGGAGGTCTTCTGCGCACCGGAGAGCCGCTGGATCGTCTGGCGCAGGGTTTCGTCGGGTGTGCGGCTGGTCACCGGGCTGCGCTGTGCGACGGACACTCAGCTCGCCCCGCCCGGTGTGACCGAGGTGCTCGCCGCTGCCTCACGACGCGGCATGGTGCAACGCCTCCCGCAGCAACGTGCTCGATGTGTGGATCGTGTACGGCAGGTAGCACACGGTCACTCCGACCGCGGCGAAATCCTGCTCGAGCCGGTCGCCCTTCGCGGTACCGCGCCAGTCGTCCCCCTTGAAGATGACGTCGAACGGATGCTCGCGCCAGGTGTCCAACTTGCGCGGGACGGTCTCGATGATCGCCTCGTCGACGAAGACGATGTGCTGGATGATCTCCAGCCGTTCTGATGTCGGGACGACCGGGGTCCGCCCCTTGGCCCGCTCGGCCATCTCGTCGGAGACGACTCCCGCGATCAAGTAGTCACACCGCTCGCGGGCTCGCCGCAGGATGTTGAGGTGGCCGACATGGAAGAGGTCGTACACCCCCGGCGCATAGCCAACGCAACCCCTCACGCCGACTCCTCTCATAGGTCTCCCGTCCTGTGCCGGGTGGCCGTGTGGCGAGCAGACTAGGGAGCCTTGCAATACGGCGCCGAGCTGTTGCGAGCGCGAAAGAAGCCCTGCAAAAAATCGGCAATACCCCCACCTCTTGGACAGGAGGGGGTCATCATCTCCTTGGGATTGTCCGGCAGGCCTCACGGGCATGTGTCGGCCCGCTGACCTGCGGTAACACACACTTGACGCTGTTCACCAGCGGTAAGTAGCAGTCAACGAAAGGTAAATAAAACGTAAACGCTTGACCAGGAAAAGGTAAGGGCTTACGTTCGCAGCCAATCAAGACCTGAAGAAGCCGAGCCACCTGGGGGCGGCGATCTTCCTCTCATAAAACGCACCGGTCTCCGAAGGTCGGTGCGCCAGATCAGTGCGCCACGACCACATGGGCCGCGGCGCTATTCCCTTTCGGGACCTTCCAAGGGGCACGCATTGTCAGAGCATCAGCCGCACGCGAATTACGGGCGGGAGACTCCGCAGTTCACGGCCGGACGGCGCCGCATCCTCGTCACGGGCGCCGAGGGCGCTGCCGGACATGTCCTGGTGGAGCAACTGGCCACCCGAGGCCTGCAGGTGCACTGCGCCGACAGCCGGCCGATGTGCCTCCCGTCAGCGGTGTGCCACCTCATGCCCGAGCCGACGAACCCCGGCTTCCTGCCCGCTCTGGCCCGGATCGTGCAGCGCTACGGCATCGACCTCGTCATACCCGCGAGTAGTGACGCCCTACCGGCGATCTCGGTCGGTCGACTCTCACTCGGCGTCGATGTCGTCGTCCCGGGGCCCGGGCCCACCGGTACGGCGCACGACCGGTTGCTGACCGCGTGGAGCCTGCGGTCACATGGAGTGGGGGTCCCCGATTTCGGCGTCCCGAGCGACTTCGCCGACGCCGAGGACGCGCTGGACGCGATGGGCGGTCAGCTGACGCTGCGCTCCCGTTGGGCCAGCGGAGCGCAAGCGGCGACGGTCCTCAATGGCTCGGACGACGTGGACTGGTCGGCCATGAGCGATGACTGGTTCGTGCAACGGTTCGTCCCCGGACCGGCATACTCCGTCGTCCTCTATCGGCCGCTGGACGGCAAGGGCCGGCTCTCGACGGTGTTGGAGGAGTCCGTCCGGGACGACACGGAGGCCACGATGACCCTGGTCGGGGACGATCACGCCGTCGGGGTGGAGGGAGTCGCACGGGCCGCGGTCCGCGCTCTCGGCCTGACCGGCCCCCTCGAGGTGGGAGTCCGGCGCGGCGCGGACGGACTGCCGATGGTGCTCGATGTGCAGGCGTGCTTCGGGCCGCACAGTGGCCTGAACCCGGAGATGCTCGACGCGGTCCTGCGGGATCACCCCGCGCCGCCGTCGTCCGGCGTACGCCGGCACGGGAATGCTCCGGGTGCGCCCGTCGAGCTGCGTAGTCGCACGGCTCGCGTCGAGGGGGCGTGATGAGCTGGGTTCCGGGGCGTGGCCGTCCGGTCGCCATGCCGTATGACCGAACACCGCTGCGTGGGCGCAGCGTCGACCCGCAGGCGCGCATCGCGTGGCTGCTGCGGCTCAGCAGGCTCGCGACAGTGCCGGGCCCGGCAGGGAAGTTCCTGGAGATGCTTCGAGCGCAGGGTTGTCACCTGGGCCCCAGCACCCTGTGCCGTTACGAAACCGGTGCCGAACGAGTCCCGCTCTCGGTGGTCCGCGCCTACGAAGCGGCGTTGAGCCTGCCTGCCGGACATCTTGTCGGGGTCATCTGTGGCATCGACCGGATGTTCGGTCCGGCGATCGCACCGGAAGCGCATGCACCGATGTCGCGCGTGCAGCTCGGCGCTGCCCTCGGCGACTGGGAGACCAGGGTGCCCGCCGGTGCCATGCTCGGGACCGACTGGATGCAGGTGGCCGACGTCATCACGCGACCGACCGGGCCGGTGCTCCCGCCGTCGGTGCTGAACAGTTGGGTGGATCAACTGCTGTCCGAGGCAATGCGATCGGTGCACCACGCATCGACGACTCGACTGCACACAGTGGGGTCGCTGCTGGCCGATGGTGACGCGAGCCGGATTCTGCTCGACTCGGTCGAGCGCGTCTCCTCCGAGCAGGGAGCCCGTGGTTCCGCCCGGGTCGTGGCCGTCCTCGGCACCAGTGCCGACCCTGCCGTGCTCCGCTGGCTGGTGGGCCTCTTCGAGCGGTCCGAGGGCGAGCAGCAGTGGGGTGCGGCCTACGGTCTGCTCAACTCGATCTGCCGCGGCACGCTTCCCGGGGACCTGGTCCCCGACCTCAGTCGCGCGATCATCCATGCCGCGAGCGATGGGATGGATCGCGGCCGACCCGCGTTCATGCTCGCGCAGCGTCTGTCGGCGACCCTCACCCAGCAGGTCGTGGCCAGGCTGGGGCGCTACCCGGCACCGACCGCCGCGGGTGCTCGGGTGCAGAGCCCGGCCGCCCTCAGCAGCTACCGGCTTGCCGCACTGCGGGAGTCGGGGCTGGACGACCCGATGTTGGATCGTCTCCTGCGCGAGGCGCTGTCGCCCGATTTCGTGGAACGCCAGGAGCATTCGCTGTTGATGCTGGCAGCCAGTCCCTATCGGGACGTCCTGGCCGACGTTGCCGTGCAGCAGATGGTCGACCCGGCCGAGCCGTATGCGGCGCAAGCGGCGGCACACGTGCTCACCTACCTCGCACGCCCCGGGCAGCAGCAGCAACTGGTCGAGCTCATGGTCACCTCTGGCGAGCGGTTCGCGCTGCTCCAGGCCCTCGCCCACGCCGGGTGCGTACCCGACGAGGTCGACCTGGCAGGCCTGGCGGACGACCCGGTGCTGGCACCGGCGGCAGTGTTCGCCGCGGGGATGAGCAACCATCCCGATCTGCAATGGTTCCGCACCAATCCGAGCATCGCCGGCAGCGAAGTGCAGTACATGGCCGAGTGGTGGGGGCGCACAGGACCCGCCATCACCGACGTCACGCCGACCCCGGGCAGCGGCCACCTTGGTCTGGCCGGGTGATCACGTGCCGGCCGGGTCCGTGGTCCATCCGGCTGGACCCGACGGCTGCGCATGGTGACCGGTTTCCTCGGGCGAGAGCGCCTCGGCGGTGACTGCTCGATGAACGCTCGACTCGCGGACGCCTAAGAGCCCGATTGGACTGGCATTGGTATATTTTTGGTCTGGTCGCGGTCAAGAGATGCGGCGTTGCGATCTGAACATCAGCTGAATCCGCACTGAAAAAATTCTGTGTGGTAAAGAGAAAGTTCTAGGAATTACGGGATGAGTACGCAGGAGCCGACTCGCATGAAGCGCACGGGCCCGTCCCGGCGCGTCATCGCGGGGCACATCGCGTGGACGGTGCCGGTCATCGCCATCGGCGCTGCCGCACCCGCCGAGGCTGCAAGTCCGCCCGTCACCCTGACCCCCGCTGTGGGCTCGACCCAGTATTCGATCCCAGCGGGCACGACGAAATTGACGTACACGATCGTCGGCGCTGGTGGGGCCAACGCTAGTACGGCGGTGACCGGTGGTTCGGGGGCGACCATCTCGGGGACGATCACCCTGCCCGGTACCGCCACGACGATCACGGTGGTGGTCGGCGGTGTCGGTGGTGCCGCGGGTGTGGGCACGGGCGGTGCGGGGTACGGCAACGGCGGATCGACGTCGGCCGACCTCGGCCGCGGTGGTGGAGGCGGCACGGCGATCCTGGACTCCACCGGCAAGCCGTTCGTCGTCGCCGGTGGGGGCGGTGGCGCGGTGGCGGCATCCTCCAGTGGCTACAACGCAAGCGGCACCGCCGGTGGTAGCGCCACACCGAACCCCAACGCAGGTGGAACGGTCACCTTGACCCCGACCGCCGGTGGCACCGCCCTCACCGCGGTCGGCGGAGCGGCTCCGAGTGGCGCCACGGGTGGGGCCGGCGGAAACGGTGCCACCGGCACGGGAAGCCCCACCACTCGCTACAACGGCAACGCGGGTGGCAACAACGGCACCGGTGCGAACGGCGGCGGAAACGGCGGCACGGGTGTGACAATCCCGACATCGGCCTCCGGCGGCACGCGCGTCGTGGGCACAGGTGGTGGTGGCGGCGGATACGCCGGTGGCGGTAGCGGAGCCGGTGGCGCGGTGACCGGCACCAACTACGCCGCGTACGGCGGCGCCGGCGCTTCGGGCAGCAGCTACACAGCCGGCGCGGGCAACACGGTCACCAGCAGCGGCAGCGCGAACAACGCCGCCCAGAACGGGTCGGCCACCATCACCTACTGATTCGCGGGCCCCCGGAGGCCGAGCGGACGAACGCCGCCAGGTCGCGGCTCTGTTGCTCGCGGCTCGGTTGGTGGACGTACATCATGTGCCCGGCGTCGTAGAAGTGATGCTCGATGTTGTCCAGCCGTGACTGCGGCAACCGCAGGTGGGCGACCGTCTGCTGCGCGGCGTAGTAGGGCGTCGCTCCGTCGTAGTAGCCGTAGGCGATCTGCACGCGCAGGTGCTCGTTGGCGCGCATCGCCCGCTCCAGCCGGTCGGCGACGTAGACGGAGCGGCCCTCGAACTCCTTGTAGCTCCAGTCCTCCAGCACTCCCTTACCGAAGACGCTGAAGGGCGCATCGTCGGTGTTGCGCAGCTCGGTGTGCGAATACTCCTGGTACGCCGCGGCGTACGGGCCCACGATCGCGTCCATCGACGGGTCGGCGTCCATGTGCTCGGCGATGCCGGAGGCGGCCGGGCCGGTGAAGCGGGAGTCCAGGCGACCCACGGTCAGGCCCTGGTCGCGCAGCAACTCACCGAAGAAGCGCCAGTGCTCGATCCGCAGGTCGGCCCGGTCGACGTAGTCCTCGCTGAGTCCGGTGAGGGAGGCGATCCGGCGTACGGCGTCGGCCCGTTCGTCGGCGGTGAGCCGGTTGCCGCGGGAGAGTGCCCACGGGTAGTCGCGGGCGGCGTACTCCTCGGCCTCGGTGAGCACGTCCTGCAACGAGCGGCCGGGGTGCTTGCCGTGTCGGTGCGCGGTGGCGGCGTAGAAGGGCAGGTACATCACGTGGCCGCGGTCGTCGTGCCCGTCGAACTCGGCGGTGCCGAAGTCGAGCACGCTGGAGATGAGCATCAGACCGTTGAGGTACATGCCCATCTCGTCCTGCAGCAGCTGCGCGAGCCCGGCCGCGCGGGTGGTGCCGTAGGACTCGCCCGCCAGGAACTTCGGCGACATCCAGCGGCCCTCCTTGGTGACCCACCGACGGATCACCTCGGCCACGGTCTCCAGGTCGCGCTTGAACGCGTGGAAGTCCTTGGGCTTGCCGCCCTCGACGACCCGCGAGCGACCAGTCGAGACGGGGTCGATGAAGACCAGGTCGCTGTCGATCAGCAGCGTCTCGGTGTTGTCGGCAAGGTCGTAGGGCGGCACTGCCAGCTCACCGACGTCGCCCATCACGACGCGTCGCGGTCCAAGTAGTCCCATGTGGAGCCAGAGGCTGGAACTGCCAGGGCCGCCGTTGAACGCGAAGGTGACCGGCCGGGTGTGCGGGTCGGCGTCGTCGAGGGTGTACGCCGTGATCCCCACCTGGGCGCGGGGCACGTGCCCCTTCCACACGCCGTCCTCCACGGACTCCTCGCGCAGCACGACCCGCCCGGTCGTGGCCGTGTAGTGCAACGGTCCGCCGGGCAGGTCGAGGGTGTGACTGGTGTGGGTGAGGTGATCGCCCGGATCCGCCGCAGGTGCAGGCGAACTCGTCGGGGCGGTGTCAGTCTTGTCGGCGTCGGCCATCTCCGCAGCGTACGACGCCGGAGCGGCCGTCAGGCGGTCTCGCGCGCCGCGCTGTGTGCCTGGTGCTGGGCGCGCCACGCGCGCAGGAAGAGGAATCCGGTGGCGAGGCCGATGATCAGCCCGGCAAGTCCGCGGCCGGTGGCGATGACACCCTGCCCGCTGTGGAAGACGCCGGCGCAGATCACCACGAGCACTAGGGCGACGATCGCGATCAGCCACGACGGGGTCGAGATCGTGCGGGGGACCACGAAGGCGAGCAGGTTGCCGATCACCCATCCGACGAACGGCGCGATCAGCGTGGCCGTGAGGAAGGAGTCGGAGTTGACCGACAGGAAGGTGGCGCTGAGCAGCAGCAGGATGACGATGAAAACCACGTCGGCGCCCGCCCAGAGCAGTGCCTCCTGGCGCGCGTTCAGGTCCGAGCTGGGGGCGGCCTTGGGTTCGGGCGAAACGTGAGTCATGCGGCGTTCTCCTCGATCATGAGCGGGGCACTCCACCACGGTGGCGCGGTTCGCCTGAGGTTACTGCAAAGTAGCGCTGCGTGGCGGCACGTCGAGACGCGCGTGCTAGAGCCGTCCGGGCAGGATCCCGTGCCAGTAGAGCTGCGGCTGCAGATAGCGATCGAAGGCGAGCGTCCAGGGTCGTGGCCGGGCCAGGTCGCGCAGGCCGAACATCGGCTGCAGCCCGCCGTCGCGGTCGAACTCCGCCAGTAGCAGGTGCGACCTCGAGGTGGTGATCGGGGCGACGGAGTACCCGTCGTACTCGTGCAGCGGCTGCTCCATCCGGGCTGCGGCGATGTTGTACGCGACCACGGGCACCTGCTTGCGCAGAGCCCCGCCGGACTTGCTGGAGTGGGTGTCGGCCGCATCGCCCAGTCCCCAGACGCGGCGGTGGCGTGGGTGCTGCAGGGTGCGTTCGTCGACCGTGATGAAGCTGCCGGCACCGTCGCTCAGACCGGCGGCGGCGATCCACTCGGGCGCACGGTGCTCGGGGGTGAGGTGCAGCAGGTCGTAGTGCAGCTCGCCGGCCGTCGTCTCCAGGGTCTGGTCCTCCGCACGGATCGCGCGCACGGAGGTGCCGGTGCGCACCTGCACGCCGTACCGCTGGGCCGCCCGCTCCAGCCGGCGGTCGATCTGCGGGATGCCGAACATGGTCGGCGACTCCACGAGCGCCACTACCTCGATGCGGTCCAGCACTCCGGTGCGCCGCCAGTGGTCGCACGCCAGGAAGAGGGGTTTGTAGGCGACCCCGCCGCACGGCACCGGCCGGTCGGGGACGGTGAAGACCGCGGTGCCGGAGCGCAGCCCGCGGATGAGCTCCCAGGTCTTCGGCGCCAGCTCCGGCAGGTAGTTGGTCGAGCCGTGCGCCTCGTCCATCGCCGCGCGCGAGCCCGGGAGCGCGTCCCAGTCGGGGCGGGCGCCGGGGCAGAGGACCAGGTCGCCGTACGCGATGCGGGTCCCGTCGGTCGTGGTGAGGTGGCCGGCATCGGGATCGACCGAGGCGACGGCCTGGGTGTGCCAGGTGCAGCCGTCCGGGACGAGGGCGCTGCGGGGCCTGCGCGTCTGGGCCGTGGTGGCCATCCCCGCGCCGACGTAGGAGAGCAGCGGCTGGTAGACGTGGGTCCGGCTGGGGTCGAGCAGCGCCACGTCGCGGGCGCCCAGGCGCAACAGTTGGGCGGCCAGGGCGGTGCCGGCGTTACCGGCTCCGACGATGACGACGTCGTGCGAGATCTCCTGCACCGTCTGCTCCTTCCGCGGGGCCGCGCCGGCGTGAGACCTGTCGGCGTCCTTCACTACTGTCGCCGTACGTCCGCGCTCGGCGCGCGGCGCCCCCGTCGAAGGAGAGTCACGATCATGAGCGAGCACACCTCCGAAGAGCTCGACGCGGCACGCGAGGCCGCGCAGCAGGCGGTCGACACCGCCACGTCCTGGGACTACAGCGCGGGCGAGGCGAAGATCGCCGACAAGCTGCGCGAGGGTCTGGACGCGGCCGGCGTGACGCTCGAGCAGGACGAGTTCGACCGGCTGGTCGGTGAGATCGACGCGCTGGCTCAGGACGAGAACGCCGGCACGCCCACCGTGCGCGCGGCCCAGCCCCGCTGAGCGCCGCATTCTTGCGCCTGATCTCGGCCAACGTCAACGGCGTTCGCGCCGCTCACCGCCGCGGCGGCCTGGCGTGGATCGCCGAGCAGCAGCCGGACGTCGTCGCGTTGCAGGAGGTGCGCGCCACCGACGCTCAGCTGCGCGCGGTGCTGGACGACGTCGGGATGGGCGACTGGTCGGTTGCGCACACCGAGGCGGCGGATGCCGGTCGCGCAGGTGTGGCGATCCTGGCGCCGGTTCCGCTGACCGACGTGCGGGTCGGACTGCCCGGTTTCGAGCAGGCCGGCCGGTGGGTGCAGGCGCGCGTCGGTGACGTGACGGTGGCCTCGACCTACGTGCACACCGGTGAGGCGGGCAGTCCCCGCGAGGAGGAGAAGCTGGCCTTCCTGGACCGCATCGGTGAGCGGATGAGCGAGCTGGTGGCCGAGAAGGCAGTGCTGACAGGGGATCTCAACATCTGCCATACCGCACTCGACCTGCGCAACGTGAAGGGCAATGTCGGCAAGTCGGGGTATCTGCCGCAGGAGCAGGCGCACCTCGACCGGTGGGCGGCGGCCGGGTGGCGGGACGTCGTACGCGCGGACGCCGGCGCCGTGGACGGGCCGTACACGTGGTGGTCCTGGCGCGGCAAGGCGTTCGACAACGACACCGGGTGGCGCATCGACTACCAGTGGGCGTCACCGGCGCTCGCTGCCCTCGCGACTGGCGCGCGGGTAGGGCGTGCCGCGTCGTACGCCGAGCGGTGGAGTGACCACGCGGCAGTCGTCGTCGACTACGGCGCGGGGTGAGATCGACGCCCGATGCCGGTGCGGTGCTGGAAGAATGCGGCCATGACCAACAGGAGACCGGTCGAGTGCTGGCTGACCGACATGGACGGGGTGCTCGTCCACGAGGAGCACGCGCTGCCCGGGGCTCCTGAGTTCCTGGCGAAGCTGCAGGCGAGCGGGCGCCGCTTCATGGTGCTGACGAACAACTCGATCTACACCCGCCGCGATCTGCGGGCGCGGCTGCTGGCCAGCGGGATCGACCTGCCCGAGGAGGCGATCTGGACCTCGGCGCTCGCAACCGCGCAGTACCTGCAGGATCAGCGGGCCGGCGGATCGGCGTACGTGCTGGGGGAGTCGGGGCTGACGACCGCCCTGCACGAGGTCGGCTACATCATGTCCCAGCGCGACCCGGATTACGTGGTGCTGGGGGAGACCCGCACCTACTCGTTCGAGACCATCACCCGCGCGATCCGCTTGATCGACAACGGTGCCCGCTTCATCGCCACCAACCCCGACGCCACCGGACCGTCGGCGGAGGGCTCGCTGCCGGCGACCGGCGCGATCGCCGCGCTCATCACCAAGGCGACCGGCGTCGACCCGTACTACATCGGCAAGCCGAACCCGCTGATGATGCGCAGCGCGCTCAACCAGATCGATGCGCACTCCGAGACGACGGTGATGATCGGCGACCGGATGGACACCGACATCCGCAGCGGTCTGGAGGCGGGGATGCGCTCGATCCTGGTGCTGAGCGGGTCGACGCGCGCCGAGCAGGTGGGTCGCTACCCGTACGTGCCGACCTGGGTCAAGGACGGCATCCACGACGTGGTGCCGATGATCGACGAACTCGCCCCGGTGACGGGCCGTGGTCAGGACGCGGCGTCGTAGTGGGCTGAGACCTGGGCTGCGGTCAGTGCCGACCCGAAGAGCGCCGCGTTGTAGATGCTGGCGTTCAGGAAGTTGCTGGTCGGCGCGGCGGGGAAACCCTGCAGGTCGTTGTCACCGATCCGGAAGTAGCCGTTGAAGCTGCGGCCGCTCGTCACCGTCGTGTCGCTGTCGGCAAGCTGGCCGTCCAGGTAGAGCCGCATCCCGGCGTTGGAGAGGGTGGCGGTCGCCAGGTGCCAGGTGCCGTCGTTGACCTTCCCCGCCGTGTTGACGTACGCAACCCGGCCCGGGTTGACCCCGAAGACGAGCTGACCGTAGTTGGTGATGTAGAGCACCCGGTCGCCCGCCGTTTTCGCGGCACCCGTCTGGGCGTCGGAGAAGCCCATCAGCACCCCGCCACGGGTCGTGGTGGTCTTGAACCAGATCTCCAGACTGAAGGTGTTCGGGCCGACGAGGTAGGTCGGGGTGCTGATGTACCCCGAGCTGCCGTTGAGCGTCGTCGCCCGGTCGGTCCCGCACGGGCCCGCGGTGGTGCCGCTCGTGGCCCCGGCACGGCTGGGCTGATAGGTGCCGTTGCGTCCGCCACCCGAGGCGTCCGTCGCGGTGTTCCCGCTCTGTTCGCCGAGGGGGTAGAAGAAGTAGGGGTTGGCAGCCTGGACGGCGTTCGCGCAACTGAAGTAGTCCGCCGCCGACCAGGCGTCACCCGCGTTGACCGTCGTGTCGGTGAACGAGCTGGAGGCGCTCGCGGGAAGCGCAGCCCCGGTCGCGATCGCGGCGACGCTGAGGCCGACGAGCACGAGCCGGCTGCGACGCCGCGGCGCGGCGGGCGCGGAGGCGTGTCGCGCGGCGTACCCCGGAGGTGTCATCGCGCGGGGGGTGTCGAGGTGGGACGGGACGGCAGAGGCGAGCGCGGTCGAGGTGGCGAGCCCGTCCCGCTCGACGTCGTCGTCCTCGTCCTCCGGGCGGAAGACGAACGCCGCTGAGACCAGCACGAGGAGCGCGGCCAGGATCGGGAGCAGGGCAGCGCCCTGGTGGGTGCGCAGGAGGAAGACCGGCTTGCCGATCCAGGGCGAGCGCAACGATGCGACGCCGTGGACCGCGCTCCGGGAGATCGGGGTGGAGTCGTCGGTGCGGTTCGCGTCACCGCGCAGCGTGAGGCGCCCGTCCGGGCGTACGGCGACGAGCCGGTGCATCCGCAGTCGCCCGGCGTGGTCGGGGTCGTCGGCCAGGAGCACCTGGCCGATCCGCACGTCCTGCGGCGCGATCGGGCGAGAGGCGACGATGTCGCCGGTTTTCAGTTGCGGCGCCATGGAGTTGCTCATGACGACGGTGCTGTGCCAGCCGATCGCGACCGGCACCATAGACCACAGCAGCAGGCTGGCGAGCATCGCCAGAGCCGCGCGCGCGAGAGCGGTGATCACGAGGGCGCCCCAGCCGCCGCGCCACGTCGAGCCGGGGGTGGCGTGCACCCGCGGCTCGGTGGGGCGGACGACTGCAACGGGCACGGGCGGGCTCCTCGACGGTTCGGACGGTTCTCCGGTGGCAGCAGCGGGGGTGGGTGCGACCCGTAGGGGCCGCACCCGCCTCGCTTCGGCGATCAGCTGTTCTGGGCTTCCCAGGTGAAGCCGATCGAGGCGGTGCCGCCCTGCGCCGTGTTCGGGGTGTTGGCGTCGAGGCCGTAGGTGATCTTGTAGACGCGGGTCTCCGACGCGGTGCCCGTGGGGGCCCAGTTGCCGACGCCCGTGGAGTAGTTGGTGGCCGCGCTGCCGAAGGAGGCGAGGGTGCCGGTGTAGACCGCGGAGCCGCTGGTGAGCGGGGTGAAGCCGGTGCAGGAGCCGGAGCCGCCGCCGGTGCCCTGCGCGATCGTGAGGTTCAGCGAGGAGGACAGTGCCTTGGTCGTCGTCGCGCCCGTGCCGTAGAGCTTCACCGCGGAGGCCACGGAACCGCTCGACGTGACCGCGATGCACTTGGAGTCGGTGGAGCCGGGCTTCAGGTTGGTCGCGGAGAACATCGCGGTGTTGTTGCTGTCGTCGGCCAGCGCGACGGTGCCGGCGGACCAGTTGTTGCTCCCGTTGCTCGTGGTGGCGGAGAACGCGGAGTACGACGCTCCCCAGACCAGGGCGCCGGAGGTGACCAGCCCTGTCGCGACGGCGCCGAGGGTGATGGCGCGGACGGAACGACGGCGGGGGCGGCGGATGGAAGCAGACATGGATGGACGACCTTTCGATTTTGCACGGTATGAACGAGCTCAGGAGGACCCGAACCGCTCCCACGGCGGGTCAATAGAAGGTAAAGTAACGGTCAACCGTACGACTGTCAAACGATCCGATGAACGTATGATTGCAGCTTCACGTATTCGACTTCGAAAGGACCACCGTGTCCACGTCTCCCCCCGCGGACCCCTTGGCGGACGGCATCGACGCTCTTCGCGCGCTGATCGTTGCGGGCGAGCACCTGCGCCAGGCCATCGCGGAGCACTTTGGCACGGGCGTCCCAGAGACCCTGGCGATGAGCCATCTGCACCTGCGGGGTCCACTTGGCCCGCGAGAGTTGGCCGAACGGCTCGGACTGACTCCTTCAACCGTCACGTCACTGCTGGACCGGCTCGAGGCAGCCGGCTTCGCCCGGCGTGAGGCGCACCCCACCGACCGGCGCAAGTCGGTCATCACGCTGACGGCGGCGGGTGAGGAGGTTGTGACCGCGTCGGATCACTGGCTCAGCAACGCGGTCGAGCGTCTCGGTCCGAAGGTCATTCCCGAGGTCACCCGGTCCATGCAGCTGCTGGAAGCCGGGCTCGCGCAGCAGACCGCGGACCTCCTGGGCACCGCCTCCACGGCCGACTGACCCCACAGACGGCGAGAGCCCCGGACCAGCGCTGGTCCGGGGCTCTCGTCCTGCGTGCGTCGAAGGGGTCAGCGGTTCTGCACCCCGGTGTTGGAGACGCCGATCTCGACGAGCGTGCCTCTGGCGAGGTTGCCGAGCGCCTTGTCGAGGGTGATCGAGACCATCACCACTCGGATGCCGGTCGTGGTCTTGGTGACCTTGTGCAAGGTCACGGTCCCCAGCTGGCTGAGGGTGATCGTCGTGTTCGGCTTGACCGAGTCGGTGATGGAGGGCATGCCGGCGATCTTGAGGCCGACGAACCCGGATGCGTCGGTGAAGGTCGCCGCTGACGTGAAGCTCGTCCGGCTGGTCGTCGTCGACGCCGTGATGGTGCGAGCGCCGATCAAGGAGCTGAGCACATTGAGCCCGCTGATCTGGTTGGTCGCTGAGCTGGTCAGTTTCGGTGTGGCCACCGACGAGGTCGTGCTCTTCACCGCCCCGAGGCTCAGCAAGCTCGGGATCGCGCTCGAGGCGACGCTGACCGTGCGGTCGCCCCCGTCGCAGGCGACTCCCGCGAGAGCGGTGGGACCACTCTTGACGCTGCCCGACAGCGTGGCCTGTGTGCCGTACGCCGACCCGGTCGCGAAACCGGCCGGCGTGCCTCTCAACGCAGCGTACGAACGGCCGATGTAGACCGTCGTGCCGACGGGCAGTCCCATGCTGTTGGAGTTCGTGACGGTGACGTGGATCGCGGTGGTGACCGCCTGGGTGAGGCCGTTGACCTTGGCCTGCGACTGCTCGTTGAGCACCACCGAAGCGAAGGGTTTGCCACCGAGCGCGAGAGCCACCTTCGTGTTGGGGCCGACGCCGCTCGCGAAGCCCTTGCCCGCGACCTTGATGCCGACGAACGCGGTGCTGTTGGAGCCGTACGACGTCTTGCTCGGTGTGTAGGTGGCGCGAGACGTGGTCTTCAGCGAGGTGGACGTGATGAGACCACCCAGGAGATTGACCCCAGAGATCTGCGCAATGCCCTGGGACGTACGGCCGGACGCGTCGAGGATGCTGCGGCTCTGGCTGTAGTCCGTGCCGACCTTGCCGACCTTGCCCAGGTCGACCGAGGCCACCTGGTTGGAGTTGGTGAGGTTGGAGGTCGTCGTGCAGGAGATGGCTGAGTATGCGGTGGCGCCCGAATTGAGCGCTGCCAGAGAGGAACTGACGTAGGTGCCGTACCCGTAGGCGGAGTAGCCGACGGGTGCCGGGGTCGCTGCAGCCGCCGAGGCGGTAGGCGGATGGGTGCTCAGGGTGAACCCTGCGAGGACGGTGCTTGCGACGACGACTGCTGATGCTCTTCTCATGCGCTCTTCCCCTTGGACGTGCTGGTCGACCGGCGTGGGAGCGAGGTCGGCACGGCCGCAAAGCGGTCGGTACTTGAAAGTACGTCGGTCGTACTAAATTACGGGGGCTCAGCAGCGGGTAAGTTTCTTTCGAGTAAGTTACTTGCCTGTAGTTATCTCAGCCGGATTCGAGGTAGATGCGCCCGGTGAGGAGGGCGACGTCGATTCGTTTCGCGAGAGAGTGCTCCAGCCGTGATCGTTGCCGGACCGGCGTCGGGGGCGGCTCGCTGCGGTAGACGTGTCCGGTCGGGGTGATGACGTGGACGCCATGCCGGTAGCCGTCACTCGATGCCCGGGAAGCACGCCAGTCGGGGTGCTCCTTGCGGTAGTTGCAGTCCTCGCATAGCCCTTGCGCGTTGTCGAACGACGTGGATCCGCCCGCCGAGTGCGGCCGGATGTGGTCCACATGTCGGATCGGGGCGTCGCAGTAGGGCGTACGGCAGACCTCGTCGCGCACGGTGACCAGCTCGCGAAGCAGCCCGGTGAACGCCCTTGTCGTCGCCTCCATCCGGATCAGGTCGCCGTCGCGCGGTGAGGTGAAGAGGCGGCGAAGGGTGACCCGCGCGGTGTTGCGGTCACCTTCGGACCCGGCTCCGACGAGCTGGCGTGCGAGATCGGCCGGGATGGGGCCGTATCCCTCGAGCCGCGCCGGCGTGGCGTCGCCGGCGAAGAGCGTCTCCGCGTCCATGAGCAGGTTGAGGTGCACGTCGCATGGGCCGGCGGGCTCGCGCCCGGTCAGCCGTCCGACCAGCAGGTCGGCCATCCGCTGGCCCCGCGAGCGCTCGGTGCCGTCGGCGACGTCCGTGCGCGCCTCCTGCTGCAGCGCGAGGTGCGCGGCGATCGCGTCGGCGCAGGGCAGGACGGCGGTCAGGATTGCCATCCCGTCCGGCGCAGCTCGCACGCAGACCCGACGGGCGGCGACGGCTCGCGAGCGTCGGGCGACGACGCTCGCGGCGTCCAGCCGCGCGGTGAGGCCCGCGGCCATCGCGTGGGCGCGGCGGTCGGACATCCGGGGCAGGTCGTCGGCGAGCTGCTCATCGACGAGGCCGCGGATCTCGCGGGTGGTGCAGGCGGTCTCCTGCGCGACGATGGTGGCGCGCCACTCGCTGATCTCGCCGCGACGCAGAGCGCCGTAGGTCTGCGGCATCTCATCGACCAGGGCGCGTGCCAGTCCGAGGTGCCGTGAGCCGCGGGACGGCGACTCGCGGCGCGCGAGCGCGACCTGGCCGCCGACGGACCGCGCGGTGTCGGCCTGGCGAAGGCCGCGCGCCTGGTCGGACGCGCGCTGCTCGTCGTAGAGATCGACGGTCAGAGCTGCCTGGGCTGCTGCGGCCGCGCCCTTCAGATCCTCCAGCGCGGCGATCTGGTCGATCCGCTGAGCATCGGGCAGGCAGTAGTCGACTTCGAGCAGCCGCATCAGCCAGGTGCGGATCTCCTCGCTCGCGAGCGGCGTGAAGTCGTCCCCGGCGACGGTCTGCTGTGGATCGAACATGCTTCCAGAGTAGGGGTGGGGTCTGACAGGCATCGACTCCAGGACATGGGTGCCCGCTCATCGACCGACCGTGCCAGCGACGTCCCGTGTCTGGGAGCGGGCCGGTGGCATGATGATCGGAATTGCCCGCCGACCAAGGATGTTGAATGACCCGCGCTCCCGCCCGTCGCAGCACCCGCTTAGAGTCCGCGGCGCGCCACGCTCTTCCGGATGCGGCCCTGGCTGTCGGGGCGATCGCGGCTGTGGTCATCGCCGGAGTGGCGATCGCGGACGGTCGCGCCACCGCAGGCGCCTCCGCGCGACCCTCATCGGCGTCCTCGGTGCGTACGCCGAGCCCGACCACATCGAGCGCGGCCGGCGGCTCGACGACCGGGACGACAGCGGCCCGACCGACGGCAGTCTTCATCGGAGACTCCTACACGACCGGCGCCGGCGGCGACGGGACGAAATGGACCACGCTGCTGGCTCAGCGCGAGGGGTGGCGCGAGGTCAACCTGGGCTACCGGGGGACCGGTTACGGCATGGAATTCCACGCCCCTGATTGCCCTGCCGCGGGATGCCCGGACTATCTGCAGGTCGTGAGCCGGGCGGTCGCCGCCCACCCCGCGATCGTCGTGGTGTCGGGCGGTCGCAACGACATGACGAACCAGGCCAGGGCCGCCACCAACATCCCCAAGATCTTCCAGCAGCTGCGGCAGGACCTGCCGAAGGCGCGGATCGTCGCCGTCTCACCCTTCTGGGACTCCGGCTCCTACCCCGCGCCCCTCACCGCCCTCGGCGCCGAGGTGCGCAGCGCGGTGCAGCAGGTGGGCGGCCAGTACGTCGACGTCGGCTCGCCTCTGAGCGGCAAGGCCGGCCTGCTGAGCTCCGGTGGGGTCTACCCGAACGCTGACGGATACCGCGCCATCGCCGCAGCAGTAGCAGCAGCGCTCGGGACTACCTGAAGGAACGGGCGGGTCTGGGTGCGAGAGCTGCAGACCGACGACGCGCGCAGAAACCCGGCGGGCGAAGGTTGGTCAGTCAGTGTGGCGTGGTTTACCGAGCACCCTCGCCGGGTTCCCTACCACCGTCACGGCATCGGGAACGTCCTCTAGTACGACAGCGCCCATGCCGATGGTCGCCGCGGCTCCAATGCGGACTCCCTGACGTATCAGGGCGCCGGTGCCGACGAAGGCACCCTTGCCGATCGACACATCGCCCGAGATGGATGCCAGCGGCATGACCGACACCCCATCTTCAAGGGTGCAGTCGTGGCCGACTGCGGCGCCTCGCCCGATGTGGGTGTGGCGCCCCAGACGCACGTTCGTAGTCACCGTTGCCTGCGCGAAGACGATGGATCCCCAGTCGAGGCGGACGTCGTCTCCCACAACCGCCGACGGGTCCACTACGGGCGGCGCCGACGTCATGACCTCGTTGAGCTTGCATCTGACGATGCCATTACCGATTCCGAGGTAGACGGGCACGTGGCGGAAGGACTCCACGGGCCCCAGCCACCCGATGTCGATCCTTTCGAGACGGTCCAGGCTCTCGCCCGACGGCTGCCTGTCATCCGCGATTCCCAGCACCCTTAAAGACCCATCGACTGATGCCCGTCGAATACAGTGGAGCGTCTCACGGCCGTGGCCGCCAGCTCCGACGATTACCACATCCATCGCGACTCCTTCCGCACAGATTGGCTCGTATATCTGCCTGGACGCTACATCAACTGGCCGTCTCATCTGTCCTGACTTGATCTACCGAAAGTTGCCATGCGTCTGCTCATCACTGGGGGAGCCGGATTTATCGGCTCCAACCTCGTGCGACTCGCCCTTGCAAGTAACCACGAAGTTACCGTCATCGACGACCTTTCAACGGGCAATATTGCCAACATCGAGGGCTTGGACGTCGAGTTCGTCGAGGCGTCGATCTTGGACTCGAGGGCTCTTCGTCATGCGCTGGCCGGCGTGCAGTCGGTCGTGCATTTAGCCGCCCTCGGGTCAGTCCCCAGAAGTATTAAGGATCCGATCGCAACTCACGTGTCAAATGCCACCGGAACCCTTGAGGTGCTAAATGAGGCCCGCACCCTAGGTGTGAAACACGCGACGGTGGCCTCGTCGTCATCGGTTTACGGAATGAATCCGGCGCTGCCTAAGTCCGAGCGTGAATGGGTTCGACCAATGAGTCCGTATGCAGTGAGCAAACTGGCTACTGAGCAGTACGCCCTTTCATTTCAGCAGTCTTACGGGATGTCGACGATGGCCTTCCGATTCTTCAACGTCTACGGACCGCGGCAGATGGCCGGACATGTGTACGCGGCTGTCATCCCAGTCTTTATCGACGCCCTCTTGGCTCAACGGCCCCTCTTCGTCAACGGCGACGGATCAAACTCACGCGACTTCACGTACGTCGGAACCGTGTGTCGCGTCCTCCTCGAGGCAAGCGAGAAACGGCTGCAACACCCGGAGCCGGTCAACCTCGCGTTTGGTACGAATACATCCCTGCTCGAGCTGATCGACGCTTTGGAGAAGAAGGCAGGGTGTAAAGGAGACGTTAGATTCCGTGAACCGCGTGCTGGCGATGTTGCACATTCGCAGGCCGATAATGCGGTTCTGCAATCACTTTTCCCAAACATAACAAGCACATCGCTTGACGAGGGTATCGAAGAGACCATCGCATGGTTCAGGGAAGGAACCAAATGAACACTGTCGTAGTCATCGGGCAAGGTTATGTCGGTCTACCCATGGCGCTGCGCGCGGCGCAGGTCGGACACAGCGTCACGGGTCTCGAGTTGAACGAGACCGTCGTGGAGAATCTCAACCGGGGTGTGTCCCACATCGGCGATATTGGGGAGGCCGAACTCTCAAATGCCCTGAGCAAGGGCTATATCGCGTCCGCCGACCCGGCTTGCATCGAACGGGCCGATGTGGTGGTGGTCTGTGTTCCGACGCCCTTGGGTGCAGGTGGTGGCCCGGATCTGGGTGCAGTAGAGAACGCGGCCCACACCATAGCCCGGCACGTGAAAAGTGGGACGCTGTGCATCCTCGAGTCCACGACCTACCCTGGAACTACAGAGGAGATCTTCGGACCCATCGTTGCGGGGAATGATCTGGAGATTGGGTCCGACCTCTTCGTAGCGTTCTCACCTGAGAGAATCGATCCGGGGAACGAGCAGTATGGAGTGAAGAACACTCCTAAAGTCGTCGGAGGAATCACGGACGCATGCACGGCCAAGGCGCGTGACTTCTACCAGAGTTTCATTGACACTGTCGTACCGGCCAAACGTGCTCGGGAAGCCGAGATGGCAAAGCTGTTGGAGAATACTTTTCGGCATGTGAACATTGCGCTGGTGAACGAGATGGTGCGGTTCAGTCGGGAACTCGATATAGATCTGGGTAATGCAATTGACGCGGCTGCTACTAAGCCTTTCGGCTTTATGGCGTTCAGACCTGGCCCAGGAGTCGGTGGCCACTGCATCCCGGTAGACCCGTCCTACCTCTCGCATCGGGTCAAGGCCAAATTGGGGTATGCCTTTCGGATGGTCGAGCTGGCCGAGGAAATCAACCAGGCTGCGCCGGGGTACGTTGCCAATCGGATACGAAATATTCTCAACGACGACAGCAAAGCTGTTCGTGGAGCTCGAATCCTCCTTTTAGGAGTGGCCTATAAGGCCAATATTGCAGACCAGCGTGAGAGTCCGGCTGATCCGCTCGCACTTCGACTCCTCGCATGGGGGGCTACCGTCAGATATCACGACCCGTATGTATCGCAGTGGAGACCGCGAGGCACGGACCAAACATTCGATAGTGTTACGGACCTGGATGGCGAAATGCGCGAATCGGATCTCGTGGTTCTGATGCAAGCGCACGATTATTACGATCTGAGTGCCATGAATGATGCCGATGTGGAGGTACTGGACACACGCGGGGTCCTCGAGGGGAAGCGAGTGCACGGGTTGTAGGTGGGTGGCCGTGGGTCGGACGTACTTCTGGCCCGAGATGGCTTGCGACCCACGGCGTACTACATTGGCGTCGACCTCGCTAGAGGGTTTCGGACGGCCCGTTGAAAGCTTGTCGAATTACTCTTGCCGGGTTCCCACCTACGACCATCTCAGGCGGGACATCCTTCGTGACGACACTACCTGCAGCAACCAATGCTCGATCTCCGATGGAGACACCAGGGAGGATGACACTCCTCGCTCCGATGAAAACGTCCTCACCGACCTGGATCCCGCGAGTTGTTCCGTGCAATGAGCTGAAGGTAGAACCGGCGTCGGGGAGGGGATGGTCATTGGTGATGAACATACATTCGGGGCCCATCTTGAGTCGCGCTCCGAGCACGACTGATCCTGATCCGAGGAACGATGTTCCTGCACCGATCCCTGCGCCCTCTTTCAGTTGCACGCTACGCGACAACTGTGCTCTGGGCCCAATCCTGGCGCCAGGGAGGACTTCTTCACAGATCGCCTGCGCCAGCTTCCGGCGGGCCCAGTAACCTCCCGGAACGCGTGGGTGTAGATGGCTGGCCATCAATCCGTACGCGATTGCGGCGGCCGTTCGCTTCATGCAATTCTCCCGGGCTTCTGGCTCAATTTAGTGAGGTGACGGCGAAAGATGACCCAACGCATCATCTATCTTTCGCCGCCTCGCCCATAGGATGGCCGCATAGGCGGCGTAAAGGACGATGCAGCTTATAACGCCACCCGTCACCCCGAAGAGTTTGATACCGAGGTAATACGTGGGCAAGGCAATGAGAACGAGCAGGGTCGAAATAAGCCCCACTTCTTTCGTTCGCGCCAGTCCCATGAGAATGCGGGAGTCCAGCAGTGCTAGCCCCATAAATATCTCGGCGATCACCAGGCCGCGCAGTATGGGGACCGCGCCTGAATACTGTGACCCGAAAAGAATTCTGACAAGGGGTCCGGAGATAGCGATGATCGCTGCACACGATCCGAGGATGAGGGTGGCTGCCACCTTGTAGAGATGCCTAGTCTCGCCGGTGGCCCGTTGAGCAACCGCCGTACGAGCAAACAGCAGTTGCCCGATTGCCGCCGGCACGAGCCTGATCGATTCAGCCAACGTCGCAGCAGCAGCGTAGATTCCAGCGGATCGTGCACCAAGAACACCGGCCAAGATGATTCTGTCGGCGCGTTGAATGACGAGTAGGCCCACGCTGTACCCAAGAGTCGGCGCGCCGATCTTGATGAGGGAGGAGACGGCGGATGTTGTCGTGCGAACGCCCGGTCGTGTGCCTGCCCGGCGCGATCGGTGCACAGCGAAATACATCTGGCTGAGGTAACCGACGGATCCGCAGATCAGGGCGAAGAACACCGTGCCGTGCCCGCTCAGGCAGGCCACGGCGAACAGCAGAAGCTGCACCCCGGTCGCCACCGCCCCTGAATAGACCGAGAATGATGTCAATCCAGCGGCTTGTAGAAGGTCGCCCGCCTGTCTGCCGAGCATGAAGGAGAAGCCGAGAAGGAAAGCAGCCGAGATGACCCCGGTTGAGGAGGAATGGTGCACTGGAAGACCGATGGCGACAGTCAGGGCCGCGGCGACGATCGCCGCGACCAACGTGAAGACGGCGTAGGCAGCGCAGTCTGACTTCGATGGCACGCCGCGGGATCGGACCCGTAGTGCTGTTCCTGTTCCCAGGGTGAGCACTAGGACGGCCAGGCTCGAGACGGTGACCCAGACTGTCAGTTCGCCTTGGCCCGTTGGTCCAAGGATGCGTGCTGTGAGGATTCCGAAGGCCAGCGCGAGACCTGCGTTCGAGACAGCACCGCTGGAGACGCCCACGATGGGCCTGAGCGATTGGACAACGCGCCCGCCACGATCGCGCCATGAGGTGTGCTGCCGGGGTGGAACAGGTGGGGTGTGCCTGTATCGGCCGGCTGCGGAGGTTGGGGGTGGGTCGAAGACGCGACCCGCCTTGACGTACGTCTCCGTCGAAGAACCGCCGCTCACGAGGGGGCGACTGTTGTCAGCGGTTGAACTTCTGGACAGGAAACCGTTGTTCGCGACGACCAGGCTTTGTGCAGGGAACTTCAAGACGGGGTCCCGAAGCTCGACGGCGCGACGTGGCGCGCCTGATGTGATGAGGACGGTGCGGCGCTTTCCGTTGGCGGTGCCGGCCATTCTGACGGCGAGCACAGCGGCGAGCACCAGACCGACCTGAAGGGGGACCGGTGTGAACGTGTTGCGCACCCAGAGGAACAGCACGAATGCCAAGCCGCCTGCAAGGCAGTCGAAGAGCTGGCCGCCGCGGCGTGCATCCAGGATCCCGCTGATGATGCCCAGGCTCACCATGACCAGGATGACACCCGGCAGCGATCCGGCGCGAAACGCCTCAGCGATGGGCGAGCCACCGATGTTGCCGACTCGTGCAGCAACCACGGTGTTCAACGCCGTGGGATCCGTGGAGGCCGGCGGCAGACCCAGATTGAGAAAGTGGCCGCCGAGGGCTCTGAGAACAGGGTGCGTGTAGGTGCCAGAACCCACCGGGAGCTCGGAGGACGACTGCCATGTGATGACCTGGGCCAGGGGTCTGATGCTGTAACCGAGTTCGGCCAGACTGGAGAGAGGATTCACATCGGCCAGATTCACCACTGCGCCGCGAAGGCCCTGGACTCGCGTGGTTCGCACCAGCGCCCCCAGCGCGAGCAGCGCGACAGCGGCAGGTGCCATCCACGCGCGAAACTTGATGGGACGTTGGCGCGCTCGGACCACGAGGTATGCGGTCATAGGGATCAGGACCTCACCACGCAATCCGAGAATGAACGCGATTGCCGACCACGCTAGGAAGACCCTGAACAGCTTCTTGCGCATCTGCCCCGAGGTCGTCGCGAGGATAGGTAGTCCGACGCCCATCAGAAGATAGGCATAAGCGATCTTCGAATTCCCCGTGCCGGACAAGAAGTTGACGTAGGACCCACCGAGGATCGTCACGCCACGGGTCAACGAAATCGCGAACCAAAGAGCGAGACCACCGATCAAAAGTGCACTTCCCACAACGGTGGCGGATTTCTCGAAAGAAGGCGTGGGGGCGGCGGTAATTCGTTCGCTCGGGCTCTCTCGTCGCCACAGGGCCACGGCGAACGTCGACGCGCTGAATGCGAGTTGGCCTACGGAGTAGATGTATGCGGCTGCCGGGATACTGCCAGCATTCAACCAGATGATATCGGTTGGCCGGAGGGTCGAGAAGGTCCCGCCGAGGGCTGGTTGGAAGAAGAGACCGGTGTGGAAGACTCCTAGCAGACCCGTATAAGCAGCCGTTAGGGTGAACGGATGACCGGGTCTTTGCGTCATGTGAAGAGCTAGGCACAGGATGAATACGCAGCAGGCAACGCGCATACCGGTGACCGAGTCCGCGACGATGAGGTCGTGCAGGTACAGAACGCCGCTCAGCGTCAACAAGCAGAGCAGCAAATACGGTGCCGAACGGTTTTTAGTGATCACTGGTCCCCAGATATAGATCGCGATGGTTCTCGGTTGCAGCTGACAGGGAGAACGGTGTATCGGCGAACGCGCCCACGATAGCGTGACGCTCAGGAGCACCACTCAGTAGTGATTGTAGAGCGGTGACCCATTCGCTGTCAGGAGCACTGAGCGGCATCGTGCGAACGGCTGATGGAAAATAGTCGGCGATCCAGACGGCTCCGGGAACGTCGGAGCACAGGGCTGGAGTTCCCACAGCGAGTGACTCGAGCACGACGCCCGGGAGCCCCTCTCGTGTGCTGGTCAGGATCAAGCAATCTGCCCTCGCGATGCATTTTTGTGGGTTGGCCTGATGTCCCGCGTCATCAATATACGGCGCCATCTTCAGAGCCTTCACAGCATCTGCAATCACGGCCTCATCCGCCCCTTTGCCTCCCACCAAAGTTAGGTGCGCATTGAACCCAGCGGCGCGCACCTCTCGTAGGATGCTAATCGTCCTGCTGCGGTTCTTCTCCGCCGACGGACGACCTACATGGATGAGGCGAAGGTCGCCTTTGACCCCGTCGCGCCTGAATTGCATCTCGGGCTTGGTTGCGGCGGTGACCACGGAAAAGCCGTTGGGAATCACCCGAGCGCGATCGTCCTGGCGCCAAGACGCCGAGTAGCCGTTCGAGAGGGCTCCCGGGCTCACGCCGACGATGGATGTTGCGCAACGGGAAATGAGATAACGCATTGTTCGTCGCTGCAGCCGCCGACGCGCCGAGTTTCCATGCAAATCCCCGTCGCTGCGAAAATGCGCAATTCGACGTGGCACTCCGAGAGCAGCGGCCCCGGCCAGGACGGCACCGGAGAAGGTGGCCACATGCGAGTCGATCACATCAGGTCGAAGTTCTCGTAGGAGCCGAGCATATTGCAACGGAAATCTTGGCCCGAGCCGTAGTGGATGGATTTGTCCACCCCGGGACTCGATGCGGTGGGCGAGCGATCCAGCTCGACCCGACAAGGCCAGGTAATGGAACTCGAAGTCTTCGTCGTCAAGTGCCTCAGCAAGTTCGATGGTACGAAGTTCCGCCCCACCCACGTCCATCGACCCGAAAACATGCAGAACAACGGTAGTCACGCTAGATCCCAAACTCGCTGAGAGCATACATGAAGTCCTCGTGCACCGTATTCGCCTCTGCCACAAGCGTTCTTGCATGCTCCGCGTTACGTTTGCCTGTTACCATTCTCTGTTCTGGAGACTCCGCCATGGCAAGGATGGAATCCGCCAGCGCGCTGGTGTCCTTAGGTGGCACCAAGCAGCGCAATTCGAGTAATTCTTCGTTCCCCCCCACCTTGGTAGCTATGCAAGGGAGTCCGCTTCCCATCGCCTCGACCAAAGCTCGAGGCAGGCCTTCCGCCCAGGAATTCAAGACGAAGAGATCCGCGCGTTGGTATTCGACCGCCAGTCGGTCGCTCGAAACATGTCCCAAAAATCGACCCGAGTCTCCGAGAAGACCATTTGCGTGTTCCTGTAGGGCAGGTCGCAGTTGCCCGTCCCCGGCGACGGTCAACGTCACCCGGACCCCCCGCGCCCTCACCGCGGCGATAGCATCAATCAACTCGCGCACGCCCTTGTAGGGTTTCTCAAGACTCGCCACAGTTAAGATATTCATCGTGGGATTATCCGTTGCCCTGGCAGTGGCCGAATAATTCAGTCGACGCACCGAAAATGCTCCAAACTCTTCCCCACGTGTTGGGTAGCGGTCTTGGAGAACGCGCCTTGTCACGTACCGAGCGACGTGCGCCCGAGATGTCAGGAGGCGGGTTGCTGCCCGCATGGTTGGCCGCTGAATCCGACCGACTAATCCCTGCGTGACCGGCTCGGCGAGCGATTCGACCGGATCTCCAGCCACCACCACAGCAAGAGGCGTGCGTGTGGCGAGGGTTATGAGACCGGCGATCGTACTGATGGATCCGGGTGTGTACACGACGACGCCCGGAGCGTGCCGTATGTGGCTATACAGATGCATGGCAGAACGGAGCACATCCGAAATCCCTCGCCAGGGGACGACCACTCCAGCGCTTCCGGGAAGCAGAGGCCGCGACGCCGTCAAATCGGTGCCGGCTGCAGCCCTGGCCAGGACTTTCACAGGGCGTTGTTGCGACAAGCCGCTCAAAGCCCCCAGAGACGAGAAACCGTACAGCGTAGAATCACGCACCTCACATCTCTGCTCGACCACGACGAGAAGCGGAGGCTGGCTGCTGAGCGTACCCTCGAGGACGTCGACCACCTCATTCGAGAGGATTTGGTTGTCGAACTTTCGGACCATCAGTTCCCGCGCTCTGTGCCCACGTTCCTCCAGCCTGCCGGTCTTGAATTCTTCGTGCGCCTGATTCAACTTATCCAAGAGGTCACCGGCGTCGCCGGCCTTGAATACCCAGCCTGTGAGGTCTGTGATTGCCTCCGGCAGGGCTCCTGCATCGGAAACGATTACGGGCAGGCCCATACTGGAGGCCTCCAGCGCGGCGCCGTGATTCTCCGACAGCGACGGCGACACAGAAACGTCGGCGCTATTGTAATAGGTCCTAACGTCGGAGACGGTTGATATCCACGTGGCACCTGGGAGCTGATGATCGTTCATCAGACGCTGGCGGTACTGCTCGCCGGTGTCGTCGAAGCCGCTTCCAACGAAGACAATACGCGACCTGGGATTTTTGGCATGAAACTGTTGCCACGCCTCGATCATGGTCTCATGGCCCTTGATTCCCTGCCCCCTGAACACACTCTGTTTCGGTGCGTAGAAGTAGGCCACCATGATGCATACGAACGTGTCTGGGTCCGCGATAGATTCTTGTGATAAGTCACGCGCTGGATCAAATTTCTGAGTGTCGACGCCGTACGGTATGGCCCTCAAGCGGCTGGCCGGGTATCCGATCGCGGCGTACTTGCGTTCGGTGTATTCGGATCCTGCAATGATCGCGTCGTCCAAGCGAGAAGCAATAGATTCAATAGTCGCGAGCACTCTTGATTCAAGGTATAGGGGCCCGGCGACCATGTGGACCGTGCGAGATGGTGTGCCGATGGCTGCGAGGCGGGCGAGCAGGGCTGACAAGATGAGGTGGTAGAAAACGACGTCAGGTGTCTCCCGGCGAATGAAATTGTGCAAGCTCCAGAGGGCGTTCAGCCCGGCCAGGCTAGATCTTGGGGAGAAGTCCCACTCGATGGGGTGAACCGCTATGGAGTGGGCGTCTAGAGCTGAGCGCAACCTGCCCAAACCTTGGGGAATCGCGACCACCACCTCGTGATGCCGCGCCTGCATGGCTGCAATCTGCGGCATTAGCCACATCCCGCCGACATTTGTCTTCAAGACAATCAAGATCTTCACGGGGCACCCTCTAGGCACGGTTTGCCTGCGAACTCGTTCATGGTCACAGACTCTGAGCCAGTGACGCCGTCACGGGCGAGGACAGGGCGGACCGTGCGCCAAATGAGCTGCAGGTCGCCGCGGATCGAATGATGGTCGACGTAATGCACGTCGAGCCTCAGACGTTCGTCCCATTTCACGGCGTTCCGCCCAGACACCTGGGCCAGGCCGGTCAGACCAGGTTTGACGTGATGGCGACGCGCCTGCTCGGGGGAATACCGGTTGAGATAGCTCATCAACAACGGCCGGGGTCCGACCAGCGACATGTCGCCGCGCACGATGTTCCACAGGGCGGGCAGCTCGTCCAAGCTGGTCGCGCGCAGCTTCGCGCCGAACGGCGTGAGCCGCTCAGCGTCCGTGACCAACCCACGCGAAGGGTCCTCGTCGAGCATGCTGCGGAACTTCAGCATCTGGAACGGTCGCCCGTGCAATCCCGGGCGGGTCTGGCGGAAGAGCACCGGGCTGCCCAGCCGCCGTCGTACGGCGACCGCGACGACGGCCTGGAGGGGCGCGGTGAGAATGAGCGCGGGCACAGCGAACGCCAGATCGAACGCCCGCTTCGCGACAGCGGAGGTGGGCATTACTGCTGGATCAGAGTCGACGTGACATCGATGACGTGGTCGATGTCCGCGCTGGTCAGTGCCGACCCGCTCGGCAGGGTGATGCCCGAGGCGAAGAGCGACTCGGACACGCCCCCGGCGAACATGCGGCTCTTGGCGTAGAGCGGCTGCATGTGCATCGGCTTCCAGAGATGGCGGGCTTCGATATCCGCGGCCTCGAGGCCGGCGATGACGTCGTTCGCACTGACGGGGCTGTCCGGGGCGAGCACCATGCAGGTCAGCCAGCAGTTGTCCTCGCTGTCCGACAGGCCGTCGCCGCGCCCCAGGAAGCGCACGCCGGGCAGCGCGCCCAGGGCGTCGGCGTACTGCTGGCGGTGCGCGCGCCTCCGGGCGATCATCTCGTCCAGTCGCGAGAGCTGACCGACGCCGATCGCGGCCAGGATGTTGGAGAGTCGGTAGTTGAAGCCCATCTCGGTGTGCTCGTACCAGGGGGCAGGTTGGCGGGCCTGCGTCGACAGGTAACGGGCTCGATCGATCAGGTCGCCGTCGTTGCTCAGCAGCATGCCGCCGCCGGACGTCGTCATGATCTTGTTGCCGTTGAAGGACAGCGCGGCGGCCGTGCCGAACGACCCGGCGCCCTTGCCGTGGTGGGTCGCGCCCAGCGCCTCTGCAGCGTCTTCGACCAATGGGATGCCGCGCTGCGCGAGCGCCGGCATGAGGGCCTGATAGTCGGCACTGCGTCCGAACAGATCCACGGACAGGACGCAGCTGACCTCCCGGCCCTGGGCGGCCAACTCGTCGACCGCCTCCAGAGTGAGCTCGACGTCGAGGTTGGCGTCGTCCAGCCGGGAGTCGACGAAGACGGGTTCCGCACCGGTGTAGAGGACCGCGTTGGCCGTCGCGGCGAAGGTCATCGAGGGGAGTACGACCACGGTGCCCGGTCCCGCGCCGTGGTGCAGCAGCGCGAGGTGCAGTGCCGCCGTGCCAGAGGACAGCGCGAGGGCGTGCTCGACTCCGACCCGCTGCGCGACCTCGGCCTCGAAGCGGTCGACCATCGGACCCAGGGGGGCGACCCAGCCGGAGCGCAACGCCTCCAGCACGAGGGTCTCCTCCAGGACGGACACGTCCGCCTTGGAGAGATGGATGCGCGTCACGCCTGTTCCTTTACGTGGATCGGTTCGGTCGCTTCGTAGCGCATCCGCGCCTGCGCCTCGGCGCCGTCCTGCGGCTCGGCGGTCAGGACCGAACTGGTTGAGATCGGCGGCACGTCGACATAACTCACGAGAGGGTGGGAGGACTGACGGATGTCCTCACCAGGGGTGAAGAGCTCCTCGGACAACTTCTCGCCGGGCCGCAGACCGGTGTAGACGATCTCCACGTCGCGCTCGCCGGACAGGTCGATGAGGGTTTTGGCGACGTCGACGATCTTCACCGGCGTGCCCATGTCGAGCACCATGACGTGCCCGTCGCGGCCGATCGCGGAGGCCTGGAGGACGAGCTGGCTCGCCTCGGGGATGAGCATGAAGTAGCGCTCGACGTCCGGGTGGGTCACCGTGATCGGACCGCCGCGCTCGATCTGCGCGGTGAACGCTGTGATGACCGATCCGCGCGAACCCAACACGTTGCCGAAGCGGACGCTGACGTATCGACCGGCATCGAGCTCGGCGAAGTCCGCGGTCATCCGCTCGGCGATCCGTTTGCTGTAGCCGAGGACGCAGGTCGGGCGTGCGGCCTTGTCGGTCGAGATGTTGACGAACGTCTCGACGTCGACCTCGTGCGCGGCCTGCAGCACGTTCATCGTGCCGAGCACGTTGGTCTTCCAACCCTCGAGCGGATACTGCTCGAGCAGCGTGAGGTGCTTGAGTGCCGCGGCGTGGAAGACCATCTGCGGGCGCTCGCGGGCGAACACTTCGCGTAGGGCGTCCAGGTCGCGGATGTCGGCCAGAGCCAGCGTGCCGTCGTCCAGCAGGGCACGGCCGGTGATGCTCATCTGCACTCCGTGCAGCGCGGACTCGTCGCGGTCGAGCAGGATCAGCTTCTTCGGGCCGAATCGCGAGATCTGGCGGGCCAACTCGGAGCCGATCGAGCCGCCCGCGCCGGTCACGAGGACCGTCTTGCCGTTGATCGACTCGGCGATCGCCGTCTCGTCGAGCACGACCTGGCGGCGACCGAGAAGATCCTCCAGGTTCACGCGCCGCAGATCCGCCTTGCGGGGCGTGTGACCCATGAGCTCACTCAGCGTGGGCAGGATCAGCACCGTGAGGCCGGCGTCGGCAGCCAGTGCCCGCAGGTCTCGGATCAGGTCGGTGTCGGCCGACGGGATCGCGATGACCAGGGACGTCGCGCCGCTCGCCTCGGCCAGCTCGCGCAGTCGGTCGCGCCCGCCACGCACGGTGACTCCGTCAATCTTGATGTGCCGTTTGCGCGGATCGTCGTCGAGCAGGCAGACGGGCGCGTACGTCGCGTGCTTGTCCCGCCGCAGGTCGCGCACGAGGCGTCGACCCGCCTCGCCCGCACCGAAGACGATGACCTTCTGGGTGCTGTCGCTCGACACCGTGCGACCCCACCGGTAGGAACGCACGATGAAGCGCAGGGTGAACATGCCGACCAGCGACAACGCCGGCACGAGCAGCGCCAGGCTGCGCGGCGCCCCGTGCAGCCACGGGGTGGCCATGACGACCAGGATCAGCACCGCGGCGTCGAAGACGATCGTCAGACCGATGTCCGCGGTCTCCTCGAACGAGCCTCGCTGGTGGCCGATCCGGTAGGGACCGGCCACGACGCCCGCGAGCACGTGCACGAGAGCCGCCACGATCGCGAACTGCACGATCGCCATCGTCAGGAACTGGTTGAAGCGCAGGTCGTAACGCAACCAGGTCGCGGCATACGTGGCCAGGATCACGACGCCGGCGTCGGCGGACGCCCACGTCGCCTGGACCAGCCATTCGCGCCTGCGTGAAGTCACGGGCAGCTTCACACGCGGCGTGGGATCCTGTGCCACGACGAGTGGGTGCGCGGCCTGCCCCTCCGCGCTGTGCTGGTCCATGTGTGTGTCGTTTACTTCCGGCTCGATGCGTGCTCGGACTTGGCGTGGCTCGCGGCGCGAGTGCCGCCCGGGTTCGGCCGGTAGGTGTAGTAGTCGTAGTAACCGGCGACGCGGTTGGCGCGGGGGACGCGGTTGAGCGCCACACCGAGCACGGTGCCGTTGACGGCCTGCAGCGACCCCAGTGCCGCGCCGAGCTGGTCACGGGTGACCAGACCGCTGCCGACCACCAGCACGCAGCCGCTCGCCTGAGTGCTGAGCACGGCGGCGTCGGTGACGGGCAGCAGCGGCGGCGCGTCGATGAGGACGTAGTCGAACTGCTCGCTGAGGCGTCGCAGCGTCTCGCCCATGGCGGGGGAGCCGAGCAGCTCGCTCGGGTTCGGGGGCAGCTGGCCGGCGCCGAGCACCGAGAGGCGGTGCTTGCCGTACGGCTGCAGCACGTCCGCCAGCGACGCCTGCTCGATCAGGACGTCGGTCAGACCGACGGCGCCCTCCAGGCCCAGGTAGTCGAGGAGACGCGGCCGGCGCAGGTCGCCCTCGATCAGGCAGACGCTCAGGCCGTTCTCCGCCAGCGTCAACGCCAGGTTGGCCGTCGTGGTGGTCTTGCCCTCGCCGGCCAACGCCGACGTCATCACGATGATCCGGTGGTGGTGAGCGGCATCGACGAAGCGCAGGTTGGTGCGCAGCGACCGGAAGGATTCCGACCGGGTGGAGTGGGTGTCGGAGGCCAGGAGCAGCGGGTGCTTGGCGGCGTCGGAGTCGAAGGGGATCGTGCCGATGACCGTGAGGTTGTCGGCCAGCTCCTCGACGTCCTCCTTGGTGCGGACCCGGTTGTCGAGCAGCTGACGCAGCACAGCGAGGCCGATGCCGAGCAGCAGACCCAGCACGAGACCGAGCAGCACGTTGCGCACCGGGCGAGGGCTCACGGGGGAGCGGTCGATGATCGGGGACTTCGTGGTGGTCACCTTGACCGGGCTCTGCGACTTGGCGGAGACCCGCTCGATGCCCTCGACGGTCTTCGGGAATTGCTGGGCGATCGCCGCGGCGATGCGCTGCGCCTGGTAGGCGCTCGTGTTCGTCACCGCGACGTTGATCAGCACGGTGTTGGGCGGCACGGTCGCCGAAACCTTCGCGCCCAGGTCGGCCGCCGTCGTCGGCAGCTTGAGCTGCTCGATGACCGGGTTCAGCACCACGGGGGCCGTGACGAGCTGGGTGTACGACGTCACGCGGGCCTGGCTGAAGGTGCTGCCCTGGGCCAACTGCGCCGAGTCGCTCGAGTCGGAGGTCGACACGAAGAACTGCACAGTGGATTGGTAAGACTTCGTGCTCGCCAGCGTGTATGCCGACGCGAGCACGACCATGACGATCGTGGTGGTGACCACGATTCTCCACCGTTTGCGCAGGACTCGCAGATAGGTCCGAAGATCCACGGAAAACCTTTCCGAACTAAAGCTTGAGAATGGGCCGGTCACGCGTCATTTCGACGGCGAATTGTCGGCGCTGCGTGATGCCGGACGGCGTGACTCTCCCCCATGGTGAGTCTGCAGCGGGGCTAGGTTACTCTTGCGTTACTTAGCGTATTCGCCTTGCACCGTTCGGTGTCGGCCCGTCGTACGACGGTCGTCACGGGGTGGAAGCGTAACCATAAGGCAGACCTCTCACGGAGGATGGCCGTCGCTGAGTGGGCAGCCTGGCGGGTAGAACGCGGTAGACGCTAACAGCCGTTTCGAGGACTCAGACGCCTTAGAGCATGGTCCTTTTTGCAGGGCGGGCAGATCGCTGGAAGGCCTGTTGTTTATCTGTCTTATGCGTACCATTCCTTGACGCATTCTTTACTTTCGATCCGGCCGAATAGACGCATCGCGCGACCCCTACGATGCGAGGCATGACTGATGCCGGCGCCGTCCTGGTCGTGTGCACGGGCAACGTGTGCCGCTCGCCCTACATCGAGCGACTGCTGCGCGCGTCGATAGGTGACCTCGGCGTCCAGGTCTCCAGCGCGGGCACGATGGCGCTCGTGGGGGAGCCGATGTCGGAGGAGTCGTCCGAACTCCTGACCCAAGGTGGTGTCGACGCGGAGGGTTTCCTCGCGCGTCAGCTCACCCCCGCGATGGTCGAGCAGGCCGATCTGGTGCTGACCGCGACGCGGGAACACCGCAGCGAGGTGGTCCGCACCGCCCCGCGAGGCCTGCGCTACGTCTTCGCTCTTGCCGACTTCAGCGATCTGGTGGGAGCCGCCGACGTGCCCTCTGGGGTGAGTGGAGTCGCTGCGTTGGTGGCGCTGGCCTCGTCGCGCCGGGGAGAGGTCGAGGCGCGTGACGTCGACGACTCCGGCATCGACGACCCGTTCCGACAGGGGCACGAGGCGTACGCGCGGATGGCCTCACAAGTCGAGCAGGTGCTGCCGCCGGTCGTGGCTGCGTTCAGGCAACTCTCGCCGACCTACTGACGCCCTCCTGTCGAGTGGCATAGATATGTATCGGGTGCACCACATGTAGGTACGCCAGTCGAAACATATGTATGCCACTCGACGAGGCTGTGGATGACGTCTGCGGGCGATCGCTCATTCATGCCACCGTGCCGGATGGACGAGCCCTCCTTCCCTGCCCGGCCGTACCACTTGGGCCGCATCCAGCTGGTCGACGCTGACGCCGCTGCAGCCCTCCCTCTGGTGGCCGGAGGGCTGGGCGATGTCACTGCCGACGGGGATGGCCCGGCGGACCAGCAATCGAACGCCGCCCGATTGCAGCGTGTCCGCCGCGGTGCCTACGTCGATCGCGACGGCTGGGAGCAGCTGTCGGCCAATGCGCAGCTGCTTCTACGGGCGCACGCAATCTCCGCTTCGGCCGAGCGGGGCCGCCTGTTCTCCCACTGCACGGCGGCCCGGGCTTGGGGTCTGCCCACCGTCGGCAAGCAGCAGTCGTCCGTCGAGATGCTGGTCGCTGATGGCCGGACCGGCAGGTCACCCGGGTTGATTCGCCGACGCACCCAGAACCTGCCCGACGGCATTGAGCTGGACGGTCTGTGCGTGACCAGCCCGGCGCGTACGGCGGTGGACATTGCAAGGGTGCAGTCACTCGCTTCCGGGGTGAGCGTGATGGACAGCGTCCTCACGCGAGGACTCGCGTCGCACGACGAGCTCCGGGCCGAGCTTCGCGCTGTGCCGCGCGGCGGTAGGGGGCGGCAGCTCGCCGCGCTGGCACTTGCGCTCGCCGATGTCGGAGGCGAATCGGCCGGCGAGTCCCTGAGCCGGGTGCAGCTCTACACGGCCGGCTTTCCGCGGCCGAGCCTGCAGGTGGAGTTCCGCGACTACCGGGGATTCATCGGGCGGGTGGACATGTTCTGGAAGGAACTCGGCGTCGTGGGCGAATTCGACGGCAAGACGAAGTACGGCGTCGACGACAGGCAGTCATCGGCGCAGGCGGCAGGGATCCTCTGGCGTGAGAAGCAGCGCGAAGACCGCCTCCGGGCACTTGGTCTCACCGTGGTCCGGTGGATCTGGGACGACGCGTGGAACGCAACCCCGATGCTGCGACGCCTGCGCGCAGTAGGGCTGCGCACGGGGCACTCGCAGCAGTGGCCAGTGCCCGACCTTTCGAGTGGCAGACAAACCCCTCGAGCGGCGCACTCGTAAGGGGTGCACCGGAAACATATGTATGCCACTCGGGCCGGGGAGGGCGGGAGCGTCAGTCGTCGTCGGAGCGGGGCGCCACGATCAGGTTGATGTCGTGTCCGGACAGCTCGCGCCGCGCTTCCTCGTCGAGCTCCGCGTCGGTGACCAGCGTGTCCACCTGGTCCAGGGTCGCGATCGTCGACAGGCCGATGACGCCCCACTTGCTGTGGTCGGCGACCACCAGCACCTTCTTCGCCGACTTGATCAGCGCCCGATTGGTCTGTGCTTCCTGCAGATTCGGCGTCGTGAGGCCCGCCTCGAGGTCGATGCCGTGCACGCCCAGGATCAACGTGTCCACGTGCGTGGTCGCGAGCATCGCGTTGGCGACGGGACCGGCGAGCGCGTCGGACGGCGTACGCACACCACCGGTCAGCACCACGAGTTGGTCGTCGCGGGTCGGGTCGTAGAGCAACTCCGCGACGCGCGGGGAGTTGGTGACGACCGTCAGCCGTTTGATGGCACGCAGCTCGACCGCCACCGCGTACGCCGTGGTGCCGGCGGAGACGGCGACGGCCGTACCGGGTGGGATGAGCGAGGCTGCGGTGCGCGCGATCTCGGACTTCTGGATCGGGTTCATCTCCGACTTCACGCTGAAGCCGGGCTCGTCGATGCTGCGGTCGGCGAGCGTCGCGCCGCCGTGCACCTTGTGCACCAGGCCCTTCTCGGCGAGCGCCTCGATGTCGCGACGGATAGTCATGTCGCTCACCCGGAGCTCGGTCACCAGGTCGGCCACGCGCACGCCCCCGTCGCGTTCGACCGTGGTGAGGATGACCTCCTGCCGTTGCCGCGCAAGCATCGTGGGTCCCTCCCTGCCTCGATCTGCCAACGGACTGTACTCGGTGGGACAGCGCGGTACTGAGCAGTCGAGCGCCCGGAACGTGCCACGCGCGAGCGGTCTTGGCACAATGACGGCCATGTCCGCTACGCCAGCACATCGGCCCCGCATCCTGTCCGGGATGCAGCCCACCCACGATTCGCTCCACCTGGGCAATTACCTCGGTGCGCAGGTGAACTGGGTGGCCATGCAGGCCGACTTCGAGGCGTTCTTCTGTGTGGTCGATCTGCATGCCCTGACCGGCGGGCAGGTCTCGCCGGAGGACCTGCGGCGGCGTACCCGGATCACGGCCGCGCAGTACATCGCCGGCGGCATCGACCCCGAGACCTCTACCGTCTTCGTGCAGTCGCACGTGCCCGAGCATGCGCAGCTCGCCTGGATTCTCAACTGCATCACCGGTTTCGGTGAGGCGTCGCGGATGACGCAGTTCAAGGACAAGTCTGTGAGAGGGGGCGGCGACTCCGCCAACGTCGGGCTCTTCACCTACCCGATGTTGATGGCGGCCGACATCCTGCTCTACGACACCGCCGCGGTGCCCGTGGGCGAGGACCAGCGCCAGCACCTGGAGCTCACCCGCAATCTCGCGCAGCGCTTCAACGCCCGCTTCGGCGAGACGTTCGTGGTGCCCGAGGCGCACATCCCGGCCGGTACGGCGAAGATCATGAGCCTGGTCGAGCCGACGTCGAAGATGAGCAAGTCGGCGGAGAACCAGAACGGCAGCCTGTGGATGCTCGATGAGCCCAAGGCCAACGTGAAGAAGCTCAAGTCGGCGGTCACCGACACCGACAACGAGGTGCGCTTCGATCCGGAGGCCAAGCCGGGCATCGCCAACCTGCTGCGCATCCACGCCGCGCTGTCGGGTGAATCCGTCGAAGCGCTCGTCGAGCAGTACGCCGGTGAGAACAGGTACGGCGCGCTCAAGGGCGACGTCGCCACACTCGTCACCGAGTTGCAGCGGCCGTTCAAGACACATGTCGATGAGCTGCTGGCGGACCCTGCCGAGCTGGACGCAGTGCTGCGAAAGGGCGCTGATCGCGCTCGCGAGGTCGCTTCCGTCGTCCTGGAGCGCGCCTACGACGCCGTCGGCTTCCTCCCGCGGGCCTGACCTGCATGCCGACCATCGGAGTCTCCTTCGCGGTGCCCGAGCCGTGGGCGGCCCAGTTGCAGGAGGCCCGGCGCCGCGCGGGCGACGACCTCGCCGATGCCGTGCCGCCGCACGTCACGCTGATGCCGCCGACGCAGCTGGAGGAAGCCGACCGGGACGTGCTGCTGCATCACCTGGCCTCGGTCGCCGCGCGGCACAGCCCCTTCCGGATGACGCTGCGCGGCACGGGCACCTTCCGGCCGACCTCCGAGGTCGTCTTCGTGGCGGTCGCCGAGGGCATCAGCAACTGCGAGCAGATCGAGGCGCAGGTGCGCTCCGGCCCGGTCGCCCGCACGCTGCTCTTCCCCTACCACCCGCACGTGACGATCGCCCACGACGTACCCGAAGAGGGTCTGGACCGCGCGTTCAACGAATTGGCGGGGTTCGAGGCGCGGTTCCAGGTCGAGGGTTTCGACCTCTACGAGCACGGTGCGGACGAGGTGTGGCGTCCCGTGCGCCACTTCTCCTTCGCCGGGACGCCTGCCGCCCGCGGGGTCCCCGTCTCCGCAGGAAAGTGACCGCGGCGCCGATTCCACACGTGGGGGTGGATCTGGTGGGCGGGCCGCGCCGCCAGCCGATGTTTTCAGGCGCCTGGAAGGGAGCCGCTTGCCCCCCCTTCCGCTCCAGCGCCACCTGGCATGTCGGGAAGTGACCGAAGCGCCAACAACCCACCCGGCCGCGTACGACAGACGCAGGAATGTGACCGCAGCGCCGATAACCCACCCGCGCGGCGGCCGGCAGGGGAGCTGACGCCAGCGGTCCTCGTCCAGGCCGCCTGATGCCTACGCCGGGTGTCGGAAGGTGACCGCAGCACCGGCAACCGACGCTCGCGGCGTACAACCAGGTGTCGCACGACACATCCGCCGGGTGAGGCCCACCTAAGCGAGGGGCGCGCGCAACTGCGCAGTAATCTCCAGGCTGTGGCTATTTCAACCCTCCCTGCGAAGCGCGCCAAGCGCACGGGGAAGACGGGCAGCAGCGTCTACCTGAAGACCGTCATGGCGGTCACGGGCATCATCTTCGTGCTGTACGTGCTCGCGCACATGTACGGCAACCTCAAGCTCTTCGCCGGGCACGCCGCGTACAACGAGTACGCCGAGGGCCTACGCACGTTGGGCACTCCGGAGCTGCCGCGGCACGGCTTCCTCACGATCATGGAGATCGTGCTGGGGGTCAGCGTGGTGCTGCACATCTACGCCGCGGTCACCCTGTGGAAGCGCTCGAAGGCCGCCCGGCCGCAGCGCTACGCGGTGAAGAAGACGGTCGTGCAGTCGTTCTCGTCCAAGTGGATGCGCTGGGGCGGGCTCGCGCTGCTGCTCTTCATCATCTGGCACCTGATCGAGTTCACCTTCTTCAAGGTGAACGTCGGCCCCGGCGGCCAGAGCGCGTCGGTCACGCAGGACCCGTTCGAGCTGGTCGTGCACACGTTCAACACGTGGTGGATGACGCTGATCTACCTGGTGGCGATGGCCGCGCTGCTCATGCACCTGCACCACGGGGTCTGGAGCGCCTCGCAGACCCTGGGCCTCGCGAGCACGCCCGCGGCCCGGCGGTACTGGAAGCTCGCGGGCCTGGCCATCGGCTTGATCGTCGCCGTCGGCTTCATCGTCCCGCCCCTGTTCATCCTGTTCGGCGTCATCAAGTGAGGGCCGCAGATGTCTGACCTGATTCAAGACCTCTACCGCGAGGGCGAGCCGATCGCGGACACCAAGTGTCCCGACGGCCCGATCGAGAACCGCTGGACCGAGGCGAAGTTCGAGAACAAGCTCGTCAACCCCTCCAACCGGCGCAAGCTCTCGGTGATCATCGTGGGGACGGGGCTGGCCGGCGGTGCCGCCGCCGCCACGCTCGGTGAGGCCGGCTACCACGTGAAGTCCTTCTGTTACCAGGACAGCCCGCGTCGCGCGCACTCCATCGCCGCGCAGGGCGGCATCAACGCCGCGAAGAACTACAACGACGACGGCGACTCGACCTACCGCCTCTTCTACGACACGGTCAAGGGCGGCGACTACCGCTCGCGCGAGACCAACGTCTACCGCCTGGCCGAGGTCAGCACCGCGATCATCGACCAGTGCGTCGCGCAGGGCGTCCCGTTCGCCCGCGAGTACGGCGGCCTGCTCGACAACCGCTCGTTCGGCGGCGTGCAGGTCGCGCGCACCTTCTACGCCCGCGGCCAGACCGGTCAGCAGCTGCTGATCGGCGCGTACCAGGCCATGGAGCGGCAGGTCACCGCCGGCACCGTCGAGGCGTTCACCCGTCACGAGATGCTCGAGGTGATCGTGGTCGACGGCCGCGCCCGCGGCATCATCGCCCGCGACATGGTGACCGGCGAGATCGAGACCCACCTGGCCGACGCCGTGGTGCTCGCCTCCGGCGGCTACGGCAACGTCTACTTCCTGTCGACCAACGCGATGGGCTGCAACGTCACCGCCACGTGGCGCGCGCACCGCAAGGGCGCCTACTTCGGCAACCCCTGCTACACGCAGATCCACCCGACCTGCATCCCGGTCTCCGGTGAGCACCAGGCGAAGCTGACGCTGATGAGTGAGTCGCTGCGCAACGACGGCCGCATCTGGGTGCCGAAGAACCGCGACGACTGCGACAAGGACCCCCGGGACATCCCCGAGGAGGACCGCGACTACTACCTGGAGCGCATCTACCCGGCGTTCGGAAACCTGGTGCCCCGCGACATCGCGTCGCGGCAGGCCAAGGCGATGTGCGACGACGGACGCGGTGTGGGCCCGAAGGTGGGCGACTTCCGCCGCGGCGTCTACCTCGATTTCGCCGACGCCATGGAGCGGATGTCGCGCGATCAGGTCGCCGCGAAGTACGGGAACCTCTTCGACATGTACCAGCGGATCACCGGTGAGTCGCCGTACGAGGTGCCGATGCGCATCTACCCGGCGGTGCACTACACGATGGGCGGGCTGTGGGTCGACTACGACCTGGAGACCACGATCCCCGGGCTGTTCGCGGCCGGTGAGGCCAACTTCTCCGACCACGGCGCCAACCGGCTGGGCGCGTCCTCGCTGATGCAGTGCCTCGCCGACGGCTACTTCGTGCTGCCCAACACCATCCGCGACTACCTCGCCTCCGGCCCGTTCGAGAAGGTCGACGAGCAGCACGAGGCCGTCGTCGAGGCGCGTACGGCGGTCACCGACCGGATCGAGAAGCTGCTCTCCATCAACGGCGAGCGCTCGGTCGACTCCTTCCACCGCGAACTCGGCCACATCATGTGGGAGTACTGCGGCATGGAGCGCAGCGAGGAGGGGCTGAACAAGGCCATCGGCCTCATCCGCTCGCTGCGCGAGGAGTTCTGGCGCAACGTGCGCGTGCTCGGCAGCGCCGACACGCTCAACCAGTCGCTGGAGAAGGCCGGCCGGGTCGTGGACTTCCTCGAGCTCGGCGAGTTGATGTGCATCGACGCCCTGCACCGGCGCGAGTCCTGCGGCGGTCACTTCCGCAGCGAGAGCCAGACCGAGGACGGCGAGGCGCTGCGCGACGACGACAACTTCGCGTACGTCGCGGCGTGGGAGTTCGGCGCCGACCGTGACGGCGACGACGTGGCCCTCACGCCGACGCTGCACAAAGAGGACCTGGTCTACAACTTCATCGAGTTGAAGCAACGGAGCTACAAGTAACCATGAATCTCACCCTCAAGATCTGGCGTCAGGCCGGGCCCGACGACGGCGGCGACTTCGCGACGTACGACGTGCGCGACATCTCCGACGACATGTCGTTCCTGGAGATGCTCGACGTCCTGAACGAGGACCTCATCGGCAAGGGCGAGGAGCCCGTCGCCTTCGACTCCGACTGTCGCGAAGGCATCTGCGGGCAGTGCGGACTGATGATCTCCGGAATGGCGCACGGCCCCGATGTCACCACCACCTGCCAGCTGCACATGCGCTCCTTCAGCGACGGCGAGACGATCACCGTCGAGCCGTGGCGCGCGTCGTCGTTCCCGGTGCTGCGCGACCTCGTGGTCGACCGCTCGGCGTTCGACCGGATCATCCAGGCCGGCGGCTACATCTCGGTCAACACCGGTGCCGCCCCTGAGGCGCACTCGGTGCCGGTGCCCAAGGCCAACGCCGATCGCGCGTTCGACACCGCGACTTGCATCGGCTGCGGCGCGTGCGTGGCGGCCTGCCCGAACGCGTCCGGGATGCTCTTCATGGGCGCCAAGATCGCCCACCTGGGCGAGCTGCCCCAGGGTCAGCCGGAGCGCGACTCGCGCGTGGTCTCGATGGTCAACCAGCACGACGCCGAGGGCTTCGGCGGTTGCACCAACATCGGGGAGTGCGCTGCGGCGTGCCCCAAGGAGATCCCGCTCGACGTGATCAACCAGCTGAACAAGGACTTCCGCAAGGCCAAGAAGGGCGCTCACTGAGCGACCGGTCTGTGCGGCGCCCGGGTCCTTGCGGCCCGGGCGCTGTCATATGGCGACGCGCCGGTCGTACGCCGGGTGCGTGACCCGCCCGTAGTAGGTCAGCAGCTGATCGACCACCGGCGCCCAGCCTCGCTGCAGCGCGTCCTGACGACCCGCCGCACCCATCCGGCGGCAGCCGAGCGGATCCGCGAGTACTCCGCACACCGCCTCCTGCAGCGCGCCCGGCCGGTCGGGGTCGAAGTGGTGGCCGTGCACGCCGGCGCGGATGACGTCCAGGGGCCCACCCCTGGCCGGTGCGACGACCGGCAACCCTGACGCCATGGCCTCTTGCAGTGTCTGCCCGAACGTCTCGCAGGTGCCGGTGTGCACGAAGACGTCGAACGCGGCGTACGCCCGGGCCAGCTCGGCTCCCTGCCGGTAGCCGAGGAAGCGCGCCCGGGGGAGCAGCCGTTCCAGTTTGGCGCGGCTCGGCCCGTCACCGACGACGACCAGCGCGACGTCCGGCAGATCGGCGATCTCGGCGAGCCGATGCACCTCCTTCTCGGGCGCCAGGCGACCGACGTACCCGACGACCGTCTGTCCCTGCGGGGCGAGGGAGCGGCGCAGCTCGTGGGTCGCCGTGTCGGCGGCGCCGCGGGGGCGGAAGAGGTCGGTGTCCACCCCGCGACCCCACGGTGCGACGCGCGGGATCCCGTGCCGTTCCAGGTCGGCCGCGCAGGTGGCGCTCGGTGCGAGCGTGAGGTCGGCGAGGGAATGCACGCGACGCAGCCAGTGCCAGACGACGCGCTCCACGGCGCTCGAGGCGGTGCCGGCGTGCTGCGACAGGTAGGTCGCCATGTCGGTCTGGAAGACCGCGACGGTGGGCACACCGAGGTCGCGGGCCGCCGCGATGCCCCGGGCGCCGAGCGCGAACGGCGACGCCGCGTGCACCACGTCCGGCCGGAAGTCGGCCAGGACCTTGGACAGGTCGGGGAACGGCACACCGACCCGGAAGTCGCGCAGCGTGACGCCGGGGACGGTGTGCACCCGCGCTCCCCGGTACGACGTGGGGGCGGGTGAGGGGCAGACGATCAGGACCTGGTGCCCGCCGTCCAACAGGTGGTCGGCGACGCGGCACACGCTGGTCGTGACGCCGTTCAGGGTGGGCAGGAACGACTCGGTGACGATGGCGACCCGCATACGGCTGACGCTGGCGGCCCTCGTCGACGGGAGGGTGAACGCCCGGTGCCGGGCAAGGTGATCATCCGGTGAAGAGCCGTTGTTGGATTGTGTGGATTCTCATGGTCCAGGGTGCAGTGAGCCGACCGATTGGGGCCGCCCGGCCGGCGTTTCGGGTTAGCGTTCCACCATGTCCGAATCCCTCCTGCCGACGGCGATCCCCGATTTCTGGGCGATCATCCCTGCGGGCGGTTCCGGTACGAGGCTCTGGCCGCTCTCGCGGGAGTCGTCGCCGAAATTCCTGCACGACCTCACCGGATCCGGCCAGTCCCTCCTGCAGGGCACCGTCGATCGCCTCGTCCCGCTCTGCGAGGAGCGGTTCATGGTGGTCACCGGCGTGCCGCACGTGGACGCCGTACGCGAGCAGCTGCCCACCCTGGGCTTCGACAACCTGCTGACCGAGCCCTCGAGACGGGAGTCGCTGCCGGCCATCGGACTGGCCGCCGCGATCCTGGAGCAGCGCAACCCCGCCGCGATCATCGGCTCCTTCGCGGCCGATCACGTCATCAACGATGTCGTCGCGTTCTGCGAGTGCGTCACCGAGGCGGTGCACGTCGCGCGGGCCGGCAAGCTGGTCACCATCGGCATCGAACCCAACCACCCCGCAACGGGATTCGGTTACATCAAGGTGGGTGAGGAGTTGCCCGTCGACGGCGCGCCGCGGGCCCGGGAGGTCGACGCGTTCGTCGAGAAGCCCGACGGGCCGACCGCCGAGGAGTACTTCGAGAGCGGCGCCTACTGGTGGAACGCCGGCATGTTCGTGGTGCAGGCCAAGTCGCTGATGGACATGATCGCCCACTACCAGCCGCTGCTCGCGGAGTATCTGCGCGCGATCGCGGCGCGGCCCTTACGGCTCTCCGAGCTCTGGCCGCGGCTGACCAAGATCACCATCGACAACGCCATCGCCGAGCCCGCCTCGGTCGACGGCCAGGTCGCCGTCATCCCCGCGACGTTCAGCTGGGACGACGTCGGCGACTTCGCCTCCCTGGCCACGCTGCTGATGGACCGTCAGGACGAGCCCGGTGTCAAGGTGCTCGGTGAGTCGTCGCTGGTCGTGATGAAGGACGCCACCGGGGTGGTCGCGCCGGGGTCGGGCCGCACCGTCGTCGCGCTCGGCATCAAGGACGTCGTCGTGGTCGACACGATGGACGCCGTGCTCGTCACCACCCGCGACCGGGCGCAGGACGTGAAGAAACTCGTCGAGCAGCTGCGGCTCGACGGGCGCGCGCACCTGATCTGAGCGCGCCGTTCGCGCCGACCCGGCGTACTTCGTAAGCTGCAGGGCGTGGACCTGCTCGCCAAGACGATGGAAGCCGGTTACACACGCGTGCTGCGGCCCGTGCTCTTCCGCAGCGAGGAGGGTGACCCCGAAGCTGCGCATCACAAGACGCTGCAACGGCTTTCGACTCTCGCCGAGCGGCCGCGCGTCCTCGATCTGGTACGCCGCGCGTGCGCCGTACCGACGGCACCGGTGCAGGTCGCCGGCATCACCTTCCCCGGCAAGGTCGGTCTCGCGGCCGGCGTCGACAAGGACGGGCTGGCGCTGAAGGGGTGGTCGGCGCTCGGTTTCTCCCACATCGAGGTGGGCACCGTGACGCCGCTGGCGCAGCCCGGCAACGACAAGCCGCGCCTCTTCCGGGTCTACGACAGCACCGGGATCATCAACCGGATGGGCTTCAACAACGACGGCGTCGAGGCCCTCGCGACCCGGCTGCGCGCGGTCGGCCCGCTCTCCATCCCCATCGGGGTCAGCATCGGCAAGAACAAGTCGACGCCGGTCGACGACGCCGTGCACGACTACCTCACGTGCCTGCGCACGTTGGACGGCCTCGCCGACTACATCGCGGTCAACGTGTCCAGCCCCAACACGGCAGGCCTGCGGGGTCTGCAGGGTCGCGAACCGCTCGGCGAGCTGCTCGCCACCCTGGTGCAGGAGGCCAGCCAGCTCTCGCAGGCCCGCTCCGGCGACCCGGTGCCGATCTTCGTCAAGATCGCCCCCGACCTGAAGAACGAGGCCATCGACGACATCCTCGAGGTCGCCGGCCACGCCGACATCGCGGGCATCGTCGCCACCAACACCACCCTCAGCCGCGACGGACTGCGCGGCGCCGACCTCGCGCTCGTCGACGAGGAGGGGGGCCTGTCCGGCTCGCCGCTCACCCGGCGTACCCGCAGGATCGTGCGCTACGTCGCCGAGCACACCGTGCTGCCGGTCATCGGGGTGGGCGGGGTCATGTCCGTCACCGACGGGAAGGCCCTGATCGACGCGGGTGCGGCACTGGTGCAGGTCTACACGGGGTTCGTCTACAGCGGCCCGTCGCTCGTGCGCGACCTCAACCGCGCGCTGGGCTGACCCGCCGCGTTCTCCTCGCGTCCCCGCGCGAGTGTCCGCATTTCCGTGCGGACGGGTGCGCGATAGTGCGGACACTCGTGATCCACAGGGTGGCGGTTGTCCACACCCGCCCACCACGCCCTGGTCGACGGGTCGGGAGTCGACGTCCGATGAGTCATGCGAGACCTCGATGACGCCGGCGGCCGACTCCACCAGTTGGCCCAGGACACCGACGGCGTCGTCACGCGGCGAGAAGCCCAGCGCGGCGGCGTCACCCGACGACGCATCGCGCAAGAGGTGGGCCGGGGGCGCTGGGAGGTGAAGCGCCGTGCGGTCACCATCGTGGGCGCGCCGGCGACCCGGGAAGGCAGGTGGCGACTCGCTCTCGCGGGCGCCTCACCAAGGGCAGCACTCGACGGCGCCACGGCGCTGCAATGCGCGGGCATGACCGGGTTCGAGGACGACGTACACATCAGCGTGCCCAAAGGAGACCGGGTGCGGCGCGAGGCGGGGTTGCGGGTGCACGAGCTGCGGTCCTGGAGCGAGAACGACGTACTCGATCTACCCCTGCGTCGGGTAAGGCCCGAACTGGCTGCCCTGCGTGCCGCCCGATGGGCGGCGACCGAACGTGCTGCGCAGACCATCCTCGCCATGACGGTGCAGCAAGGGTTGACCACTCCGCAGCGCCTCATCTCGGTGCTGGACCGCTTGCCGCGGTCGCGACGAGCAACGCTCATCGAGGCGGCGGTCGTGGAGATCGCCGGGGGATCGCAAGCCCTGGGGGAGCTGGACCTGATGCAGGTATGCCGCTCGCACGGGCTTCCGGTGCCGTCCAGGCAGCACGTGTTGAAGCGGCCCAGTGGCACCTACTACCTGGACGCCCGGTTCCACCAGTACTCGCTCACCGTCGAGGTGGACGGCCTCGGCCACCGCGATATCCCGCAGGCCCGGGTCGATCTGCGCAAGCAGAACGAGCTGCAGATCGACGGTGACGTCGTTCTGAGAGTGATGTCGATGGACCTGCGAGATGATCCGACGCCCTTTGTGCAGCAGTTGCGCCGGGCGTTGGTGGCGCGAGGGTGGAGTGGGTAGGTGAGTGTCCGCAGATCCGTGCGGACGGGTGCACGAAAGTGCGGACAACCGGGGGAGGGAGGCGAGCCGATAACCTCGGGGCATCATGGCAAACAGCGAATCCGAGCTTCCGATCGAGCCGGTCTACGACGAGTCCGCGCTCGCCGGCTTCGACGCGCAGGCGAAGCTGGGAGCGCCGGGGGAGTACCCCTACACCCGCGGCGTCTACCCGAGCATGTACACCGGGCGGCCGTGGACGATGCGCCAGTACGCCGGTTTCGGCACCGCACGCGAGTCGAATGCCCGCTACAAGGAGCTCGTCGAGCACGGCACCGGCGGCCTGTCGGTGGCGTTCGACCTGCCGACCCAGATGGGCTACGACTCCGACCACGAGCTGTCGCACGGCGAGGTCGGCAAGGTCGGCGTGGCGATCGACAGCATCGACGACATGCAGGTGCTCTTCGACGAGCTGCCGCTGGACCAGGTCAGCACCAGCATGACCATCAACGCGCCCGCGAGCACGCTGCTGCTGCTCTACCAGCTCACCGCCGAGCGGCAGGGCATCGCCGCCGGCCAGCTGACGGGCACCATCCAGAACGACGTGCTGAAGGAGTACATCGCCCGCGGGACCTACATCTACCCGCCCGCGGAATCGCTGCGGCTGATCAGCGACATCTTCGCCTACTGCCACCGCGAGATCCCGCGCTGGAACACCATCTCCATCAGCGGCTACCACATGGCGGAGGCGGGGGCCACGCCCGTGCAGGAGGTCGCGTTCACCCTGGCCAACGCCAAGGAGTACGTGCGCGCCGCCATCGCCGCGGGCCTCGATGTCGACGACTTCGCACCCCGGCTGTCGTTCTTCTTCGTCGCGCGCACCAGCCTGCTGGAGGAGGTCGCGAAGTTCCGGGCGGCCCGCCGGATGTGGGCGCGGATCATGCGCGAGGAGTTCGGCGCCAAGAACCCCAAGTCGCTCATGCTGCGCTTCCACACCCAGACCGCCGGCGTGCAGCTGACCGCCCAGCAGCCTGAGGTCAACATGGTGCGCGTGGCCCTGCAGGGGCTCGGCGCGGTCCTAGGCGGCACCCAGTCGCTGCACACCAATTCCTACGACGAGGCCATCGCGCTGCCGACCGCGAAGGCGGCCCGGCTCGCGCTGCGTACCCAGCAGGTCATCGCCTACGAGACCGACGTGACCAAGACCGTCGACCCATTCGCCGGCTCCTACGTCGTGGAGTCGATGACCGACGACGTCGAGGAGGCCGCGCTCGCGCTCATCCAGCAGGTGGAGGACAAGGGCGGGGCGGTGAAGGCGATCGAGGAGGGCTTCCAGAAGTCGGAGATCGAGCGCACGGCGTACGCCACGGCGCTGCAGATCGACAGCGGCGAACGCACGGTCGTCGGGCTCAACAAGTTCGTCACGAAGGACGACGAGGCGTACGTGCCGCTGCGGGTGGACCCCGCGATCGAGGCCGAGCAGTGCGAGCGGCTCGCGACGCTGCGCAAGGAACGCGACAACGGCGCCGTCGAGAAGGCACTCGACGCGCTGCGTGCCGCCGCGCAGGGCAGTGACAACGCGCTCATCCCCATGAAGGAGGCGCTCGCGGCCCGCGCCACCGGCGGCGAGGTCAGCAACGCGCTGCGCGACGTGTGGGGCATGTACGTACCCCGCGAGTTCTTCTAGGCGCCGATCATGTTGTCCCTCGGCACGATTCGCCGACGCTTCGTGCCGCTCGTGCTCGGGCTGCTGGTCGTGGCGCTGATCATCGGCTGGATCGCGCACCAGAGCTCGGGGAGCAAACCCCACAGTGCGCCCAGCACCACGCTCCTGTCGGTGACGCAGCCGGCGAGCTCGAGCAGCACTTCTAAGGACACGTCCGGACTCGGCACCGTGGCGTACGCCGATCTGCCGAGCGGGGCGCGCCACACCCTCTCCCTCGTGGACAAGGGCGGTCCCTATCCCTACCGGCAGGACGGCACGGTCTACCAGAACCGCAACCGGGATCTGCCGATCCAGCCTCGCGGCTACTACCACGAGTACACGGTGGTCACCCCCGGGTCGGGCGACCGCGGCCCGCGCCGCATCGTGGTCGGCCGGGACGGCACGGCGTACTACACGGCCGACCACTACGACACCTTCCGCCGGGTGCAACGGTGAACGACGCGCCGCGTCGGCCGGTCGGGGGCGAGGGACCGGAGGCGGTGGCGCGGCTGGCGCTCGCACGGGCGATGGCCGCTACGGCGTCGGGCGCACTGATTCTGGAGATCGGCCCCGTCCTGGCCGCCGAGGAGGGCGTGCGCGCAGGGTGGCACGTGGTGCACCTCGAGGCGTGGGGCGACCGGGCGGCGTTCCTGCGCGAGTGCGCGCGGGCGTTCGACCTGCCCGACTGGTTCGGCCACAACTGGGACGCGCTCGCGGACTCGCTGTCCGACGTGCAGCATCTGCCCGGCACGCTGGTCGTCTGGGCCGGCGCGCGCGGGTTGGCCGACGACGTACGCGCGACCGCCACCGAGATCTTCGCCGACCGCGCGGACGCCGGGCCGGCGCCGTTCCTGGTGGTCGACGTCGGCAGCGAACCATGACGATCCGCGCCGATCGCACCCGCGGTGCGCACCGGGGGTCTAGCGTCACTCGCGGGGAGGTGGCGTGGATGCGCGGTGCGGGACGGCAGGTCACGGTCACGGTGGCGCTCGCGATGGCGGCGGCCGCGATCGCCGGATGCGGTACGCAGAGCTCATCCGGTGCGCCGTCGTACTCCCCGACCCCGTACACCTTCGTCACGGCGCCGGCGCGGAGTTCGTCGCCGAGCCCCCCGCCGTACGACCAGGCGACGAGCGATCTCGCCCAGTCCATCCAGGCCACCGGTGGCACGCACTATGCGAGCACGTTCGGGTTGGTCCGGTTGAATCCCTCGCAGCACGGCATGAGCGTGGAGATGACCGACCTGGCACTCGCCCGGAAACTGGTCGCGGGTGCTCGCGCCGGTCACCCGACGTGGGCCGAGGTGCCGGTCGCGCTGACCAAGGTGCCGTACTCGATGAAGCGGCTGGAGGCCGCGGAGAACGCGGTGCCGGACGCGGACTGGAAGCGCTACCAACTGGTCAGCGTCGGTATCGAGACCTGCCGATACCTGTCGGTCGCGTCGTCCGACACGCGGCTGAAGGACCCGGTGGCCGGTCGGGTGGGGCGCACGAAGCTCGCGCAGGAGCTCTCCCACACCCTCCGCCTGCCGGTGGTCGTCACCTACTCCACGCCCGCGCACGCCGACTAGCCCACCCGGTCGCACGGGACGGGCGCAGGAAATGGCCACAGCGCCGACAGACCACCCGCGCACCCCACCTGCACCAGGCCCGATCAGCAGCAGCAACTAGCATCGGTTGATCGTGAGCAGCCTTCCCACCCGTAACAGTGCAGCCTTCGACATGCCCGGTCTGGTCGCGGCGACGGTGCAGGAGCTCATGCCCGAGCTGGTCCGCACGAGGCGCGCACTGCACACCGACCCCGAGCTCGGCTTCAACGAGGTGCGCACCACGGCCCGCGTCGTCGAGGCGCTCGCCGCCGCCGGTATCGATTCGCGCACCTTCGAGGGCACCGGGCTGACGGCCGAGATCGGCGCCGCCGACCCGTCGTACCGAGTCGCGCTGCGTGCCGACCTCGACGCGCTGCCCATCGCCGAGCGGACCGGCCTGGACTTCTCATCTACCAACGACGGCATCGCGCACGCCTGCGGCCACGATGTGCACACCACCGTCGTGCTGGGCGCCGGGCTCACGCTGAAGAGGTTCGAGCAGGAGCTCATCGAGCGCGACATGGCGGTGCGGCTGGTCTTCCAGCCCGCCGAGGAGGTCGTCCCGGGCGGGGCCCACACCGCCGTCAAGGAGCACGCCCTCGACGACGTCGACCAGGTCTTCGCGCTGCACTGCGACCCGAGCATCGACGTGGGCACGGTCGGCCTCAAGGTGGGCCCGATCACCGCGGCCTGCGACGCCATCCGGGTGCGCCTGTCCGGGCGGGGTGGGCACACCAGCCGACCGCACCTGACCGGTGACCTGACGTACGCGCTCGCCAAGGTCGTCACCGACGTGCCGGCCGCGCTGTCACGCCGGCTCGACCCCCGGGTCGGCGCTGCTCTCGTCTGGGGCACCGTCGTGGCCGGCAACGCCGCCAACGTGATCCCCGCGATGGGCGAGTGCGTCGGCACCCTGCGGATGCTCGACATCGACGCGTGGGAGCAGGCCGGCGACCTGGTGCAGACGCTGGTGCACGAGGTCGTGGCACCGTACGGCGTGACCGCCGAGGTGGAGTACACCCGCGGCGTGCCGCCCGTGGTCAACGACGCGACGGCGGTGGAGCGGCTCACCTCGGCCTGCCGCGCGGCCGTCGGGCCGGACGCGGTCGTGCCGACGAAACAGTCGCTGGGCGGCGAGGACTTCAGCTGGATGCTGGCCCGCGCGCCGGGCGCGATGGGCCGACTCGGCACCCGCACACCCGGCGGCCCGACGTACGAGCTGCACCAGGGCGACCTCGTCGTCGACGAGCGCGCCATCTCCGTGGGGGCCACCCTGCTGGCCGCGACCTGCCTGCTGCGGCCAGACTCCGCGGCCGACGCCGCCGTCTGAGCCTGTCGGCGCGACCGTTCGCCGGCCGTGGCGCAACCGTTTGATAACGGTCGCGCCGACACGGCCGGACCTACCCGAACGCGCCGGTAATCTTTGCGCGTCCGCACCCCGCCCGACGTCTGCGCCATCAGCGTGAGTCGGCGCCGATGTGCCCCCCACCTACAAGGAGATGTCTGTGCGTTCGGTGATGAAGATCGCGGCGGTTGCCGCACTCGGCTCGCTGGCCCTGACCGGCTGTGGCAGCAAGCCCGGATCGGGATCGAGCGGAAGCGGTAGTGGCAGCTCCGGCTCCACGACGGCTGCGAAGGCCGTCGGCAAGAAGATCAACGCGTGCATGGTGCTGGACACCGGTGGCGTCGACGACCGCTCCTTCAACCAGTCGTCCTGGGACGGCATGAAGGCGGCCAATGCCGCGAACCCGAACATCTCGATCAAGTACGTCCCGAGCAACTCCGGCGCGGACTACACCCCGAACCTCACCAAGCTCGCCACCGGCGGGTGCGCCACGGTGATCGGCGTCGGCGGCCTGATGTCCGACAACGTGAAGTCTGCGGCCAAGACCTACCCGAAGGTGCACTTCGCCGAGGTCGACTCCCCGGGCACGGGCGCCAACTTCTACGGCATCCAGTACAACACCGCGCAGGCCGGCTTCCTCGGCGGTTACCTCGCGGCCAGCCTCACCAAGACCGGCAAGGTCGGCACGTGGGGTGGGCTCAACATCCCGCCGGTGACCATCTACATGGACGGCTTCCAGGAGGGCGTGCAGTACTACAACACGCAGAACAAGAAGTCGGTGCAGGTGCTCGGCTGGGACGAGAAGACCAAGAAGGGCACCTTCTCCAACAGCTTCACCGACCAGAACAAGGGCAAGTCGGTCAGCCAGTCGATGGCCAGCAACGGCGCCGACATCATCTTCCCGGTCGCGGGCGGATCCGGCCTGGGCGCGGGCGCGGCGGCACAGGCCTCCGGCGGCAAGCTGAAGATCATGTGGGTCGACACCGACGGCTGCGAGAGCGCCGCGCAGTACTGCAAGTACATGGTCGGCAGCGTCACCAAGAACCTCAGCGGCGGTGTGCAGGCCTACCTGAAGTCCTCCGCGGACGGCACCTACCCGACCGGTAACTACATCGGCACCCTCGCCAACGGGGGCGTCGGCCTGGTCGACAACAACAACAGCCAGTCGGCCACGCTGAAGGCGGAGCTGGCGAAGGTCAAGGCCGGCATCGTGTCCGGCTCGATCAAGATCACCTCACCGAGCCAGCCCACCAGCTGACACCGGTGATCGCAGGGGCGGGGCGGGCCGACGGGCTCGCCCCGCCTTCTGTATGACGATCGGGAGCGGTCCCAACGCGCCGCGCGGCCACCCGATCACCAGCCGTCCTACCGACGACGGACGGCGGGGCGGGTAACCTCGCGCGAAGCGTCGACGACCAACGGAGCGGGCCTTCACGATGAAACTGCAGTTGCAGGGGATCACCAAGAGATTCGGCACCTTCACCGCGAACGACCAGATCGATCTGGTCGTGCAGCCGGGGGAGATCCACGCCCTGCTCGGCGAGAACGGCGCCGGCAAGAGCACCTTGATGAACGTGCTCTACGGGCTCTACGAGCCCACCGAGGGCACGATCCTGGTGGACGACGCACCGGTCACCTTCAAGGGGCCGGGCGATGCGATGGCCGCCGGGATCGGCATGGTGCACCAGCACTTCATGCTCGTGCCGGTGCTCACCGTGGCCGAGAACATCATGCTCGGCGCCGAGCAGACCTCCCGCGGCGGCTTCCTCGATCTGCGCCGCGCTCGCAAGCTCGTGCGCGAGCTGTCCGACCGCCACCACCTGGAGGTCGACCCGGACGCCAAGGTCGAGGACCTACCGGTCGGCATCCAGCAGCGGGTGGAGATCCTCAAGGCGCTGGCCCGCGAGGCCAAGGTGCTCATCCTCGACGAACCGACGGCGGTCCTCACCCCGCAGGAGACCGACCACCTGATGGAGGTCATGCGCTCGCTCAAGGCGCAGGGCACCTCCCTGGTCTTCATCAGCCACAAGCTGCGCGAGGTGCGCGAGGTCGCCGACACCATCACCGTCATCCGGCGCGGCAAGGTCGTCGGCACCGCGCAGCCGACCGCGACGGCCGCCGAGCTGGCCGCCATGATGGTCGGCCGCACCGTGCAGCTGCGGGTCGACAAGGAACCCGCCAAGCCGCGCGACGTCATCCTCGACGTGGACAAGCTGCGGGTGGTCGACGCGGCGGGCCAGGTGCTCGTCGACGACATCTCCTTCTCGGTGCGCGGCGGTGAGATCTACGCGATCGCCGGCGTGCAGGGCAACGGCCAGACCGAGCTCACCGAGGCCATCGTCGGGCTGATCGAGCCGGCGTCCGGGCGCGTGATCATCGACGGCGAGGACGTCACCGACGACACGACGTACGACATCCTGCGCGCCGGTGTCGGGTACGTGCCCGAGGACCGCGCGCACGACGGGCTGGTCTCCAGCTTCAGCATCGCCGAGAACCTCGTGCTCGACATGTACGACCAGGCGCCCTTCGGCGGCCGGGTCCAGTTGAACAACAAGGAGATCGCCAAGAACGCGGCCGCGCGCGTCGAGGAGTTCGACGTGCGGACCGAGTCGCCCGGCGCCACCGCCTCGACCCTGTCCGGTGGAAATCAGCAGAAGGTCGTGCTGGCCCGCGAGCTGTCGCGCCCGCTGCGCCTCTTCGTGGTGTCGCAGCCGACCCGCGGCGTCGACGTCGGCTCGATGGAGTTCGTGCACAAGCGGATCGTGGCCGAGCGCGACCGCGGAGCCGCGGTGCTGCTGGTGTCCACGGAGCTGGACGAGGTGGTGAGCCTCGCCGACCGGATCGGGGTCATGTACCGCGGCGCCATCGTCGGGGAGCTGCCGCCGACCGCGTCCGCGCAGGAGTTCGGCCTGCTCATGGGTGGCCAGCATGGCGACACCGGCGATCACGACACGAAGGAGTCCGCGTGAGCGAGCAGAAGGCCGGGGGCGAGCCCGCGGTGAGCACCCCGGAGAGCGGCAGCAGCAAGGTCGACCAGACGCCGGATGGCGGCGCGGGGCGACTGCGCGAGATCTTCCGCAGCGACCACCCCGCGATCCTGACGATCCTCGCGATCTTCGCCGCCGTGGTCATCGGGTCGATCCTGATCATCGCGTCGGACCAGGCGACCCGCACCGCGGCGGGCTACTTCACCGCGGCTCCGATGGACACCATCTCCGCGGCGTGGCACGCGGTGTCCGGCGCGTACGTCGCGATCTTCGAGGGGTCGATCCTCAACCCCTCGAGCCTCTCCAGCGGCAACGCCACCACCATCTTCGGCCCGATCTCGGAGACCATCGTCAGCGCGACGCCGCTGATCTTCGCCGGCCTGTCGGTGACGCTGGCCTTCCGCGCGGGCCTGTTCAACATCGGTGCGCAGGGCCAGATCCTGCTCGCCGCGATCTTCGCCGGGTACGTCGGCTTCAGCTGGCACCTGCCCGTGGTGCTGCACGTGATCGTGGCGGTGCTCGCCGGCATCCTCGGCGGTGCGCTGTGGGCCGGGCTGGCCGGCGTACTCAAGGCCAAGACCGGGGCGCACGAGGTGATCACCACGATCATGCTCAACTACGTGGCGCTCGGCCTGATCCAGTACCTGCTCGGGGTGCACGGATTCCAGGCCAAGCCGTACAACCAGGCCATCTCGCCCGCCGTGGACCACAACGCGATGTATCCCCACCTCCTCGGGTCGGCTCTGCGCGCGAACGTCGCGTTCCTCGTCGCGATCGCGGCGACCGTGGCAGTGGCATGGCTGCTGAACCGCAGCACCTTCGGCTTCCGGCTGCGCACCGTTGGCGCCAACCAGGACGCGGCGCGTACGGCGGGCATCAGCATCTCCAGCGTCTACATCGTGGTGATGCTGATCGTCGGCGCCCTCGCCGGCCTCGCGGGCAGCGCCCAGGTGCTTGGCACCTCCCCGCAGGTCACCAGCGACATCGACGCAGGCGTCGGGTTCGACGCGATCACCGTGTCGCTGCTCGGCCGCGGATCGCCGATCGGCACCTTCTGGGCGGGCATGCTCTTCGGCGCGCTGCGCGCCGGTTCGGTGCAGCTGCTGGCCTCCACCAACACCCCGTCGGACCTGGTGCAGGTGCTGCAGGCGCTGATCGTGCTCTTCATCGCCGCACCCGGACTGGTCCGGCTGATCTTCCGGCTACGCCGCAGTGGCGGCGGCCAGACCGCCGTGGTCGCGAAGGGATGGAACGGATGAGTCACCCCATGAAGTTCTCCGCTGCGCTCCGATACATCGCGGGGACCCCGACGAAAGGCGAGTCCCGATGAGCGCGCCGGTCACCGACGAGGAACTCGTCGTCCACCACAAGACGGTGCGGGTCGGTCCGTCGCGCACCCGCCGTACGGTCGTCGCGATCGGGCTGATGGTGATTGGCCTCTTCACCGCGCTCGTGCTCGGCACGACCGGCACCCAGACGGACGCCAAGTTCGGCTTCGACGCCGGCGGCGCGCAGGTGCACGTGCCGACGTTGAGCTTCGCCGAGGCGCCGTTCTGCTTCGTCGTCGGAGCATTGATCGTGCTGGCGGGGATCTACCACCTGGTGCGCGGTTTCACGCCGGTGGCGATGCGCTGGGTCGGCAGTGGCGTCGGCGTGCTCTTCCTGCTGGCGTTCCTCGCGTGGGCGGGCACCGGCGGCAAGACGGTGCAGTTCACCTCCCTGCTGCAGCAGGGACTCCTGCTCGCCACCCCGCTCGTCCTGGGCGCGATGGGCGGCATCCTCTGCGAGCGCAGCGGCGTCATCAACGTCGCGATCGAGGGTCAGATGCTGGCGGGCGCCTTCGCGGGTGCGCTGCTCGGGACGGTCGCCGGCCTGTTCGCCGGCGTCATCGCGGCGATCGTCGTCGGCGGCCTGCTCGGTCTGCTGCTGGCCGTCTTCGCGATCAAGTTCCTGGTCAACCAGGTGATCCTCGGCGTCGTGCTCAACGTGCTCGCGCTCGGCCTGACCGGCTACCTCTTCGACGCGATCATGGCCAACAACTCCAACGGCACCAACAACCCCAGCTTCTTCGACCCCGCGAAGATCCCCCTGTTGGGCGACATCCCCGTGGTCGGTCCGGTGCTCTTCGACCAGAACTACATCGTCTACGCCATGTACGTGATCGTCATCGTGATCGACGTGGCGCTCATCCGCACCCGCTGGGGACTGCGCACCCGGGCCGTCGGCGAACACCCGCAGGCGGCCGACACGGTCGGTATCAACGTGCTGCGGCTGCGCTACCAGAACGTCGTGCTCGGCGGCTGCGTCGCCGGGCTCGCCGGGGCGTTCCTCACCATCGGCAACGTCGGCTCCTTCAGCAAGAACATCTCCTCCGGTCAGGGCTTCATCGCGCTCGCCGCGGTGATCTTCGGACGCTGGACACCGCGCGGAGCGCTCGGCGCGGCGCTGCTCTTCGGCTTCGCCGGCGCGCTGCAGTCGGTGCTGTCCTTCGTGAACCCGCCGCTGCAGATCAACTCCAACCTGCTGAACATGCTCCCGTACGTCGTGACGATCTTCGCGGTGGCCGGTCTGGTCGGGCGGGTGCGGGCGCCCGCAGCCGACGGCGAGCCCTACGTGAAGGGTTCGGCGTGACCAACGCTCTGGCCCAGGTCGACTGGGAGTTGTTGCACCGCACCGCGATCGAGGCCATGGAGCGCGCGTACGCGCCGTACAGCAACTTCCCGGTCGGTGTCGCGGGGCTCGTCGACGACGGCCGGATCGTGTCCGGTTGCAACGTGGAGAACGCGTCGTACGGCGTCGGCCTGTGCGCCGAGTGCGGGATGGTCAGCGACCTCGCGCGCACCGGTGGCGGCCGGCTGATGGCGGTCTGGTGCGTGGACCGCTCGGGGGAGGCGCTGATGCCGTGCGGGCGCTGCCGGCAGCTGCTCTGGGAGCACGGCGGACCCGAGTGCCTGCTGCAGACCCCGCTCGGCGTCCGGTCGATGAGCGAGATGCTGCCGCAGGCGTTCGGGGCCCACAACCTCTAGCCCCCCACCGCCGAGTGGCATACCTGTCTTTCGGGTGCACCCCCGAGAGGTATGCCACCGAAAACATATGTATGCCACTCAGGGGCGGCTACTTGCGCAGGCCGAGCTCCTTGCCACAGGCGGCAGCCGCGGCCAGGTAGATCGCGTTGTCCTTCGAGTCGAGCCGGGCGTTCTTGTCCGCAGCGGCGTACGCCTTCACCGCGCTGGCACTGACCTTGTCGTAGGTCTTGTCGACGATGCAGGCGGAGATCTTCTGCACGACCGCCGGCTTGAGCTTGGCTCCCTGCGCCGTCTGCTCCAGACCCTTGGCGAGACCGGCGGTTGCTGCTGCCTTGGTGGGCTTGCCGCCGCCGGCAGCAGCGGAGGAGCTGGCACTCGTGCTCGACGGAGTCGTAGAGGCGGGCGCGCTGCTGGAGGAGCTGGAGGTGGTGCTGCTCGGCGCATTCGACGAGCTGCTCGAGGAGCTGGAGCTGCTGGACGAGCTGACGCTCACCTTGTCGCTGCTGCCGCCGCAGGCGGCGAGGCCGAGCGGGAGGGCGAGCAGCGCCGCAGTGGCGGCGGTGCGGGTGAGCGTGGACGTGATCGACATCGGTGAATTCCCCTCGAACATGATGGACGCGCCCGTGACGTGGGCGCGTGCCGCGAGCTTACGGGCGAGACGGGACGTTTCGTGGCCGAACGCGCTTGCGCACGCGAGCGATCGGAGCGGGCGGGAGTCCGCGCCCAGGGCCGTGGCAGGATCGGTGGATGCCTGAATCGCACGACGCCGTCGATGTCATCCGCGCCAAGCGCGACCGCCACGAGCTGGACGACGGCCAGATCGACTGGGTGATCGACGCCTACACCCGCGGCGTGGTGGCCGACGAGCAGATGTCGGCGCTCGCGATGGCGATCCTGCTGAACGGCATGACGCGGCGCGAGATCGCCCGCTGGACCGCGGCGATGATCGCCTCCGGAGAGCGGATGGACTTCTCCGGGCTGTCCCGCCCCACCGCCGACAAGCACTCGACCGGCGGTGTGGGCGATAAGATCACCCTTCCGCTGGCGCCGTTGGTCGCGGCGTGCGGTGTCGCCGTGCCGCAGCTGTCCGGGCGCGGACTCGGCCACACGGGCGGCACGCTGGACAAGCTGGAGTCGATCCCGGGCTGGCGCGCCGACCTCACGAACGAGGCCATGCTGTCCCAGCTGGACTCGGTCGGTGCGGTCATCTGCGCGGCCGGCGCCGGTCTCGCGCCGGCCGACAAGAAGCTCTACGCGTTGCGCGACGTCACCGCCACCGTCGAGGCGATCCCGCTCATCGCCAGCTCGATCATGAGCAAGAAGATCGCCGAGGGCACGGGCGCGCTGGTGCTCGACGTGAAGGTCGGATCGGGCGCGTTCATGAAGGACGTCGCCGACGCGCGCGAACTGGCCACCACCATGGTCGGCCTCGGCGCGGACGCGGGTGTCCGCACCGTCGCGCTGCTGACCGACATGTCGACGCCGCTCGGTCTGACCGCCGGGAACGCGCTGGAGGTGACCGAATCCGTCGAGGTGCTCGCGGGAGGCGGTCCGGCCGACGTACGCGAGCTGACCCTCGCGCTCGCACGCGAGATGGTCGCTGCCGCAGGCGTTTCCGACGTCGATCCCGCGGACGCCCTCGCCGACGGACGCGCGATGGACGCGTGGCGGGCGATGATCGCGGCGCAGGGTGGCGACCCGTCGGCCACGCTGCCCGTCGCCCGCGAGCAGCACGTCGTCACCGCACCGCGCGACGGGGTGCTGACCCGGCTGGACGCGCTGCAGGTGGGGGTCGCGGCCTGGCGGCTCGGTGCCGGGCGCGCGCGCAAGGAGGACGTCGTACAGGCCGGCGCCGGCGTGCAGTGGCACGCGCGACCGGGTGACTCCGTGCGTGCGGGGGCGCCGCTGCTGACGCTGCACACCGACACCCCGGAGCGGTTCGAGCGGGCGTTGACGTCGCTGGAGGGCGCGTTCGACATCGCCGACGCGGACGTGTCCGATCGACTCCCGCTGCTGATCGACCGGATCGCCTGAGAGCGCCGGCGCTCGCCGTACAGTGACCGGATGTCGCAGACCCAGGCACCCCTGACCTACGAGGAGATCGTCCGGCTTCCGAAGGTGCTGCTGCACGACCATCTGGACGGCGGCGTACGGCCGTCGACGGTGGCGCAGCTGGCGGACGAGACGGGTTACGACGGGTTGCCGACCAGTGACCCGTCGCAGCTCGCGCAGTGGTTCCGGGAGAACGCCGACTCCGGCTCGCTGGTGCGCTATCTGGAGACGTTCGCGCACACCGTCGGCGTCATGCAGACGGCCGATGCCCTGCGCCGTGTCGCGCGGGAGGCCGTCGAGGACCTGGCCGCGGACGGCGTCGTCTACGCCGAGATCCGCTACGCGCCCGAGCAGCATCTCGAGCAGGGGCTGAGCCTGGACGACGTGGTGGAAGCCGTGAACGCCGGTCTGCGCGAAGGGGAGTCGCTCGCGGCGGAGCAGCGCCGCACCATCCGGGCGAGGGCGCTGCTGACCGCGATGCGGCACGCCGCCAAGAGCACCGAGATCGCAGAGCTGGCAGTGCGATACCGCGACGACGAGGTCGCGGGTTTCGATATCGCGGGTGCGGAGGCGGGCAACCCGCCCACCCGGCACCTCGACGCGTTCGAGTATCTGCGCCGCGAGGACGCGCACTTCACCATCCATGCCGGTGAGGCGTTCGGGCTGCCGAGCATCTGGGAGGCCATCCAGTGGTGCGGCGCTGAGCGGCTCGGCCACGGCATCCGGATCGTCGACGACATCGAAGGGCTCGGCACGTCCCGCGTGCAGCTCGGGAGGCTCGCGTCGTACGTCCGCGACCGCCGCATCCCGCTGGAGCTGTGCCCGTCCTCCAACGTGCAGACCGGCGCTGCGACCTCGGTCGCCGCGCACCCCATCACGCAGCTGCGCGACCTGCGCTTCCGGATTACCGTCAACACCGACAACCGGCTGATGAGCGACACGTCGATGTCGCGGGAGATGTGGCTGCTGGTGCAGGACGCCGGGTGGGACCGGGAGGACCTGCGCTGGGTGACGATCAACGCCATGAAGTCGGCGTTCCTGCCCTTCGACGAGCGGCTGGCGATCATCGAGGAGCAGATCAAGCCGGGCTACGAGGCGCGCTGACCGGCTGCCTCGGTGGGATTCAGCGGCCGGTGAGCTCGTCGACCGGTACGACGCGAGAGCGCAGCCTGGCGTCGCGGGCGAGGCGCTGCTGGTCGCGGCGACGGCGCTCTGCGAGTACGGCGGCCAGGAACTCCTCGTCGGACGTGCCGGGCGGTGGTGGCGGTGCGACGCTCGGGCGCACCGCGGCCGTGAGGTCGGCGCCCAGCCGCGCGCGGGCCGCCGGCGTGAGGGTCCGCCGCCGCAGCAGGAACTGACGCACCGCGAGGGCGGCGCCGTCGGGCAGGGCCGAGATGTCGGTCGACCGGGCCCACCGCTCCAGTCGCATCGGCACCTCCGGCGGCGCCGCGAGTTGCAGGCGCACGTCCTCCTGCACGACGTACGTGCCGGCGGCGAGGTCGCCGAGCCGCTTGACGCGGGTCGTGGCGACCGCCGCGATGACGGCCGGCACGCCGTACGCCATGAAGAGCTCCACGAAGCCCACGAGTCCGCGCACGAACGCGTGCCGGAAGACGATCGGGCCGCCGTCGTCGCGCACGACGCGGAGTCGGCAGATCAGCTTGCCGAGCGATCGCCCGCGGGTCAGTGTCTCCACCGCCACGGGGACGACCAGGAGGCAGCCGACGGTGCTGAGCAGCGCGAGCGTCTGGGTGCTGGCCGCGCTCGCGTCGAACGACTGCGCGAAGACCACTATGAAGAGCGCGATCAGCAGGAGCAGGTAGAGGACGGTGTCGATCACGCGGGCGACCACGCGGATGGGCAGCGATGCCGGCGGGATGTCGATCAGGACGGCTTCGCCCGTGACCATGGTGTCCGCCTCGGCGCCACGCAGGGCGCGCGGCTCCGCGAGTTTCCCCCGGTCCGTCACGTCGGTCAGCGTACCTTTGCGCCATGGATCTGGACGCGTACGTCGCGGCCCACCACCTGGAGTGGGAGCGCCTGCGTGACCTGGGGGCGCGGCGCCGGTTGACCGCCGCAGAAGCCGACGAACTGCTCGACCTCTATCAGCGCACCGCGACGCACTTGTCCCAGATCCGTTCGACGGCGGCCGATCCCGCCCTGGTGCAGTACCTGTCCGCCCTGTTGTCACGCGCGCGGGCCAGGTCGATGGGCGGGCGCACCAGCACCTGGTCGGGCGTCGCGCAGTTCTTCGCGGTCACCTTCCCGGCGGTGCTCTACCGGCTGCGGCGGTGGTGGCTGACCGTGCTGGTGGTCAACGTGGCGGCGGCGTTCGTCATCGGCGCATGGGTCGCGCGGCACCCGGGCGTGCAGTCGTCGTTCATCAGCGGGAAGCAGGCCGACCAACTGGTCAACCACGACTTCGCGGACTACTACTCGCAGTACTCTGCCACCGATTTCGCCACCCGCGTCTGGACCAACAACGTGTGGGTCGCGGCGCTGTGCATCGCGGTCGGTGTGCTGGGGGTGCCGGTGATCTACTTGCTGCTCCAGAACGTGCTGAACGTCGGGATCATCGGCGGCCTGATGGCCGCACACGGCAAGCTCTCACTCTTCTTCGGGCTGATCCTGCCGCACGGGATGCTCGAGCTGACAGCGGTGTTCGTGGCTGCAGCGGGCGGACTGAAGCTCTTCTGGTCATGGGTCGAGCCGGGTGACCGCACCCGTCCCGACGCGATGGCCGCGGAGGGGCGGTCGGTCATCACGCTGGCGCTCGGCCTGATCGTCGTGCTCCTGGTGACCGGCGTGATCGAGGCGTTCGTGACGCCGTCCGGGCTGCCGACCGTGGCGCGCATCGGGATCGGGGTGCTCGTGGAGGTGCTCTTCCTCCTCTACGTCTTCGTCGTCGGCCGGCGGGCCTTCTTGGGCGGTGAGACCGGCGACGTGGCCGAGATCGACCGCAGCGCGGCCCTCCCCACGGTCGGCTGACCCCCGCTTTTGGACATGCACGGCGGGGCACATATGCCCCGTTGTGCATGTCCAAGAAAGGGCGTCAGAGGACGGCGGTGACCAGGTCGGACCGCTCGGCGGAGGCGACGAGTACGCGGGTGGAGACGACGTCCCTCAGCTCGGCGCCGGCGTCGGCCAGGGCGACCTGCAGGTTGCGCATCACCTGGTGTGCCTGAGCCGCCACATCGCCGCGCCCGACCACGCCGCCCTCGTCGTCCAGCGGGCAGGATCCGGCGAGGAAGATCCACCTGGATCCGGCCGGGGCGCCTCTCGCGTTTTGAACATGCACAGCGGGTCATATCTGCCCCGGTGCGCATGTCCAAAACCAGGGGAAGGGGTCAGAGGAGGGACTGCCGCTTGAGCATCAGGTAGTGGTCGACCAGGGCTGTGGGCAGGTCGTCGGGGGACTCGTCCAGCACTGTGACACCGAGCTGACCGAGGGCGGTCGCAGCCCGCTCGCGCAGGGTGAGAGTCCGCTCGGCCGCGGCCGCGTCGTACGTCTCGAACGCCGTCCGCCGCTGCGAGGCCATCTCACGCAGCACCGGGTCGGTCACCGACGCGACGACGACCCGGTGCCGAGCGGTGAGCGCCGGGAGCACCGGCAGCAGTCCCTCCTCGATCGCTGCGGGTTCGAGGGAGGTGAGGAGCACGACGAGGGCACGCTGGCGTGACAGGCCGTCGACCGCCCCGGCGAGCCTGGACCAGTCCGCCTCGATCAGCGCCGGCTCCAGCGGGGTCATCGCGGTCACCAGCCGGTGCAGCAGCTGAGCGCGGTCGTGGACGCCGATCACCCGGGAGTTGATCATGCGGTCACCGGCCAGGAACTGCACCCGATCGCCCGCGCGCGATGCCAGCGCGGCGAGCAGCAGTGCGGCGTCCATGCTGTGGTCGAGCCGGGTCGTGTCGCCCACCCGGCCGGCGCTGGTACGCGAGGTGTCGAGCAGGATCACCACCCGCCGGTCGCGCTCGGGCTGCCAGGTGCGCACCACCAGGTGCTGTCGCCGGGCGGTCGCGCGCCAGTCCAGGCTGCGCACGTCGTCCCCGTCGACGTAGTCGCGCAGCGAGTCGAACTCGGTGCCCTGCCCGCGCACCCGCACCGCCGCGCGTCCATCGATCTCGCGCAACGCGCGCAGTCGGCTCGGCAGGTGCCGTCGCGAGGGGAACGCCGGCAGTGCGCGCACCGTGCCGGGCACGGCGACCGAGCGCTGTCGGGCAGCCAGCCGCAGCGGTCCGTAGGAGCGCACCGTCGTCCGGTCCGCGAGCCGGTCGCCGCGGCGTACCGGCGTGAGCCCCGTTGTCAGCCGGACACTCTCACCCGGAGGCAGGGATGCCGTATGCCGGGCCGCGCCGGCTCCCGCGGAGGGTTGCCACGCGTCCCGCAGCAGTGCCCGCACCTGCCGACGGCCGTCGTTGCGGACCAGCAGCGAGGTCGACGTGGACTCCCCGAGCACGACCTGCGCGCCGGGGGACCGGGTCAGGTGCAACCCCGCCGGCGACCCGGCGAGCAGCACGTCGACGATCACGAGCACGGCCACGACCGCCAGCCACACCAGCACCGACGACGCGCGCGGCACCACCGCGACGTAGATCAGGCCCAGTGCCGCCAGCAGGACGGCGCGTCCGGTGATCGCCATCGGTCAGCGCGGGACGGGGACCGAGCCGGCGGCCGAGTCGAGCACGGCGGACGCTCCCACGCCCTCCAGCTCGGCCTCCGGGCGCAGAGTGATGCGGTGGGCCAGCGTCGACCGGGTCATCGTCTGCACGTCGTCGGGGGTCACGAAATCGCGCCCGGCGAGGAACGCCCAGGCACGGCTCGTGGCCAGCAACGCGGTCGCACCACGCGGGCTGACGCCGAGTGCCACCGAGGGGGAGGTGCGGGTCGCCCGGGCGATGTCGACGATGTAGCCCGCGACCTCGGGAGCGACGCGCACCCGGCGTACGGCGCGCGCACCGGCTGCGATGTCGTCGGCGCTCGCGACGGGGCGTACGCCGGCCGCCTCCAGATCGCGCGGGTCGAAGCCGTCGGCGTGCCGCTGCACGACGATCAGCTCCTGCTGGCGGTCGGGCAGCGCGACGGCGACCTTGAGCAGGAACCGGTCGAGCTGCGCCTCGGGCAGCGGGTAGGTGCCTTCGTACTCCACCGGGTTCTGGGTGGCGGCGACCATGAACGGCGCGGGCAGTGCACGCGGCGTGCCGTCGACCGAGACCTGCCGCTCCTCCATCGCCTCCAGCAGCGCGGACTGGGTCTTCGGCGGCGTGCGGTTGATCTCGTCCGCGAGCAGCAGGTTGGTGAAGACCGGGCCGGGCCGGAAGACGAAGTCCGACGAGCTCCCGTCGTAGACCAGGGATCCGGTCAGGTCGCCGGGCATCAGGTCGGGGGTGAACTGCACCCGCTTGGTCTGCACCGACAGCGACCGCGCCAGCGCACGCACGAGCAGCGTCTTGGCGACGCCGGGCACGCCCTCGAGCAGCACGTGACCGCCGGCGAGCAACGCCACCACGAGGCCGCCGATCGCCGAATCCTGTCCGACCACAGCCTTGTTCACCTCGGTGCGGACGTCGATCATCGCCTGGCGTGCGCGGTCGGCGTCGGCGTGCAGCGACGTGGATTGCGTCATGGGCGGTGTACCTGTCTCTCGAGGTCCTGGAGTTGCTGTGCGGTGCGGATGAGCTGCTGTTCGTCGTCGACCGGGCCGCTGACGAGCACGTCGTGCACCTCGCGGGTGTCGCGCGAGGTGGCCTGCGCAGTCTCCCGGACGAGCTCGGCCGGCGAGGTGGTGGGTGACAGCCCGAGGTAGTGGGCGAGCCGGTGCCGGGACGCGATCCGCAGCACCTCGGCCGTACGAGCGGTGTCGCGGGCTCGGCGGTAGAGCTGACCCCGGCTGCGGGTGGTCTCGACGGCGGGTACGACGACCGGCAGCGGCTCGGTGACCAGCCGGCCGAGGCGCCGTCCGCGCCACAGCATCAGCAGCACGACGCACGCGGCGGCCAGCCAGATGCCGGGTCCGAGCCAGCGCGGCCAGGGTGACGGGCCACCCGTGCCGGTGGCAGAGGCGTCGGCATGCGCGTCGTCGGCGGCCACCCAGATCACCCGCGGATGAGAGCCCAGGGCGCGCACGGCGATCGCGGCGTCATCGGCGGACAGCACCCCGTCGTTGCGCAGGATCTTGGCCGACCCGACGATGATGACGGCGGGTCGTACGCCGGCCACGGCCGGCAGCGTGCGGATCGCGTCGCCGCCGTCCTCGACCTGGACGCATCCGGTGCCGGCAGTCGAGGTGTAGGAGCGGGTGCCCACTCCGCCGTCGAACACGAGACCGGCGAACGGGGCTGCGCTGCACCGTAGTTGCGTCGCGTCGACGCTGCCCTCTCCGGGCACCTCGCGGATGGGCAGGCCCAGGTCCGCCAGCACTGATGCCGGCGGGGCGACCACCACGAGGGCGCCGGCCGACGTCGACTCACGTGCGATGCGCTGCAGCGACGCCCGGCCGAGCAACCCGGCGCGGGTGACGACGACGGTCGAGTCCGCTCCTGCGGACTGCTGCGCCAGGCCGGCCGCGGTATGGGTGACCTGCACGGAAACCCCCTGCGAGCGCAGCACCTGCGCGACCGCGCGGGCACCGTCCGGCGCGGGCGATCCGGGGTCGAGCGGCTGGCTGCGATGACCCGCGGTGAGCACCGCGACGACCGCGACCGCGACCAGGGCGAGCACCAGCGACGCCAGGAGCAGGCGACCGCGCGTCATGCGAGCTGACCGGTGCGAAGGGGCTCGGGGCGCGTGCGCTCCAGCAGGCTGTCCAGATCGCGCACTCGGACGCAATCCGCCGCGTCGGCGGTCCTGCCGCCGTAGAGCACGGCGTCGAAGACCGTTGCGGCATCGGACAGCCCGGTGCTCGATGCGGGGAATCTCGCACCGAGCACCCTGGCGATCTCATCGGCCGTCAGACCGGGGGCCGGGTCGACCAGCGCACGCTCCACGCCGCGTACGGCGATCGCGCGGAACCAGTCGAGGGTGGCCGAGTCGAGGTCACCGGCACGCTCGGCGGCGGTCGCACGGGCCCGCAGCTCCTCTGCCGAGGTGCTGCGGTCTCCGAGCACCGCGTCGTCGGGCTGGCGGCGCGCGCGCACCCGGCCGCGGCGCAGGCCGGTGACGGCGAGCGTGACGACCAGGATCACCAGCAGCAGACCGATCAGCCAGGCGATCGAGGGCAGCGTGCCGGTGCTCCCGGAGAGGAGGGCGTCGATCCGGGACGCGATCCAGTCGTACACGGACTGCAGCAGACTCTTGTGCTGCCGGTACTCGCTCTTGGACAGTTCGCGGCGCAGCAGCTCGCGGCCCTGCTCGCCGCCGGGTGTGAGGGGAGTGGCGTCAGCGAGGTGCATCGTCGCGGGAGGCGGCCGCGGACATGAGGGTCACGTCCAGGCCCTCCTTGCGCATCCGTTGATCGATGTAGAGCAAACCGGTGGTGCCGGTGACGAACGGCGCGACAGCCGCGGTCACGACGGCGCTCCACAGTTGCCCGCCGATGAGCAGCAGCACGCTGGCGACCCCGTCGGTCGAGTAACCGCCGAGGTTGAGCAACGATCCCGGCACTCCGACGACCGAGCTCACGACTCCGGCGACGAGCGACGCCAGGATCGAGATGCCGAACAGTCGCCAGAACGAGCGGCGTGTCAAGGCCCACGACCGCTTGATCGCGGGCACCGGACCGATGCCTTCCAGCACCAGGGCCGGGCTGGCCAGCATGAGCCGGACGCTGAGGAGGATGGCGCCGACGACCAGCCCGATGCCCAGCAGGATGCCCAGGATCACCGCGAGCACGGTGCCGACGGTCAGGGCCGCCAGGACGACGATGCCGACGGCGACGGCGACGACGACCAGCCCCAGGACGGCGAGCAGCAGGGTGAGTCCGAGCAGTGGCCACAGTCGAGGGCGGATCCGGGTCCATGTCTCGCGCATGCTGATTCGCCGACCGAGCACGGCGTCGGAGACGACGACGATGAGCATCCCGGCGAGCACGATGCTGCCGATGTAGGTGAAGATCTGTGCCGCCGGGGCGATGAGATCGATCTTGAGCAGATCGGGGTTGGACCCTCCCGCATCGCTGTTGGACGACAGGTCCAGGCCGTGCGGGAAGACCACGCGCTTCAGCAGGAGCGTGATGACCAGGGTCGGCACCGCCACGATCAGATGCACGATGAGCGCAAGACCGAGGGTTGCGGCTGGGTTGCCGCGGATCGTGGCGAACGCGCCGCCGAAGATGTCACCGAGGGTGAGCGGGCGCAGCGGCACGACACCCGGCTTGGGGGCCATCGGCCGGAACTGCGGCCCTCTGTACTGCGGTCCGCCGCTCATCGGCGGGCCCTGAGGCGGCCCCGCGGGCGGGACGGGGCCGTACGCGCCGTACTGCGGGGGCGGTCGCTCGCCGGTGTGCTGCTGCGGGGGCGCCTGCGTCCCGTACGCCGGCTGCTCGCCGGTGCCGTTCGGACCCCCCGACGGGCTCACCCATCCGTCACTCATGGCCGAACCATAAGGCCTGCGAGGCCCACTCAGGTGCCCTTGGGGTGCCAGACGGTCTTGGTCTCGAGGAACGCCCGCATCCGACGCAGGCTGGGAGTGGGCGCGAAGTCCGGCTCCACGGCGTCCGGCCCGTCGCCCGCGGGGCGCAGCACGCGCTTCACCGTGTCGGCGGCCGAGGCCTCGAGATCGGCCCACGCGACGCCGTCGGCGTCCGCTGCGCCCGTCAGGTCGACGGCGTTCACGTCGTGGTGGGACGCGAGCCAGGGAGCCAGCTCCGCGGTGCGACCGGTGACGATGTTGACCACGCCGCCGGGCACATCGGAAGTGGCGAGCACCTCCGAAAGGGTCACGGCCGGCAGCGGGCGCTCCTCGCTGGTGAGCACCACCACGGTGTTGCCGGACACGATGGCCGGCGCGATCACGCTGATCAGCCCGAGTAGCGAACTGCGTTGCGGCGCAAGGATGCCGACGACTCCGGTCGGTTCGGGCGCCGACAGGTTGAAGTACGGTCCGGCGACGGGGTTGAGGTTGCCGAGCACCTGGGCCAGCTTGTCCGGCCACCCGGCGTACCAGACCCAGCGGTCGATGGCGGCGTCCACCAGCCGCTCCGCTCGGGGACGGGTCACGCCCTCGCTGGCGATGACGTCGGCCACGAACTGCTCGCGCCGGCCCTCCAGCACCTCGGCCACCCGGTAGAGCACCTGCCCGCGGTTGTACGCGGTCGCGCCCGACCAGCCGGCGAAGGCGCCCCGCGCTGCGACGACGGCGTCGCGCACGTCCTTGCGGGAGCCCTGCGCGGCGTTGGCCAGGAAGGACTGCGAACGACCCTGGGAGACAACGGCGTACGAACGCCCGGACTCACTGCGAGGGAATTTGCCGCCGATGTAGAGCTTGTAGGTCTTACGCACGTCCACCCGAGCCATCAGTCCTCACTCCCCGCCGCGACATAGGCCTCCAGGCCGTGTCGTCCGGCCTCGCGGCCGTAGCCGCTCTCCTTGTAACCGCCGAACGGCGACGTCGGGTCGAACTTGTTGAACGAGTTCGCCCACACCACCCCGGCCCGCAGCCGGTCGGCGGTCCAGAGCACCCGCGACCCCTTGTCGGACCAGATGCCCGCGGACAGCCCGTACGGCGTGTTGTTGGCCTTGGCGACTGCCTCGGCCGGGGTGCGGAAGGTGAGCACGGACAGCACCGGCCCGAAGATCTCCTCCTGCGCGACCCGGTGGGCCTGCGACACGTCGGTGAAGATCGTCGGCGCGAACCAGTAGCCGCGGTCGGGCAGCTCGCACGGCGCGCTCCAGCGGGTAGCGCCCTCGGCCTCACCGGCCTCGACGAGCGCGGTGATGCGGGCCAGCTGCTCGGCGGAGTTGATGGCGCCGACGTCGGTGTTCTTGTCCATCGGGTCACCGACCCGCAACGTGCCGAGGCGGCGCTGCAGGCGGCGTACGACGTCGTCGGCCACCGACTCCTGCACCAGCAGGCGGGACCCGGCGCAGCACACGTGGCCCTGGTTGAAGTAGATGCCGCTGACGATGCCCTCGACGGCCTGGTCGATCGCGGCGTCGTCGTAGACGATGTTGGCGCCCTTGCCACCCAGCTCCAGGGTGAGGCGCTTGCGGGTGCCGGCGATGGTGCGCGCGATCTGCTTGCCGACGTCGGTGGAGCCGGTGAAGGCGATCTTGTCGACGTCCGGGTGCTCGGTGAGCGCCTGCCCGGTCGCGCCGGCTCCGGTGACGATGTTGACGACCCCTGCGGGCAGGTCGGCCTGCTGGCACACCTGCGCGAAGAGCAGAGCGGTCAGGGGAGTGGTCTCGGCGGGTTTGAGTACGACGGTGTTGCCGGTCGCGAGCGCGGGCGCGATCTTCCACGCCAGCATCAGCAACGGGAAGTTCCAGGGGATGACCTGGCCGATGACACCCAGCGGTGCCGGGCGCGCGCCGGTGGTGAGGCCGGCGTACTCCAGTTTGTCGGCCCAGCCCGCGTGGTAGAAGAAGTGCGCCGCTGCCAGAGGGATGTCGACGTCGCGCGACTCCTTGATCGGCTTGCCGTTGTCGAGGGTCTCCAGCACCGCGAACTCGCGGGCCCGCTCCTGCAGGATTCGCGCGATCCGGAAGAGGTACTTGCCGCGCTCGGCACCCGACATCGGTCCCCACACCTGGGTGTAGGCCCTCCGGGCAGCGCGTACGGCGGCATCGACGTCGGCCGCGCCGGCCTCGGCGACGTCGCTCAGCCGCTCACCCGTGGCCGGGTTGACGGTCTTGAACGATGCGCCGTCGGCCGGGTCGACGAACTCGCCGCCGACGAAGAGCCCGTAGGAGGAGGCGATGTCGACGACCGCCCGCGACTCGGGCGCCGGGGCGTATTCGAAACCCGTTGGCATGTCTCTCAATCCTCGGTGACGTAGTCGGATCCGGAGTAGGCACCGGTGCGCAGTTTCTGGCGCTGCAACAGCAGGTCGGTCAGCAGGCTCGACGCGCCGAACCGGAACCACTGGGGCGTGAGCCAGTCCGGTCCTGCGGTCTCGTTGACGGTGACCAGGTGCTTCACGGCGTCCTTGGTGGTGCGGATGCCGCCCGCGGGCTTCACCCCGACCATCGCGCCGGTGAGCGCGCGCCAGTCGCGGACGGCCTCGAGCATGATCAGGACGACCGGCAGGGTCGCCGCGGGCGAGATCTTGCCGGTGGAGGTCTTGATGAAGTCGGCGCCGGCGAGCATCGCCAGCCATGAGGCGCGGCGCACGTTGTCGTACGTCGCGAGCTCGCCGGTCTCGAGGATCACCTTGAGGTGCGCGTCGGCCCGGTCCGGGTTGCTCCGGCAGACCTCCTTCACGGCGGCGATCTGGTCGAAGACGGTGCGGTAGTCGCCGGACAGGAACGCGCCGCGGTCGATGACCATGTCGATCTCGTCGGCACCTGCGGCGACGGCGTCCTGGGTGTCCAGGAGCTTGACGGGCAGGGAGGCGCGGCCGGACGGGAAGGCGGTGCTCACCGCGGCCACGTTGATGCCGCTGTCGCCGAGCGCCTCACGCGCGACGCCCACCATGTCGTTGTAGACGCAGACCGCTGCAACCCGCGGAGTCGACGGGTCGGCGCGGTCGGGGAGGAGGGCCTTGGCGCACAGGTTGCGCACCTTGCCGGGGGTGTCGGACCCCTCCAGCGTGGTGAGGTCGATCATCGAGATCGCCGTGTCGATCGCCCACGCCTTGCTGGTGGTCTTGATCGACCGCGTGCCCAGGGCCGCAGCGCGTGCCTCGGCCCCTACCTGGTCCACCGGCGGCAGGCCGTGCAGCCAGGTGCGCAGGGATCGGTTGGACAGCGCGGACACCCCGAGGAGGTCCCTCGCCTGCGACGTTGCAGTGGTTGCTGACACCGACGCAGCGTACCGTCAGCGCCATGCCGTCCCGACTGGCTCATACCCCCGACGCCACAGATCAGCGCCGACTCTTCCGGCAGTCCGGGGCCATGGTGCTCGGCATCGTCACGATCGTGATCTGCGCCGTGATCCTGGTGTTCGGCCTTTGGTCGATGCACCGGCTGCACGCGGTCGACATCGCGTGGCCGATCGCGGTCGCGCTGCTCGCGTGGGTGCTCTTCGTGCGCCCGTGCGTCGCCCTCACCGAGCAGGCGGTCGTGATCCGCAACCTGGTGCGTGATGTGCACATCCCCTGGGCTGCCGTGGAGTCCACGCAGTCCCGGTGGAATCTGAAGGTGATCACCACGGGCGGCGCGGGATACGGATCGTGGGCCATCACCACTCAGCGCCGCCGGGTCCCGAGAGCACAGCGGATCGGCCTGGGGATGGGCACCTTCAGGTCGCGTGCCGAGCGCAAGCAGCCGATCGACGTCGGTGCCTATCTCAACGGTCCCGAGCGCGCGCAGTCGGCGGCCGCGGTCGCCGCCAGCATCGATGAGATGAAGGCCGCGTCGGCCCAGCAGCCCACTGGCGACACCGGCGTACGCGTGCAACCCGCCTGGTGGGGGATCGCGGCCCTCGGGGCGGCCGTCGTCCTGATCGTCGTCGGCCCCCTGGGCTGACGCGTCACGCCGGGGCGGTCAGGCGCTCCATCTCCGCACGGATGGCCGCGAGCCTGCGCTCGCCGCTCGCCCGGTCGGCGTCGATCGCCTCCAGGTAGACCTTCAGCTTGGGCTCGGTGCCGCTCGGCCGCACGATCACGCGCGTGTCGTCGTCGAGCAGGTAGCGCAGCCCCTCCGTGGGCGGCAGGCCGCCGTCACCGCGCGCCAGATCCTCGACGGACGCGACCCGTTGGCCGCCGACGCTGCTCGGCGGGGTCGCGCGCAGTCGCGCCATGACGTCGCCGATCAGCGCGAGGTCCTGCACCCGCACCGAGAAGCTGTCGGTCAGGTGGTGGCCGTACGTCGCGGCGAAGTCGTCGAGCGCGTCCAGCAGGGTGGCGCCGCGGCTGGCGAGCGACGCGGCGTACTCCGCCATCAGCAGAGCCGCGCTGACGCCGTCCTTGTCGCGCACCTGGGTCGGGTCGACGCAGTAACCGAGAGCCTCCTCGTAGCCGTAGACCAGGCCCGGCACGCGGCTGATCCACTTGAACCCGGTCAGCGTCTGCTCGTGCCGCACGCCGTGCGCCGCGCACATCGCGGCGAGCAGCCGCGAGGAGACGATCGAGTTGGCCATCACCGCGTCGACCGGCCAGTCCCGGCGCAGCAGATGGTCGCCGAGCAGCGCGCCGACCTCGTCGCCGCGCAGCATCCGCCACCCGTCGGAGTCGGCCACCGCGACGGCGCACCGGTCGGCGTCGGGATCGTTGGCGATGACCAGGTCCGCATCGACCTCGCGGGCCAGGTCGAGCGCGAGGTCGATCGCGCCGGGCTCCTCGGGGTTGGGGAACGCCACCGTCGGGAACTCGGGGTCGGGCGACTCCTGCTCGGCGACCGAGTACACATCATGGAAACCCACGCGCGCCAACGCATCTCGGGCCACCTGCGACCCCACGCCGTGCAGCGCGGTGTGCACGATCCGCAGTGCGCGCGGGCCGCCGGGGGCGACGACGCGGGATACGGAATCGAGGTAGTCCGCCACGATCCCGTCGTCGAGGGTCTGCCAGCCGTCCTGCGCCTGGGGCACGGACGCGGCGTCGGGCACCGCCGTGATGGCGTCGGCGATCTGCTCGTCGACCGGCGACACGATCTGGCTGCCGTCGCCGAGGTAGACCTTGTAACCGTTGTCCTGCGGCGGGTTGTGGCTCGCGGTGACCATGACGCCGGCGTCCGCGCCGAGGTCGCGGATCGCGAACGCCAGCACCGGTGTCGGCAGCGGATGCGGCAGCACCATCGCGTGGCCCCCAGCCGCCACGACCACCGCGGCGGTGTCCCGGGCGAAGACGTCGGAGTTGTGGCGGGCGTCGTACCCGATCACCACGGTCACGTCCGGTGCGCCGCGCTCCTCCTGCAGGTACGCCGTGAGGCCGGCTGCCGCTCGCAGCACCACGACGCGGTTCATCCGGGCCGGTCCGGCACCCAGCGCGCCGCGCAGGCCGGCGGTGCCGAACTGCAGCAGCCCGGAGAACCGGTCCTCGAGGTCGGCCACGGCATCGGCGTCGCCGGACCGCACGTCAGCCAGCACCTGCTCCAGCTCGGCGCGGGTCTGCGGGTCGGGGTCGTCGGCGATCCAGGCGCGGGCCTGATCCTCGAGGGCGGTCATCACATCGCCCGTACGACGTCGGCGAGCAGCGCCCCGCACCGTGCCGCGGCGGCCTGTCCGGCCTCCAGCACCTCGGCGTGGGAGAGCGGCTGATCGCTCACGCCGGCCGCGGCGTTGGTGACCAGGCTGATGCCCAGCACCTCGAGCCCGGCCTGGCGTGCCGCGATCGCCTCGAGAGTGGTCGACATGCCGACCAGCTGCGCACCGAGGACGCCGGCCATGCGCACCTCGGCCGGCGTCTCGTAGTGCGGCCCGCGGAACTGCGCGTAGACGCCCTCGTCGAGCGTCGGGTCGACGGTGCGGGCCAGCTCGCGCAGCCGGGCAGAGTAGAGGTCGGTGAGGTCGACGAAATTGGCGCCCTCGATCGGGGAGGTCGCGGTGAGGTTGATGTGGTCCGAGATCAGCACCGGGGTGCCGGGCGCCCACTCACGCCGCAACCCGCCGCACCCGTTGGTGAGGACGATCGTCGTACAGCCCGCCGCAGCCGCCGTCCGTACGCCGTGCACCACCGCGCGTACCCCGCGCCCCTCGTAGAAGTGGGTGCGGGTGCCGAAGACCAGTGCGCGCCGGTCGGTCTCGCCGATCCGGACCGATCGGATCGTGCCCGTGTGACCGCTGACGGCCGCCGCGGTGAAGCCCGGCACGTCGGTGTTCGCGACGGTGGCGAGCGTCTCGCCGATGCGGTCGGCGGTCTCGCCCCACCCGGATCCGAGCACCAGCGCGACGTCGTGGTGCGGGCTCCCGGTGGCCGCGGCGATCACCTCCGCAGCGCTGCGGGCGACCTCGAACGGGTCGGTGGTGGGGTCTGCGAGGTCGGCTGCGATCGTCACCGGCACAGGCTAGCGAGGTCCCGCGTGGTGAAATGAACCCGTGACGCGTCAGAAAACCGTTGCCATCATCGGCGGAGGACCAGGGGGCTACGAGTCGGCACTGGTGGCCGCCGCGGCCGGTGCCTCCGTCACGGTCATCGAGAACGAGGCGATGGGCGGCGCCGCCGTCCTCACCGACTGCGTGCCCAGCAAGGCGCTCATCGCCACCTCCGACTTCATGTCGCGTTTCGCCTCCGCCGGACGCCTCGGCGTCGGTTTCGAGGGTGCCGGTGAGGACCAGCACGCCGAGGCCCACCTCATCCAGGTCAACGAGCGAATCCTGGCGCTCGCGCAGGCGCAGAGCCACGACATCCGCGCCCAGGTCGAGGGCACCGGGGTGCGGGTCTGCCGCGGCGCCGGCCGGATCAGCGCACCGGGGAAGGTCACGGTCGAGAGCGAGGACGGCGTCGAGGAGATCTCCGCCGACGTCACCCTGATCGCCGTCGGCACCCGACCCCGCACGATGCCGGCGGCGCAGCCGGACGGCGATCGGATCCTCACCTGGCAGCAGATCTACGACCTCAAGGAGCTGCCCGAGCACCTGATCGTGGTGGGTTCGGGAGTCACCGGTGCCGAACTCGCGCACGCCTATCTCGGCCTGGGGTGCGCGGTCACGCTGGTGTCCTCACGCGACCGGGTGCTGCCCGGTGAGGACGCCGATGCCGCCCTCGTCATCGAGAACGTCTTCCGCCGCCGCGGGATGCAGGTGCTCAACCGGTCCCGGGCCAAGTCGGCCGAACGCACCGACGAGGGCGTCCTCGTCACGCTCGAGGACGGTCGCACGGTCGAGGGCTCGCACGTGCTGCTCGCCGTCGGGTCGATCCCGCAGACGCGCGGCATCGGCCTGGAGGAGGCCGGCGTCGAGATGACCGAGTCGGGCCACATCGTGGTCGACCGGGTCTCGCGGACCTCGGCGCCCGGCGTGTACGCGGCCGGCGACTGCACGGGAGTGCTGCCGCTGGCCTCCGTCGCGGCCATGCAGGGGCGCCTCGCGATGGCGCACGCCCTCGGCGACGCGGTGGCTCCGCTGAACCTGCGCGGCGTGTGCGCCAACATCTTCACCGACCCCGAGATCGCCACGGTCGGCTACTCGCAGGCCGACGTCGACGAGGGACGCGTCGAGGCCAAGCTGGTGACGCTGCCGCTCTCGACCAACCCGCGCGCCAAGATGCGCAACATCCGGGACGGTTTCGTGAAGCTGCTGGTCCGGCCCGGCAGCAACACCATCATCGGCGGGGTCGTGGTGGCCCCGCAGGCGTCGGAGCTGATCTTCCCCATCGGGCTGGCCGTGCAGAACAGGCTCACGGTCGACCAGGTGTCCTCCACGTTCTCGGTCTACCCCTCGATGACCGGGTCGATCACCGAGGCCGCGCGCCGGCTGCACTCGCTCGACTACTGATCCTGGCCTCCGCCCCTCTTCGAGATGTCGGTTTCGGAGGGTCTGTGGGCTGACTGACCCTCCCGAAGTCACATCTCGGCGTACGGCGCTGATCGGCGTCCGGGCATGCGAACGGCGCACGTCCCGTCGTGGGACGTGCGCCGTTGCGGTGAAGTAAGGGGGCTCAGTGGCCGAGTGCCAGGCCGCGGTAGTAGGTCACCAGCGGCTTGTGCTGTGCGACGCGCTGCTGGCGGTTGCGTGCGAAGAACTGCACGGTCCAGGTGCCGACGCAGGCGATGAGGGCCACGAGAGCGACGGCGACGATGATCATCGTGCCGGTGAAGAACTGGTCGATGTTCACAACGTTCATGAGTCTGCCTCTGTCTCGATCTTGTTGATCACTACGTCTGTAGTGCTCATGTCCTTGACACTACGCCTGTAGTGGAATTGCCGCAAGCGCGGCCCCTGTGTGCTGCCTCACAGGGGCGATGGGCGGACGTGAGAGGCTGCGGGCGTGTCCAGGAAGAGCAGGCGCCCCGAGGGGACGGCGGCGCGGCAGGCCCACCTGCTGGAGTCCGCGATCACCGTCGTCGGCCGCGGCGGCCTGCGAGGTCTCACCCACCGGGCCGTCGACCGGGAGGCCGACCTGCCCGAGGGCACCTGCTCGGTCTACTTCCGCACGCGGCTCGCGCTGCTGACGGCGTTGACTGCGTTCGTGGCCCAGCGGTTGACCGACGACGTACGCCGGATGGGTGAGGCGCTGCCGGAGTCCAACGGCGACCCCGCGCCGGCCATCGAGGCGACGGTCGAACTGGTGGTGCGCTGGTCGGGTCGTCCCGATCTGCTGATCACGATGACCGAGCTCTACCTGGAATCGGTGCGCACGCCCTCACTGCGGTCGGCGTCCGGGGCCTGGCGCGACGGGCTGGTCGGCGTCGTGGAGGAGTTGGTGCAGCGATCGGGCAAGTCCGACCCCCGGCGGCGGGCGCAGGGCATCGTGGCCAGCGTCGAGGGTGTCGCGGTGGCGTCCCTGCCGCTGTCCGCGCGGGACCGCAAGACCTACCTGCGCGACACGCTCACCCTGGTGGTCTCCAGCCTCGCCTGAGGCTGTCTCGTCTCTGCACCGTCCTCGTCCCTGCGGCCGTTGCCCCGCCTGCCCGGGCGTGGGTTGTCGGCGCTGCGGTCACTTTCCTGCGCCGCGCGCACGCGCGCAGGTGGATTGTAGGCGCTGCGGTCACTTTCCTGCGTCGCGCCTACGCGCGGGCGAGAGGCTGTCAGTCGGTGATCTGGGCCAGCACCGCGCCGGACGTGACCGTCTGGCCGATCTCGGCCGTGAGGCCGGAGATGGTGCCGTCCTTGTGCGCGGTGATCGGCTGTTCCATCTTCATGGCCTCGATCACCACGACCGTGTCGCCGGTCGCGACGGTGTCGCCGTCGGAGGCGACCACCTTGACGATGGTGCCCTGCATGGGCGCGGTGAGCGCATCGCCACCCGCGGCAGCGCCACCGCCGCCGGAACGGCTGCGCTTGGGCGCCTTCGCCCGGCCCGGAGCAGCGCCGCCGCCGCCACCCAGCTGCAGGTCGCCCGGCAGCGAGACCTCGACCCGCTTGCCGCCGACCTCGATGACGAGCTGCTGGCGCGGGGCCGTCTCGGTCGCTTCGGCCGCCGGACCGTCGTACGCCGGGATGTCGTTGTCGAACTCGGTCTCGATCCACCGGGTGTGCACGGTGAACGGCGTGTCGCCCTCGGGCGCGAACGCCGGGTCGCTGACGACCTTGCGGTGGAAGGGCAGCACGGTCGGCATGCCCTCGACGACCATCTCCTCCAGCGCGCGGCGGGAGCGTTCGAGCGCCTGCTGCCGCGTCGCGCCGGTGACGATGAGCTTGGCGAGCATCGAGTCGAAGGCGCCGCCGATGACGTCGCCGCTCGTCACGCCGGAGTCGACCCGGACGCCCGGGCCGCTCGGCGCCTCGAAGCGGGACACGGTGCCCGGCGCGGGCAGGAAGCCGCGACCGGCGTCCTCGCCGTTGATCCGGAACTCGAAGGAGTGGGCGCGCGGCTCGGGGTCGTCGTACCCCAGCTCCTCGCCGCGGGCGAGTCGGAACTGCTCGCGCACCAGGTCGACGCCGGTGACCTCCTCGGAGACCGGGTGCTCGACCTGCAGGCGGGTGTTGACCTCCAGGAAGCTGATGACGCCGTCCTGGCCCACGAGGAACTCGCAGGTGCCCGCCCCCTGGTAGCCGGCGGCGCGCAGGATGTCCTTGGACGCGCGCAGCAGTTCCGCGTGCTGCTCGTCGGTGAGGTACGGCGCGGGCGCCTCCTCCACGAGCTTCTGGTTGCGGCGCTGCAGCGAGCAGTCACGGGTCGAGACGACCACGACGTTGCCGTTCGCGTCGGCCAGGCACTGGGTCTCCACGTGCCGCGGCTTGTCCAGGAACCGCTCGACGAAGCACTCGCCGCGCCCGAACGCCGAGACGGCCTCGCGCACTGCCGACTCGAAGAGCGAGGGGATCTCCTCGATGGTGCGGGCGACCTTCAGGCCGCGCCCGCCACCGCCGTACGCCGCCTTGATCGCGATCGGCAGGCCGTGCTCCTGCGCGAACGCGACGATCTCGTCGGCGTCGTTGACGGGCTCCTTCGTGCCGGGCACGAGGGGCGCGCCCGCGGCGGTCGCGATGTGGCGCGCCTTCACCTTGTCGCCGAGGGAGTCGATGGCCCGCGGCGACGGGCCGATCCAGGTCAGCCCGGCGTCGATGACGGCCTGGGCGAAGTGGGCGTTCTCGGCGAGGAAGCCGTAGCCGGGGTGGACGGAGTCGGCGCCCGAGGTACGCGCGACCTCGAGCAGCTTCTCCTGCACCAGATAGGACTCACCGGGAGTCGCGCCGCCGAGGGCATGTGCCTCGTCGGCGACCTGCACGTGCAACGCGTCACGGTCCGGATCGGCGTACACCGCGACCGACGCGATGCCCTCGTCCTTGCACGCGCGCGCGATGCGTACGGCGATCTCCCCCCGGTTGGCGATCAGCACCTTCTCGACAGCAGCCATGGTCCCGGACTCTAGTGGGACGGGGATCACACGGGTCGTCCGGGTGATGAGACGCGCGGGCATACCGCGGTGGGACCCGCGGTTGGACCAGACATGACGGACACAACCAGCACTGCAGTTCCCGAGGTCGCCCTGCGCGCCGCTACCGGCACCACCCCGATCCCGCAGCTGGGGTTCGGCGTCTTCCAGGTGGACGACGAGGACACCCCGCCCGCCATCGCGTCGGCGCTCGAGGTGGGCTACCGCTCGCTCGACACCGCGCGCATCTACGGCAACGAGGACGGCGTGGGCCGCGCGCTCGCCGCGACCGACGTACCCCGCGACGAGATCTTCCTGACCACCAAGGTCTGGAACGACGACCAGGGTTACGACAAGACGCTGAAGGCGTTCGACGCCTCCGCCGCCAAGCTCGGCTCCGAGCCGGATCTCTACCTGATCCACTGGCCGACCCCGAAGCACGACACCTACGTCGACACGTTCCGCGCGCTGCTGAAGCTGCGCGACGACGGCCGCATCAAGGTCGCCGGCGTCTGCAACTTCAACATCGAGCACCTGCAGCGGGTGTACGACGAGCTGGGGGAGTACCCGGCCATCAACCAGGTGGAGCTGCACCCGCTCCTGCAGCAGCAGGAGCTGCGCGACTTCCACGCGACCCACGACATCGTGACCGAGGCGTGGAGCCCGCTGGCCCAGGGCGGCGAGCTGCTGAAGGACGCGACCATCGGCAAGATCGCCGACACCTTGGGGGTCTCGCCCGCTCAGGCGATCCTGCGTTGGCACATCCAGATCGGCAACGTCGTCATCCCCAAGTCGGTGACGCCGTCGCGGATCAAGGAGAACTTCGACATCTTCGGCTTCGAGCTGGACGCCGATGACATGAGCACGATCGCGCGGCTGGACCAGGGTGGTCGGGTCGGCCCCGACCCCGCCGAGTTCAACTGACCGACCGCAGCACCACGCCACCGAGGGGTGGGGAAAACCGTCGAAAGGTGACGGTATTTTCCCGCCCCTCGGTGTCTTCGCTGCCCCCGACCGGGATAGTCAACTCCCGACCACCGGCGCAGGCGAGGGTGATCCACCGCACACCCCTGGGATCCAATCCGGCGTGAGCGGTGTGACGAATGATGTCTGATGCGCACTGGAATCGCTGATTGCGCGATGGCTGTGACACGCTTGCGTGGGCCATGACCGTTCGACCGGGGAACTTCTCAAAGCTGTGGAAGGAACGATCGTGGACAAGTCGGGGGCCGGCGTTCATCGCGGACCATCCCGTCGGGCCGTCGCAGGTGGTCTCATCTGGACGGTGCCCGTAATTGCCGTGGGGGCTGCGGCTCCGGCGATGGCCGCGAGCCCGCCCGTGACAAGACAGTTCACGACCCCGGGCAGCACCACCTACACCATCCCCGCAGGCAACAAGTCCGCGACGTTCACGGTCGTGGGCGCGGGTGGCGCGAGCTCGACCACTGTGGCCGGCGGTTCCGGTGCCTCCATCACGGGCACACTTGCGCTCGCCGGAACGACCGCAACGACTCTGACGGTCGTCGTCGGTGCAGCTGGTGCCGCCCTGGGGGTCGGTGGGGCCGGGTACGGCAACGGCGGCTCGTCTTCCACAGCTCTGGGCACCAATGACCGAGGTCGAGGTGGCGGCGGTGGCAGCGCGATCCTCACCTCTGCGAACGTCGTCCTGGTCGCGGCCGGCGGCGGTGGCGGTGCGGGCGCATACTCACTTACCGGGTACACCGGAGCAACCGGTCTCGGTGGTAATACCGGGACTGCCGGTGGCACGACGACGGTCACTCTGACCAGCGACAACTCCCAATACACCTCGGTCGGCGGTGGCGCCACGACCAGCGCGACCGGAGGCACTGCCGGCAATGGTGGCACCGGCACCGTGACGACCCGGTACGTCGGAGGAGCCGGCGGAAACAACGCGACCGGCGGTAACAACGGAGGCAACGGCGGCGCAGGCGCCTATGTCCCGGCTCAGACCAACGCCGGCACGACGAACATCTGCGGTGGCGGTGGTGGAGGCGGTTATGCCGGGGGCGGTGGCGGCGCGGGTGCGGTCATCACGGGGACGAGCTATGCGCTCTTCGGTGGAGCCGGCGCCGGTGGCAGCAACTACGTCGGCGGTGCTGGTGTCTCCGGCACCACTATTACCAACGCTAACAACGCCGCGGCGAACACCACGGCCACTAACGGCTCGGTCACCATCACCTACTGATCGGGCACTGCTGCAGCAGCAGCGCCCGCGCCGCAACGGCTCACAGCGCGAGCGGGACCATCAGAGACGAGTCGGCGGGCACCGCGTCAGTATTGCTCGCTGTGCGCCTCAGACGGGGAGGACCCGGGCGACGAACGCACGCAGCTGGTCCAGATTGCGGCACTCGTGCATGTCGACGATCGCGCCGTAGGCCGCCGCGACCGAATCGCCGGTGTCCCACATCCGTGCGGGTTCGGGGTTGAGCCAGGCGACGTGCCGCGCGCGAGCCGCGATGGCCGCGACGTGCGCGACCCCGGGGTCCCCGTAGTTGGTCCGGGCGTCGCCGAGGATGAGCACCGTGCTGCGTGGACCGATGCTCTCCCACTCGCTGCGCACGAAGCCGCGGAACGCCGTGCCGTAGCTGCTGCTCGTGCCGTGAGCGGTGAACTCCCGCGTGCGACGGGCCCAAATACCCAGCGGCGCACCGGGTTCGGCGTCCTTCAGCACATCGGTGATCTCGGCGGTGCTACTCACGAACCCGTAGGCGCGCACCTTCCGGAACTGCGCGTGCAGGGCCTGCATCAGCAGCATGGTGAAGGTGGAGAAGGCGCCCACCGAACCGGACAGGTCGGCGAGCACGATGAGATCCGGCCGGTGTCGGCGCCGCTCCCGGTACGCCGGGTCGATCGGCACGCCGCCGGTGGACAGCGACCGTCTCAGCGTGCGGCGTACGTCGATCTCGCCCCGCCCGGCCGCCCGGCGAGCGGACATGCGGGCGGCGAGCTTGCGGGCCAGCGGGTCGATGTGGCGGCGGAGCTCGTCGAGGTCCTTCGTGCCGGCGCTCAGGAAGTCGCGCTGCTCGATGCCGCTGCCGACCCCGAACCGCGCCACCCGCTCACGTGACCGCACCTGGGTGTTGCGCCGCAGCGCCTCGGCCTCGATGCGGCGGCGGAAGGCCGCGACGCGGGCGCGCATCTCCTCGCGGTCGAACCGGTCCGACAGCTGCTCGCCACCCTGACCACTCCCGCTGTGCTCGCCGCGGGCCCCGCGTGACTGCTGCCGCGCGGCGGCGATCGCGCGCTGCGGCTGCAGTCGGGAGATCGTTTGAGCCGACGAATACCCCTGCTGTTCATCGCCGTTCGCGACTTCGCCGAGAAGATCGACTGCGGCGGCTGCGAGGTCCTCCAGCCCCTGAGCGTCGTTGTCGGCCAGAGCCTGCACCAGCTGGTCGCGCAGCTCGTCGACCGACTCGGCCCGCGCGACCGTGCGCCGGCCCGGGGCGGCGGGGAAGTAGAGATCGAAGAGCCGGTCGAAGACCTCCCGGTCACCGGCGCGACGCAGCATCGCCGCGGCCACGCCGCCGCGCAGCCGGATGCGGTCGTCCAGACCGAGGGCGGTGGCGATCCGGGCGGCATCCGCGACCTCGCTCGTACCGACCCGGATCCCGTGGTCGCGCAGCGAGGTGGTCAGCTCGACCAGCCGGTCACCGAGCGCGCTCTCAGCCGTCGAGGGCACGGTCCAGGTCCAGTGTGCTGGTGGCGACGCGGATGTCGTCCTGGTGCTTGAGGATGACCCCGAGGGTGCTGCGGACCAGCGCCGGGTCGAGCTCCTTCGTGCCGAGTGCCACGAGGGTGTGTGCCCAGTCGAGGGTCTCGGCGACCGACGGCGGTTTGCGCAACGACCCGGCGCGCAGGGCGCCGACGATGCGCACCAGGGTCTGCGTCAGCGTGTCGTCCAGGCCCGGCGCCTGCAGCCCGACGATGCGGGCCTCCAACTGCGGATCGGGATAGTCGATGTGCAGGAAGAGGCACCGGCGCCGCAGCGCCTCGGACAGTTCGCGGGTGGCGTTGGAGGTCAGGACGACGAACGGCCGGTGGCGTGCGGTCACCGTGCCCAGCTCGGGCACCGTCACCTGGAAGTCGGACAGGATTTCCAGCAGGAGCCCCTCCATCTCCTCGTCGGCCTTGTCCAGCTCGTCGATGAGCAGCACGACCCGCTCCTCGCTGCGGATCGCGGCGAGCAGGGGCCGCGGCAGCAGGAACTCCTCGCCGAAGATGTCGGATTTGACGTCCTGCCAGGCGTGTTCGTGGCTGTCGCGCTCGGCGGTGATCCGCAGCAGCTGCGCCGCGTGGTTCCACTCGTAGAGCGCCCGGGCCTCGTCGACGCCCTCGTAGCACTGCAGCCGGATCAGGTCGGCGCCGATCGCGCGGCTGACGGCCTTGGCGAGCTCGGTCTTGCCGACCCCGGCAGGGCCCTCGACCAGCAGCGGCTTGCCGAGGGCTTCGGCCAGGTAGACGGTGGTGGCGATCTCGTCCGAGGCGAGGTATCCGACGTCGGCCAGGGACTGCAGCGCCTGGTCGACACCGGCGAGCGCGGGGTGCGGGGTCGTCATACCGGCCATCCTCGCGTACGCCGCATCGGCGCCCGCGGCCGGTCGATCCGCGAGTGTCCGCAGATTCGTGTACCCGTCCACACGGATCTGCGGACACTCGCAGGGCGGAAACCGGACGAGGGTCGCCGCGCGCTCTGTGGAGCGCGCGACGACCCTCGTCGTCGAGAGAGGTGAAGCTAGGACTTCTTGGTCTCCGCGAAGATCGCGGCGATCTCGTCGATCTTGCCCAGCAGCTCGTCGGCCTTGGCGACATCGAACGTCGCCTTCGTGCCGCCGCCGCCACCGGCCAGCTTGGTGGCTTCGTTGACGAGGGTGTGCAGCTGGGGGAACTTCTCGAAGTGCGGCGGCTTGAAGTAGTCGGTCCACAGCACCCACAGGTGGTGCTTGACCAGCTCGGAGCGCTGCTCCTTGATGATCGCGGCGCGAATGCGGAAGTCGGGGTCGTCGTTGTCGGCGACCTTCTCGCAGATGGCCTTGACGGACTGGGCCTCGATACGGGCCTGGGCGGGGTCGTACACGCCACACGGCAGGTCGCAGTGTGCGCTGACCTCGATCGTGGGGGCAAGGAAACGGCGGAGCATCAAGTCATCCCTCTCATCGGTCGCCGCGCGGTGACGCGCGGCCGGGTGCAGATGTAACCACCCTACGGCCGGGCACGGGGGGCGGGCCAAGGGATCCGGCTGCTGCGACGGGGTCGCATCGACGGAGCGTCGAGCGCGACTCGTGTGGTCAGCGTGCTCTGAGCGACCGAGGCAGGCGCAGCAGCACCCTTGCCAGCACGTCGTGTTCGGGGATGGCACCGACCAACCAGGAGTCGACCCCCTCGGCTGGGTTGTCCCGCTCGGCCCACCAGCCGTCGCGTTCGCGCCGGGTCAGCCGCTTGACGGCGATCGGTCGCGGGCCGTCCGGGCCGTCGGGCAGCCGGATGACGTGGGCCCGACCGGGAACCGGACGTACGCCGTAGGCGACCAGCAAGCTGTCGCCCTCGGCGTACGTCGGCTCCATGGAGCGGCCGCGGACGACGGCCACCCCGATCCGCGGCAGGCCGCGCATCATCGGTGTCAGTCGACCTCGGTGGGGGATGCGCCCGAACGTCCGGACGCGTCGTCGGGGGCGGGGCGCCCGGCGCTCGTCGAGTCGCTGCCGGCCGAGCCCTCGAGCCCGACGAGTGCGGTGACGGCCTCCACGCGGTGCTCCTCCTCGGCGTGCACCCGGCTGAGGAAGGACTTCGTCCGCTCGTGCTGCGGGCGGTCGATGACGTCACGCGGGTCGCCGGACTCCACCACCACGCCGGCGTCCATGAAGACCACCTTGTCGGCGACGCCGCGGGCGAAGGCCATCTCGTGCGTCACCACGACCATGGTCATCCCGTCGCGGGCCAGCTCGCGCATGACCGCCAGCACCTCGCCGACCAGCTCCGGGTCCAGAGCGGACGTCGGCTCGTCGAAGAGCATGAGCTTCGGCTTCATCGCCAACGCGCGGGCGATGGCGACCCGCTGCTGCTGCCCGCCGGACAGCTGCGCCGGGAAGTGGTCGCAGTGATCGCCCAGGCCCACCCGCTCGAGCAGAGCGAGCGCCTCGGCGCGGGCGGTCTTCTTGTCCACGCCCTTCACATGGATGGGCGCCTCCATGACGTTCTCCACCGCGGTCTTGTGCGGGAAGAGGTTGAAGCGCTGGAAGACCATCCCGATCTCACGGCGCTGCTCGGCGATCCGCTTCTCGGTGAGGCGGTGCAGCTGCCCCTCGCGGTCGTCGTAGCCCATGAGGTCGCCGTCGACCCAGATGCGGCCGCCGTCGATCGTCTCCAGCTGGTTGATGCACCGCAGGAACGTCGTCTTGCCCGAGCCGGAGGGCCCGAGCAGGCATACGACCTGGCCTTCGTGCACGTCGAGGTCGATGCCCTTCAGCACCTCGTTGCTGTGAAAAGCCTTGGTGACGTTGAGGGCTCGTACGATCGGCTTGTCGCTGTGCGCGTCGGTCGTCGTCATCGGGGACCTCCTCCGGCCAAGCCGAGCATGCGCGCTCGGAGGCCGCCCTCGGCGCGCTGGGTGCCGATACCCCGGCCGAACTTGCGCTCCAGGAAGCTCTGCACCACCGCCAGGATCGAGCAGATGATGAGGTACCAAAGTACCGCCGCCATGATCGCCGGCATGATCTTGTAGGTGTTACTGCCGATCTGTTCTGTCTGGAAGAACAGCTCGGCGGTGATCGGGATCGCGGACAGCAAGGACGTGTCCTTCACCATCGCAAGAGTCTCGTTGCCGGTCGGCGGCACGATGACCCGCATGGCCTGCGGGAGAACGATGCGGCGCATGCTCTTGCCGGAGGACATCCCGAGCGCCTGTGCGGCTTCACGCTGACCCTGGTCGACCGACTGGATTCCGGCGCGGGCGATCTCCGCCATGTACGCGGCTTCGGACAGGCCGAGACCGAGGATGCCGATGATGATCTGATTGGACAGGTGCGCCACATTGATGTGGCCCACCGTGGTCGCATCCGAGCTGAGGCCGATGAAGTGGCCCAGCTGTTCGGCGAACGGAACCCCAAGGCTGAGCGAGGGGTAGAGGTAGCCGAGGCCGGTGCCGAACATCACCAGGAGCACCAGTCGCGGGATGGACCTGAAGAACCAGACGTAGACGGCTGCGACGCCGCGCAGCACCGGATTGTCCGACAGCCGCATGATCGCGAGCACGATGCCGAGCACGACACCGATGATCATCGCGCCGACGGTCCCGACGATCGTGCCGCGCCAGAGCCCGTTGATGACGGGCTTGTACTTCATGATCTGCAGTGCGAACGACCAGTCCCAGCGGGAGTTGGTCACCACCGAACTCACCATCATCGCCACGATGACGGCGATGACGACGATCGCTACATAGCGACCGGGGTGCCGGACCGGCCGGGCGTCGATCCTGCCCGGCCGGTCACTGGTGTCAACTGACACTGGGATTGACGGCGAAGCTGGTGACGGCGCCGCTGGTGTTGCCCCACTTGGCCAGGATGTTCTTGTAGACACCGCTCTTGTCGAGGGCCTGCAGCGCCTCGCTGAACGCGGTCGCGAGTGCGGCCTCCTTCTTGGGCACCACGATGCCGTACGGCGCGGTGCCGTAGAGCGCGCCCGCGGTCTGCAGCTGGTCGCCGGTCTGCTTGATCGCGTAGAGGGTGATGGGGGAGTCGGCGCTCATCGCGTCGACCTTGCCCGAGATGAGGTCGGCCGTGACCTTGGACTGCTGCTCCTCGACGATCTGGGTGATCGGCTTCTTCCCGGAGGAGGTGCACTTCTTGCTCCGTGCGGTCAGATCGTCGATCTCGACGGTGCCCTTCTGCACGCCGACGGTCAGGCCGCAGGCGTTGTCGATGTCGACCTTCTTGGGATTGCCCTTCTTCACGGCCCACTGGGTGCCGGCGCTGAAGTAGCTCACCATGTCGACCTGCTTCTCGCGGTCGGCGTTGATGGTGAAGGAGGAGACGCCCACGTCGTACTTGCCGGAGTTGACGCCCAGGATGATGGTGTCGAAGCTCGCGTTCTGGAAGTTGGTCTTCAGCCCCAGCGTGGTCGCCACGGCGTTGAAGAGGTCGACGTCCATGCCTTGCACGGTCTTGCCGTCGGAGCCGAGGAACTCGTTCGGCGCGTAGGACGCGTCGGAGCCGATCGTGAGCGTGCCCTTCGCCTTGACCGCGGCCGGGACCTTGGCGGCGAGCGCGCTGTCCAGCGTGGCGGTGCTCGACCCGGCGGGCGTCGTGCTGGACGAGCCCGACGCGGAGGTGGAGCTGGAGCTGGAACCACCCAGCGAGTTCGAGCCGCAGCCGGTGAGGGCGAGGCATCCGAGGGCCGTGATGGAGCCGAGGGCCGCGACCTTGGTAGTGGTCGCGTGGCGAAGCAGAGTCATCTGTGTCTCCTGGAACATGAGTGGGATCCGATGGCGACATGCCAGGTCCAGGGCGACATCCTGGCATCACCCGGCCCGTCGGCTCCATCGCCAGGGCGGGTCGTGACCACCCCGTGACCCGGACGGGCCCCGCGATCAGCGGTCGGTGAGTGTCCGAAGGTGCGTCAGGCACGCGTCGTACGACGGGAGCAGACCGGCCTCCTCGGCCTCGGCCAGCGTGGGCGCCGCCTCGTCCTTCGGCGACAGCAACGGCTCGATCCCGTCCGGCACCTCCAGCCCGAGCGCCGGGTCGAGCGGGTGGATGCCGTGCTCGCCGCTCGGGTTGTACGCCGCGGAGCACAGGTAGCACGCGGTGCTGTCGTCCTCCAAGGCGATCAGCGCGTGCCCGAGGCCCTCGGACAGGTAGACCGCGCGCCGGTCGACGGTGTCGAGCAGGATCGACTCCCATCGCCCGAAGGTCGGCGAACCCACCCGGATGTCGACCACGAAGTCGAGGAACGACCCGTGCAACGCCGTGACGTACTTGGCCTGGCCCGGGGGCACGTCGGCGAAGTGGATGCCGCGCACCGTCCCGCGCGAGGACACCGAGATGTTGGTCTGCAGCACCCGCGGTTCGTGGCCGAGGTGCTCGGCCAGCAGGTCGCCGCGGTATCCCTCGAGGAACACGCCGCGGTCGTCGGGGAACTGGCGCGGGGTCACGACGTACGCACCCACGATGGCCAGCGGTTCGATCTGCATCAGACGCCTTCCTCTACGAGCGCGGTGAGGTATTCGCCGTACCCGCTCTTGGTGAGCCCGTCGCCGAGCCGCATCAATTCCTCATCGCCGATCCAGCCGGCGCGCCAGGCGATCTCCTCGACGCAGCCGATCTTCAGGCCCTGCTGCGCCTCCACGGCGTGCACGAACTGCGCGGCGGACATCATGGCCTCGAAGGTGCCGGTGTCGAACCACGCGGTCCCGCGCGGCAGCGTCGTGACCGTGAGCTTCCCGGCCCGCAGATAGGCCTCGTTGATCGCGGTGATCTCCAACTCCCCGCGCGCGCTCGGGCGCAGCCCTCTCGCGATCTCGACCACGTCGTTGTCGTAGAAGTAGAGCCCCGGCACGATGTAGCGCGACTTGGGGACCTTCGGCTTCTCCTCGATCGACAGCACGAGGCCGTCGGCGTCGAACTCCACCACGCCGTACGCCGAGGGGTCCGGCACGTGGTAGGCGAAGATCCGCGCCCCGTCGGGGTCGGCCTGGTCGCGCAGCCGTCGGCCGAGTCCGGAGCCGAAGAAGATGTTGTCCCCGAGCACGAGGGCGACGCTGTCGCCGGCGATGAAGTCCGCGCCGATCACGAACGCCTGGGCCAGACCCTCGGGGCGCGGCTGCACGGCGTACGTGAGGGAGATCCCCCACTGCGAGCCGTCACCGAGCAACCGGGAGAACTGCTCGGAGTCGTGGGGGGTGGTGATGATGAGGACATCCCGGACGCCGGCCATCATCAGCGTCGCCAGGGGGTAATAGACCATGGGCTTGTCGTAGATCGGCATCAGCTGCTTGCTGATCGCCCGGGTGATCGGGTGCAACCGTGTGCCCGATCCACCTGCCAGAATGATCCCCTTCATGGGCGCAGACACTAACGGGCGCGCCCCGAGCGGAGGTTGTCGAGTGCGTGTCCTGGTGACGGGCGGGGCCGGTTTCATCGGCAGTAACTTCGTCCACCTGACGCGGCGGACCCGCCCCGACGCGCAGGTCACGGTGCTCGACGCGATGACGTACGCCGGGCACGAGCAGTCGCTGACCGGCACCGGCGCGACCCTGGTACGCGGCGATGTCGCCGACGCCGACGTGGTCGACCGGCTGGTCGCCGACGCCGACCTCGTCGTGCACTTCGCGGCCGAGTCGCACAACGACAACTCGCTGCGCGAGCCCTGGCCCTTCGTGCAGACCAACGTCATCGGCACCTACACGCTGCTGGAGGCGGTCCGGCGACACGACGTGCGCTACCACCACATCTCCACCGACGAGGTCTACGGCGACCTGGCGCTGGACGACCCGCACCGCTTCACCGAGGCCACGGCGTACAACCCGTCCAGCCCCTACTCGTCCACCAAGGGCGCCAGCGACCTGCTCGTCCGTGCGTGGGTGCGCTCCTTCGGCGTCCGCGCGACCCTGTCGAACTGCTCGAACAACTACGGCCCGCGCCAACACGTGGAGAAGTTCATCCCGCGCCAGATCACCACGTTGCTCGACGGCGGCCGCCCGCGGCTCTACGGCGACGGCATGAACGTGCGCGACTGGATCCACGTCGACGACCACAACGACGCGGTGTGGACGATCGTCGAGCGGGGCGAGATGGGCGCGACCTACCTGATCGGCGCCGACGGGGAGGCCGACAACCTCACGGTGGTGCGCACCCTGCTGGACCTGATGGGCCGCCCGGGCGACGACTTCGAGCACGTGACCGACCGGCCGGGTCACGACCGCCGCTACGCGATCGACTCCACCCGGCTGCGCACCGAGCTCGGCTGGACGCCGCGCTACGGCGACTTCCGCGCGGGACTGGCCGCGACGATCGACTGGTACCGCGACAACGAGGACTGGTGGCGCCCCGCCAAGGCGGCGACGGAGGCCGGGTACGCCGCGGCCGGTGAGACCGCCGTGCCTCAGGACCGCGCCGGCGAGGTCTCTCGATGAAGCGCTGGCTCCTGACCGGTGGCCGCGGCATGCTCGGGCAGGACCTGGCACGGGTCGTGGAGCGTTCCGGCGACCAGGTGCTGGTGACCGGGTCGGCCGACCTGGACATCACCGACGCACAAGCGGTGCAGGACGCCGTCGGCGACGTCGACGTCGTGGTCAACTGCGCGGCCTGGACCGCGGTCGACGACGCGGAAACCCATGAGGCTCAGGCGTTCTCGATCAACGCGACGGGTGCGGCCAATGTCGCGCGCGCCTGTGCCCAGCGCGGCGTACGGCTCGTGCAGATCTCCACCGACTACGTCTTCGACGGCACCGCCACCACCCCGTACGCCGAGGACACGACGCAACGTCCGCGGTCGGCGTACGGGCGCACCAAGTGCGCCGGGGAGTGGGCTGTGCGCTCGCTGCATCCCGACGCGCTGGTGGTGCGCACCGCGTGGCTGTACGGCGCCGGGGGCGGCAACTTCGTCGCCACGATGGCCCGGCTCGCCGGGGAGCGCGACACGCTGACCGTGGTGGACGATCAGCGCGGCCAGCCGACCTGGACGGTCGACCTTGCCGACCTGGTGGTGCGTCTGGTGGACGCCGGAGTGCCCGGCGGCTACTGGCACGGGGTCAGCGCCGGTGAGACCACGTGGTGGGGGCTGGCCCGCGCCGTCTTCGAGGAGGCCGGCTGGGATCCGGAGCGGGTGCAGGCAGTCGGCAGCGACCAGTTCGTGCGTCCCGCGCCGCGTCCGGCGTACTCCGTCCTGGGCACCGCGCGGCTGTCCGAGCACGGCGTCGCGCCGGTGCGGGACTGGGCCGACGCCCTGCGTGAGGCGCTGCCCGAACTGCTCGCCTAGGGCCCCGGGAATCAGGCGGAAATTGGGCCGGCTCTCAGCCGACTTCCGCCTCTCGAAGATTGCTAAATTCGTACAGGTTGCACCAGTGGTGCGCCGAATCTGCTGTGGCGTGAAAGGGGCGGGGTGTCCGCACAACTCGAGATCGCCGAAGGGCACCCGGTCAAGGAACCGGTGTTCGTCGAGGCGTCCCGATGGCGTCCCCGCTTCGTCGTGACCGCCGTCGGCGTCGACGCCCTCGCGATCGCCGTCGCCCTGGTCTCCGCGAAGCTGCTGCGCTTCGGTAACGGAAGTCAGGCGCTCTCCGGCACCAGCCACGCCACCTACCTCACCGTGGCGATCTCCCTGCTCTGCGCCTGGATGGCGGCGCTGGCCTTCACCCAGAGTTACCGCCCCGAGCACGCGACCATCGGCAACGAGGCGTACCTGCGGGTCGTGCGGTCCTCGTTCTTCATCTTCGGCGTGCTGGCGATGGTGGCGTTGGCGCTGCGGCTGCAGTTCGCTCGTGGCTACATCGCCATCGCGTTCCCCCTCGGCGTCGCCCTGCTGATCCTGGGCCGTTTCGCGATCCGCGTGTGGTTGGTGCATTCGCGCGACGCCGGCCGTTGCATGGACACGGTGCTGGTGGTGGGTGCGCCACAGGAGGTCCGCTACGTCGCCGACCGGATCGGCCGAACGCCGGAGGCGGGTTTCGTCATCTCCGGGGTCGTCACCGGCGCGGACCGTGCGGGCACCTTCGAGCTGCGTGACGGCAATCTGGTGCCGGATGCCGGCGCTGTCGACAACGCCCTGGCCACCGCTCTGGCCCACGACGTCAGCGCGATCATCATCGCCGGCCACGCCCAGGTCTCCGACACCTATCTGCGCGAGCTGGGCTGGTCCCTCGAGCGCACCGGCATCGGAATGGTGCTCGCCAACCGGATGACCGACGTCGCCGGACCGCGCATCCACCGCACGCCCGTCGAGGGGCTGCCCTTGATGAGCGTGGAGGCACCGCGGTACGACGGGGGGCGCTATCTGCTCAAGCGGATCTTCGACGTCGTGGTGTCGGGCCTGCTCCTGGTCGTGACCTCACCGCTCTTCGCCGTCATCGCGCTGCTGATCAAGCTGGACGACCACGGGCCTGTCCTGTTCCGCCAGGACCGCGTGGGTGTCAACGGCGAGACGTTCGCGATGACCAAGTTCCGCTCCATGGTCGTGGACGCCGAGTCCCGGCTGGACGGGCTCGCTCCGGACGCGGGGCTGGCGCACCCGTTGTTCAAGATGCGCCAGGACCCGAGAGTGACCCGCGTGGGCCGGGCTCTGCGCGCGTACTCCCTGGACGAGCTCCCGCAGCTGCTGGACGTCTTCGCCGGGAACATGTCGATGGTCGGCCCGCGCCCGGCACTCACCCGGGAGGTGAGCGTCTACCGGGACAACGCGCACCGGCGACTCAACGTCAAACCGGGCATCACCGGTCCGTGGCAGGTCGGCGGGCGGTCCAACCTCAGCTGGGAGGACAGCATCCGCAAGGACCTCTACTACGTGGAGAACTGGACGCTGGTCGGGGACTGCCTGCTGCTGGTCAAGACCGTCAAAGCGGTGCTGACCCGCGACGGCGCCTTCTGACGTCACGCCCGGTCCGGCCCGCGCCGGGACTGCGCGCGGGCCGGCTCCGTCTACCCGGCGGTCGCTCGATCAGTCCTTGCGGTAGCTGCGCAGAGCGAGCGGCGCGGCGACGGCCGTCAGGATCACGCACCAGATGACCGAGCCGACGATGTAGAAGCTCAGTGGGTGCCCGAGGGTGGACGTCGTGCGCGTGCCGAGCAGCAGTCCCCGCCATGAGTCGGTGAGGAAGGTCAACGGCTGCCACTCGGCGAACGCCTGGACGACGGCGGGCATCGTCTGGATCGGGACGAACGCGCTGGACAGGAACGAGAAGGGCACGCTGAGCAGTCCGAGGCCGTTGGCGGCCTGGGCCGAGCCGCTGGCGAGCCCGATCCACACGAAGATCAGCCCGATGGTGACGGAGACGAGAACGAGCAGGGCCACTGCGGCGGCCCAGTGCGCCGGGTCGGCGCTGCTGCGGAACCCGACCGCGAAGCCGACGCCGAGGGTGACCATGGCGACGCTGAAGACCAGCGCGGCGTCGGCCAGGGCTCGACCGGCCAGGACCGCGACGTCCGGGATCGGCAGTGACCGGAGGCGGTCGTAGAGCCCGGCCGCGGACTCCTCGGCGACAGCGACCGCGCCGCCGCCTGCGTTGAACAGCACGGTGACCACGACGAAGCCGGGGATGAAGTAGTCGACGTAGGAGCCGCTGGTGCCGCCGATCGACCCGCCGAGCACGTAGCGGAACATCAGCAGGAACAGCACGCTCTGCAGGACGGCGATGCCCAGGATCTGCGGCCTGCGCAGGATCTTCAGCCCGGTGCGCACGGCGACCGCGCTGACCGTCGTCACCACCCCGGCCGTGCCCGCCGGAGCGTTGGCCGACCTCGGTGGTGCGGATGCGGGTGCTGATGCCGTCGTGGTGCTCATGCGGCGTCCTTCGAGGTGGGGGTGGATGAGGTCGGGTGCCCGGTCAGGGCGAGGAACACGTCGTCCAGGCTGGGACGGCGTAGGGCGACGTCGGCGATGGCGATCCCGGCGTCGGTCAGCCGCCCGGCGCGGGCGAGCATCTCGGGTGCACCGTCGTGGACCGTCGCGGTGATGCGTCGGTCGGCGTGGTCGACGGTCGGTGTGCCGCCTATCAGTTCGGCGGCCCGGTCGAGGTCCTCGGCGCGTTCGAGGCGGACGTCGAGCAGGTCCTGACCGGCTTGGCTCTTCAGGTCCTCGGCCGTTCCGTTCGCGACGATCCGGCCGTTGTCGATGATGGCGATCGAGTCCGCCAGGCGGTCCGCTTCATCGAGGTATTGGGTGGTCAGGACGATGTCGGTGCCCTGGGCCACCAGTTCCTCCAGTGCCGTCCACAGTTCGGTACGGCTGCGCGGGTCCAGTCCCGTGGTCGGTTCGTCGAGCAACAGCAGCTTGGGCGCGCCCACGAGGCTCGCGCCGAGGTCGAGGCGACGGCGCATACCACCGGAATAGGTCCGTACCGTCCGAGAACCGGCGTCGCCCAGCCCGAGCTGCTCCAGGACCCGCTCGGTGGCTGCGCGCGCTCCCCGGCGGTCGTGTCCGAACAACCGCGCGATCATCCGCAGGTTCTCCCGCCCGGTCAGCGCCGGCTCGACCGCCGCGAACTGGCCCGCCAGCCCGATCGCGCGACGCAAGGCTTCCCCGTCGGTCCGCACATCGTGGCCCGCGACCCGCAAGGTGCCCGCATCGAGTCGCGTGAGGGTCGCGATGGCCCGCACCAGAGTCGTCTTGCCTGCGCCGTTCGGCCCCAGAAGAGCGAACACCTGGCCCGGCGGCACCTCGAGATCGACTCCGTCCAGCGCTCGGAGATCGCCGTACGTCTTGACCAGGCCTGTGGCCTGCAGCATCGGTTCCATGTGTTCGAGCGTGCGCCTGCGACTTAGCTTTGTCAACCAAACGTATGACAAAGCTGTACATCGGGGTGGAAGCCCCTAGGATGGGGTCATGGCGATATCACGGCGACACCCCGAACCGCAGGCGAGAGTTCGCGACGCCGAACGCAGTCGAGCCGCCCTGCTCGATGCTGCTCAGACCGAATTCGCCGAGAAGGGTCTCGCCGGCGCGCGGGTCGACGCCATCGCGACGAGAGCCGGAGTGAACAAGCAGCTCATCGCCTACTACTTCGGCGGGAAGCGGGGTCTCTACGACGCCGTCACAGCGCGCCGGCGAGAGTTCGTTGCCGATTTCGACACCCCTGATACGTCGCTTCCCGATCTGGCCATGCGCTACTTCTATGCCTTCGCCGACAACCCGGACCTGGAGCGCATCTTCCTGCGCGAGAACCTCGACCGCGACCCTGCCGACGTGGTGCATGATCCCGATTCCGCAGAAGTGGCCGATCTTCGTCGGAGGCAGGAGTCGGGCGAGCTCGCGCACGAGTTGGATCCCGCCTTCGTGCTTCTGTTCCTGGAAGCGATGACGGTCTCCGGCACCCTCTTCGCCGCCGAGGCCAAGCGCCTGACGGGTCATGACCCGAGGTCGTCGGAATTCCGCGACCGCGCCGCAGAGCAGGTACGCGAGATCGTGCGCCGCCTCGCCTGATCGCTGCGGGGGCGCGCCCATCGGGTTAGCGAGCGAGTCCGGAGCTCGGGCATCCGTCGTAGGGTCGGCACCATGCTTGCTGCGTACGCCGCCCGTCAGGATTCCTCCGACCCGATCAACGCCCTGGAAGTCGGTGACATCGAGCCCGGGGCCACGCCCGCGGACTGGATCGACGTCGACCTGCAGGCCGCCGCGCTCAACCACCACGACGTCTTCTCCCTGCGCGGCGTCGGACTGCCGCAGGAGCGGCTGCCGATGATCCTCGGCTGCGACGGCGCCGGCACCACGAAGGACGGCACCCGGGTTGTCATCCACTCGGTGATCCCGAGCGAGGGCTGGGCCGGCGACGAGACCCTCGACCCCAAGCGTTCCCTGCTGTCCGAGCTGTACCCCGGCACCCTTGCCGAACGGGTGCGGATCCCGGCCGCGAACGCCGTACCGGTCCCGGACGGGATGCCCATCGAGCACGCCGCGTGCATCTCCACCAGCTGGCTCACCGCGTACCGGATGCTCTTCGTGCAGGCGGGTGTTCGCCCCGGCGACACGGTGCTGGTGCAGGGCGCGGGCGGGGGAGTCGCCAGTGCCGCCGTGCAGCTGGGCTCCGCAGCCGGCCTGCGGATGTGGGTGACCAGCCGCGACGAGAAGCGCGGCGAGCGGGCCGTGCAGCTCGGCGCCGAGGCCGCGTTCGGCAGCGGCGAGCGGCTGCCGCGCAAGGCCGACGCCGTCCTGGAGACGGTGGGCAAGGCGACCTGGTCGCACTCGGTGAAGTCGCTCAAGCCCGGCGGCACGCTGGTGATCGCCGGTACGACGTCCGGCCCGCAGCCGGACAACGCCGAGCTGACCCGGATCTTCTTCCAGCAGATGCGCGTGCAGGGCTCCACCATGGGCACCCGCGCCGAGCTCACTCAGTTGCTGTCCTTCATGACCAGCCGCGGCATTGAGCCGGCCATCGACTCGGTGCGCCCGCTGGATCAGGCCCGCGACGCGTTCGCCGAGATGATCGGCGGCACGGCGTTCGGCAAGCTGGTGCTCACCGTCTGAACCACCGCGACACGAAGTCGGGGGTCGTCGCGCGCTCTATAGAGCGCGCAACGACCCCCGACTCTTCGTCGAATGACGAGGCTCAGTCGAGCTGCAGCCAGGACTGCCAGCCCGCGTGCAGCACCAGCCAGGCGATCAGGCCGTACCCCGCCTGGCCGGGGTGCCAGCCGTCGCCGGCCGACAGGTCGGACAGCCACTGGTCGTGACCGAGCAGCGGACGGAAGCAGTCGACGTAAGTGACCCCGCGACGCGAGCAGACGTCGGCCTGGGCATCGACGAGCACCTCGAGGCGCGCGTTCAGCTCGGCGTCGAGGGTGGGCGGCGGGCCGACCACGAACGTCGCGATGGCGCCGGAGGAGGCGTCGTCCAGGATGTTGGCCAGGTTGAGCCGCGAACGCGCCGTGCTCATCTGCGACAGCACGTCGTGCAGCCCCAGCCCGAGCACCAGGCGGCGCTCGTTGCTCTGGGACCAGCGCGGCTCGCACTCGCGCTGCCAGCGGGCGAGCACGTCGGTGGAGCTCTGCCCGCGGATGCCGAGGTTGTACGTCGCGAGCTCGACCCCCGGCTGCGGCGTACGCGCGATGACCCGCGACACCCAGCCGAGTGCCTTGGGGTCGCCGATCCCGGCCACGTAGGAGTCGCCCACGAAGCACAGCCCGATGGCCCGGATCCCCTCGGCGACCTGGAACTCGGCACTGGGGTTGAAGTGGGGTTCACTGCCCTGCGTCGGGTAGGTCACGTCGGCCTCACTCATCGTCGTCGAGGCGCGCGAGCCAGGTCGCGAGCCGATCCACTGCTACTTCGAACTCGGGGTGTACGTCGACGAAGGCCTGGAGCTGGTCCGCGACCCACGCCAGGCTCACCTCGTCCTCGCCGCGTCGGGAGGCCAGCTCCTCGATGCCGCGGTCGGTGAAATACACAGTGCGCAGGTTATCCCGGGATCAGGCCGCCAGCCGCCAGCGACCCGCGCGCGACGGTCAGCCGGCCTGCGGGCCTTACGCGTCGATGTCGCGGTGCCAGGACTGGGTGCGGTACTTGGTCACCCACCCCATCGAGAGGTAGAGACCGTCGGCCTGGGTGGGGGAGTCGGCGTCGACCTCGAGGTCGACCCTGTTGCGGCCGCGAGAAGCCGCATCGGCGATCACCGCGTGCAGCAGGCCCTTGGCGACACCGCGTCCGCGGGCACGCCTGTGCACCCCGATGTAGTCGATGTAGCTGCCGTCGATCCCGGAGTCGTCCGGCGGGAGCACGGTGCCGACCAGCGCCCCACCCGGGGTGGGGGTGCCGTCGATGTCGACCGTCGCGATCCACCAGTGGTCCCAGCGGTGTCCGGGGTCCTCCCGGAGCCGTTGTACGAACTCCCCGAAGGACTCCCGGTAGGAGTTGAAGTGGTCCTCGAAGGACTCCTCCAGGATCTGGTGCACGGCGCGCAGCTCGGCGCCGACCGGTGTGCCGTCGGTGTGCTCGGCGACGCGGCGTACGACGACACCCTCGCGCAGCGGTGGGAACGCGCCCGGCTCACCCTCGTCGGGGGTCACCGGCCGCGACATCTGCAGCCAGATGCGCGTGCAGGTCAGCCCGGCGGCGGTGAGCCAGCGGGTCTGTGCCGCGTCGCCGTCGTACACCCCGGCGTCGAGCTGGGTGCGGGTCTCGCCGCGTTCCGCAGCGACCTCGCCCGCAACCGCTCTGCACCACGAGTACAGCTGTCCCGCCACAGAATCCGCGACATCCTCCGGCAGGGACCGGTCGACGAACACGGCGATGTTGGTGCGCCCGGCCGCCCTGTCGTGCACCGAGGCCCAGCCCCGGACGACGTCGTCCTGATCGGTGACGACCAGCTGACGGCGGGTCCACGAACCCGGCCCGATGGCCTCGGCCCGCACGGCGTCCTCGTCGACGTGCGACTCGCCGCGTGCGGCCTGCTGCTCACCCGCCCGCAGTCCCACCAGGGCCGCGACGTCCGCCTCGGCGGGCGGACGCGCGGACCATCGGTCCGGCAGCTCGGGTGTGGGACCGTCGGGAGCCAGGGTCACGGGGCGATCAGCGGTCGAACGAACCGGAGAGCAGCTCGGCCAGCTGAGCCTGGTGCCGCTTGCTGGAGCCGGAGGCCGGCGAGGCCGAGGCCTTGCGGCTCACCACCCGCAGACCGCGGTGCTCGCCGAGTTGGGCGAGCTCCTCGGGCAGGTTGAGCGCCATGAACGGCCATGCGCCCTGGTTCTTCGGCTCGTCCTGCACCCAGACCAGCTCGGCGTTCGGGTACGCCGCGACGGCCTCGGCGATCTCCTTGGCGGGGATCGGCGCCAGCTGCTCCACACGCACGATCGCGGTGGTGTCATCGTCCCGGCGTTCGCGCTCGGCCTCCAGGTCGTAGACGATCCGCGCCGACGCGAGCAGCACCCGCGTCACCTTGTCGCCATCCAGTTTCTTGGCGTCCGTGATCACGGGTCGGAAGCTGCCGGTCGTCAGGTCGCCGGGCTCGGAGACGGCGGCCTTGAGGCGCAGCAGCTGCTTCGGGGTGAAGACGACCAGCGGGCGACGCGGCCGGGCGAACGCCTGGCGACGCAGCAGGTGGAAGTACGACGCCGGCGTGGACGGGTAGGCGATCGTCATGTTGTCCTCGGCGAAGAGCGTGAGGAACCGTTCGATCCGCGCCGAGGAATGGTCGGGACCCTGGCCCTCGTAGCCGTGCGGCAGCAGCAGCACGACCGAGCTGCGCTGGGTCCACTTCTGCTCCGAGGAGCTGATGAACTCGTCAATGATCGTCTGGGCGCCGTTGGCGAAGTCGCCGAACTGGGCCTCCCACAGCACGAGGGCGTCGGGCCGCTCCACCGAGTAGCCGTACTCGAAGCCCATGGCCGCGAACTCCGACAGCAGCGAGTCGTAGATCCACAGCCACGCCTGGTCGTCGGACAGGTAGCGCAGGGGGGTCCACTCGTTGCCGTTCTGCTTGTCGACGAGGACGGCGTGCCGCTGGGTGAACGTGCCGCGGCGGGTGTCCTGGCCGGCCAACCGGACGGGCACACCCTCCATCAGCAGCGACCCGAACGCCGCAAGTTCGCCCATGGCCCAGTCGATCCCGCCGTTGCGCACCATGTCGGCACGCTTCTGCATCAGCTTCTGCAGCTTCGGGTGGACGGTGAAGCCCTCAGGCGGGTTGACCCAGGTGTCGCCGATCTTCAGCAGGGTCGACTCGCTGACCGAGGTGCCGTAACCGCTGCGGTCCTCGCGGGTGTCGTCCTCCTCCTGCGCGGACGGACGCTCCAGGCCGCCGTGGCCCTCGGCATCGGTGCCGGCGGAGCTGCGGCTCGGCGCCTCGGGGGCGCTCTGCGACGCGGCCTGCTTGGCGGCCTTGGTCTCGGTGAACGCCCGCTCCAGCTGCTTCTGGTAGTCGCGCAGCGCGTCCTCGGCGTGTTCCAGCGTGATGTCGCCGCGACCGACCAGCGCCTCGGTGTAGAGCTTGCGGACGCTGCGCTTGGCCTCGATGAGGTGGTACATCAGCGGCTGGGTCATCGAGGGGTCGTCACCCTCGTTGTGACCGCGGCGGCGGTAGCAGATCATGTCGATGACGACGTCCTTGTGGAACGCCTGCCGGTAGTCGTAGGCGAGCTCCGCGACCTGCACGCAGGCCTCGGGGTCGTCGCCGTTGACGTGGAAGATCGGCGCCTGCACCATCCGGGCGACGTCGGTGCTGTACGTCGAGCTGCGCGAGCTGCTCGGGGCCGTGGTGAATCCGACCTGGTTGTTGACGACCAGGTGGATCGTGCCGCCCGTACGGTAGCCACGCAGCTGGGACAGGTTGAGGGTCTCGGCGACCACGCCCTGCCCGGCGAACGCCGCGTCGCCGTGCATCAGGATCGGCAGCACGGTGTAGGCCGAGCCGGCCAGGTTGACCCGGTCCTGCTTGGCGCGGGCGATGCCCTCCAGCACCGGGTCGACCGCCTCCAGGTGGGAGGGGTTGGCGGCGAGGTAGACGTCGATCTTGCGACCGGTGTCGGAGGTGAACTCACCCTCGGTGCCCAGGTGGTACTTCACGTCGCCGGAGCCCTGGACCGACTTGGGGTCCTGGGTGCCCTCGAACTCGGCGAAGATCTGCGCGTAGGACTTGCCGGCGATGTTGGCCAGCACGTTGAGCCGGCCGCGGTGCGGCATCCCGATGCAGACCTCGTCGAGGTCGTCGTCGGCGGCGTGCGACAGGATCCGGTCCATCATCGCGATGGCCGACTCGCCGCCCTCCAGGCTGAAGCGCTTCTGGCCGACGTACTTGGTCTGCAGGAAGGTCTCGAACGCCTCGGCGGCGTTGAGGCGCCGCAGGATTCGCAACTGCTCGTCGGTGGTGGCCTTCTGGTAGCCGACCTCGACCCGGTCCTGGATCCAGCGCCGCTGCTCGGGGTCCTGGATGTGCATGTACTCGATGCCGATGCTGCGGCAGTAGGAGTCGCGCAGGACGCCGAGGATCTTGCGCAGCTTCAGGAACGGCGCACCGCCGAAGCCCCCGGTGGGGAAGGTGCGGTCCAGGTCCCACAGCGTCAGACCGTGCGTGGTGACGTCGAGGTCGGAGTGCCGGCGCTGCTTGTACTCCAGCGGGTCGGTGTCGGCCATCAGGTGGCCTCGCACCCGGTAGGCGTGGATCAGCTCCTGCACCCGGGCGGTCTTGTTGATGTCGTCGTCGTGACTGGTGTCGATGTCGCGGACCCAGCGGATCGGCTCGTACGGCACCTTCAGCGCGGCGAAGATCTCGTCGTAGAAGTCGTTCTCGCCGAGCAGCAGCTCGCTCACGACGCGCAGGAACTCACCGGAGACGGCGCCCTGGATGACGCGGTGGTCGTAGGTGGAGGTGAGCGTCATGATCTTGCTGACGGCGTTCTTGTTGAGCGTGTCCAGGCTCGCGCCCGACCACTCGGCGGGGTAGTCCAGCGCGCCTGCGCCGATGATCGCGCCCGCGCCCTTCATCAGCCGCGGCACCGAGTGCACCGTGCCGATGCCGCCCGGGTTGGTGAGGCTGATGGTGGTGCCGGCGTAGTCCTCGAGGGTGAGGGCGCCGGTACGCGCCTTGCGCACCATCTCCTCGTACGCGCTCCAGAACTGAGCGAAGTTCATCGCCTCGGCGCCCTTGATGCTGGGCACCACGAGGGTGCGGCTGCCGTCGTCCTTCTTCAGGTCGATGGCCAGGCCGAAGTTGACGTGCCCGGGCTGCACCAGGACCGGCTTGCCCTTCTCGTCCTCGCCGAGCGCGTTGTTCATCTCGGGTACGACGTGCAGCGCCTTGACGATCGCCCACCCCAGCAGGTGGGTGAAGCTGACCTTGCCGCCCCGGCTGCGAGCCAGGTGGTTGTTGACGACCGTGCGGTTGTCGATGAGCAGCTTGGCGGGGACGGCGCGGACGCTGGTGGCCGTCGGGACGTCGAGGCTCGCCTCCATGTTGGAGACGATGCGTGCGGACACCCCGCGCAACGGGGTGCGGGTGTCCTGCACGGGCTCGGCCTCCGGCACCGTGTCGTTGACGGTGTCGCGCGCGATCGGCTGGGTGTTGGACAGCTCGGCCTCGCTCGGGTCCGGCGAGCCGTGGGCCTGGTGGCCGTTCGCGGTGTGGTCGGCGTCGGGGCGGCCGTCGGGCTTCGGGTCGCGCGAGGGTGCCTTGGCGCGGGCCTTGGACCGCTCGGCGGCGACGTCCTTGGCGGGGGTCGGCGCCTGGTCGGCGTCCGCGGCGGGCTTCGCGGCGGCGTTGCCACCATCACCCGCTCCGGCGGGCCCGCCGGGACCTGCCGCGGGCGTGCGGGGGGCGTCCTTGCCGACGGCCGCGGGCGTGGCGGACGCACTGGCACCGGACGGCGCTCGCGACGCCGAGGTCTTCGCGGGAGAACCGTTGGACGCTCCGTTCGCGGACGCACCGTTGGAGGTCGGGCCCTCGCTCTGTCCACCGGAGGCGGGTCCGCCCCCGTCGGGCCGGTAGTCGGCGAAGAAGCTCCACCACGCCTTGTCGACGGAGTTCTTGTCCTTCAGGTACTGCTGGTACAGATCGTCCACCAGCCACTCGTTCGGTCCGAACGTCGCGAGCGGGTCGGGAGACTGGGATGACACGCGGAATGCGCCTCTTTCAGGGGTGTACGGCGGGCAGCAAGCGTCCGTCAGGGGTGGAAACGACAACGGCTCCAGCCTAACGCGGGGCGAGGATGAGCCGTCGGCGTGTCCACACCTTGTGTTACAAGGTGTCGCCGGCGGTCACCCTCGCCTGATCGCGCAGTGATGGAGGTCGCTCAGAGCACGTCCTTGCGCTGGTTGATGCCGCTGCCTACGAGGGCCAGCACCAGGCCGTAGGCCGTCAGGACGAGCGCGCCGGCCCACCAGTTGAAGGAGTTCGAGTCGCTGAAGCCCGGGTTGAGGATCGAGCTCGTGAGGTCGCCCGGCAGGAACTTCGGCGCCCAGTGCCAATGCACGAGCCGGAACAGCACGTTGAAGAGGATGTTGCCGATGAACGCCAGCCCGACGGCGATGAAGACCGCGGCGATCTGATTGCGGATCAGCATCCCGAAGCCGAAGCCCAGCAAGGTCCAGACGGTGAAGATCAGCAGCATCAGGGCCAGCGTCTGCAGCACCTGGCTACTGGTGAGGAACAGTCCAGAGCTGCGGAAGCTCTTCAGCGTGATGGCGCCGCCGATGACCGAGGCGATGTCGTAGACGACGCCGTAGACGATTCCCACCACGACGATCGAGACGATCTTGGACACGGTGATCGGCCAGCGCTTCGGCTGAGCGAGCACTGTGGCGGTCCACGTCTTGTGGCGGAACTCCGAGGTGATCAGGATGACCCCGAGCGCCAGCGGGAAGAGCTGCGCGATCGAGGCGATGAAGCCGGCCGAGTAGACCGACGCGATGGAGTCGGGGTTCGCGGTCGCGAGCAGATGGGTCTGCCGGTCGCTGCTCTGCTTCGCGGAGTCCGAGCCGATCTGGAAGGCCCACGCGAACGAGATCAGCGCACCGAGGACGACGTCGCCGATCAGCAGCCCCCACCACAGGCGCGTGGTGAAGATCTTGCGGACCTCGGCCTTGATCGCGCCGCCCATCAGCGGGCACCTTCCTCTGCTGCTCGCGGGCCGTTCGGCGGCGTGCTGCCGTCCGAACCGGGGCCCAGGTTGCGATTGGTGTTCTCGGTCAGCTGGAAGAACAGGTCCTCCAGGTCGGCGCGCTCGGCGCGTAGTTCGTGCACGGGCACTCCGGCGGAGAACGCCGCGTCGCCCACCTGGATCAGGTCGTCGGTCGACACGGAATACCGACCCTCGGGCAGTGCCTCGACCTGCAGCCCGGCCCGGCGCAACGCCTCGGTGAGACGGTCGCCGTTCGGCGTGCGTACGACGACCCGGGCCTGCCCGCGCAACTCACCGATGGTGCCCTGCCGCACGAACCTGCCGTTGGCGATGATCACCACGTCGTCGACGGTCTGCTCGACCTCGCTCAGCATGTGACTGGAGATGAGCACCGTCTTGCCCTCGCCCGCCAGGTGGCGCAGGAAGCCGCGCAACCACCGGATGCCCTCCGGGTCCAGGCCGTTCGCGGGTTCGTCGAGGATCAGGACCTGAGGGTCGCCCAGGAGCGCCGCGGCCAGCCCGAGGCGCTGCCGCATACCCATCGAGTAGCCGCCGGCGCGCTTCTTCGCGGCGGCCGGGATGCCCACCAGCTCCAGCATCTCGTCGACGCGCTTGTCGGTGAACCCGCCGGCGGCGGCGATGACCCGCAGGTGATCCCGCCCGCTGCGGCCGGGGTGGAAGTTGGTGGCCTCAAGGGCGGCGCCCACCGTGTGCAGCGGGTGGGGCAGGTCGGCGTACTTGCGCCCGCCGATCGTCGCGGTGCCCGCCGTGGGGGTGATGAGCCCCAGGGTCATCCGCAGGGTGGTGGTCTTGCCTGCGCCGTTCGGGCCGAGGAAGCCGGTGATCCGGCCCGGCTCGACCGAGAAGCTGAGGTCGTCGACGGCCTTGAAGCTGCCGAACGTCTTGGTGAGGTTGCTGATCTGCACCGGTGCGCCGGGTTCGCCCCCTGCGGCACGCGGTCGTACGGAACTGGCTGACACGGTCAATCTCCCCTTCGTTGCAACGTGCGTCGTTCCCGATCCGACGCCGCGACCGGCTCTCGTACGCCGCGCGTCGCCGTCCGTCCGCGCGCCGATTCGGGCACGGCGGACCTGCCGCCATCATCGGGTATCGGCCGCACGCATGGTCATCGGCGCGCCGGAACGCGTTCTTCGTGGAAGATAGAGGCGATGACCGAGTGGCTCCTGGTATTCGCCGGCGTGGTGCTGACCCTCGGCACCTCGCTCTTCGTCGCCGCCGAATTCTCCCTGGTGGCGCTCGACCGCCCGACCGTGCAGCGGGCCATCGACGAGGGCGACACCGGCGCGCGGGTCGTGCTCGGCTCGCTCCGGCAGCTGTCGACCCAGCTGTCGGCCGCCCAGGTGGGCATCACGATCACGACCCTGGTGCTGGGCTTCATCGTGGAGCCGTCCCTGGGGGAGCTGCTGCGGACGCCGCTGCGCGCGGTGGGCGTGGACGGCGGCGGCGCGGATGCCGTGTCGGCCATCCTCGCGCTGATCATCGCCACGCTCTTCTCGATGATCGTCGGCGAGCTGGTGCCGCAGTTCCTCGGCTTCTCCGAACCGCTGCGCGTGGCCAAGGTGGTGGCCCGTCCGGTGCGGGCCTTCGCGCTCGTCGTACGCCCCTTGATCATCCTGCTCAACGGTTCGGCCAACGCGCTCCTGCGAGCGGTGGGGGTGCAGCCGCAGGAGGAGCTCAGCGCGGCGCGCACCCCTCAGGAGCTGTCCTCCATGGTGCGGCGCTCGGCCGAGGCCGGGGTGCTGGAGGAGGGCACGGCCCGTCTGCTCACCCGGTCGCTCGACTTCGGGGAGCGGGTGGCCGCCGACGTGATGAGTCCGCGGGTGCGCTGTGCGTCGGTGTCCCGGACGGCGTCCGCCGGGGACGTCGTGGAGCTGGCACGGACCACGGGGCACTCCCGGTTCCCGGTGCTCGGCCACGACTGGGACGACGTCGACGGCGTCGTGCACGTGAAGAGGGCCATCGCGGTCCCGCCCGAACGCCGCGACGACGTGCCCGTGACGGCGCTGATGATCGAGCCGGTGCTCGTGCCCGAGACGATCACGCTGGACCCGCTGCTGCTGTTGTTGCGCGCAAGCGGTTTCCAGCTGGCGATCGTGGTCGACGAGTACGGCGGGACCAGCGGAGTCGTGACGCTCGAGGACGTCATCGAGGAGATCGTCGGCGAGGTCAGCGACGAGCACGACCGGGTCAGCGATCCCAGCCGACTGCTGCCGGACGGGTCATGGACCGTGCCCGGTCTGTGGCGCCCGGACGAGGTGCACGAACGGATCGGCGCCGACGTGCCGGACGGGCCGTCGTACGAGACCATGGGCGGTTTCGTGATGGCTCGCGTCGGGCGCGTGCCGATCGTGGGCGATGAGGTGCAGCTGCCCGGCTGGTCGGTGCGCGTCGTCTCCATGGACGGCCGGCGGGTGGACCGCCTGCGGCTCTCCCCGGTGCTGCCCGAGGACGACGAGGTCGCGCCGTGAACCTGTGGCTGTCCCTGCTCTTCCTGCTCGGCAACGCCTTCTTCGTGGGCGCCGAGTTCTCGGTCATGGCGGCGCGGCGCTCGCAGCTCGAGCCGATGGCCGCCGCTGGCTCCAAACGTGCCCGCGCGAGTCTGCAGGCGTTGGAACAGGTCTCGTCGCTGCTCGCCTGTGCCCAGCTCGGGATCACGGTGTGCTCGGTACTGCTGGGTGCCGTCGCCGAGGGTGCGGTGCACCATCTGATCGCGGGGCCGCTGAGGTCGGTGGGCATCCCGGACGCCGGGGCCGAGATCGTCGCGCTCGTCCTCGCGCTGCTGATCGTGGCCTACCTGCACGTGGTGCTCGGCGAGATGGTGCCGAAGAACCTGGCGATCGCGGGGCCGGACCGCGCCGCCCTCGTGCTCGCGCCGGCCCTGCTGGCCGTGACCCGGGTGCTGGGGCCGGTCATCCGGGCGGTGGAGTCGGTGTCGAAGTTCATCGTGCGGCGCTTCGGCATCGAGCCCAAGGACGAGATGACCTCGACGTTCTCCGCCGAGGAGGTGCAGCTGATCGTCCAGGAGTCGCACCGTGAGGGGCTGCTGGAGTCGCAGCAGCAGCAGCGAGTGCAGGGCGCCCTGGAGTTCAGCGATCGGGTGGCGGCCGATGTCGCCGTACCGCTCGACGAGCTGGAGACGGTCCCCGTCGGCATCACGCCGGCGCAGCTGGAGCGGCTGGTCGCCACGCGCGGCTTCTCCCGTTACCCAGTGCTCGACCGCACGGGGGTGATCGCGGGCTACCTGCACCTGAAGGATGTGCTCTACGCGCGCGACGAGGCCTACGACGAGCCGGTGCCCCCCAAGCGGATCCGCCGCCTAGCGACGGTGCGCCGTCAGGACGAGGTCGAGGACGTGCTGCTCACCATGCAGCGCAGCGGCAGCCACGTGGCGCGGGTGGTCGACGACGGCGGCACCGCGACCGGTGTGGTGTTCCTGGAGGACGTGCTGGAGGAGCTGGTCGGCGAGGTCGACGACGCGACCCAGCGCCGCCCGGTCGCCCGCCGCTGACCTCGATCCTCTCGCCGGGTGCGGGTTGCGCGTGGTGCGGGCTTCGCGTGGTGCGAGCTTCTCGAGCGGCCTTGATCGCGGATCGCGCTGGGGCCGGGTGTGCGGGCGTAGGAAGTGGCCGTGGCGCCGATAACCCAACCGTCCAGCCGCGATCGGCGTAGGAAAGTGGCCGTGGCGCCGACAACCCACGTGAGCAGCGCGAGGCGAGTGCAGCCTTCTCGTCCTGGCCGCCTGAAACCGCCGCCCGAACCGCAAGTCGACCGTCCACCAGCCGATCGGCGGGTTCGAGCCGGTCAGCGGGAGTCGACGATGCGGCGCATCTTGCCCACCGAGCGCTCGATGGTGTCGGGGTCGACCACCTCGACGCGCACGCTGACCCCGATCCGCTCCTTGATCTGGGACCTCAGCTGTGCACCCGCCACCTCCGCCTGGTCGGCCGGGGCATCCACCTGCCGCTCCACGCGTACGACGAGTTCGTCCATCCGCTCGGGGCGGGTGAGGACGCACTGGAAGTGCGGGGTGAGCGCGGGCGTCGCGAGCACCAGCTCCTCGATCTGGGCGGGGAAGAGGTTGACCCCGCGCACGATCATCAGGTCATCGGAGCGGCCGGTGATCTTCTCGATACGTCGCATCGGGCGCGCGGTGCCGGGCAGCAACCGGGTCAGGTCACGGGTGCGGTAGCGCATGATCGGCATCGCCTGCTTGGTGAGCGAGGTGATGACGAGCTCGCCCACCTGCCCGTCGGGGAGCACCTCATCGGTGATCGGGTCGACGATCTCGGGATAGAAGTGGTCCTCCCACAGGTGCAGCCCGTCCTTGGTCTCCACGCACTCCATCGCGACGCCGGGACCCATCAGCTCCGAGAGCCCGTAGATGTCGACGGCGTCGATGCCCACCCGGCGCTCGAGCTCCTCCCGCATCTGCTGCGTCCACGGCTCGGCGCCGAATATGCCTACCTTCAAGGAGGATTCGCGCGGGTCGATGCCCTGGCGCTCCATCTCGTCGGCGATCACCAGCATGTAACTGGGTGTCACCATGATCACGTCGGGGCGGAAGTCGCGGATCAGCGTCACCTGTCGCTGCGTCATACCCCCGGACACCGGCACGACGGTCGCGCCGAGGGCCTCCGCGCCGTAATGCGCGCCCAGCCCGCCGGTGAACAGGCCGTACCCGTATGCCACGTGGATGATGTCGCCGGGCCGCCCGCCGCCCGCGCGGATGGAGCGCGCCATCAGACCCGACCAGGTCGCGATGTCCTCGGCGGTGTACCCGACGACGGTGGGTCGACCCGTCGTCCCGGACGAGGCGTGCACCCGCGAGACCTGCTCGCGCGGCACCGCGAACATGCCGAACGGGTAGTTGTCGCGCAGGTCGGCCTTGGTGGTGAAGGGCAGCCGCGCGAGGTCGGACAGGTCGCGTACGTCATCCGGGTGCGCGCCGACCGCCTCGAACGCCGGGCGGTAGTGCGGGACGTTGTCGTACGCGTGGCGTACCGACCACTGCAGCCGGTTCAGTTGCAGTGCTCGCAACTCATCGACGCCCGCGCGTTCGATGGGGTCGAGCGTGTCCCGGGCCGGCGTTCGATCCATCGCGACTCCTCAGCCGTCGTAGTCGACCGTCAACCGGTCACTGGTGGGAATCGCCTGACAGGTCAACACATATCCGGCGTCGACCTCCTCGGGCTCGAGCGCGTAGTTGCGCAGCATCCGCACCGAGCCGTCGGTGACCTTGGCGCGACACGTGCCGCACACGCCGCCCTTGCAGGCGAACGGCAGGTCGGGGCGCACCTTCTGCCCCGCGTCGAGCACGGGGGTGTCGGTCGGCACGGTCACGAGACTGCTGCGGCCCTCGAGCACGATGGTCGCCTGCGCACCGTCGACCGGCGCGGCGTCGGTGTGGGTCGCCTCGACCGGCGGCACGTCGCCGACCCAGAAGAGCTCGCGGTGGATGCGCTCGTGCGGCACGTCGCGACCGGTGAGGACGTCGTACGCCGCCTCCACCATCCCCAGCGGGCCGCACAGCCACCAGTGGTCCACCGACGGCACGTCGACCGTGCCGGTGAGGACGGCCGCGAGACGTTCGACGTCGATCCGGCCGCCGAAGAGCTCGACCTCCTGCGGTTCGCGCGAGAGCACGTGCACGATCTGCATCCGGGTGGGGTGGGCGTCCTTGCAGTCGGCGATCTCGTCGGCGAACATCACCGAGTCGGTCTGCCGGTTGCCGTAGAGCAGAGTCACGGTCGAGGTGTCGTCGGCTTCCAGCACCGACCGCGCGATCGACATCATCGGCGTGATGCCGGAGCCGGCCGCGATGAGCACATGACACGCGGGCGTCGTGAGGTCGGGCACGAATCGGCCTGAGGGAGACTGCACTTCGAGGCTGTCGCCAGCGCGTACGTCGTGCACGAGCCAGCTGCTGACGGCACCGCCCGCGACCTCGCGCACGCCGATCCGCGGCGCCTCACCGCGGGCGGCGCAGATGGAGTAGGAGCGACGCTCGTCGCCGCGGCGCACCGTCAGGCTCTGGCCGGGCGCGAAGCGGAAGTCGTCGGCGAGTGACGGCGGCACCGCGAACGTGAGTGCCGTCGAGTCGTCGGTCAGTTGCTCGACACGCTGCACGGTGAGCGTGTGGAAGTCGGTCCTCATATCGCCTTCACTGCTTCGAAGGGTTCGCCGCAGGTGTGACAACGATGCAGCGAGCGGCATGCTGTCGCACCGAATGCGGCGGTGTGCGACGTGTCCGACGAGCCGCAGTGCGGGCACGGCGCGCTGGCGGGGAGCCCGAGCGTCACCGGCACCGGGCCGGTGCCCGTGCGCGCCGCGCTGGGCGGCGCGATTCCCGCAGCCTGCAGCTTCTCCCTGCCTGCCTCGGTGATCCAGTCACTGGTCCACGCAGGCGCGAGTTGTGTTGCCACCTGGACGTTCTCAAACCCCGCGGCCTCGAGGCGACGGCGTACGTCGAGGCCGATCTCGCGCATCGCGGGGCATCCGGAGTAGGTCGGGGTGATCGTGGCGACGACGTGGTCGTGGAACTCCTGCACGTCGCGCAGGATGCCCAGGTCGGCCAGGGTCAGCATCGGCAGCTCGGGGTCCGGGGTCTGCGCGGCCGCGTCCCACGCGGCACCGCGGAGGGTGTCCGCCTTCGCGGTCACCACGTCGCCTCCGGATCGGCCCTCGCGACGCTCTGCAGCTCCGCCAGCAGGTATCCGAGCGCCTCGGTGTGCATGCCGTCGCGGCCCGTGCGACCGTCGACGGCGCCCAGGACGTGCGCGCCTTCGGGGACGTCCAGGGTCGCGGTCCGGAAGACCCCGGACAGCACCTCGAGCACCGCCGCCTCGGGGGGCTCGACGCCCAACGCCGACTGGGGTGCGCAGTGCCGCCACAGCTCCGGCACCAGCGGCCACAGCCGCTCGACGGCCGCCGCGGCCTTGTCGTGCGACACCTCGGTGCCGTCGCCGAGTCGCACGACCCAACCGGCGGCGTAATCGCGGTGGTAGCGCAGCTCCTTGATGCCCTTGGCGGCGATCGCGGCCAGCACCGGATCGGCGACGCGCTGCACCTGCTCGAAGAGGGCGAGACGCCAGGTGCTGAAGACCATCAGTCGGATGACGAGCTGGGCGAAGTCCTCGTCGACCGGCTCCACGAGCCGCACGTTGCGGAAGTCCTGCGCGTCGCGGAAGTAGGCCAGCTCGTCCTCGCTGCGGCCGAGGATCGTGCCCGCGCGGGCCAGCAGCATCCGCGCCTGGCCGAGCAGGTCGAGCGCGATGTTGGCGACAGCGGTCTCCTCCTCCAGCTCCGGCAGCCGGGTGACCCACTGCTGCAGCCGGTGGGACAGGACCAGCGCGTCGTCGCCGAGCATCAGGCAGTACGCCGCCAGCGCGTCGGCGTCCAGATCGGAGGGCACGGTCGTGTCGATGCCCTCGAGGGCATCGGTGAACCCCGTGCCGAACGCCCAGCGTTCGTCACCGGTGTGGACGTCGGCGAGCGCGTCGTAGAGGTGGTCGGTCATCGCAGCCTCGTCACATGTGCGGCACGTCGGCCGGGATGTCGTAGAAGGTCGGGTGGCGGTAGACCTTGTCGCCCGACGGTGCGAAGAACGGGTCCTTCTCGGCGGGGCTGGACGCCGTGATGTCGGCGGAGGCCACCACCCAGATGCTGACGCCCTCGTTGCGGCGGGTGTAGAGGTCGCGCGCGTGGTGCAGCGCCATGTCGGCGTCCGCGGCGTGCAGCGAGCCGACGTGCACGTGGTTCAACCCGCGCTTGCCGCGCAGGAAGACCTCGTAGAGGGGCCAGTCCGATCGCACGGCGCTCGGCGTCGGCTCGGTCGGGACACCTTGGGTGGGCACGGCTCCATGACCGCCCTCGGCGGTGTACTCGCTCATGAGGCGACCTTCTTCTCGGCCCGCCGGGCCGCGGTCTTGGCGGCGTACGCGGTCGCCGCGTCCCGCACCCACTCGCCGTCCTCGTGCGCGGCGCGACGGTGCTGCACCCGCTGGGTGTTGCACGGGCCGTCGCCCTTCAGCACGGCGTCGAACTCCGACCAGTCGATCTCGCCGAAGTCGTGTCGGCCGCGCTCCTCGTTCCAGCGCAGGTCAGGGTCGGGCAGCGTGACGCCGAGCTTGGCGGCCTGCGGGACGGTCATGTCGACGAAGCGCTGACGCAGCTCGTCGTTGGTGTGCCGCTTGATGCCCCACTGCATCGACTGCTCGGTGTTGGGGGAGCGGTGGTCGGGCGGGCCGAACATCATCAGCGACGGCCACCAGAAGCGGTTCGTCGCCTCCTGCACCATCGCGCGCTGCTTGTCCGAGCCGCGCATCATCGTGAGCAGCAGCTCGTAGCCCTGCCGCTGGTGGAAGGACTCCTCCTTGCAGATGCGCACCATGGCCCGGGCGTACGGCCCGTAGGACGCCCGGCACAACGGCACCTGGTTGCAGATCGCGGCGCCGTCGACGAGCCAGCCGATCACGCCCACGTCGGCGTAGGTCAGCGTGGGGTAGTTGAAGATCGAGGAGTACTTCTGCCGGCCGGTGATGAGCTTGCCGGTCATGTCGGCCCGGTCGGCCCCGAGGGTCTCGGCGGCGCTGTAGAGGTACATCCCGTGCCCGGCCTCGTCCTGCACCTTCGCGAGCAGCACGGCCTTGCGCCGCAGTGAGGGCGCCCGGGTGATCCAGTTGCCCTCCGGCTGCATGCCGATGATCTCCGAGTGCGCGTGCTGGGCGATCTGCCGGATCATCGTCTTGCGGTAGGCGTCCGGCATCCAGTCGCGCGGTTCGATCCGCCGGTCGTCGGAGATGGTCGCGTCGAAGTCGTGCTGCAGATCGTCCGCCTGCGGGGCGGGAAGGGTCGTCGTCACGCCGTACTCCCTGGTGTCGAGACGCTGTCGGAATTACCGACCGGTCGTTCAGTAATTTACCCCGAGTGCGTGACCTACGCCACCCGCGGCGTCCCTCGGTCCGCTCTGGTCCGCCTCACGGCCGGTGGAGTCGGTAGATCGTCACGTCGCCCTGGTGGAAGACCTGCTGGGCGAGGTTCGCCAGTTCGGGCGAGACCGCGCTCGCCCGGGTACTGCCGAAGAGGTAGCGCACCCCGTGGTCGTAGAGGTAGCGCAGGTCGTACGCCGTCGGCGCGTTGAACGCGGCGTCGTTCAGCCGGAGTCTCGGCTGGTCGTAGAAGGAGGCGCTCCAGTAGAAGACGCCCTTCTCGCCGGGATGCGGATGCTTCGCCGTCGCGTACGCCTGATCGGTGTAGCCCCACGACTCGACGAACGCCCGGCGGAGGCCCAGCCCGGTCACCCACAGCGCCCGTGCGTCGCAGATGTGGTGCGTCATGCCGGCGCGGCAGTGCACGTTGGTCGCGATCAGCGTCGTCTCGGGAGTGTGTGTGCGCAGCCAGGTGGTGCCCGCGATGTCACCACTGGTCAACAGGTTGGACGGCTCGTCGACGGTCGAGTGACTGAGACCGGTCTGGGCGAAGGGCACGGCGGCCGGGATCACGACGGCCCCGACCAGGAGGGCGGCCAGCACGGCTCGCACCAGGGGCCCGCACCGGTGCCACGCCACCAGCCCCCCCAGCAGGAGCAGCACGCAGACCCCGACGACGACCGACGCGGCGGTGAGCGCGGAGTGCGCACCAGGGGCATGCGTCCCGCTGAAACGGCGTACGACGCCCAGCACCGCGCTGCCGGCGAGTGCGCTCAGGGCCAGCACCCACAGCGGTGGCCGGGCGCGGTGCACGGCCACGGCCAGGCCCCACGCGATCAGCACCTCCGACAGCGGCACCACCCCGCGCAGGAAGTAGACCTCCGAATCGCTGGGATGGTAGATGAGCTGGGTCGCGGCGAACCCTGCCACGAGCATGCCGGCGATGAGGACGACGGCGGGGTCGGCGCGCAGCGGCACCGCCACCAGCAGCGCGGCGAACTGCAGCAGGGTGACGGCGGAGAGGGCGATCAGCAGCCCCCAGAGCAACGGCCCGCCGGGGTGGCCGCCGGGATCGATGAGGGCGACCGCCCGATTGCGCGACAGCGCGAACGTCTTGAGCGTGGAGACGTTGCTGCCGCCCGCGAGGTACGGCGCGGTGAGGCCGATCACGACCAGGCACAGACCGAGCGTGATCAGGGTGGGGCGCAATGCCCCGTCGGCGTCAGTCGTCCCCGTCGGCCCGTGTCTGCGGCGCAGCCGGCGGATGAGCTGCCCGGCCACGACCAGCAGTAGGCCACAGGCGAGCACCGGCAGATTGGACGACTTGGATCCGGCGCAGGTGAGCAGCATGAGCCCGAGCAGCACCCAGCCGGCGCGGGTGGGACGAGCGCCGCGCACGATGTCGATCACCCACCACGTGGTGACCAACAGCACGGGCAGCCCGAGGATCTCCGACGGCGACAGCGGGACGAGGGCGTCGCTGCCGAAGGCGTTCACCCAGCGCAACGGGTCGATGCCCGCGTTTACCAGGAGCAGTACGAGGGCGACGATGCCGGCCTTCGGGGTGCGCGCCAGGCGGGTGGCGAGCAGATAGGTGAGCACGAGGATCGCGGCGTACACCGGGAGGTACCACAGACGGCTGGCGACCAGCAGCACGTCGACGTGCGAGACCAGGGAGTCCGCGGCCATGTGAGCGTGGGAGAACCAGTGGTACTTGAGGGTCTGCCCGGACACCTGCGGCACGGCCGGTGGCACGGAGGTGCGCGCGGACGCGGCGACCGCGACGTGCCAGTAGAGGTCGGGGTACCAGCGCACCCTCGACGGTGGCAGCGGGTTGGTCGCGAAGGTGCGGGTCGCCAGCAGCCCGACGGCCACGACGTAGGACGCCGCCAGCGACCATGCCGCCCACCAGGGCTCGCGTCGGGCGTATGGAGTGCTGCGCAGCCTTGCTCGCCACTGCGGGATCAGTGCTGCCGCGGCCACCACCGGCACGGGGTAGAGCGCGAGCCACCCACCGACACCGAGGGACACGAAGGCAGCCCACGCGACGAGCTGCACCATGATGCCCACCACGAACCCGACGGACAGCTCGGCCAGCAGCGAGTCCGCCTGCCCGCGGCACAGGCGCAGCACCAGGACTCCGGGCATCAGGACCGACCAGATCGTGGCGACCAGGTAGATCAGCGACTGCCCCAGTGGGACGTGAGTATGCGCTGCGGCGTACGACGCCACGAGACAGACGACGGCCGGCAGCCACCGTGCGGCCGCCCCGACCGCGGTGCGCTGCACGACGGTCGAGTGGCGTCCGGTTCTCACGGCCCGACGGTATCCGTTGCACCGACGGACTAGGTTCGATTGCCGAGAGTGACCGATCGTTCGGTCGGTAATTGCGAGGAGACGAGATGGCGGACCTGCGAGCCGTGCACGCCATGATGGCCGCGGACGAGGCGTCGCGGGCCCTGGGGATCGAGCTGGTGGACTGCACCGACGGGCGGGCGACCACCCGGATGACGGTGCGCCCCGACATGGTCAACGGCCACGGAATGGCGCACGGCGGGATGATCTTCAGCGTCGCCGACACGGCGTTCGCCTGCGCGTGCAACGCGGCCGGCCCGGTCACCGTCGCCAGCTCCGGCGACATCGTCTTCGTGTCGCCGGCACGTGCGGGTGAGGTGCTGGTCGCCGAAGGGGTCCGACGGGTCGGCTTCGGTCGGCAGGGTGTCTACGACGTGACGGTGCGCTGCGGTGAGCGGGTCGTCGCCGAGTTCCGCGGGCGCAGTCACCGGATGGCGACCCCGGAGCGGGGCGCATGACCTCCCGCGAGGCGTCGGTGCCCATGCCCCGGACCGCGCGGCGCGGTCGGCCCGGGTACGACCTGGACTCCCTGCTCGCGGTGGCGGTGGAGGTCTTCAACGAGCGGGGTTACGACGCGACCAGCATGGGCGATCTGTCCGAGCGACTCGGGATCGCCAAGTCCGCGATCTACCACCACGTCGCCAGCAAGGAGGTGCTGCTGCGTCTTGCGCTGGACCGCGCGCTGGACGGTCTGGAGGCGGTGACCCAGGGCGCCCGCGAGCTGGACGTGAGCGCCGTACGACGTCTGGAGCATCTGGTGCACGAGAGCGTCGTGCTGCTGCTCGACCACCAGCCGTACGTGACCCTGCTGCTGCGGGTGCGCGGCAACAGCCCGGTCGAACTCGCCGCCCTGCAACGACGTCGCGCTCTGGACCGGTACGCCGCGTCGCTGGTGCGTGACGCCGTCCGCGCAGGCGACCTGAGAGCGGATCTGGATCCCACCGTGACCGCACGGCTGATGTTCGGACTCGTCAACTCCCTGGTCGAGTGGACCCGGCCGGCGAGTCGCGCGCACACCCAGGCGCTGCCGGACGAGGTCAGTGCCCTGGTCTTCGACGGTCTGCGGGTCCGGGACCGACCTCGTTGACGGTTTGCGTCGCCGGGCAGGGCGGCAGCCCTGGCCGCTGACGCACACTGCGCACCCCGCCGCCGAAGAGGCCGCCGGAAAGAGAACGAGACCGCAGGTTTCCCTGCGGTCTCGTGCTTCTTCGTGGGTGCCCCCGGCAGGATTCGAACCTGCGCTTTCGCCTCCGGAGGGCGACGCTCTATCCCCTGAGCTACGGGGGCGGGCAGCGCTTTCACAGCGCGGCGTCACCGTACCAGTCGGAGCCGACCGGTCCGCAATCCGCGCTCGCGACCCGGTCGGCTCGCAGCGGCGCCCGGGCGGGACCCGGAGCGGCATCCGGTCAGCCGGGCACGCGCCACCGCGGACGCGTCTCTCCCAGCGGTCGCCCGAGCCCGAGAGCCTGCCCGGTCGGTACCTTTACCCCGCCATGTCTGACAACAGCGCGCACGACTCCCGCGAGGCGGTGCTGGACCGGATCTTCCCGTCCGGCACCTCCCTGACCGACGACGGCGCCGTCCGGATCGCCGGTCACGACCTGCGCGACATCGCTCGCGCGTGGGGGACGCCGGCGTACGTGCTCGACGAGCCCGACATCCGGCGCCGGGCGACCGCGTTCCGCGAGGCATTCACCGACGCCTTCGAGGCCATCGGCACCCGCGTGGACGTCTATTACGCGGGCAAGGCGTTCCTGTGCACCGCCATGGCCCGCCTGCTGCAGGAGGAGGGCCTGCGGCTGGACGTCTGCTCCGGCGGCGAGTTGACCGTGGCGCAGCGCGCGGGCGTCCCGGGGGAGCAGATCGCCCTGCACGGCAACAACAAGTCGCCCGCGGAGATCGCGCAGGCGCTCGACGCGGGGATCGGGCGCATCGTCGTCGACTCGTTCGAGGAGATCGACCGGGTCGCCGCCGCCGCGCGCGAGCGGTCGGTCGTGGCGCGGGTGATGCTGCGCGTCAAGACCGGTGTCGAGGCGCACACGCACGAGTACATCGCCACTGCGCACGAGGACCAGAAGTTCGGTTTCAGCCTCTCCGACGGCCAGGTGGGTGAAGCCGTACGCCGGGTGCTGGCCGCCCCGGAAGCGTTGCAGCTGCTCGGTTTCCACTCCCACATCGGCAGTCAGATCTTCGAGTCCGACGGCTTCCGCGAGGCCGCCCGACGCCTGATCTCGCTGCAGCTGGCGGTCGCGTCGGAGCACGGCGTCCAGTTGCCGGAGCTCGATCTCGGGGGAGGCTTCGGCATCGCCTACCTGCCGGGCGACGAGCCGCTCGGCGTCCGCGAGATGGCCGGCCAGCTCGCCGGCATCGTCCAGGAGGCGTGTGCGCAGGCAGGTATGCCGCTGCCGCGCGTCTCGATCGAGCCCGGGCGCGCGATCGTCGGACCCGCGGGCGTCACTCTGTACGAGGTCGGCACCGTCAAGCCCGTCCGGGTCAGCGACGACCTGGTCCGCACCTACGTCGCCGTCGACGGCGGGATGAGCGACAACCCCCGGCCGGTGCTCTACGACGCCGAGTACACCTGCGTGCTGGCCGGACGGCCGGGCAGCGAGACCACGACGCAGACCCGGGTCGTCGGCAAGCACTGCGAGAGCGGCGACATCGTGGTCCGCGACGTGCGGCTGCCGGACGACGTACGAGCCGGTGACCTGCTCGCGGTGCCTGCGACCGGCGCGTACTGCCGCTCGCTCGCCAGTCAGTACAACCACGTGCCGCGCCCACCCGTGCTCGCACTGCGCGACGGAGAGGTCGGCGTATGGCTCCGGCGAGAGACGATGGACGACCTGTTGGCCCTGGAAGGGGAGTGACGTGAGCGAACCCGTGCGGGTGGCCCTGCTGGGCTGCGGAGTGGTGGGCTCGGCGGTCGCGCGACGGCTGCAGGAGCGGGCCGGCGAGTTCGAGGCGCGCATCGGCGCGCCGCTGCAGATCATCGGCGCGGCGGTGCGCGACGTCGAGAAGCCGCGGCCCGAGTCCAGTTTGTCGCATGACCAGTTCACGACGGACGCAAAGGGATTGGTGGCGCGCGCCGATCTGGTGATCGAGTTGATGGGCGGGCTCGAGCCCGCCCGCGAGCTGCTCCTGCACGCGATGTCGTCCGGCGCCGGCGTCATCACCGCCAACAAGCTGCTGCTGGGGGAGAACGGCCCGGAGCTGTACGAGGCCGCCGAGCGCTCCGGTGTCGACTTCTACTACGAGGCCGCGGTCGCCGGCGCGATCCCGCTGCTGCGCCCGTTGCACGTGTCCCTCGCGGGTGACTCGGTGCACCGGGTGACCGGCATCGTCAACGGCACCACCAACTTCATCCTCGACAAGATGGACCGCACCGGCGCCGAGCTCGAAGACGTGCTGCGGGAGGCACAGGAGCTGGGGTACGCCGAGACCGACCCGACGGCCGACGTCGAGGGGTACGACGCGCGCGCCAAGGCCGCGATCCTGGCCTCGCTCGCCTTCCACACCCGGGTGTCCAGCCGCGAGGTGCACTGCGAGGGGATCATGGCGATCACCTCCGAGGACATCCGCGCCGCCCGGATGACCGGGCACGTCATCAAGCTGCTGGCCATCTGCGAGCGGGTGACAGACGCCGACGGCGACGCCGCCCTCAACGTGCGGGTGCACCCCGCGCTCATGCCCCGTTCGCACCCGCTGGCCTCGGTCCGCGAGGCCTACAACGCCGTCTTCGTGCAGACCGAGCTGGCGGGCGAGCTGATGTTCTACGGACCGGGTGCAGGTGGTGACCCCACGGCGTCGGCCGTGCTCGGGGATGTCGTGCAGGCCGCCCGGCACCGGGTGAGCGGGGGCCGGGGCCCGGGGGAGTCGGCGTACGCCGGCCTTCCGGTCCAGAGCATCGGCTCCGCGCTGACCCGCTACTTCATCCGCCTGGAGGTCGACGACCGACCGGGCGTCCTGGCGCAGGTCGCGAATGTCTTCGGGGCAGAGGGTGTTTCGATCGAGAGCATGCGCCAGGGCGTCGCGCGGTCCGACACCGGTCGCGCCACCCTGCACCTGGTCACCCACGAGGCCACCGACGCCGCGCTCGCGCGCACGGTCGACCTGTTGCGGGTGCACGACGACGTCACAGCCGTGGCCTCGGTCCTGCGAGTCGAAGGAGCCTGATCCACGTGGCACATCTGTGGAGGGGCGTCATCCGCGAGTACGCCGACCGGTTGCCGATGCTGGCGGGCGCGCCCATCGTCACCCTCGGCGAGGGCGGCACCCCGCTCATCCCGGCGGAGCACCTGAGCGAGCTGGTCGGCGCGCAGGTCCACGTGAAGTTCGAGGGACTCAACCCCACCGGCTCGTTCAAGGACCGCGGGATGACCGCGGCGATCTCGATGGCCGCCAAGGCGGGCGCCAAGGCCGTCATCTGCGCCTCGACCGGCAACACCAGCGCCTCGGCCGCCGCGTATGCGACCAAGGCCGGGATGACGTGCGGTGTGCTGGTGCCGGACGGCAAGATCGCGATGGGCAAGCTGAGCCAGGCGATCGCCCACGGAGCCGAGTTGCTCCAGGTGGCAGGCAATTTCGACGACTGTCTCACCCTCGCGCGCAAGCTGGCGGAGTCCTATCCCGTCGAGCTGGTCAATTCCGTCAACCCGGCCCGCATCGAGGGCCAGAAGACTGCCGCGTTCGAGGTGGTCGATGTGCTGGGCGATGCACCCGACATCCACTGTCTTCCGGTGGGCAACGCCGGCAACATCACCGCGTACTGGAAGGGCTACCGCGAATACGCAGGAGTGACAGGCGAACCGGCGGTCGCGACTCGTACGCCGGCGATGTGGGGATTCCAGGCCGCGGGCGCGGCGCCGATCGTCAGGGGCCACCCGATCGACGAGCCGGACACCATCGCCACGGCGATCCGGATCGGCAACCCGGCGTCCTGGAAGCAGGCCGAGCAGGCGCGCGACGACTCCGGCGGCCTCATCGACATGGTCACGGACGAGCAGATCCTGGCCGCCCACCGCCTCTTGTCCAGCCGGGAGGGCATCTTCGTCGAACCCGGCTCCGCGGCGAGCGTCGCAGGTCTGCTGCTGATGCACGAGCGGGGCGCGGTGCCCGCCGGCGCCACCGTCGTGTGCACCGTCACCGGACACGGCCTGAAGGATCCGAGCTGGGCCCTGAAGACCGCCGACGGCGCGGACATCCAGCCCACGAAGGTCTCGGTCGACGCCGTCTCTGCGGCCGCGGCGCTGCGGCTCGAAGGCTGAATCGGCAGATGGCACAACAGTTCCCATTGGGCCGTAAGGTCCGCGTCGAGGTCCCGGCGAGCACCGCCAACCTGGGACCCGGCTTCGACTCGATCGGCCTCGCGCTCGGCCTCGGAGACGTCGTCACGGCGGAGGTCGTGGCCTCGGGGCTGCACATCAGCGTGGACGGCGAGGGTGCCGGCGTCGTGCCCGACGACGAGACACACCTGGTTTGGCGCTCGATGCGCACCGCGTGGGAGCGGTTGGGAGTCGCGAGCCCACCGGGCCTGAAGCTGCACTGCCACAACGGTGTTCCGCATTCTCGCGGGCTCGGGTCCTCGGCCGCTGCCATCGTGGCCGGAGTCGGTGCGGCGTTGGCCCTGGTCGACCCGCGTCTGGACGACGCGGCCCGGCATACGGTCAGCGACATCGCGGGTGACCTCGAAGGTCACCCGGACAACGCGTCGGCGAGTGTCTACGGCGGCCTGACAGTCTCGTGGCGATCGGGGGACCGGTGGCTGACGACCTGCCCGCCGGTGCACCCGGACATCGAGCCGGTGCTCTTCGTCCCCGACGCGACCCTCTCGACCGAACGGGCGCGCTCGGTGCTGCCGGCCGACGTCCCGCTCGGGGACGCCGCGCGGACCGCGGGGCGCGCGGCACTGTTGATCGAGGCCATGACGCGTCGGCCGGATCTGCTGCTCGCCGGGACCGCGGACTGGCTGCACCAGGAGGCGCGCCGTGCCTCCTATCCGTCGACCATGGAACTGGTCGACGCGCTGCGGTCGCAGGGGCACGCCGCCGTGGTGTCCGGTGCTGGCCCGTCCGTGCTGGTGCTCACCACCCGCACCCGGGCCGCCGCGGTGCGCGCGGACGACCGCTGGGCGAGGACGACCCCGGGAATAGCCGAGGACGGCTTGCGCGTTTTTTCGCTCTGAGCCGCACGACGGTGTAAGTTTGCATTGCACATCACACCCAAGGCCGCGTGACGAAGTCCGGGCCTGTGAGTGCATCACCATTGCGAAGAACCCATCGCCGGGCTACCCCGGGCGGCTCTCCGCAAGGAAAATCGTGGCTGCCGAAAGTGCTTGCCGCGCAATCTGATAACCGGCTCAGCCGGTTTCTGACGAGGGGGAAGGAACCTTCGTGACAGACACCACCGAACTTGCCGCGCCCGAGCAGGGCGCGCCTCGTTCCACCGGCTCGCTCAGCGCTCTGAAGCTGGACGAGTTGAAGCAACTGGCCTCGACCATGGGCATCAGCGGCACGTCCAAGATGCGCAAGAGCGACCTGTTGACCGCCATCCGCGAGCGGGGTCAGGGGAACACCGCAGCCGCCACGACCGCTCCGCGCCGTGAGCGCGGCCGGGTCACGGCGCCCGCCACCACTCCCCAGTCAGCGCCCCCCGCGCCGGCCGTGCAGGCACCTGCCCGCGCCGAGCAGGGCAGTGCTCCCGAGGCGACGTCGGCACCGGAGCAGTCGCGTACGGCGCCCGATGTCACCGATCGCGCGCAGCGGAACGGCCGGACCGTCCAGACCCGCCAGGACGACGAGCCGCGTCGCGCCTGCCGTGACGAGGGCGACCGCTCCTCCAGCGAGCAGTCCGGCAACGACCGTCGTGACCAGCAGGGCTCGAACGGGCGAACCGAGAACCGCGGCAACGACGACCGCGGCAACGACAACCGCCGGGACGACAACCGGGGCACCGAGAACCGCGGCAACGACAACCGTGACGGTCGCCAGGGCGGCAACGCCCAGCAGGACAACCGGAGCGACCGGGGCAACGACAACCGCGGCGGCAACGACCGCGGCAACGACAACCGTGGCGGCCGCCAGGGCGGCAACGCCCAGCAGGACCGCGGCAACCGCGGTCAGGGCAACGCAGGCCAGAACCGTGGCAACCAGGGCCAGGGCAACCAGGGCCAGGGCAACCAGAACAACGCCGGTGGCCGTGGCGGCGACGACTGGAACGACGAGCGGGGCGGCCGTCGTCGTCAGCGCGGTCGCGACCGCAAGCGCGGCCGTGGCGCCGACGACTTCGGTGACGTGGACACCCAGGTGCGCGAGGACGACGTCCTCGTGCCCGTGGCCGGCATCCTCGACCTGCTCGACAACTACGCGTTCGTGCGCACCACCGGCTACCTGCCGGGGCAGAGCGACGTCTACGTGCCGATCAACATGGTCAAGAAGAGCGGCATGCGTAAGGGCGACGCCATCACCGGCGCGGTCCGGGCGCTGCGCGAGGGCGAGCAGCTGCCGGCACGTCAGAAGTTCAACGCGCTGGTCCGTCTCGACACCGTGAACGGCATGACGCCCGAGAAGGCGCGCGAGCGCGTCGAATTCGGCAAGCTGACGCCGCTCTACCCCCAGGAGCGTCTGCGCCTGGAGACCGAGTCGAACATCCTGTCCACCCGGATCATCGACCTCGTCGCACCGATCGGTAAGGGCCAGCGTGGTCTCTTCGTGGCGCCGGCCAAGGCCGGTAAGACGATGATCATGCAGGCCGTGGCCAACGCCATCACGGTCAACAACCCCGAGGTCCACCTCATGGTGGTGCTGGTCGACGAGCGGCCCGAAGAGGTCACCGACATGCAGCGCGCCGTGAAGGGCGAGGTCATCGCCTCCACCTTCGACCGGCCCGCCACCGACCACACCCAGGTCGCCGAGCTCGCCATCGAGCGCGCGAAGCGGCTGGTCGAGCAGGGCCTGGACGTCGTCGTCCTGCTGGACTCCATCACCAAGCTGGGACGCGCCTACAACCTCGCCGCACCGGCGAGCGGGCGCATCCTGTCCGGCGGTGTGGACAGTGCCGCGCTCTACCCGCCGAAGAAGTTCTTCGGTGCGGCGCGCAACATCGAGTTCGGCGGCTCGCTGACGATCCTCGCTACGGCGCTCATCGAGACCGGGTCCAAGATGGACGAGGTCATCTTCGAGGAGTTCAAGGGCACCGGCAACATGGAGCTGCGGCTGTCCCGGATGCTCTCCGAGCGCCGGATCTTCCCCGCGGTCGACCTCAACGCCTCCAGCACCCGCCGCGAGGAGATCCTCCTCGCGTCCGACGAGCTGAAGATCATGTGGAAGCTGCGTCGCGTGCTCGCCGCGCTGGACCCCCAGCAGGGCATCGAGTTGCTGCTCGACCGGTTGAAGAAGACCAAGAGCAACACCGAGTTCCTGATGCAGGTGCAGCAGACCAGCTCGATCAAGCTCGACGACGAGGACTGACCCTCACCCCCCGGTTGTCAGCGAATCTCTGGTGCATACGCCGGTGATCCGCTGACAACCGGCGGCAGGAACGACGAAACGCCGCCCCACCGAATCGGTGGGGCGGCGTTCGCGTTGCCGTACGCGCGTATCAGGCCGCCGTGGGGACGACCGGCACGGCCTTGCGGTGCGTCAGATCGCGGTGCGAGCTCTCGGTGAGCGACTGACCGTTGGTCTCCGGCGCCCACATGTAGGAGATGATCCCGCCGCCCAGGGACACGGCGCCCAGGATGACCAGCACCGTCGGTGTGCCGAAGTCGTCGTTGACGATCGGGAGCATGAAGGTGCCGATGGCCGCGGCGACCCGGCTCGTGGAGCTGGCCACACCCAGGCCCGACGCGCGTACCGAGCTCGGGAACACCTCCGAGGGGTAGATGCCCGTGGTGATGCTCATGATCCCGTAGGAGAACAGGTAGCCGAAGTAGGCGACGACACCGAAGACGAGCGGCAGTTGGGAGTTGAGCGCGGCGAGGAAGAGGAAGACCGCGCAGACGAACATCGGGATGATCGTGATGGGGCGACGACCGACCCGGTCGATGTACTTCCAGGAGATGGTCGCGCCGATCAACGCCACGATCGTCCCGAGCAGCGCGCCGAAGAGAGCGTCGCGAAGGCCGAGCGACTTCAGGATCGTCGGACCGAAGAAGGTCAGCGCGAAATAGGGCATCACGATGGCGCTCCAGGACAGCGACACGAAGAGGGTGCGACGGATGTACTCCTTGGAGAAGAGCAGCCGGTAGTTGGTCTCCTGCGGCTCCTCCTCGCTGAGGTCGCCGACGTCGCGGACCTGCAGCTCCTCGCGGTAGATCCGCTTCGCCTCGGTGTCACGACCCTTGCTCATCAGCCAGCGCGGCGACTCCGGCAGACCGTGGCGGATGAAGAGGCAGATGACCGCGGGCACGACGCTGGCGCCGAGGATCAGTCGCCAGCCGCCGGGCCAGTAGGAGTTGATGGCGTAGCCGATGATGTAGGCGATCACGTAGCCGACGTTCCAGCTGATCTCCAGCAGGCCGAGGTAGTTGCCCCGGTCCTTCTTCTGGGAGAACTCTCCGAGCAGCGGGGACCCGATCGCGTAGTCGCCGCCGACCGCGACTCCCATCACGACACCGAGCACGAAGACCTGCCAGGCCGACTGCACGAAGAAGAGCGCGAAGGCGCAGCTGCTGAAGAGGATCAGGTCGAATGTGAACATCGGCTTACGGCCGATCTTGTCGGTGATGTAGCCGATGATCAGGCCGCCGAAGAAGGTGCCGATGAGCACCGACGCGGAGATCCAGGAGTCCCAGTGGCCCGTGACGTGCAGCTCGTCGTGGGCGCGGCCCGCCATGGCCGCGGCGAAGGTCGCGAAGACGAAACCGTCGATGAACATGCCTCCGCCGGTGGCCACCGTCATCTTGCGCAGGAAGTGCCGCACGGGTGGGGTCAGGGGCGCTTCGTGGTCCCTGCGCAGGGCATGTTCCGGCGGTGAAGTGGCAGTGGTCATGGGTACAGGATCACCCCTAAGGGGGGTGCGGCGCACAACCGGCACCCGTACTCGATACCCACGGGTAGCAAACGAGCGTGCCCATTTCCGGCCTCCGAACCCCGCGTACGACGGCCCGAGACGCCGAGGAATAGCACCTGCCACGGCGTCGTTTAGGAAGAGGTCAGAGGTTCTGGCAGAATGGCCCGCTGGCCACCGGTTCACGCGTCGCGCACATCGCGCGAGCGACCCGGAGGCAATCGACAGCTAGGAGAAAACCCGTGAAGAAGGACATCCACCCCGCGTACGGTCCCACGACCGTCACCTGCACCTGTGGCGCGACGTTCGAGACCCGCAGCACTGCCGAGGGCGGCACCATCACCGCCGAGACCTGCTCGCAGTGCCACCCGTTCTACACGGGCAAGCAGCGCATTCTGGACACCGGTGGCCGCGTGGCCCGCTTCCAGGAGCGCTACGGCAAGAAGGCCGAAGCCAAGTAGCTCCTCCGACGCGCCGGCTCCACCTCTCCAGGTGGGGCCGGCGCGTTGTTTGTGTCCCGTGACACCTGACCGACCGTCTCGAAGGAGTTCGCCGTGTTGGAATCCGCCGCCGCCGTCGCGCAGGAGTACGCCGACCTCGAGGCCCGGCTCGCCGATCCGGCGATCCATGCCGATCCCACGGCCATGCGCAAGCTCAACAAGAGGTACGCCGCGCTGGCTCCGACCGTCGCCGCGTACCGCGCCTGGCTCGCTGCCGGCGACGACCTCGGTGCCGCGCGCGAGCTGGCGCAGGAGGACGAGTCCTTCGCGGCCGAGGTGCCCTCCCTGCAGGAGCGCTTCGACGGCGCCCAGGACGCACTGCGCAAGCTGCTGCTGCCGCGCGACGAGGACGACGACCGCGACGTGATCCTCGAGGTCAAGGCAGGTGAGGGCGGTGAGGAGTCGGCGCTGTTCGCCGGCGATCTGGTGCGGATGTACCTGCGGTACGCCGAGCGTGCCGGGTGGCGCGCCGAGCTGGTCGACGCCACCGAGTCCGACCTCGGCGGGTACAAGGACGCACGATTGCAGGTGCGCGCCAAGGGCACCATGGACCCGGGCACCGCGCCGTGGGCGCTGCTCAAGTACGAGGGCGGCGTGCACCGTGTGCAGCGCGTCCCGGTCACCGAGAGCCAGGGGCGGATCCACACCTCGGCGGCGGGCGTCCTGGTGATGCCGGACCTCGACGACGGTGACGACGACGAGATCGAGTTCGGACCGAACGATCTGAAGATCGACGTCTACCGCAGCTCCGGTCCGGGCGGGCAGAGCGTCAACACCACCGACTCGGCGGTCCGCATCACCCACCTGCCGACCGGCGTCGTCGTCTCGTGCCAGAACGAGAAGAGCCAGCTGCAGAACAAGGAGTCGGCGCTGCGGGTGCTCAAGGCCCGACTGCGGCAGATCCGTCAGGACGAGCGGGACGCCGAGGCGTCCGCCGCGCGCAAGAGCCAGGTGCGCACGGTCGACCGCAGTGAGCGCATCCGCACCTACAACTTCCCGGAGAACCGGATCGCGGACCACCGCACCGGCTACAAGTCCTACAACCTGGACGCCGTGCTCGACGGCGACCTCGGCGCGGTGGTCGCCTCGGCGGTCGAGGCCGACGAGTCCGCGCGGATGGCAGCGGTCGCCGACCGCGACTGATGAACGAGCTGCGCCTGCTGCTGCGCGATGCGTCGCTGCGGCTCTCCCACGCTGGCGTCGGGTCGCCGGACACCGACGCGATCGCGCTGCTCGCGCACGCCTGGTCCACGGACGTCGCGGAGGTACGCCGCGCCGAGGTGCTGGGCCGGGTGCCCGACGGCGTTGTGCTGCAGCGGTTCTCGGCACTGATCGACGAGCGTGCGACGAGGGTGCCCCTGCAACACCTCACCGGACGCGCGGCGTTCCGGCACCTCGAGCTCGCTGTGGGGCCGGGGGTCTTCGTGCCGCGGCCGGAGACCGAGATTCTCGTCGACCTCGTCGCGCCCACTCTGCGCTCGATCGCCGCCCCGGTCGTCGTCGACCTGTGCGCTGGGTCCGGTGCGCTCGCGCTCGCGGTGAAGGACGAGCATCCGTCTGCGGCGGTGTACGCCGCCGAGCTCTCGCCGGACGCGTGCGCATGGGCGCAGGCCAACCGCGACCGGCTCGGGCTGGACGTGCGGATCCGATGCGAGGACGCGCTCACGGCGTTCCCCGAGCTCGAGGGGCAGGTCGACGTGGTGCTCAGCAACCCGCCGTACATCCCCGTGGGCATGGTGCCGATCGACCCCGAGGTGCGTGACCACGACCCGCAGATCGCGCTCTACGGCGGCAGTGAGGACGGCCTGCGGATACCGCTGCAGGTGGCGGAGCGGGCGGCGCAACTGCTGCGGCCCGGCGGGCTCGTCGTCATGGAACATGCTTCGTCTCAGGGGGATTCGCTACCCGCCCGCCTGTCGACCCAGGGCCTCTGGGACGACGTCGCCGACCATCGCGACCTCACGGCCCTTCCGCGTGCGGTGAGTGCGCGTCGTCGGTGAGATACGGCGCGCGTATCGCCGGCGCGTCCCTCGTTTCTTGCAGCACAGGTCGTTCCGGGCAAAACCACGCCGTTCGCCGGTAATCCAGAAATGATGGTCGCGGGGTACAGGGCCCCATCGGGGTCGGGACGCGTCGGGTCCCTCGTCGGGAAGGGCACGATGATGGGGATGACGAGGACGATCTGCCTGGCAGGTGCCGTGATCGGCGCGGCCCTCGGCGCAACGACCGCAACAGCGTCCGCGTCGCCGGGCGGACCGTGGGGGGCGGCCGGGCACCGGCAGTCGCTGTACGCGTACGACGTCACCCACCGCACCGTCGTACGGGAGGCGCTGTCCGGGGGCACGCCGAGGACACTGTTGTCGGGCCTCACCGCCTCCCAGCTCGTCGTCAGCTCGGTCGGCGACCTCTACGTGCTGTCCGACCGCGGCGTCACCAAGGTGTCGGTCGACACGGGCCGGGCGACACCGTTCGCGGCGGATCTCGCAGGGCCGACCGGGCTCGCCACGGACGGCAGGGGCGATGTGTTCGTCGAGCACAGCACGCCGAGTCCGCAGATCGTCAGGATCGCGCCCTCGGGCGCGCGCACGGTGGTGGCGAGGGCGGCCGGGGAGTTCACCGCCGACCGGGCGGGGAACGTCTCGCAGATCACGGCCATCGGTCATTCGTCGACGACGATCGTCAGCTACTCCGCCTCCGGGGCGCGCTCGACGTCGCGCTCCGTCGTCCTCAACAGCACCGCGGTCGAGAAGATCGCAGCAGGAGCCCAGGGGGTGGTGTACATCGAGGAGAACGCCACCGGGGAAACGTATTTCGACTACTGGGTGCGGCTTGCTGCAGGCTCGACGACCCCGACGTTCATCGGTAACGCCGACCACTTCGACGTGCCCGGAGTGGCCCCCGACGGCAGCTTCTACCGCGCCGTGACGAAGGGGAGCTGCTTCGGTTCCCACACCCACTGCGCCCCGGGGTACTCGCAGGTGCAGCAGATCGAGCGCTATCCCGCAGGCGGCGGCACTCCGACGGCGGTGCCCGCGACGGGATTCACCACGACGTACAACCCGCGTCTCGGTGACCTGCAGGTCGACGGCGCCTCGAACGTCTACGTCAGCGCCGAGGACGATGCCACACCGCGTCTGCTCAAGTACGCACCGACGGGCGGCTCGCCGCGGACGCTCCTCACCGGCCACTTCACGGACCTCGCGGTCGGTTGAGCAGGGGCGAACCCCGGCGCGGACGGGGTTCGCGCCGCCGGTGTCGAGAAAGGCTACTGACGCGTAGGGTGAGGGCGGTCACAACCCGGTCGGCGTCATTCCGGCCGCGGTTCGCTCGTCATCGTGGCCAGGAGGCTTCATGCACGACACCTACGACTACGTCGTCATCGGCGGCGGGAGCGCGGGGTGCGTGCTCGCCGCCCGGCTGACGGAGGACCCGGGCACGACCGTGCTCCTGATCGAGGCCGGTGGCGAGGCGGACGCCGACGAGATCAGCATCCCGGCCGGCTTCCCCTCCCTCTTCCGGACGCGGTGGGACTGGAACTACCACACGACCGGGCAGAAGCAGTTGGACGCGCGACCGACGTACTGGCCGCGGATGAAGGCGCTCGGCGGGTGTTCGTCGATGAACGCGATGATCTACATCCGCGGCAACCGGGTCGACTACGACACCTGGCGTGACGCGCACGGCGCCACCGGCTGGGGGTATGACGACGTTCTGCCGTACTTCAAGCGCGCAGAGCACAATTCGCGGCTCGGTGATCCGTTCCACGGGCAGGACGGCCCGCTGTACGTGGAGGACCGGCGCTACGACCACGAACTGAACGACGCGTGGATCGCCTCCGCCGTCGCCTCCGGAATGGGCGCGAACGACGACTTCAACGGTGCCCGCCAGGAGGGCGCCGGTTTCTACCAGGTGACCTGCAAGGGCGGCCGTCGCTGGTCCACCGAACGCGCGTACCTGGAGCCCGCGCGCGGCCGCACCAATCTCGAGGTCATCACGGGCGCGATGGTGGAGCGCATCGAGCTGGACGGGGATCGCGCGGTCGGAGTGACGTTCGAGCACCTGGGGGAGCGGCGCACGGCGCGGGTCGATGCCGAGGTGCTCCTGTGCGCCGGGGCGATCAACTCACCGCAGCTGCTGATGCTGTCGGGGATCGGACCGGGCGGGCACCTGCGGGAGACCGGCGTCGACGTGCGCCACGACCTGCCCGGGGTGGGGGCCAACCTGCACGACCACCCGTTCGTGCCGCTGATCTGGGAGACCAAGGGCACCACGGATCTGCTGGAGTTCAACACGCTGCCGAACATCCTGAAGGCCAAGGCGCTGGGCCGGGGGCCGCTGACATCCAACGTCGCCCAGGCCGGAGCGTTCTTCCACAGCCGGGAGGGGCTGGCGGCGCCGGATCTACAGGTGCACTTCACCCCGACGGGCTTCTGGGACAACGCCGCCCACGAGTCCGGGTCGCGCAAGGTCTCGATCGGTACGACGCTGGTCAGCGTCGCCAGCCGCGGGCAGCTGCGGCTCCGGTCGGCCGACCCGTCGTGGCATCCGAGCATCGACCCGGCGTACTACGACGACCAGCGCGACCTCGACGCGATGCTCGCGGGGTGCGAACGGCTGCTGGACGTCGCGAACTCCGGTCCGCTCGCGACGTACCTGGACACGCCGTTCATGCCCGACACGGCCTCGCCGAGCACGGAACAGCTCGAGGCGCATATCCGTCGGGAGACCCAGACGCTCTACCACCCGGTCGGCACCTGCGCGATGGGCGAACATCCCGACGCCGTCGTCGACGCCGAACTGCGCGTGCACGGGCTGACCGGCCTGCGCGTCGTGGACGCCTCGGTCATGCCCGAGGTGCCCCGCGGCAACACCAACGCCCCGACCATCATGATCGCCGAGCGCGCAGCGGACCTGCTGCGCGGCCGCGCCTCGAACCCGTCCCACCGCCTCGCCGATGCAGGAGTGAACCGATGAGCACAGCCATGGCAGACACCGCGACCGACGCCGCCGAGCAGGAACCGCGCACCTTCGAATCGCTGAACCCGGCCACCGGGGACGTGGTCGGCGTCCACGCGATCGACGACGAGGCGACGGTCCGCGAAGCCGTACGTCGCGCCCGTGCCGACGCCGCATGGTGGGACGAGCTGGGATTCGACGGCCGCCGGGAGATCCTCGGCAAGTGGCGCGGGGTCATCGCCCGACGGATGGGCGAGCTCGCGGCCGTGGTGCACGACGAGACCGGCAAGCCGCACGCCGACGCGCAGCTGGAGATCGGCCTGACGGTCGATCACCTGGCGTGGGCGGCCGGGCACGCTCGCAAGGTCCTGGGCCCGACCAAGTCCTTCGCCGGCCTGTTGATGGCCAACCAGTCGGCCGTCGTCGAGCACCGGCCGCTCGGCGTCATCGGCGTGATCGGGCCGTGGAACTACCCGGTCTTCACCCCCATGGGGTCCATCGCGTACGCGCTCGCAGCCGGCAACTGCGTCGTCTTCAAGCCCAGCGAGCTGACCCCGGGCGTGGGCGAATGGCTGGCCGCGTCGCTGCGCGAGGTCGTGCCGGACCGCGCGCTGCTGCAGGTGGTGACCGGTCTCGGCGAGACCGGCGCCGCCCTGTGCACCGCCGGTGTCGACAAGCTGGCCTTCACCGGTTCGACCGAGACCGGCAAGAAGGTGATGGCCGCCTGCGCGCAGACCCTCACCCCGGTGATCGTCGAGGCCGGGGGCAAGGACGCTCTGCTGGTGGACGAGGACGCGGACGTGGCCTCCGCCGCGGACGCTGCCGCGTGGGGTGCCTTCTCCAACGCCGGCCAGACCTGCATCGGCGTCGAGCGGGTCTACGTGCACGAGCGGGTGTACGACTCCTTCGTCGACGCCCTCGTGGCTCGCGCCCAGAACGTGCACCCCGGCGGCGGCCCCGGTGCCCACTACGGCCCGGCCACGCTGCCCAAGCAGCTGGACCTCATCCGCGGACACATCGACGACGCACTCGCGTCCGGTGGTCGAGCGCTGGTCGGCGGGGAGGGCGCGGTCGGCGACCGGTTCGTGCAGCCGACGGTGCTGGTCGACGTACCGGAGGACCGCCCCGCGAACACGGACGAGACCTTCGGTCCGACCATCACCGTCAAGAAGGTGGCCTCCATGGACGAGGCGGTGCGGCTGGCGAACGCCACCCGTTACGGCCTCGGCTCGACCGTCTTCTCCAAGGCGCACGGCACGGAGATCGCGCGTCGTCTGCGCTGCGGGATGACGGCCGTGAACGACGTCATCTCGTTCGCCGCCATCCCCTCACTGCCGTTCGGCGGGGTCGGTGACTCCGGCTTCGGTCGCATCCACGGCCCGGACGGCCTGCGCGAGTTCACCTACGCCAAGGCGATCGCGTCGCGACGGATCAAGCCGGTGATGCTCCTGACCACCTTCGACCGTACCGCGAAGCAGGACTCGACGTTCGCCCAGCTGATCACCGTGATGCACGGCCGGGCCACCACGATGCAGCGCCCGGCTGCGGTCGTGAGCAGGCTGCGCAGGTCCCGCTGACCGCTCGCCCCGAGGTCGCGTGGGGGTTCTGCGTGTGCGGCCAGTGCTGCAGCACTGACCGCACACGCAAAACCCACACCTCGACGTTTAAACCCAGGCGTGTCGGCGGAGTACGCGCCTAGCATCGGCGGGTGCCCGATGCGATCTTCGACGACCCGCGGCTGGCCGCCGTGTACGACGCGTTCGAGGGTGACCGCAGCGACCTGACGGCGTACCGCGCGATCATCGGTGAGTTGGGCGCGACGTCGGTGCTCGACATCGGTTGCGGGACGGGCGTGCTGGCGCTGATGCTCGCCGCCGACGGGATCGCGGTGCACGCGGTCGATCCCGCGGGCGCGTCTCTCGACGTCGCCCGATCGAAACCCGGCGCACACGCGGTGCAGTGGCACCGCGGCACAGTCGAGGATCTGCCATCGCTGCGGGTGGACGTGGTGGTGATGACCGGCAACGTCGCCCAGGTCTTCACCGAGGACGCGCAATGGGACGAGACCCTGCGCGTGGTCCATCGAGTGCTGCGCCCTGGCGGGCACCTGGTCTTCGAGTCGCGTCGGCCGGAACGACGCGCGTGGGAGGACTGGGAGCGTGATGCCGCCCCCGTGCAGCTCCATGTCCAGGGCGTCGGTGACGTCACCGAGCGGTTCGAACTCACCGGCGTCGCACTGCCGCTGGTGTCCTTCCGGCATCGATGCACCTTCGCCGCGGACGCGACCACCGTCACCTCCGAGTCGACGCTGATCTTCCGTTCGCGCACCGAGATCGAGCAGACGCTGAGGACGGCCGGGTTCGTCGTACGCGAGGTGCGTGACGCACCCGACCGGCCCGGCCGCGAACACGTGTTCATCGCGCAACGCGACTGAGTCGGCGTGGGGGTTCCGCGTCTGCGGCCAGGGCTGCAGCACTGGCCGCAAACGCAAACTGCACACCGCGCACCCCGGCGCGCGAACCCCCCGCCCGTCTGGTCTCAGAGGACGGTGGCACCCGCGAGATCACGGACGATGGCCGCAGCCTGCGTGGTGGTGATGATCGCGCCGCGCAGGGCGCGCATCCGATCGAGGTCGCACGGGCCGAGACCGGCACCCCGCAGGTCGGCGTGCTCCAGCTGCGCCTCGGCCAGGTCCGCGCCGCTCAGGTCACACCCGTCGAAGATGCACGACCGCAGATCGGCGCCGCGCAGGACGGCTTCGGTGAACCTCGTCCCGGACAGGTCCGCATGAGCCAGCGGTGCACGGATCAGGTTGGCTGCGAACGCGTTCGAGCGACTGATCGTGAACCCGAAGCCGCCGACGCCCTCGAAGTCGGCGCCCATCAGGCGACATCCGCTGAACGACGCACCCCCCAGAGCAGCACCGCGCAGGTCGGCGTTGTCCAGCACACACTCCTCGAAATGCACCTCGGTGAGGTCGACACCCCGCAGGTCGATCTCCCGCAGATCGCAACGGACCAGTCGCACCGCCTCCGTTGCGCCGTTCACGATCTCCCGCAGCGTGGGACCGTCGTAGCTCTCGTCGACGAGCTGCACCGGTCCCCTCAGCCGTCCTCGGTCTGTACGGCGACACCCTCGCCGACCTTGCTGTGCTTGTAGCCGTAGAACGCGTAGATGATGATGCCGAGCAGCGCCCACACCACGAACCGCAGCCAGGTGACCGGCTCCAGCTTGCTGATCAGCCAGATCGAGAACGCGATGCCGATCAACGGGGTGACCGGCATGCCCGGTGTCTTGAAGGTGCGAGGCAGATCCGGCGAGCGGTAGTGCAGGACGATCACGGCGGCGGACACCACGATGAACGCGAGCAGGATGCCGATGTTGGTCAGCTCGGCTGCGTCGCCGATGGGGACGAAACCGGCGATGGCGGCCGACACCACGCCGATGATCCAGGTCGGCCGGTGCGGTGCGTGGAAGCGGTTGGTCTTGGCGAACCACCCGGGGAGCAGCCCGTCGCGGCTGATCGCGAAGAACACCCGGGAAGCGCCGAGCATGAAGCCGAAGAGCACGGTGAGGATGCCGATGATGGCGCCGATCGCGACCACGTCGGCGAACCGGTCGAGCCCGACGGACTTGAACGCCGTTGCGAATCCGCTGGTTTTGCTGATCTTGTCGTACTTCTGCATGCCGGTGAGCACCGTGCACGCCAGCAGGTAGAGCACCATCGAGATCGCCAGCGAGAGCATGATCGCCTTCGGCAGGATCCGCGTGGCGTCCTTGGACTCCTCCGCGGCGGTACTCATCGCGTCGTACCCGAACACTGCGAAGAAGACCGTCGCGGCGCCGGTCACGGCACCGCCGAAACCGTAGGGGAAGTAGGGGTGCAGGTTGCCACCCTTGATGTAGAACGCGCCGACGACGACCACCGCGATGACGATCGCCACCTTGACGACCACCAGCACGGACTCCGCCCGGGCGCTGGATCTGATGCCGCGGTTGAGCAGCACGGCGATCAGCAGGCACAGGATCAGCGCGAAGAGGTCGACCTTGTGGCCCGATCCGGTGCCGGGCGCGCCCAGCATCCAGACGGGCAGGTGGGCGCCGAAGTCGTTCAGCAGGAACGAGAAATAGCCCGAGATGCCGATCGCGACCACCGCCACGATGGCGGTGTACTCCAGGAGCAGGTCCCACCCGATGAGCCAGCCGACGAGCTCGCCCAGCACGGCGTACCCGTAGGTGTAGGCCGACCCGGCCGCCGGGATCAGTCCGCCGAACTCGGCATAGGAGAGCGCGGCGCACGCCGAGGCGACACCCGCGATGATGAACGAGATGCTGACCGCCGGTCCGGCGACCCCGTTGGCCACCGTGCCGGCCAGGGAGAAGATGCCGGCTCCGATGATGGCGCCGATCCCGATGGCGGTGAGCTGCCACAGACCGATCGAGCGCTCCAGTCCGCCGGCCTCCTCGTGACTGACGATCGGCTTGCGGCGCAGCACCCCCTGCCGCGGCGCGATCTTCTGGTCACCGGCCATCACGTACTCCCGTCCTCGCAGGTACACCCGGTCCGGCGCGCCCGTGCTGTGAGCCTAGCCACGCGGCGGTCGGTTCGCTCTGGTGCGAGCCCCGGGTGATGTGTACGGTGTCCACATCGCGACCGGCCGGCCGCCCGCGTCTCTTCCGGAGGATGCCTGCGGCGGACCTCATCCCTCAATGCGTTCTGGCACAGGAGATCTCATGGTCGATGGCACCGCCGAGCAACTGAGCGTCACCCGGTTCGTCGATGCACCACCCGCAGCCGTCTTCGACGTGCTGGCCCATCCGACACGGCACCAGGAGACCGACCCCGCGCCCTGGAGATGGGTCCGCGAACCCCAGCAGCCCGACCCCATCACGCACGCGGGGCAGGTCTTCACGATGAACATGTACCTGGAGCGGGTCGGCGGCGACTATCGGATCGACAACATGGTCACGGCGTTCGAGCCGCCGCGGCTCATCGCCTGGAGACCGGGCAGCGTCCGCGACGGCGAGCTGCACCTCGGCGGCTGGGAGTGGCGCTACGACCTCGTTCCCGAGGACGAGGGCACCCGCGTCACCCTCACCTACGACTGGGGCGACACCTCTGCCCAGACCCGCAAGGACTTCGGTCGGATGCCCCCCTGGCCACCGGAGTACCTGCAGGAGTCGATCGACCAGCTCGCCACCACGTGCGAATCGGCGCGGACCGGCCGGTGAGCCCCATGACGCCGAGCGCGCACCAGGTCGGCGTGGCACGATCGCGCAGATGAACGACAGCCCCGATACGCAGGCGCGACTGCGCACGCTGATCCTGTTGCGCCGGGTCCGGGACCGGATGGACCGGGAGTACGCCCAGCCCCTGGACGTCGAGGCGCTCGCGCGCGGGGTGCACATGTCGGCCGGCCACCTCAGCCGCGAGTTCCGCACGGCGTACGGCGAGTCGCCGTACGCCTATCTGATGACCCGGCGGATCGAGCGTGCGATGGCGCTGCTGCGCCGCGGCGACCTCAGCGTCACCGACGTCTGCTTCGCGGTCGGTTGCTCCTCTCTCGGCACCTTCAGCAGCCGGTTCGCCGAGTTGATCGGTGTGCCGCCGAGCACCTACCGCCAAGAGGTGGCGTCCGCGACGTCGGGCATCCCGTCGTGCGTGGTGAAGCAGGTGACCAGACCGGTCAGGAATCGAGAAGCCCGCGTCGCGGCGGCGGATCTAGCGTGAGCGCCATGGACATCACCATTCACAACGCCTTCCTGCCCCAGACGGATCCGGCCGCGACGCTCACCTTCTATCGGGACGTCCTCGGTTTCGAGGTCCGGAACGACGTCGGCTACAACGGGATGCACTGGATCACGGTCGGGCCCGCCGGTCAGCCCGGTACGTCCATCGTGCTCTTCCCGCCGGGCGCCGACCCCGGCGTCACCGACGAGGAGCGCCGCACCATCACCGAGATGATGGCCAAAGGCACCTTCGCGATCATCACGCTGGCCACGCCGAATCTGGACGAGACCTTCGACCGTCTCCAGGCGGCGGGCGCCGAGGTCGTGCAGGAGCCGATCGAGCAGCCGTACGGTGTGCGCGACGCCGCGTTCCGGGACCCGTCCGGCAACCTGATCCGGATGAACGAGGTCCACTGAGCTGTCGGTGCGGAGAACGCGCCGGCAGAGGGAGACACGATGAGCACGGCCTCGGGGCGCCGGCGCACGCCGGCGCCGTCCTCGACACCGCATGCCGCCGACCAGCACGACCTGATCACGGTGCGGGGCGCCCGGGTGAACAACCTGAAGGACGTCAGCGTGCAGATCCCCAAGCGCCGGCTGACGGTCTTCACGGGGGTGTCGGGCTCGGGGAAGAGCTCGCTGGTCTTCGGGACGATCGCCGCCGACTCCCAGCGGCTGATCAACGAGACCTACAGCGCGTTCGTGCGGGGCTTCATGCCCACGCTGGCGCGCCCCGACGTCGACGTGCTCGACGGCCTCACGACGGCGATCGTGGTGGGGCAGGAGCGAATGGGTGCCGACGCGCGGTCCACGGTGGGCACCGCGACGGACGTCAACGCGATGCTGCGGGTGCTCTTCAGTCGGGTCGGCACGCCGTACGTCGGCTCGCCCCAGGCGTTCTCCTTCAACGTCGCCTCGATGAGCGGCGCCGGGGCGGTGACCATGGAGCGGGGTGGCCGCACGACCAAGGAGCGGCGCAGCTTCAGCGTCACCGGCGGCATGTGTCCGCGGTGCGAGGGCCGAGGATCGGTGACCGATTTCGACCTGACCCAGCTGTACGACGCGGACCGCTCGCTCAACGAGGGCGCTCTCGTCATACCGGGTTACAGCATGGACGGCTGGTACGGCCGGATCTTCCGCGGCTGCGGCTTCTTCGACCCCGACAAGCCGATCGAGAAGTTCACCAAGAGGGAGCTGGACGCACTCCTCTACAAGGAAGCCACCCGGATCAAGGTCGACGGGATCAACCTGACCTACGAGGGGATCATCCCGAAGATCCGAAGGTCCTTCCTGGCCAAGGACATCGACACCCTGCAGCCGCACATCCGCGCGTTCGTGGAGCGGGTGGTCACCTTCTCCACCTGCCCCGACTGCGGCGGGACCCGGCTCACCAAGGAGGTCCTGGCCAGCACCGTCGGCGGGCTCAACATCGCCGAGGCGTCGGCCATGCAGATCAGCGATCTCGCGGAGTGGGTGCGCGGCCTGGACGAGCCGACCGTCGCTCCGCTCCTGCAGTCGCTGGGGGAGTCGCTGGACTCCTTCGTCGAGATCGGTCTCGGCTACCTCAGCCTCGACCGCCCGTCGGGCACCCTGTCCGGCGGCGAGGCGCAGCGCGTGAAGATGGTGCGCCATCTCGGGTCCTCGCTCACCGACGTCACCTACGTCTTCGACGAACCGACCATCGGGCTGCACCCGCACGACATCCAACGGATGAACGAGCTGCTGCTCCGGCTGCGGGACAAGGGCAACACCGTGCTGGTCGTGGAGCACAAGCCCGAGACCATCCAGATCGCCGACCACGTCGTCGACCTCGGCCCGGGAGCGGGTGCGGCGGGTGGCGAGGTCCGCTTCGAGGGCACCGTCGCGCAGCTGCGAAAGGCCGACACCGCCACCGGTCGTCACCTGCAGGACCGTGCGAGCCTGAAGGAGCAGGTACGCGCTGCGACGGGCGCGTTGGAACTGCGAGGAGCCGACCTGCACAACCTGCAGGACGTCGACGTGGACGTCCCGCTCGGTGTGCTGGTCGCCCTCACCGGCGTCGCCGGATCCGGCAAGAGCTCCCTGGTCACCGCCGCGCTCGCGGGCCAGGACGGTGTCGTGACGATCGACCAGAGCCCGATCAAGGGTTCACGGCGCAGCAACCCGGCGACGTACACCGGCCTGCTGGACCCGATCCGCAAGGCCTTCGCGAAGGCCAATGGCGTGAAACCCGCTCTCTTCAGCTCGAACTCCGACGGTGCGTGCCCGGCGTGCAAGGGCGCCGGCGTGATCTATACCGATCTGGCGATCATGGCCGGAGTGGCCACGACGTGCGAGGTGTGCGAGGGCCGGCGCTTCCAGACGGCGGTGCTGGAGTACCGACTCGGTGGCCGCGACATCAGCGAAGTGCTGGAGATGTCGGTGACCGACGCCGAGCGGTTCTTCGGGGAGGGCGACGCCGCCGTCCCGGCCGCGCACACGATCCTCGAACGGCTGGTGGACGTGGGGCTCGGGTACCTCACCATCGGGCAGCCTCTGCCGACCCTGTCGGGCGGCGAGCGGCAGCGGCTGAAGCTCGCGACCCACCTGGGCGAGAAGGGCGGCGTCTTCGTGCTCGACGAGCCGACTGCCGGGCTGCACCTGGCCGACGTCGAGCGTCTGCTCGAGCTGCTGGACCGGCTGGTCGACTCGGGCAAGACGGTAGTCGTGGTCGAGCACCACCAGGCCGTCATGGCGCACGCGGACTGGATCGTCGACCTGGGTCCCGGCGCCGGCCACGACGGCGGCCGGGTCGTCTTCGAGGGCACGCCGGCCGATCTGGTCGGCGCCCGGTCCACGCTCACCGGCGAGCACCTCGCGGAGTACGTCGCCGGCTGAGAGCCGTGAGCCCGCAAGCGGCACCGCGCGGGCCCTCGTGCGCGTCCTCGGCGCACGCGGCCTCCCCGAACGGCGCCGCGTGGTCCCTCGTGGGCGTCCGGACGTCGGCGCGGGCGGGGTCGAGCGTGGAAGTGACTGGCGACAAACCGACGCGCGTCGCAGGATGACCCCATGAGCGAGCCCCGGATCGTGGCAGTCGACCCGTCGTCCCCGATCCTGCGCCAGTGGCACGAGGTCCTGCGGGCCGCGTACACGCAGGGGCAGGGGCCGATGTGGTGGATCTCGCTCGCCCATGTGCTCTACACCGCCGAGCACCCTCACCCGCGCAGAAGCCGTTGGAGGTACGCCGCCCTGGACGGCACGCGGGTCGTCGGCGCCCTGGAGCTGGTCTCGGCCGTGGGCGACCCGGCCGAGCCCGTCCAGGTCGAGCTGGCCGTCGCCCCGGAAGCGCAGGGACGAGGCATCGGTCGTGAACTGGCCTCGTACGCCCTGCAGTTCGCCGCCGATCACGGTCACCACACCCTGCAGACGGAGGTGCACGTCCCCGGCGCGCAGGCGCTCGAGGACACGCGGTCCGGACGATTCCTACGCGACCAGGGCTTCCGGGTCGGCAACGTCGAGGACAGGCTGCTGCTCGACCTGCCGTGGGACGGTCGCGGGGAGGGCGATCCACCCTCCGGAGAGGTACGCGTGCAGTCGTGGGTCGGCGCGTGCCCGCAGCGATACGAGCTGGAGTGGGCGGCCCTGAAGCAGCAGATGCAGGAGGACCACCCGGTCGGGGACCTGGTCCGGGGCGACACCCGGATCGACGTCGAGCGGATGCGCGAGGATGAGGGCCGGATGATCGAGCGGGGCTGGACCGTGCTGCGCAGCATGGCGCTGCTGCGGGACCGCCCGGTGGGTTTCACCGAGATGTTCCTCGACGCCGACGAGCCGGCGATCGTGGTGCAGGACTCGACGCTGGTCGACCGGGCGGCCCGGGGCAAGGGAGTCGGCCGGTCGCTGAAGGCCGCGAACCTGCACCAGCTCGAGCGGATCACGGCCGACACCGCAGCCGAAGCGCGGTACGTCCAGACCTGGACGTCACAGTCCAACGCCCCGATGCTGGCACTCAACGCGCAGTTCGGCTTCCGCGTGGCGGGCACGATGCACGACGCCGAACGAACGGTGTAGGGCCTCCTCCGCCGTCGCAGGTTCGCGCGGTCCCGGGCGAGATGGATAACGGCCTGTTGGGCGAGGTCGGCGGTCGGCGATCGGCAGTTTCCCTCTCTTAGACTCCTGCGGCATGTCGACCACCCAGCCGCAGCACGGCTGTCCGAAGGAGCGGTCCTGGGTCGCGGACGCCGTACGCAAAGTCGCAGCAGACGCCAACAGGTCGGCCGACACTCACCTGATCCCGTTGCGCCTGGCCGGTCTCGATGGGATCGACATCTACTTCAAGGACGAGTCGACCCACCCGACCGGAAGTCTCAAACACCGCCTGGCGCGCAGCCTCTTCCTCTACGCCCTCTGTAACGGGTGGATCCGCGAGGGGTCGACGGTTGTGGAGGCGTCGAGCGGTTCGACCGCGGTCAGCGAGGCGTACTTCGCGCAGCTGCTGGGCCTGCCGTTCGTGGCTGTCATGCCGCGCTCGACCAGTGCCGAGAAGATCGTGCTCATCGAGCGGTACGGCGGCCGCTGCCACTTCGTGGACGACGCCGGCGCCGTTTATGCAGCCGCGGAGCAGATCGCGCGGGAATGCGGCGGGCACTATCTCGACCAGTTCACCTACGCCGAGCGGGCGACCGACTGGCGCGGCAACAACAACATCGCCGAATCCATCTTCGATCAGATGCGACTGGAGCGGCATCCGCAGCCGGCGTGGATCGTGGTGGGCGCTGGTACCGGAGGCACCAGCGCGACGATCGGACGCTATCTGCGCTACCAGGGCATCCCGACCCGGCTGTGCGTCGTCGACCCGGAGGGCTCCGCGTTCTACGGGGGCTGGGTGGAGCGCGACGCCTCCCACGTCACCGGCCGGGGTTCGCGGATCGAGGGCATCGGGCGCCCGCGCGTCGAGCCGTCGTTCCAGCCGCAGATCGTGGATCGGATGATCCAGGTGCCGGACGCCGCCTCGATCGCGGCCGTTCACCTGTTGCGCGAGCGCACGGGCCTGTTCGCGGGCGGATCCACCGGCACGAACCTGACCGGGGTGCTCGAGCTGGCATGCGAGATGAAGGCGCGGGGGGAGACCGGCAGCATCGTCACGTTGCTCTGCGACGGCGGCGAGCGCTACAGCGCGACCTACTACGACGAGGACTGGCCGGCGGCGAGGGGTCTGGACCCGACAGCGCACCGTGCGATGTTGCAACGCGCGATGGACGAAGGGTTGTGGCGGACGTAGTCGAGCCCGGCGCCGACCATTAGCCTGGAGCCTCCTACCCGGCCCACACCTGCAGGAGTCCTTCGTTGAGCCCCGTCTTCGACTGCGCGAATCCGCAGACCCGGGAGGACGGTCTCGACGCTGCGAAGTCCGCGCTCGACCTGGGTGAGTGCGTCGTCCTCCCGACCGACACGGTCTACGGCATCGGCGCCGACGCGTTCAATCCCTCGGCGGTCCAGAAGCTGCTCGACGCCAAGGGCCGCGGCCGTGAGATGCCCCCGCCCGTGCTCGTGCCGGGGCTCCCGACGGTCGACGGACTGGCGATGTCGGTGCCGTCGTACGCGCGGCGCCTCATGGAGCGCTTCTGGCCCGGCGGACTCACGCTGATCCTGCGCGCGCAGCCCTCGCTGGCCTGGGACCTCGGCGACAACAACGGCACCGTCGGGTTGCGGATGCCGGACGATGAAGTCGCCCTGGCGCTGCTCGAACGGGTCGGCCCGATGGCGGTCAGCTCAGCGAACCGGACCGGCAAGCCGACCGCGACCACGATCACCGAGGCCGGATTCGCCCTCGGCCCCGCCGTGGAGGTCTACCTCGACGGCGGTGAGCGCAGCGGCAACGAGCCCTCGACCATCCTGGACTGCACCAAGCCCGACCCGGTGCTGCTGCGGGCCGGCGCGATCGGCACCGATGCGCTGCGCGAAGTGCTGGCGGGTGTGGAGCTGATCGAGCCCTCCACCGGGAACGGGGTCAGCCTCTCGAAGGCGCCCGCCGACGATCAGGACGGACCCGAGCCGCTCGATCTGTCGCAGACCGAGCCCGAAGGCACGCCCGACGGCGATGTGGACGCCGTTATCGACCCCGTGTTCGTGCCGCCGCAGGACGGCACGTTGCCTGCGAGCGACCTCCCGCAGGACGGTGCGCCGTCCGCCGAGGTGCCCTCGCCCGACCTACCCGCCCCGCCCTCGGACCACACCGACGGCACCCGTTCCACTCCCACGTCCGACGCCTAAGGTGACCCGATGACCGCTTCGCCCACGCCCTTCTACGGCTCCGATTTCGACGCCCTCGCCGCGTTCGACCCCGAGATCTCGGGGGTGCTGCTGTCCGAGCTGGACCGGCTGCGCAGCGGCCTGCAGCTGATCGCCAGCGAGAACATGTCCAGCCCCGCGGTGCTCACCGCGCTGGGCTCGACACTGTCCAACAAGTACGCCGAGGGCTACCCCGGCCGCCGCTACTACGGCGGGTGCTCGGAGGTCGACAAGGCCGAGAACCTGGCGATCGAGCGGTGCAAGAGCCTGTTCGACGCCGAGCACGCCAACGTCCAGGCCCACTCCGGCGCGAGCGCCAACCAGGCCGTCTACGGCGCGTTCCTCAAGCCCGGCGAGACCATCCTCGGCATGTCGCTGCCGATGGGCGGGCACCTCACGCACGGCACGAAGGTCAGCTTCTCCGGCAAGTGGTTCAACTCCGTCGGCTACGGCGTGGAGAAGGAGTCGGAGAACATCGACTACGCCGAGGTCGAGGCGCTCGCCAAGGAGCACCGGCCCAAGGTGATCCTCGCCGGTGGATCGGCCATCCCGCGGCTCATCGACTTCGAGTTCTTCCGCAACCTGGCCGACGAGATCGGCGCGATCTTCTGGGTCGACGCCGCGCACTTCATCGGCCTGGTCGCCGGAAAGGCGATCCCTTCGCCCGTCCCGTACGCCGACGTGGTCACCTTCACCACCCACAAGGTGCTGCGCGGTCCGCGCTCCGGTGCGCTCGTCTGCAAGGCCGAGCACGCGGCGAAGCTGGACAAGGCCGTCTTCCCGATGATGCAGGGCGGCCCGCAGATGCACACGATCGCGGCCAAGGCGGTCAACTTCAAGGAGTGCGCGACGCCCGAGTACGCCGCGTACGCCCGCCAGGTCATCGAGAACGCTCAGCAGTTGGCGACGTCGCTGGGGGAGAAGGAGATCCGTCCCACCACCGGCGGCACCGACACCCACCTGTCCCTGCACGATCTGCAGGGCGTGCAGGTGACCGGTGCGCAGGCGGAGGAGCGGGCGGACGCCGCCGGCATCGTGCTCAACAAGAACGCGATCCCGTTCGACCCGCAGAAGCCCAACGTCGCCTCCGGCATCCGCGTCGGCAGCCCCAGCGTCACGACGCAGGGGATGGGCACCCCCGAGATGGTGCAGATCGCCGACCTGATCCACCGGGCCATCACCCAGACCGACGGTGACCCCGACCACCCGGTCGCCAAGGACGTCCGCGCCGAGGTCACCGACCTCGTGGGCCGCTTCCCGGCGTATCCCCGGCCGGCCTAGGGCTTCGGCCGGACCAGCCCCGTCTCCCAGTGCGTGAATACCTGCTTGTCGCGGTCGTCGCCGGGGTCGTCACCTACCTGACGACACCGGCGATCCGCTGGCTGGCGGTGCGGTTCGGAGCCGTCACCCCGGTACGCGGGCGTGATGTGCACTCGGTGCCGATCCCGCGACTAGGCGGGGTCGGGATGCTCCTCGGTTTCGCGGCCGCGGTGCTCATCGCGAGTCGGCTGCGCCACGCGTCGAGCCTTCTGCACGGCGCGAACCATCAGGTGTTGGCCGTCCTCATCGCGGCCGCGTTCATCACCGCGGTGGGTGCCATCGACGACTTCCGCGAGCTGGACCCGTTGACCAAGTTCGCCGGGCAGCTGATCGCCGCGGGGGTGATGGCGTTCGGAGGCGTGCAGCTGTCCGCGCTGCCGACCGGCGATTCCTACACGATCCTGCCGCAGCCGATCCTCATCCTGCTCACCTTCGTGATCGTCATCGCGATGACCAACGCGGTGAACTTCGCCGACGGGCTGGACGGGTTGGCCGCGGGATTCGTGGCCATCGCAGCGGTCGCGTTCTTCCTGTGGGCCTATCAAGTCGCGCACGTCTACCTGAACCCCTCCGACAGCGTCTTCAGCGCCTCGGCCTTCGTCTCGGCGGTGACGGCGGGGTGCTGCCTCGGCTTCCTGCCGCACAACTTCTTCCCGGCGCGCCTCTTCATGGGGGATGCCGGTGCCTTGCTGCTCGGGCTGCTGCTGTCGGCCTCGACCATCACGTTCACCGGGGCCCTGCAGCCCAGTCAGGTGAAGTCGCAGTCGGCGGCGTTCTGGGTGCCGATCGCCCTCCCGGTGGCGATCCTCGCCCTGCCGGTCCTGGATGTGATCCTCGCGGTGCGCCGACGGGGACTGCGGTTCTGGAAGCCGGACCGCGGGCACCTGCATCACAAGATGCTCGACATCGGCCACTCCCACCGCCGCGCCGTGCTGCTGCTCTACCTCTGGTCGGCCTCGCTCGCACTCGGGGTGCTGATGTTCACGTACGTGTCGACCGCGTGGGCGTTGTCGGCCCTCGTCGTCCTCATCGCGATCAGCGCGGGACTGACCCGTTGGCTCCCGAGGTGGAAGCGCGGCAGGAGCTTGTGATAGTTTTCACAAAGTAGCCGAACGGCTATTTTGCCCCTTCGCGTGACGCCCCGGGAGACCGATGCGGACGCCCACGATCCGGCAGGAGAGCGAGCCCAATGACGGACTCAGTGCCTTCTCAGCCCTCCCCGCCTTCTCAGCCGTCGCCTGACTCCGCACCGGCGCCAGCCCAGCGGGCCCAGCCGTCACCCTTCGACACCATGCTGAGGACGGCGTTACTGCCCAGCCTCGGGGCAGGCGTCGTGACCGCCGTCGTGGCATGGATCGTGGCCGGTGGCCGAGCCGGTCTGTCCGCGGCTTTCGGGGCCGCCCTGGCCCTGATCTTCTTCGCAGCCGGTCTGCTGGTGATGCGCAAGGTCATCGACGTGAACGCGGTGGCCCTGATGGCCGCGGCGATGGCCGTCTTCTTCGGCCAGTTGATCCTCGTGCTCCTGGTCATGCTGGCCGCGACCACAGTGCTCGATCTGCAAGCCCTGCCGACGATGATCGGCGTCGTGGTGGTCGTCCTGGTATGGCAGATCTTCCAAGTGCTGGGATTCGTGCGCAGCCGCCGACCGGTCTACGACCCGCCGTCCGCCGGTGGTGAAGTGACGTGAATGACGGTCGACGGGGTCGGGTAGTCTGGGCGCCGGATTTCGCGCTGAAAGGCGCGTCCGTGAGCCACCACCGTCCACCGCCACCACGGTGCGTGCTGTCAATCGCATCAGAAGGTGGCACCACAAGCTGGACAGTTGCTGAATCCATGACGACGAAGGAGACCCTGTGAGCGCGACACTCGCTGCCGCGGCCGCCCCCCACGCAGCGGTCGTCGCAGACGGCGGGTTCAAGGCTCCCGGCGTCGCCGACCTCTGGCAGCCGCTCGTCGGCAACGGCGCGTTCGCTTTCACCCGCCCCGCCCTGGTCCTCCTCCTCTCGGTGGGCCTGCTCGGCTGGTTCTTCGTCGCCGTCAGCCGCAAGCTGGAGGTCGTCCCGAGCAAGCGGCAGTTCAAGGCCGAACTGGTCTACGGGTTCGTGCGCGACACCATCGGTCGCGACGTCATCGGCAGCAAGGACTTCCGGCGCTTCCTGCCTCTGCTGTTCACTCTCTTCACCGTCATCCTGGTCAACAATCTGGCGGGAATCATCCCGTTCGTGCAGTTCCCGACGTTCAGCCGCATCGCATTCCCCGTCGTGGCCGCACTCATCGTCTATGTCTGCTACCACGTGGTGGGTGTCCGTGCGAAGGGCGGTGTATGGCCCTACCTGAAGTCGATCATGCCGCCGGGAATCCCAGGGTGGATCGGCTGGTTCGTCTACATCCTGGAACTGGTGACGTTCTTCATCACCCGACCACTGACTCTCGCTCTGCGACTCTTCGGCAACATGCTGGCCGGTCACCTGCTGCTGCTGGTGTTCACCGTCGGCGGGGAGTACATGCTGCTGCACGGAGGCAACATCGGCATCCGGGGCGCCGGCGTGGTGTCCTTCCTCTTCACCATCGTGATGACGCTCTTCGAGCTGGTCATCGAATTCCTGCAGGCCTTCATCTTCACCATGCTGGCGGCCATCTACATCGCCGGCGCACTGGCCGAAGAGCACTGAGGCAGCACCAGACTTCTCATACGTCCGACGTGTCGACATCCGAGTCGACTCGCCAACGAAAGGAAACACAATGAAGGGCAGTCTCTCGATCGTCGGCTACGGCCTCTCCGCGATCGGCCCCGGGATCGGCATCGGCCTGATCTTCGCGGCATACATCAACGGTGTCGCCCGTCAGCCGGAGGTCCGCGGTCAGCTGCAGACCATCGCCTTCATCGGCTTCGCACTGGCCGAGGCGCTCGCCCTGCTCGGTCTGGTCTTCGGCTTCGTCTTCACCTGATCTGGACGAACACCTCGACGTACGTCAATCAAGCCCGACCCGCGGACAGAAGGACTAAGCCGTGCACATACCAACGCAGGTCACTGCGGAGAGCCCATGGGCCGAAGCCGGTCACGTGATCATTCCGCACTACGCGGAGTTGATCATCGGGATCATCGCGTTCGCGGTCATCTACGCCCTCTACGCCAAGTTCGTCGTGCCGCGTCTGGAGCAGATGTACGACGAGCGCACCGCCGCGATCGAGGGCGGGATGGCACAGGCCGAGGAAGCGCAGGCCCAGGCCGCCGCTGCCAAGGAGAAGTACGAGGAGCAGCTGACCCACGCTCGTGCGGAGGCCTCGCGCATCCGCGAAGAGGCCAAGGCGCAGGGCGCGACGATCATCGCCGAGGCCCGGGAGCAGGCAGGCACGGAGGCCGAGCGGATCGTGGCCTCTGCGCACAAGCAGACCGAGGCCGAGCGTCAGCAGGCGTCGGTGCAGTTGCGCAACGAGGTCGGGACCATCTCGACCAACCTTGCCAGCCGCATCGTCGGTGAGTCCCTCGACGACGAGACCCGTCGCCGCGGGATCGTCGACCGCTTCCTGGCGGACCTGGAGTCCGGCGACGTCAGGCCGGAGAAGGTCGGGTCCACCGGCACGTCGGACGCCGAGGCGGGCAACTGATGGATGGCAGTTCGCGGGCGTCGTACGTCGCCGTACGGGGCACGCTGCGCGAGCAGCTCTCGGACGGGGCCGACGCGGGCGCCGTGGGGGAGCAGCTCTTCGCTGTGACCTCGGTGCTCGACAGCAGCGCCTCGCTGCGGCGTGCGCTCGCCGACCCGTCGGCGACGGATGACGCCAAGGCCGGTCTCGCCGACCGTCTCTTCGGCGGCAAGGTGGGCGACCAGACCCTCGCCGTCGTCCGGGCCCTCGCGAACACGCGGTGGGCTGCCGAGCGCGACCTGGCCGACGCCGCGGACGGACTCGCCGTCGAGGCGGTCCTGACCGGCGCCGACCGCGCGGGACGGATCGACCAGGTCGAGGACGAGCTCTTCCGCTTCGAGCGGATCGTGGCGGGCAACCCCGAGCTGCGCGACGCGATGACCGATTCGCAGCGCAGCGGCGAGGACAAGAGCGGCCTCGTGCGCACCCTGCTCGACGGCAAGGTCGCACCCGAGACCGAGCTGCTGGCGCGCCAGGCCGCCGACCATCCCCGTGGCCGGCGCTACGAGCGGGTGCTGGACTCCTACGTGGCGACGGCGGCACGGCTGCGCGAGCAGCTGACCGCCACCGCGTTCGTCGCCCACCCCCTCGACGAGGACCACCGGGAGCGGCTGGCACGTGCGCTGACGCAGATCTACCGCCGCGAGGTGCAGGTCAACGTCATCGTCGACCCGCAGGTCGTCGGCGGCGTCCGGGTGCAGGTCGGTGACGAGGTCATCGACGGCAGCCTCGCGAATCGACTGGACGAAGCCCGACGGTTGATGTCGAGCTGATGCACGCAGGCCGGCGTACGCCGGTCACCTTGAACCGACAGCCCATGCTTGACCGGCCGCAGCGGCCGACACGAAGGAGAAGAAGATGACGGAGCTCTCGATCCGCGCAGACGAGATCCGGGACGCCCTGGAGGGATACGTCTCCTCCTACGAGCCCGGCGCCGCCGCGCGCGAAGAGGTCGGCCGGGTGAGCGACGCCAGCGACGGCATCGCCCACGTGGAGGGCCTTCCCTCGGCCATGACCAACGAGCTGCTCCGCTTCGAGGACGGCACCCTGGGTCTGGCCCTGAACCTCGACGTGCACGAGATCGGCGTCGTCGTCCTCGGTGAGTTCGACGGCATCGAGGAGGGCCAGGAGGTCAAGCGGACCGGCGAGGTGCTCTCCGTGCCCGTCGGCGACGCCTTCCTCGGCCGGGTCATCGACCCGCTCGGTCACCCCATCGACGGTCTGGGCGACATCAAGCCCGACGCGCGCCGCGCCCTGGAGCTGCAGGCGCCGACCGTCGTGCAGCGCAAGTCGGTGCACCAGCCGCTCATGACCGGTATCAAGGCCATCGACGCGATGACCCCGATCGGCCGCGGCCAGCGTCAGCTGATCATCGGAGACCGCAAGACCGGCAAGACCGCGATCGCGACCGACACGATCATCAACCAGAAGGCCAACTGGGAGTCCGGCGACCCGGAGAAGCAGGTCCGCTGCATCTACGTCGCTATCGGCCAGAAGAACTCCACCGTCGCCGAGGTCCGCGGCGCCCTGGAGGAGGCCGGCGCGATGGAGTACACGACCATCGTCAACGCCTCCGCGGGTGAGCCGGCCGGCTTCAAGTACCTCGCGCCGTACACCGGCTCGGCCATCGGCCAGCACTGGATGTACGACGGCAAGCACGTCCTCATCGTCTTCGACGACCTGTCCAAGCAGGCCGAGGCCTACCGCGCCGTGTCGCTGCTGCTGCGTCGCCCGCCGGGCCGCGAGGCCTACCCCGGCGACGTGTTCTACCTGCACAGCCGGCTGCTGGAGCGTTGCGCCAAGCTGTCCGACGAGCTGGGCGCCGGGTCGATGACCGGTCTGCCGATCATCGAGACCAAGGCCGGTGACGTCTCGGCGTACATCCCGACCAACGTCATCTCGATCACCGACGGCCAGATCTACCTGCAGGCCGACCTGTTCAACTCCAACCAGCGTCCCGCCGTGGACGTCGGCGTGTCGGTCTCCCGCGTCGGTGGCGCGGCCATGACCAAGGCGCTCAAGGCCGTCACCGGTTCGATCAAGGTCGACCTCGCGCAGTACCGCGAGATGCAGGCGTTTGCGATGTTTGCCTCCGACCTGGACGCGGCCTCACGCCGTCAGCTGGCCCGTGGTGAGCGGCTCATGCAGCTCTTCCGCCAGCCGCAGAACGCGCCGTACCCCCTGGAGGACCAGGTCGTCAGCATCTGGGCCGGCACGACCGGTCAGATCGACGACATCGAGCCGGAGGACATCGGCCGCTTCGAGCGGGAGTTCCTGGAGTACCTGCGCCGCGAGGACAAGGGCACCCTGGACTCGATCCGCGAGACGCAGAAGTTCGACGACGACAGCCGCAGTGCGCTGGAGTCGGCAATCAAGAAGTTCAAGCAGCAGTTCGAGCCCACCGCCAAGAAGGGCGACTCCGGCCCCGGCACCGAGTCGCACGACGAGATCGACAGCAACGAGGTCGACCAGGCGAAGATCGCCCGGCAGAAGAGCAAGCAGGACTGAGCGGGCGCCCCGGTACGCGCGTACCGGGGCATCCCCACTCTCGTTCTCGATCACCACAACGGAAGGGCACTCATGGCAGGGCAAATGCGGGTCTACCGACAGCGCATCCGCTCGGTGCAGTCCACCAAGAAGATCACCCGCGCGATGGAGCTCATCGCCGCGTCCCGGGTGGTCAAAGCGCGTCAGGCCGTCAACAAGTCGACCCCGTACGCGCTGGCACTGACCCGTGCGTGCTCGGCCGTGGCGACCCACTCCAACACCGACCACGTGCTCACCACCGAGCGTGACAACCCCCAGAACGCGGGCGTCGTCATCTTCACCAGCGACCGCGGCCTCGCGGGCGCGTACTCGGTGAACGCGCTGAAGAAGAGCGCCGAGCTCGTGGAGAAGCTCACGAACGAGGGCAAGCAGGTCTCCCCGTACCTGCTCGGCCGCAAGGCCATCGGCTACTACCGGTTCCGCCGTCGTGAGGCGACAAAGACCTGGGAGGGCTTCTCCGACAGCCCCACCTTCGAGGTGGCCCGCGAGATCGGCGAGCGCGTCGTGGAGGACTTCCGCAAGGGAGCCGAGAACGGCGGCATCGACGAGGTGCACCTGGTCTACACGCGCTTCCAGAACATGGTCGTGCAGGAGCCGGTGGTGCTGCGACTGCTGCCGCTGGAGATCAGCGACTCCGACGACGTCGACGGCGATGGCCAGGCGGACGCCGTCGCGCCCCTCTACGAGTTCGAGCCCAGTCCCGAGCAGGTCCTCGACGCGTTGCTGCCGAAGTACGTCACGGCACGCATCTTCAACGCGCTGCTGCAGTCGGCCGCATCCGAGCTGGCCGCCCGCCAGCGCGCGATGAAGTCCGCGACCGACAACGCCGAGGAACTCATCAAGACCTACTCCCGCCTCGCCAACCAGGCGCGCCAGGCGGAGATCACCCAAGAGATCAGCGAGATCGTTGGCGGGGCCAGCGCGCTCGAAGACGCCAGCTGACCCGGCTACGACGAAGGACTGAACATGAGCACAGTTGCCACCCCAGAGAAGGACCAGACCGCCCCTGAGGCCGGCGGCGTCGGCCGGATCGCCCGCGTCATCGGACCCGTCGTCGACGTGGAGTTCTCGGTCGACTCGATGCCCGAGATCTACAACCTGCTGACCCTCGAGGTCGACCTCACCGGCGAGAACATCGAGGGCGAGGGCAAGACCCACATCAACCTCGAGGTCGCCCAGCACATCGGCGACAACATGGTCCGCGCGATCTCGTTGCAGCCGACCGACGGCGTCGTGCGCGGCGCCCCGGTGCAGGACACCGGCGGCCCGATCAGCGTGCCCGTCGGCGACGTCACCCTCGGCAAGGTCTTCAACGCCACCGGTGACTGCCTGAACCTCAAGGACGGCGAGAAGCTCGACATCACCGAGCGCTGGGGCATCCACCGCCGCTCGCCGGCGTTCGACCAGCTGGAGTCCAAGACCCAGATGTTCGAGACCGGCATCAAGGTCATCGACCTGCTCACGCCGTACGTGCAGGGCGGGAAGATCGGCCTCTTCGGTGGTGCCGGTGTCGGCAAGACCGTGCTGATCCAGGAGATGATTGCCCGCGTCGCCCGCGACCACGGTGGTGTCTCGGTGTTCGCCGGTGTCGGTGAGCGCACCCGTGAGGGCAACGACCTGATGGTCGAGATGGAGGAGGCCGGCGTGCTCGGCCAGACCGCCCTCGTCTTCGGCCAGATGGACGAGCCGCCGGGCACGCGTCTGCGCGTGGCCCTGTCGGCGCTGACGATGGCGGAGTACTTCCGTGACGAGCAGAACCAGGACGTGCTGCTCTTCATCGACAACATCTTCCGGTTCACCCAGGCCGGTTCCGAGGTCTCCACGCTGCTCGGCCGGATGCCGTCCGCGGTGGGTTACCAGCCGACGCTGGCCGACGAGATGGGCGTGCTGCAGGAGCGCATCACCTCCACCCGCGGCCACTCGATCACCTCCATGCAGGCGATCTACGTGCCGGCCGACGACTACACCGACCCGGCGCCCGCCACGACGTTCGCGCACCTGGACGCCACGACCGAGCTCTCGCGTGACATCGCCTCGATGGGTATCTACCCCGCGGTGGACCCGCTGAGCTCCAGCTCGCGCATCCTGGACCCGCGCTACATCGAGCAGGACCACTACGACACCGCGGTCCGGATCAAGGGGATCCTGCAGCGCAACCGCGAACTGCAGGACATCATCGCGATCCTCGGTATCGACGAGTTGTCCGAAGAGGACAAGGTGCTGGTCAACCGGGCCCGCCGGATCCAGCGCTTCCTGTCCCAGAACACCTACGTCGCCAAGCAGTTCACCGGCATCGAGGGTTCGACCGTGCCGCTCTCGGAGACGATCGAGGGCTTCACCAAGATCGCCGACGGCGACTACGACGACACCCCCGAGCAGGCGTTCTTCATGTGCGGTGGCCTCGAGGACGTCGAGCGCCGAGCGAAGGAACTGCACGAGCAGGGCGACTGACCGCTTCGGTCCCACCCGTTTCATCCAGAACGGCCACCCGGCACACCCGGGTGGCCGTTCCGGCGTTCGGGTCTGTGTATGCCGCGCCGCGTACGGGGTCGAGGTGGGGGTTCTGCGTCTGTGGCCAGGGCTGCAGCACTGGCCACCAACGCAAACCGGCGGCACCGACGCAGACTGTCCACCGAGGACGCACATCGGCGGCACCGACGCAGACTGTCCGCCGGCGACGCACACCGGCAGCACCGGTTGAGCGCGCGTCGGGCCGGTCCGGAGCAGGTCAGCCGGGGTCGGGCTCGGCGCGGCTCGCCAGCGCGACGCAACTGCCGAGGGTGACCGCAAACCCGAGCACCGCGACGATCGCCAGGTGCCGGCGTACGTCGTCGCCCAGGAAGGCGAGCCCGATCGCGGCCGGCAGCACGGTCTCGACGGCGAAGGTGACGGCAGCGACCGTCGTCGTGCGGCCGCGGTCGAGCGCGAGCCCGTAACAGACGGTGGCGAGCACGCCGTGCGCGACGAGTGCCCAGAACGTCACTTCGCCGAGCAGCCGCCACCAGTCGTGAGGGATGAACAGGATGCGCGCGGCCACGCCCACCATCCCGAAGCCGGCGCCGGCCGCCGCGGCCAGCGTCAGCGCCGACGACCCGGCGTCGCGTACCGCCCACCAGCCCGTGGCGATCACCGCCGCGACCACCGCCGCGGCCGCCAGCAGCAGCCACCCGGCGAGATGACCGACGTGCTTGGCCGGCCCCTCGTGAGCACTCACCGCCAGGAGCGCAAGACCGAGCACCACCCCGACCAGCGCGCCGATCTCCCTGCCGCGCAGGCGGACTCCGAGGAAGAGCACGGCGAGCACCGCGGTGAAGGCCACCGATGAGGCCACCGCCGACTCGACCAGGAACAGCGGCAGGGTCCGCAGCGCGGCGGCGGAGAAGACGAAACCCAGGCCGTCGAGCAGCAGCCCCCAGAAGTACATCGAGGCGCCCGGCACGCGGGCGCGCCACCCCTGGTCGGACGGCAGGGCGGAGAGCCGGCGTACGCCGATCGCCTGCAGGATGGTCGCGGCGCCGTACGCGATCGCCGCCGCGAGCGCACCGAGCAGGCTGAGCGTCACGGGGGCGTCAGCGCGGGCGTGACATGGCCACGCGGCGGGCCTGGTCGGCGTACCGGTCGTCGACCGCGCCGGGGGAGAACTCGCCGTAACGGTTGTCGACGGCTTGTGCGAGCAGCCGGTCCGCGAGCCGCGGGTTCTTCGGGAGCACCGACCCGTGCAGGTAGGTGCCGAGCACGTTGCGGTGCCGCGCGCCCTCGGTGTTGTCCTCGCCGTTGTTTCCCGCGCCCTGTACGACGGTCGCGAGCGGCTGGGCGCCCGCACCGAGGTAGGTCTTGCCGCTGTGGTTCTCGTAGCCCACGAGGTCGCCGACGTCGGGGTGGCGGGTGGTGATGTTGCCGATGAGGCGGGTGGTGCCGCCGACGGTGTGCACGTCGAGGAGACCGATGCCCGGCAGCCGACGCCCGTCGACGGTGTCGAAGTGGTGGCCGAAGAGCTGGTAGAGCCCGCACACCAGGAGCATCGGCACGTCGGCCTCGGCCAGGTCGTGCAGGCGCGGGCCGAGCTTCTGCAGGTCGTCCACGATGACGATCTGCCCGCTGTCCTGCCCGCCGCCGCCGACGATGAGGTCGACGTCGTCCGGGAAGGCGTCGCCGGGGTTGTAGTCCAGCACCTCCGGGTCGTACCCGTGCCAGGCCAGGCGCTGCTTCAGCACCAGGGTGTTGCCCCAGTCGCCGTAGATGTTCATGTCCCGCGGGTAGAGCTGCAGGATGCGGACCGGCCTGCTCATCACGCGACCACCTTGTCCAGAGCGCCCTTGGTGCCGAGCACCTTTCGGATGGCCAGCATGGCCGTGTACGTGCAGTAGATGCGCTTGTCCTGCCCCGTTGTCGAGCGCAGGAACTCCTCGACCGCACGCTCCGGATCGGGCGTCACCACCCCGACCGGCACGTCGTCGTACCGCAGGCGCAGCGCCATGTCGTACGCGCGCACGCCGGCGACCGTGGTGACCCCTCCCGCGCGCAACGACGCGAAGTCGACGTCCCAGAGCCAGCTCATGTCGCGTCCGTCGGCGTAGTTGTCGTTGATCGCGATCATGGTCGCGGTGTCGGCCGGGTCGTACGACGAGAGGGCGAGCCGGAACCCCGCCGGGTTCTTCACCAGTACCATCGCGCAGGTCTGGCCGTCGATCTGCAGAGTCTCGCCGCGACCGAACGCCGGGCGCACCTTCGACAGCGCCTCCAGCATCTGCGGTTCGCGCAGGTCGCCGCCGAGGACCGCCCGCGTGAGCGCGATCGCGGCCGTCGCGTTGAGCACGTTGTAGACGCCGGTCAGCATCAGGTGCGCGCTGTGACTGCCGCCCGCGTAGGAGATCTCCGCCCGGTCGCCCTCGACGGAGTCCAGCTGGGTGTCGTCGACGTAGGTCGCGGGGGCCGGGTGGGGCGCGCCCTCCGAGCCGCCGTACAGGTTGTCGTCGGAGGGGAAGCTCGCGGACAGCGCGGCGCTCGTGCCGTAGCTGCGCAGCGTCGGGCCGGTGATGCCCTCGGCGAAGACCTGCGCACCGAGCCGGGGGTCGTCGCGGTTGACCACGACGGCCTCGGTGGTGGCGCGGGCGATCGACTGCAGCATCCGGGCGGTGTGATCGATCTCACCGAACCGGTCGAGCTGGTCGCGCATCACGTTGAGCAGCAGGCAGTAGCGCGGTGCGATCTCCTTGACGAAGTGCACCGCGTGCGCCTCGTCGAGCTCCAGCACCGCGATGTCGGCCGGCAGGTGCCCGCGGACGTCGACCGCGCCGAGCAGCGCCGCCGCGACGCCGCGGACGAAGTTGCTGCCGGTGCGGTTGGTGAAGACCCGAAGGCCTTGTGATTCCAGCAGGTCCACCACGATCTTGGTGGTGGTGGTCTTGCCGTTGGTGCCGCTGACGACGACCACCCCGCGGGGCAGGGTGGCGAGCACGCGGCGGACGTACGACGGGTCGAGACGCTCGACGAAGAGGCCGGGGAAGGCCGAGCCTCCACCGCGCGCGAGGGCTGCGCGACGGACGACCTTGCCGAGCACGGTGGTCACTGGGATCGGCACCCGGCGATGGTATCCGCCCGGGGGCGCCGGCCCGGGGACAGGCCGACTGGAATCCGGCGGGTACCCGGTAGGCTGGGCGGGTCCGACAGACCCGGCCGGCGCCGTGCAATACCTCGCATCCCGGCGCCTGACCTAGGAGTAGCACACCGTGGCCCCACTCGACGTCCAACTTGTCGCCGCCGACCGTCTGGTCTGGGAGGGCGAGGCGAACGGGGTGAGCGCCCGCACCACCGAGGGCGAGCTCGGGATCCTGCCCGGCCACGCACCGCTGCTGTCGGTGCTCGTCGACGGCGAGGTGCGCATCGACCCCGCCGACGGTCAGCGTCGGGTCGCCAAGATCGACGGTGGTTTCGTCTCGGTCGACAACGACAAGGTGACGGTCGTCGCCGAGACCGTCGACGCCTCCGACTTCTGAGCTGACGGCGTATCGGTAGAGCAGGGCGCCCGGTCCCGTGAGCAAGAGCTTCCTGCACTCCAGTGAGCTGGTCGCGTTCGGTCTGGGTGTCCTGCTGGCCCTGATCGCGGTGGCAGTCGTCGCGTTCGTGCTGCGCAACCGATCGATCGGGCGCGGCCACACGGCGTACCTGGTGGCGGTGCAGAAGGGCCCGCACTTTCGCCTCGGCCAGGCTCAGGTGTCGGCCTCGAGCGTGCGCTGGTACGGCATGCGCAGCATGTCGGTGCGCCCGTCGCAGGTATGGCGGCGCGGTGACCTCGAGCTGGGTCCGCCGCGGCCCGCCCCCAAGAGCTCCTCGATGGTGCTGACCGATCCGGTGCGGGTCACCTGCCGGATCGACGACCGGACCTTCGAGATCGCGATGAACAACGCCGACTACACGGCGCTGCGCTCCTGGTCGGAGTCGGCGCCGCCCGGCATCCACGCCGACGTCGCGTGAGAGTGACCGAGCCCGACTGGGTGCAGCACGTCGTCTGGTGGCAGGTCTACCCCCTCGGGGTGGCCGGCGCCGACACGACCGGGGCGTCCCGGTCGCCGACACCGGCGCTCACGCGGATCGGCGACTGGCTCGACTACGCCGTCTCCCTCGGGGCATCCGGGATCGCTCTGGGACCGGTGTTCGGCTCGAGTACGCACGGCTACGACACCATCGACTACGGGCGGATCGACGACCGGCTCGGCACCGACGCGGACTTCGACGCCCTCGTGCACGCGGCGCACGCACGCGGCGTGCGGGTGCTGCTGGACGGGGTCTTCAACCACGTCGGGCGCGAGCACCCCGCCTTCCAGGACGTGCTCGCCCACGGCGCCGACTCGGCGTACGCCGGGTGGTTCCGGCTGCGCTGGCCCTCCGGCACGGACGGCCCGCCGGAGTACGACGACTTCGAGGGCCACTCCCAGCTGGTCGCCCTGGACCACTCCTCGTCGGCCGTCGTCGAGATGGTGACCGACGTGATGCGGCACTGGCTGGATCGCGGTGCGGACGGCTGGCGGCTGGACGCGGCGTACGCGGTGCCGCCCGCCTTCTGGTCGCGGGTGCTGCCCGCCGTGAGGGAGAGCCACTCCGACGCGTACATCGTGGGGGAGGTGATCCACGGCGACTACGCGGGCATCGTGCGCGAGTCCGGGATGGACTCGCTCACCCAGTACGAGCTGTGGAAGGCCATCTGGAGCTCGGTGCACGACGGCAACCTCGTCGAGCTGGCCGCCGCGCTGCAGCGGCACGACGACTTCCTCGACGCCTTCGTGCCGCTGACCTTCGTCGGCAACCACGACGTCACCCGCATCGCCAGCCAGATCACCGACGAGCGTCACGTCGCGCATGCCGTGGTCGTCCTGATGACCGTAGGTGGCACGCCGAGCATCTACTACGGCGACGAGCAGGCGTTCCGGGGCGTGAAGGAGGAGCGCGTCGGGGGCGACGACGAGATCCGCCCGTCACTTCCCCCGGACCCGGACGAGCTGTCACCGCTGGGGGAGCCCACGCTGCAGCTGCACCAGGAGCTGATCGGGCTGCGCCGGCGCCATCCGTGGCTGCACACCGCACACACCTCGGTGGTCGAACTCGCGAACGCGACGATGGTCTACGACGTGAGCGGCGACGGTGGCGAACGACTGCGCGTCGCGCTCAACCTGAGCGACGACGGCTACGGGGTCGACGCGGACGGGCTGTCGCTGCAAGCGGGTTCAGCGTCAGGCGCCGGCGACCGCCTCACCGTCGACCCGCACGGCTGGGCCGTCCTCGGCTGATCCGCCCCCGTCGAGTGGCATACATATGTGTCCAGTGGCGCACTCCTACGGGGTGCACCCGAAACATTCGTATGCCACTCGGCTAGACGGTCAGCGACCGCCGCCGGGCTTCCACTGCACGTCGCCGCCGTGGTCGAGATTGGCGGTGCGGGCGGCGAGGAAGAGCAGGTCCGAGAGGCGGTTGAGGTAGCGCGCGGTGAGCGGGTTGACCCCGCCGGGCTCGCCGGTGCCCGCGGGAGCCTCGCCGTCGCCGTACTCGGCGATCGCGGCCCAGGTGGACCGTTCGGCGCGCCGGGCGACGGTGCGCGCGAGGTGCAGGTGGGCTGCTCCGACCGATCCGCCGGGCAGGATGAACGAGCGCAGCGTCTCCAGCTCCTCGTTGAGCCGGTCGCAGTCGGCCTCCAGCTCATCGACCCAGGCTGCCTGGACGCGCAGCGGCGGGTGCTCCGGATCGGCCACGAGCGGCGTACACAGGTCGGCGCCCACGTCGAAGAGATCGTTCTGGATGCGACGCAGCATCGTGGTGAGGTCCGCGCGCAGCTCACCCGTCGCGACCGCTACGCCGATGCAGGAGTTGGCCTCGTCGACATCGGCGAACGCGACCAGGCGCGGGTCGTTCTTGCCGGTGCGGCTGAAGTCGCCGAGCGAGGTGCTGCCGTCGTCGCCGGTGCGGGTGTAGATCCTGCTGAGGATGACCATGGCCCGATCCTCTCAGGGCTCGGTGCCGCTGCGCTGCCGACGGTGGTACAGGTAGGTCCGACAGCCACAGGCTGACCTATGGCTCCCGGCCTTACCTGCGCCGGGGTGGGCGGTCAGCCGACGGCGGTCGCCGCCGCGCGGCGCGGATCGGCCGCCGCGAAGAGCGTCCCGTCGCCCGAGCGGTACGCCGCCCCCACCCCGCCGAAGTACATGGCGCGGGGCGGGTGCGCCACGGCATCCCGACCGACCAGAGCCGCCTCGATGGCGGGGTCGGGCTCGTGCTGCACGACCTCGCGGTCACCGACGAGCTGCACGTGCAGCCGCGGTGCGTCGATGCCCTCCTGCAGGTCGGCGTCGGCCAGGCAGTAGCGCCCCATCACCTGCATGAGCGCCGAGGTGATCCGGTCGGCGCCGGGACTGCCGATCGCGAGCAGACCCCCGTCGTCGCTGCGCGCCGTGGTCGGCGCCATGTTGGAGGCGATGCGGGTGCCGGGCGGCAGGGCGTGCAGTCCGAGACGGTTCAGCTCCGGCTCGCCCAGGCAGTTGTTCAGGATCAGTCCGGTGCCGGGCACCGTGACGCCGGAGGAGTATCCGGCCGACGAGGTGATCGAGCACGCGGTGCCGGTCGCGTCGACCACGGACACCTGCACGGTGTCAGCGCTGGTCGACAGGGCAGCGCGCGCATCGTCGGTGGCACCGTTCAGCAGTGCGGTGCCGGCGGCCGCCAGGTCGACGGCGGTGTCCAGGTGCGCCTCGCGGTAGCGCAGCACCCGGGTCTGTACGTCGATCAGCGCAGCGGGGTCGGTGCCGGTCTCGGCCAGCATCCGCAGCATGGTGGTGAGCACCGGACCGCCGATGGACGGGGGTGGATTGGTGGCGATGTCCCAGCGGCCGAGGCGGGTGCGGTTCGCGGGGCGGGCCGTCGCGGTGTACGCCGCGAGATCGGCCCTGGTCAGCAGACCGCCCTCGCGCTGGACGTGCTCGGCGACCGCGTCGGCCAGGTCGCCGTCGTACAGCGTCGAGAAGCCCCGCCGGCCGATCGTTTCGAGGGTGTCCGCGAGGTCGGAGTTGGTCATCGTGTCGCCCGGGCCGAGCGGCGCCCCGTCCTCAAAGTGTGCCTCGCGCGTCACCGGGTCGAAGGCGTAGAGCGGGTCGCCGACCAACTGCAGATAGCTGCCGGCCGCCGAGCCGAGCTCGAACCCGTCGCGTGCAGCGGCGACCGCGGGTGCGAGCACGTCCGCCAGGGAGGCCTGACCGAACCGCTCCCGTGCCAGTGCGAAGGCCGCGAACGATCCCGGAGTGGCAGCGGATCCGGCTCCGCCGTAGACGGTGATGCCGCCGGCGTAGTTCAGCGACATCTCCCGCAGCCCCTCGCCGAAGCGTTCTCGGGGAAGGCCGTGCCCCGGCATCTCGCAGTTGCCGTCGATCACGACAGGGGAGCCGTCGGCGGCCCAGACGTTGACGAACGCACCGCCGAGCGCGCTGACGATGCCCGGCTCGGTCACGTAGGCCACCATCACCGCGGCGATCGAGGCGTCCACGGCGCTTCCTCCGGCGTGTGCGACGGCGAGTGCCGCATCGGTCGCCAGCCGGTTGGGAGCGGCGACCGCGATGCTCGTCATACGGTCAGAAGAGCCGGGTGGTCGCGTCGTCGATGCCACGCAGCGCGTCGTAATCCAACGTGACGCAACGGATTCCGCGATCCTGCGCGAGTACGCGCGCCTGAGGCTTGATCTGCTGGGCGGCGAACACCCCGCTTACCGGGTGCAGGTGCGGGTCGCGGTTCAGCAGCTCCAGGTAACGGGTGAGCTGCTCGACCCCGTCGATGTCGCCGCGGCGTTTGATCTCGACGGCGACCGTGGCGCCGCCCGCGTCGCGACACACGATGTCCACCGGGCCGATGGCCGTGGGGTATTCGCGGCGCACCAGGGAGTAGCCGTCGCCGAGGGTGTGGATGTGCTCGGCGAGCAGTGCCTGCAGCTGCGCCTCGACGCCGTCCTTGACCAGGCCCGGGTCGATCCCCAGGTCGTGAGAGGAGTCGTGCAGCACCTCGTGGATCAGCACCCGCAGGCGGTCCTCGGACTTGGCGTGCTGCACCGACCAGGTCATCACCACGCCGGTCTCGCGCTCGTCCTCGGTGGGCTCCACCTGCGCCATCGCGCAGGGCGGGGACATCCAGTTGAGCGGTTTGTAGGACCCGCCGTCGCTGTGCACCAGCACCGAACCGTCGGCCTTGACCATGAGCAGCCGGGTCGCCAGAGGCAGATGGGCGGTCAGTCTTCCGGTGTAATCCACGCTGCAGCGGGCGATGACGACGCGCACGACCGGCAGCCTAACCGCAGTGGGCGGTCTGGGAGACTGCGCGCATGACGGGCGAGATCGCGCAGGTAGGGGTTATCGGACTGGGCACCATGGGTGCCGGCATCGTGGAGGTCTTCGCTCGCGCGGGATTGCGTGTCGTCGGCGTCGACGGCAGCCAGGAGCTCGCCGACCGCGGACGCGGCTTCCTGGAGTCCTCGACCGGCCGGGCCGTCTCGCGCGGCCGGCTGGCGGAGAGCGCGCAGCAGGAGATCCTCGACAGGGTCACGTGGACCGCCGAGTACGACGCGCTCGCCGACTGCGACCTGGTCATCGAAGCCGTCCCCGAGCGGCTCGACATCAAGACCGCGATCTTCACCAAGCTGGACGGCGTGGTGCGCCCGGACACCGTCCTCGCGTCCAACACCTCCAGCCTGTCGCTCACCGAGATCGCGGCCGCCACAGCGCGTCCGGAGCGAGTCGTCGGCATGCACTTCTTCAACCCCGCGCCCGTGCTGAAGCTCGTCGAGGTCATCACCACCGTGCTGAGCGACGACGCCGTGGTCGAGCGCGTCCGCGATCTGGCCGAGCGGCTGGGCAAGAAACCCGTCGTCGTACGCGACCGCGCGGGCTTCGTCGCCAACGCGCTCCTGATCACCTACCTGGCACGCGCGATCCGCACGTACGAGACCGGGCACGTCAGCCGTGAGGACCTCGACGACGCCGGGCGTGTCGGTGTCGGCTTCCCGATGGGGCCGCTGACGCTGTCCGACCTGATCGGACTCGACGTGGTCAAGGAGGTCTGCGACGTGCTCTACGCCGCCACGCACGACCCGTCGGCCGCACCGCCCGCGCTGCTGCAGCAACTGGTCGCCGCCGGGCGGCTCGGACGCAAGACCGGCTCCGGCTTCTACGACTATGAGAAGGCCGGCTCCGGCACCGTGACACCCGACGCAGCGCAGGACGACGTGAAGCCCGCGGCACAGGTGGTCGTGGTCGGCGAGTCCGCAGCGGCGTCCGACCTCGCCGGGCAGATCGGCGGCGGAGGCGCCTCCTTGGTGGAGTGGGTGAGCACCGCCGGCGCCCGCGACTCGCTCGCCGGGGTCGACGTCGTGATCCTCGCCAGCGACACCAGCCCCGACTGGGTCGCCGAACTGCTGGCCACGATGGACTCCGGCGCGACCCTGGCCGTCGCGTCGCCGGGCGGTGCTGCGGCGACGCCGGCCGCCTCCAGCGGCGTCACCGTGGTGGCCCTTCGCGTGCACCCGGCGACCAAGGGTGGGCGCCTCGCCGAGGTCCTGCGCTCGACGGGTGCCCCGCAGGTCGCGACGTTGCGCGCGACGTTGTCCGCTGCCGGCTTCGTCGTGGTCGGCGGCCGGTTGCGTGCAGGGGGAGTCGTCGACGCCCTGCTCTACCCGCACCTCAACGACGCGGTGCGGATGCTCGACTCCGGCTACGCCACCGCCGCCGACATCGACACCGCGATGACCGCCGGATGCGGTTACCCCGAGGGCCCGCTGGCGATGATCGACCGGATCGGTCCGGCGCAGGTCGCCGCAGTCCTCACCACGATGCGGGACGAGACGGGCGAGGTGGGATTGACCCCTTCGCCGCTGCTGCGCGAGGCCACCGCCGCCGGCCAGTCGCTGCACGGCTGAGCCGATGCCGCGGCGCAGGCGGCCACCCCGTCGTACCCCCGGCCCGGCACCCGACATCTCGCGGGTGCTGGAGTCGGGCGTGCGCCGCGAGCAGTACGCCGGCGGCGCATGGATGGTGCGCCCGGTGCGGGGCAACGCCAACGGCCGGGTCTACACCTGCCCGGGCTGCAGTCAACAGCTGTCGGCCTCCCTCGCGCACGTGGTGGTGTGGCCGGACGACGGCCTCGGCGACGTGAGCGACCGGCGGCACTGGCACACGGGCTGCTGGAAGGCCCGCGACCGCCGCCCGCCCCGCGGCTCCTGGCGCTAGCCGTTCACGGGAGTGGGGTCGCCGCGCGCTCTACAGGGCGCGCCACGACCCCACGTGCGGTGGCCTACATCGTGCGGCCGGCCTCGTGCTTCTTGCGGTAGGCGAGGTTGAGCGCCTCGACGGCGATGGCGAACGCGATGGGGCCGTAGATCGCGGACTTGGAGAGGTGCACGTCGAAGCCCTCCGCGATCAGCGTCGACCCGATCAGCACCAGGAAGCTGAGCGCCAGCATCTTGACGGTCGGGTGCGCGTTCACGAAGTCGCTGATGCGCCCCGCCAGCACCATCATCAGGCCGATCGACAGCACCACGGCGGCGATCATGATCGACAGCTGGTCGACCATCCCGACGGCGGTGATCACCGAGTCCAGGGAGAAGACCGCGTCGATGAGCAGGATCTGCACGATCACCTTGCCCATCGTGGACGTCACCCCGGTCGCCAGGTGGGCCTCGCCGGCGCCCTCGATCTTGTCGTGGATCTCGGTGACGGCCTTGTAGACCAGGAAGAGGCCACCGGCCAGCAGGATCAGGTCACGGCCGGAGAACTCCAGTGCCTGAGCGTCGCCGATCGAGAAGATCGGTGCCGTCAGCCCCACGATCCAGGACGCGACCGCGAGCAACCCGATGCGCAGCACCAGCGCCAGGGCGAGTCCGATGATCCGGGCCCGCTGCTGCTGGGACCTCGGCAGGCGGCCGGTGAGGATCGAGATGAAGACGACGTTGTCGATGCCGAGCACGAGCTCGAGCGCGAAGAGGGTCAGGAAGGCGACCCAGAGATCCGGGCTGGTGAGGAAGTCCATGATTGACCGGCCAACGATCGATCGCCGGCGGCGGTTCCGGGTCCGTCAGCCGGCGGGCTGCACCAGCTCGACCAGCACGCCGCCGGCGTCCTTGGGGTGCACGAAGTTGACGCTGCTGCCCGCGGTGCCGCGCCGCGGCTCGTCGTACAGCAGCCGCATCCCGCGGTCGCGCAGGGTGGCGCTGACGGCCTCGATGTCGACGACCCGGTAGGCGACCTGCTGCACACCGGGGCCGGAGCGGTCCAGGAACCTCGCGATCGCCGACTCCGGGGACGCCGGGGCGAGCAGCTGGATCTGCGTGCCGTCCTCGCTGCCCGCACGCAGCATCGCCTCGTGGACCCCCTGCTCGTCGTTGGTCTCGCGGTGGGTGAGCCGCATGCCGAACGTCGCCTGGTAGAAGTCGATCGCGGCGTCCAGGTCGGGCACGGCGACGCCCACGTGGTCGACGGCGGTGAAGAGATGGGTCGGCAGGCTCGGCATACCGGCAAGGCTAAAGTGAAACCCGTCACCCGGAAGATCCCGGAACCGTTCCCCCACGCCCGCAACTCGTTGGAGCAGACCCCTGATGACCGACAGCGCGACCGATCGCACCCCCGTCCTCGTCGCCGGATCCCGTACGCCGATGGGCAAGCTGATGGGGGGTCTGAAGGACCTGTCCGCAGCCGATCTCGGCGGATTCGCCATCAAGGGCGCCCTCAACAAGGCCGGCATCAGCGGCGACCAGGTCGACTACGTGATCATGGGCCAGGTGCTGACCGCCGGCGCGGGCCAGATCCCCGCTCGCCAGGCCGCGGTCAAGGGCGGCATCCCGATGACCGTGCCCGCCCTCACCATCAACAAGGTCTGCCTGTCCGGCGTCGACGCCATCGCGCTCGCCGCCCAGCTGATCCGCGCCGGCGAGTTCGACGTCGTGGTGGCCGGTGGCCAGGAGTCGATGTCGCAGGCGCCGCACCTGCTGGAGAAGAGCCGCGGCGGGTTCAAGTACGGCGACGTCACCATGCGCGACCACATGGCGCACGACGGCCTGTGGGACGCCTTCACCGACCAGGCCATGGGCGGTCTCACCGAGGACGCCAACAGGGCCGACCAGGAGTTCAGCCGCGAGGAGCAGGACGCGTTCGGCGCCCGCAGCCACCAGCGCGCGGCCCAGGCCTGGAAGAACGGCCTCTTCGACGACGAGGTCGTCAGCGTGCTCATCCCGCAGCGCAAGGGGGACCCGATCGAGTTCCGCGACGACGAGGGCATTCGCCCCGACACCACGGTGGAATCCCTCGCGAAGCTGCGCCCGGCGTTCCGCAAGGACGGCACCATCACCGCCGGCTCCGCGTCCCCGATCTCCGACGGGGCGTGCGCGGTCGTCGTGATGAGCGCGGCCAAGGCCGCCGAGCTCGGGGTCACCCCACTCGCCGAGGTCGGCGAGCACGCTGTCGTCGCCGGCCCCGATTCGAGCCTGCAGTCCCAGCCGGCCAACGCGATCGCCGCGGCCTGCGCCAAGGCCGGCATCGCGCCGACCGACCTCGACCTGGTCGAGATCAACGAGGCCTTCGCAGCCGTCGGGCTGGCCTCGACCAAGCAGCTCGGTCTGGACCCGGAGAAGGTCAACGTCAACGGCGGAGCGATCGCGATGGGCCACCCGATCGGTATGTCGGGTGCGCGCATCGCGCTGCACCTCGCGCTGGAGTTGAAGCGGCGTGGCGGCGGTGTCGGTGCGGCCGCTCTGTGCGGTGGCGGTGGCCAGGGCGACGCACTGATCGTGCGCGTCCCGAAGTCCTGAACACCACCTCGGCGCAAGGGATCTCACGAATGCGCTCGCGACCGGTCGACGTACCGGCCCTGGTGACTGCGGCCCGCGACGGTTCGGCGCGGGCCGTTGCCCGGCTGATCACCCTCGTCGAGAACGCCGACCCCGCCCTGCGCGAGGTCATGGCGGCGCTCGCTCCGCACACCGGCTCCGCGTGGGTCATCGGCCTCACCGGCAGCCCCGGGGTGGGCAAGTCGACGACCACCAACACGCTGGTCGCGGCGTTCCGGGAGCGGGGTCTGCGGGTCGGCGTCCTCGCGGTCGACCCCAGCTCGCCGTTCTCCGGCGGTGCGCTGCTCGGTGACCGGATCCGCCTGCTGGACCACGCGCTCGACCCGCACGTCTACACCCGCTCGATGGCCAGCCGGGGACACCTGGGAGGCCTGTCGTTCGCCGCCCCGCAGTCGCTGCGGGTGCTCGATGCCGCCGGGTGCGACGTGATCCTCGTGGAGACGGTCGGCGTCGGGCAGAGCGAGGTCGAGATCGCCGCCCTCGCCGATACGACCATCGTCCTGCTCGCGCCCGGCATGGGCGACGGCATCCAGGCCGCCAAGGCCGGGATCCTGGAGATCGGCGACGTCTTCGTGGTCAACAAGGCGGATCGCGACGGCGTCAACACGACGGTGCGCGACCTGCGGGCGATGATCAGCCTGGGGGAGCGGACGGAGGCCGGCGCCTGGCGTCCGTCGGTGGAGAAGCTGGTCGCCGAGCGCGGAGAGGGCCGTGACGACGTGGTCGCCGCGCTCGACAAGCATCACGCCTGGCTCGTCGAACACGACGTGCTGCGCGAGCGCCGGATCGCACGCGCCGAGGGTGAGATCGCCGCGATCGCGCTGCAGACGCTGCGACTGCGGATGACCGATCCGCGTCGGGACGACAACCTGAACGAGCTGGCCGCGCGGGTCGTGGCCGGGAAGATCGACCCGTACGCCGCGGCGGACGAGCTGGTCGAGGCCCTCTGACGCCGGACCCGAGGGTGGGGCTTGGCGGCGCTCCTAGACTTTCGGTATGACGATCCGCACCCCCGCGATCCTGCTGATCGGCACCCAGCAGCGTGACGCCCTCACCCGGGAGTTCCGCCGCTACGAGGTCGACTACCGCATCGAGTACGCCGACGGGCTGGCCGCCGCGATCGCGACGACCCAGATGCTTCACTCACAGGACGTCCCGATCGCCCTGGTCGCAGCGCAGATGGAACTGCCGGACGCCGCCGGCCTGGTCGCCCTGGACTGCGTGCACGCCATCAGCTCCGCCGCCAAGCGGGTCATCGTGCTGGCGTGGGAGGAGTTCAGGTCGGCGATGGAGGTCGTGCGCGAGGCACAGCTCGCCGGGCGGATCGACACCTCTCTGACCGTGCCGCGGGGCGTGCGCGACGAGGAGTTCCACACCGCGGTCACCGAGCTGCTCTCGGACTGGGGCTGGACCTCCGATGTGCCCGTCGTGGAGTCGGTGCAGATCGTCAGCGACGGCATCTCACCGCTGAAGTCGCAGATCTGCGACTTCCTGGAGCGCCTCGGCGTCCCGTTCCGCGTCTACAAGCCCGACAGCGACGTCGGGCGGGATGCGCTGGCCGGGCTGAACGGCGCCGAGCCGACGTACCCGCTGGTCGTTTCCCCACTCGGCGGGGTGATGAACGCGCCGAGCATCGGCGAGATCGGCGCCCTCTTCAGCATGGGCCGCGAACCGGAGGCCGGGCGCGTCTACGACCTCGCGATCGTCGGTGCCGGTCCCGCGGGGCTGGCCGCGGCGGTGTACGGCGCGTCCGAGGGCCTCAGCACGATCATGCTCGACGCGGATGCCGTCGGAGGGCAGGCCGGAAGCAGCTCGATGATCCGCAACTATCTCGGCTTCCCCCGCGGGATCTCCGGGATGCGCCTCGCGCAGCGGGCCCGCAGTCAGGCCAATCGGTTCGGAGCGCACATCTACTCCGCCCGACCGGTGCACGCCGCCGAGCTGGCCGACGGCCCCAGCGGTGTGCACACCCTCACCCTCGACGACACGACCGTGCAGGCGCGAGCCCTGCTGGTGGCGACCGGGGTCTCCTACCGCCGACACGGCGTCCAGGCGGTCGAGGACTTCGTCGGGCTCGGGGTGCACTACGGAGCTGCGACCTCCGCGGCTCGCGGGTGCGAGGGCAAGGACGTGCACATCGTGGGCGGCGGCAACTCGGCGGGTCAGGCAGCAGTGCACCTGGCACGGTGGGCCCGCTCGGTCACCATCGTGATCCGCCGCCCGGACCTGTCCGAGACGATGTCGGACTACCTGACGCGTGAGATCGCGGGCAACCCGCGCATCGCGGTGCGCGCCTGCAGCGAGGTGATCGATGCCGGCGGCGCCGGCCGACTGGACTGGATCACGCTGCGCGACAAGAACACCGGCGGTGAGGAGAAGGTCTCCTCGCACGGGCTGTTCCTGCTGCTGGGTGCCAAGCCGTGTTGCGACTGGCTGCCGGACGACGTCGTCCGCGACCGTGCCGGCTTCGTCGTGACCGGCCGTGACACCCCGCAGCACACCTGGGTCGACGGGCTGCCCCCGGCGTCGCTGGAGACCACGGTGCCCGGCGTCTTCGCCGCCGGCGACATCCGCGCCGGGTCGATGAAACGGGTCGCGTCGGCCAGCGGAGAGGGCGCCGCCGCCGTACCTCTCGTGCACGCCTATCTCGACACCGTCAACGGCGAACGGCCGGTCCTGGAGCCGGTGCCAACCTCATGAGCCCCATCGTCGTCTTCTCTTGTATGAACACAACTCGCCGAGCGCTCTCCGCCGCCGCTCTCATCAGCCCGTTGGCACTGCTGGCCGCCTGTGGCAGTTCGAACTCCTCCGGTTCGCCGTCGACGGCCGCTCCGGCGTCCGTCAGCAGCACTACTTCGTCCGCGCCGTCCACCAGCGCGTCCACCCCTGGATCCGGCAGTTCGTCGGCCGGTTCCTCGTCTTCGAGCACGTCGTCGGCCGGTTCCTCGTCCGGCTCATCGACCGCCGGGGAGACCAGCGCCAGCGGATCCAGCGGCAGTGCAGCGGGGAGTCGGTGCCTCGCGACCTCGCTCAGCACGGGCGTCAGCGGGGTGGACGGCGCCGCGGGGTCGGCGTACTACACGGTCAGGCTGCGCAACGACGGGCACGCGACCTGCACGCTGGACGGATATCCCGGTGTGAGCCTGGTGGGCGCGAACGGCGTGCAGCTCGGCCACTCCGCGGACCGCAACCCGGCCGGCACGTCGAGGACGGTGACCCTGGCCGAAGGCGCCGCCACGACCTTCATCGTCCAGGTCGCCGACGCCGGCAACTACTCCTCGGGTCAGTGCCGGCCGACGGCCGCGCGCGGCTTCCGCATCTACCCCCCGGGCAGCACCCAGGCCATCTTCCTGTCCCGCTCCGGCATCACCGGATGCGCCGGCGCGACGGTGCACCAGCTGACCGTCGGACCGGTCGGCTACAACCCGAGCTGACTCCTCCGACGCCGCGCGCACCCGTTCCCGGATGCGCGGCGTCGGTGGATTCGCCGGACATGGACTGACAGCCACTCTCAGACCTGGGCGGCCGTGCGTTCGACCTCGAGCAGGGACGTGCTCTCGCGCTCCTTCTCGAAGGCCGCGCGTCCGCCGCGCACCCCGAAGAGGTGCTTGCTCCAGATCAGCCACGCGACGGCCGCGAGGTTGATCAGGAACGCCACGATCTTGAGCGCGCTCACCTTCTCGGTGAGTTCGTAGATCTCCAGCGGCAGGAAGACCGCCGTGCCGACGACGGCGACGTACTCGCCCCAGCGCTTCATGATCCACAGGCCGTAGGCCTCGAGGATCTCCAGCAGTCCGTAGGCGAGCACCCCCGCGGCCAGCAGCACCAACGTGCTGTGCCCGGCATCCAGTGCCCGCTGCAGCAGGCGCGTAGGCGCCGCGTCGGCGAAGTCGATGCCGGTACGCCGGGACAGGTCGCGCACGGCCGGCAGGTCCTTGTCGAAGACGCGCTGCACCGAGTCCTTGGCCCCGACGAACCGCCAGACGACGTACGCCGCCGCGATCAGGAACACCCCGCGGAGCAGACGTTCGATTGCGAGCAACCGGATGATGAACGCGTCGCGCAGCGCCTTGCCCCGCAACGGGACCGGCGCGTCATCGGCCGGTCCGGACGCGGTGGCCGGCCCGAGCGCGTAGTCGCCGCACCGCAGGCAGCGCCACGCCTCGCCTTGGGCGCTGTCGGCCCGTAGGCGACTCGCGAGCCCGCTCTCGTCCGGCGCGTAGGTGAGGTGGCCGTGCCGACCGCAGGAGCGCAGCTCCCAACGTCGTTCCATGGCCGCCCGGCGGGCCTGCTTGTCCTTCACGAACGGCAGCCTAGGCGGGGCGGCTCACAGCACGTCGCGCAGCGCGGGGTCGACCTCCCGTAGGACCGCGGCGCGGCCGTCGCCGGCGGTCCGTGCCGCGCGGGCGACGGCCGCGAGGCGCTCGCAGGTCGCCAGGTCGTGCAGCGACAGCGCGTAGCGCACCAGGTCGACCTTGCCGGGGGCCATCGACAGGCTGGTGACACCGAGGCCGGCGAGCACGAGCGCCATCAACGGGTCGCCGCCGGACTCCCCGCACACTCCCATCGGCTTGCCGTGGGCGCGCGCACCGACGCAGGCCGCATCGATCACGTCGAGCACCGCGGGCTGCCAGGGGTCCAGCAGATCCGACAGCGCGCCCTGCATCCGGTCGGCGGCCATCGTGTACTGCGCCAGGTCGTTGGTGCCGAGGGAGCCGAAGTCGACGACGTCGAGCACGTCGCGTGACCGCAGTGCCGCCGCGGGGATCTCGATCATCACGCCTGCCGAGGGCAGCCCGTGGGCGCGGACCCGCTCGGCGAACCACTGCGCCTCGTCGACGGTTGCGACCATGGGTGCCATCACCTTGACCTCGGCGGACGTGCCCTGAGCGGCAGCGCCGAGCGCCTCGAGCTGGTGGTCCAGCAGGTCGGGGATCGCCTGGCCCATCCGCAGCCCGCGGCGACCGAGCGCCGGGTTCTCCTCCTCGCCCAGATCGGCGAAGGCCAGCGGTTTGTCGGCGCCCGCGTCCAGGGTGCGCACGACGACCCGCCGGGTGCCGAACGCCGCGAAGACCGAGCGGTAGATCTGCGTCTGCTCCTCCACGGTCGGGGCGCTCTGCTTGCCGAGGAAGAGCACCTCGGTGCGGAAGAGGCCCACCCCCTCGACGTCCATCGGCCCGGCGCTGATCGCGTCCTGCGCGGTGCCGATGTTGACCAGCAGCGCGACGGGGTGACCGTCCTTGGTGCGGCCGGGTCCGGAGGCCGCCTGCAGCGCCGTACGACGGGCGAACGCCTTGCGCTGCATGGTGTCCTGGGTGGCCTGGTCCGGTTCGACCGTGACCACCCCGCTGTCGCCGTCGACCGCGACGATCGTCCCGACCTCCAGGGCGGTGGCGCCCGCGACCTGCACGGCCGCGGGGATGCCGAGGCCGGCGGCCAGGATCGCGGTGTGGCTGTTGCGACCGCCCGCCTCGGTGATGATGCCCCGCACCAGCGTCGCGTCGAGAGTGGCCGTCTCGGCGGGCGCCAGATCGCGGGCCACCAGCACGCACGGGCCGTGCAGCGCCGGGATGCCCGGCTCCGGCTCGCCGAGCAGCCGCGCCACGACGCGGTCGCGCACGTCGCACAGGTCGGTGACCCGCTCGGCGAGGTAGCCGCCCGCTGCCTGGAACATCGCGCAGTACTCCGCGACGCTGGCCTCGACCGCGCGGGTCGGGCCGCAGCCGTCGGTGATCCTCTTGCTGACCGCCTTGAGCAGTGCCCGGTCGCGGGCCATGAGCGCGGCCGCGCCGAGGATCTCCTTGGCCGCGCCGGGGGCGTCCTCGGCGCGACGCTCGAGACCCACCGCGACGTCCTCGAAGGCCCGCTCGACCGCGGTGATCGAGGCCGCCGCCTCCTCGGGCCCCTGGGGCGCCGGCTCGTTGGCGGGCGCGGTGAGCGCAGGACTGACCTGCACCACCGGTCCGACCGCCGAGCCCGGGCTGACCGGCACACCGCTCAAGGTGCGCATCTCAGTGGGCCGCGTCCAGGTCCTGCGACAGCAGGTCCACCAGGGAGTCGAGCGCTGCGTCCGGGTCGTCGCCCGTGACCGTGAGCTCCACGTCCTCACCGTGCTTGGCGCCGAGCGCCATCACCCCGAGGATGCTGGTCGCGTCGACCGGCTCCTCACCGGGGCGGGCGATCGTCACGTCGGCACCGGTGGCGCCGGCCGCCTGCACGAAGAGCGCCGCGGGCCGCGCGTGCAGTCCCACGCTGGAGGCGATGGTCGCCGTACGGGATTGGGTTGCCATGTCGGATTCCTTCTGGTTGCTGGTGATGGGTGGTCGTACGACGCTCAGGCTGCGACGAGCTGGTCGGCGGCAGCCGTGGCCTGCGTGCTGGCGGTGGAGCGCATCGACTTCAGCCCGATGACGACCGCCGCGGTGATGAGGGTGCCGATGACGACCGCGAGCACGTAGGTGAACGGGTTGCCGATCAGCGGCGCCACCCAGATGCCGCCGTGCGGAGCGCGCAGCGTGTTGTTGAAGAGGATCACCAGGCCGCCGGTCGCGCCGGAGCCGACCATCGAGGACACGATGACCCGCCACGGGTCGGCCGCGGCGAACGGGATCGCACCCTCGCTGATGAACGACGCGCCGAGCAGCCAGGCCGCCCGCCCGTTCTCCTGCTCGGCCGGGGTGAAGAGCCGCTTGCGCACCGTGGTGGCGAGAGCCATGCCGAGCGGGGGCGTCATACCGGCTGCCATCACGGCGGCCATGATCCGCAGCTGCGGGGCATCGCCGTTGCTGGCCGCGACGGTCGCCAGGCCAGTCGTCGCGAAGGTGTAGGCCACCTTGTTGACCGGGCCGCCCAGGTCGAAGCCCATCATCAGGCCGAGCACCACACCGAGCAGCACCAGACCGGCGCCGTTGGTGCCGAGGTTGTTGAGCCCGTCGGTCAGGTGATCGGTCAGCCACTTCAGCGGCCGTCCCAGGATGATGATCATGATCGCGCCGGTCAGCAGCGTGGAGATCAGCGGGATGACGACGACGGGCATGACGCCGCGGACGCCCTTCGGCACCTTCCACCGGCTCACGAAGAGCGCGATGAACCCGCCGATGAATCCGGTCGCGATGCCGCCGAGGAACCCGGTGCCCATGGTCGCGGCGATGGAGCCGCCCACGATGCCGGGCGCGATGCCCGGGCGGTCGGCGATGCCGAACGCGATGAAGCCGGACAGGATCGGCACGAGGAAGCCGAACGACGCGGCACCGACGACGAAGAGCAGCCCGGCCCAGTTCATCCCGCTGGTGGGGTCGAAGTGGGTCATCAGGTTGTAGGACTTCGCGAGCCCCGCGGCGTCGGTGAGGCTGAAGTTGGTGACGCCGATCGCGCCCTTCTTACCGCCCGCGACCTGCGCGAGCATGAAGGACAATGCGATGAGGATTCCGCCCGCAGCGACGAACGGGATCATGTAGCTCACCCCGGTCATCAGCCACTGCCGGATCCGGGTGCCGACCGAGGCGTTCTGGTCCACCTTGGTGACGAGAGCACCCGCACCCGCGCCGGCGCCCGCCGCACCTGCAGCGGCCGCCGCCTGTGGGTTCGCCGCACGCTCCTCGGCGAGCTGCACCGCCTGCGCGATGAGTCCCGGAGCATCGGAGATGGCCTTCTTCACCCCGACGTCGACCGTGGGCTTCCCGGCGAAGCGGGACTTGTCCTTGACCTCGAGGTCGTGGGCGAAGATGACCGCGTCCGCGGACGCGATCGTCTCGGTCTTGAGCGGCGAGGACCCGGCGGAGCCCTGGGTCTCCACCTCCATCTCGTGGCCGGCGTCCCGGGCGGCCTGTTCGAGGGCCTCGGCAGCCATGTAGGTATGCGCGATGCCGGTGGGACACGAGGTGACACCAACGAACTTCATGATCCGACTACTTCCTTGTTGACGAGGTCCACGACGGCAGCCGGGTCGGCGGCCTGGGCGAGCGATTCACGGAACTCCCGGCGCATGAGCTTCCGGGCGAGGGCGGCGAGGATCTTCAGGTGGTCATCGCCTCCGCCCTCGGGTGCGGCGATGAGGAAGATGAGGGTGGCGGGCCCGTCCTCGGCGCCCCAGTCGATGCCGGTGGTGCGTCCGAAGACGAGCGATGGCTCGGTCACCGCGGCGCTGCGGGCGTGGGGGATGCCGATGCCGCCGGGCAGGCCGGTCGCCATCTGCTCCTCGCGCTTGCGCACGTCGGCCAGGAACTGTTCCAGGTCGGTCACCCGCCCGCTGGCGACGAGGGTCTGCGCGAGGGTGCGGGTCGCCTCGTGGCGGTCCGTCGCGCTCAGGTCGAGGACGACCTGGTCGGTGGTGATGATGGACATCGGTTGTTCCTTTCGTGGGGCTGCTGTGCGACGGGCCGGACCGGCCGCCGGATGGGTGTTCGGTCGATCAGTCCGCGAGGGCGAGGTCCTCGTCGGGCGCGTACGTCGTTCGCGGGGTGATGCCCGCGAGGTCGCCCGGGCGCGGCACCTGGGTGCCGGGAAGCTGCACCGCCGCGGTGCCCCAGGTGACGCCGGTGGCCAGTGCGTCGGCGAGCGTGCCGGAGCGCTCGAGGGTGAAGAGCATTCCGGCCAAGAGCGAATCTCCCGCTCCCACAGTTGATTTGGGGCGGCTTGTGGTGGCCGTCGCGAGGGCCACGGTGTCGGCGTCGACGGCCAGCGCACCGTCACGTCCGAGGCTGACCACCACGGCTCCCACGCCGCCGCGCACCAGTTCGGCGGCCGCGGCGCGTACGTCGGCGAGCCGGTCCAGTGGGCGGCCGACCAGCTCGGCGAGCTCTGTGCGGTTCGGTTTGATCAGGTCCGGGCCGGCGCTGACGCCGGATTCCAGGGCTGCGCCCGAGGCGTCGACCGCGCACCGCACGCCGGCGTCGCGGGCCAGGCGCACGGCGTGCGCCGGGAAGTGCGCGGGCATGCCGGGAGCGAGCGATCCGCACACGGCGAGCCACGTCGCGTGGGGGAGCAGGGAAGCGGTCTGGTCCAGGACGGCGGCGGTCTCGGCCTCGCTGAAGCGGCTGCCGGGTTCGTTGACCTTGGTGGTGGTGCCGTCGGGCTCCACGATCGCGGTGTTGACCCGGATCGGTCCGCCGACGGGCACCACCCGGGCCGTGACCCGCTCCTCGGCGATGAGCAGCTCCATGAGGCGGCCGTTGTTCCCGCCACAGGGGAAGACGGCGATGCTCGTGGATCCGTTCGCGACCAGCGCGCGGGTGACGTTGACGCCCTTGCCGCCCGGCTCCAGGCGACTCTCCAGTGCCCGGTTGACCTCGCCACGGACCAGCCGGTCGAGCACCAGCGTGCGGTCCAGCGACGGGTTGGGGGTGAGGGTGACGATCATGCGCGCACCACCTGCGGACCGAGCTGCTGGATGGAGCGGGCGTCCTCGGCTCTCAGCGAATCGTCGGTGATGACCGTGTCGATCTCGTCGAGGTCGGCGAACCGGGAGAAGTGCGCCTGGCCGTACTTGTCGGCGTCCATGAGGACGACGCGTTCCTTGGCGGAGGCGATCATCGCGCGCTTCGCGGCGGCCTCGCGCTGGTCGGGGGTGCTCAAACCGTGTTCGAGGCTCAGCCCGTTCGTGCCGAGGAAGGCGACGTCGGCGTAGATGCCGGCCAGGGCTGCGGTGGTCCAGTCGCCGACGGCGGTCAGCGTGCGACCGCGCAGGTAGCCGCCGACCAGGTGCAGTGAGACCCCGGGGAAGGCGGCCAGGGTGCTGGCGACGGGCAGGGACGTCGTCACGACGGTCAGCTCCCGGTCGCGGGGGAAGAACTCCGCGAGCCGCGCGGTCGTCGTACCGCCGTCGATGATCACGGTGCCCTCGGCGGGCAGGAACTCGACCGCCGCGCGGGCGATGCGCTCCTTCTCCTGCGCGTTGGCCTCGATGCGTGCGGCCACCGTCGGCTCGATGTCGAGGCGCTCGACCGGGATCGCGCCGCCGTGCACCCGGCGCACTCTGCCGCGGCGCTCCAGGACGGTCAGGTCACGCCGCACCGTCTCAGGCGTGACGTCGAGCTCGGCCGCGACGGCGGCGACCTCGACGCGGCCGTGCGCCTGCGCCGATCGCAGGATCAGGGCCTGTCGTTCGGCGGCGTAGAGGGTGGGGGTGCTCTCCCGTGTGTGTTCGGTCACAGAGGTATGTGTAGTGGCCCACACGGGTCGATGTCAACACAAACGGAGAAATACAAATCAAAACGGACAACACCGGGGCGCATGGCGCGGAACCGGTACGAGGGAGTAACACCCGGCTCGACGTAATCTGGCTCACATGGAAAACCACCGCGAGTCGAGCCAGGGCCACCGCCGCTGGCAGGACCGCTTCGCCGCCGCCGAGACCAAGGGCCTGGTGCGTGACGCGGACTTCACCACCTTGTCCGGAGTGCAGGTCGACCCCGTCTACGGGCCGCCCGAGGGGGAGGCGCCGGACGGCATCGGCTGGCCGGGTGAATTCCCTTTCACCCGAGGCTTGTACGCGACCGGATACCGGGGCCGTCCCTGGACGATCCGGCAGTTCGCGGGCTTCGGCAACGCGGTGCAGACCAACGAGCGCTACAAGATGATCCTCGAGCGCGGAGGCGGCGGGCTCTCCGTCGCGTTCGACATGCCGACCCTCATGGGCCGCGACTCCGACGACGGGCTCGCGCTCGGCGAGGTCGGCCACTGCGGCGTCGCGATCGACTCGGCCGCCGACATGGAGACCCTCTTCGCGGACATCCCACTCGGTGACGTCACGACGTCGATGACGATCAGCGGCCCCGCGGTGCCGGCGTTCTGCATGTACCTGGTCGCGGCCGAGCGTCAGGGTGTGGACATCACGAAGCTCAACGGCACTCTGCAGACCGACATCTTCAAGGAGTACATCGCCCAGAAGGAGTGGCTCTTCGCGCCCGAGCCGCATCTGCGCCTGATCGGCGACCTGATGGAGTACACGAGCGCGAACATCCCTGCGTACAAACCGCTCTCGGTCTCCGGCTACCACATCCGGGAGGCCGGTTCGACGGCTGCGCAGGAGCTTGCGTACACGCTGGCCGACGGCTTCGGCTACGTCGAGCTGGGCCTGTCGCGGGGCATGGACGTCGACGTCTTCGCGCCCGGGCTGTCCTTCTTCTTCGACAGCCACATCGACTTCTTCGAGGAGATCGCGAAGTTCCGCGCCGCCCGCCGGATCTGGGCGCGCTGGCTGCGCGACGAGTACGGCGCGAAGACCGACAAGGCGCAGTGGCTGCGTTTCCACACCCAGACCGCCGGGGTCTCCCTGACCGCGCAGCAGCCGACCAACAACGTCGTGCGCACCGCGGTCGAGGCGCTGGCGGCCGTGCTGGGCGGCACGAACTCGCTGCACACCAACGCGCTCGACGAGACGCTGGCGCTGCCCAGCGACCAGTCGGCCGAGGTGGCGCTGCGTACCCAGCAGGTGCTCATGGAGGAGACGGGCGTGGTCAACGTGGCCGACCCGCTCGGCGGCTCATACTACGTGGAGGCGCTCACCGACCGGCTCGAGGCCGAGGCGGAGGCGATCTTCGACAAGATCCGGGAGATGGGGGAGCTCGGCCGGGAGCGGGACGCCTCCGGCGCGGTGCAGCACGAGATCGGCCCGATCACCTCCGGCCTGCTGCGCGGCATCGAGGACGGCTGGTTCATGTCCGAGATCGCCGAGGCGGCCTTCCAGTACCAAGTGGCGCTGGAGAAGGGCGAGAAGCGGGTGGTCGGAGTCAACTGCCACACCGAGTCGCTCGCGGGTGACCTGGAGATCATGCGGGTCTCGCACGAGGTGGAGGTCGAGCAGGTCCGGGCGCTCGGCGCCCGCAAGGCAGCCCGCGACGGAGTCGCCGTCGACGCGGCGCTGGCGCGGATGGTCGCCGCCGCGAAGAGCAGCGACAACCTCATCGAGCCGATGCTGGCCGCGGTGCGGGTCGAGGCGACGATGGGCGAGATCTGCGACGCCCTGCGCGACGTGTGGGGCGTCTACCGGGAGCCCGCGCGCTTCTGACCCCCTCCGCTCGACGGTGTTCTACTGACCACGCCGACGGGTCCCGACGGCGACACGACAGAATGGGCCCATGAGCGACCAGCCGATCACCCCTGCGTCGTTGCGCGGCGCCATCGACCTGTCCGGACTGGCCAAGAAGCCGGCCAGACCTGCTGCCGGCTCTCGGGCCTCCGGTGCCGCCGGTGGCGCACCAGCGGGCCCCGGCGAGGACTCGTTGGTCCGTGAGGTCGACGACGTCACCTTCGGCGACGCCGTGCAGCAGTCGATGGACGTGCCGGTCATCTTCGCGCTCTACTCCGGTGCCCGCCCCGCCAGCCGCGAGCACATCGACACGCTGGCCGGCGTCGTGCGGGAGTACGCCGGGCGGCTCGTGCTCGCGTCGGCGGACATCGACGTCGCGATGCAGATCCGGCAGGCGTTGCAGGTGCAGCAGGTTCCGATGGTGCTCGCGCTCGTCAAGGGCCAGCCGCTGCCGCTCTACGCCGGCGACCAGCCGGTCGACGCCGTGCGCGGCGTCTTCGACAAGGTGCTCGAGGCCGCAGCTGCCAACGGCGTCACCGGGCGCGTGCCGGTCAGCGACGCACCGGCGGCGGACAGCGAGCAGCCGGCCGAGCCCGAGATCTCCCCGTTGCACGAACAGGCCTACGCCGCCATCGAATCCGGTGACTACGCGGCAGCGGTCGCGGCGTACGAACAGGCCATCGCAGCGGACCCGCAGGACGAGGAGGCCGTGCTCGGACTGGGCCAGGTGCGGCTGCTGCAGCGCACCGACGGCGTGGACCTGCAGGAGGCCCGGGCGGCCGCAGCAGCGGCACCCACCGACGTCGAGAAGCAGACCGTCGTCGCCGACCTGGACGTCCTGGGCGGCCACGTCGAGGACGCGTTCGTGCGGCTGGTCGACCTGGTGCGGGTCACCTCCGGCGACGAGCGCAACGCCGCCCGCCAGCACCTGATCGGGCTCTTCGACGTCGTCGGGCCGTCCGACCCGCGGGTGAAGAAGGCTCGTACCGCGCTGATGTCCGCCCTGTACTGAGCAGCGGCGGATGGACTGGCGGCGTACGCGCCACGAGCTGCCCAGCGCGTTCGAGGGACCTCTGCACGTCGAGGTGTGCCGCCCCGCCGACCTCGCGGACGACGCCGAGGCGCCGCTGCTGTGGGTGCACGACGGTCCGGCGTACGACGTGGAGGGCGGGCTGGTCGACTGGGCTGCGCGGCGCGTCGGGCGGGGCGACCTGCCGCCGATGCGGTTGGTGCTGGCCGATGTCCGGCGCCGCACCCAGTGGTACACCGCCTCACCGCGCTATCTCCGCAGCTTCTCGACGGGTCTGACCGCGCTGCAGGAGCGGTACGACGTGGCGTCTTCGGTCGCGGTGATGGGCGCCAGCCTCGGGGGACTCACCTCGCTGCTCGTGGGCATGGCCGACGAGCGGGTCGGTGCCGTGTTCGCGCAGTCCGGTTCCTTCTTCACGCCGGAGACGGACCGGCAGCTGTTCGCCGAGCAGACGCAGGGCCGGGAGATCGATCTGGTGCGCTTCGATCGGGTGGCCGACGCCGTCGCGGGCCTGTCCTCTTGGAGGCCCGCGCCCGGGCGCCGGTTCGAGGTCATGCTGACCTGTGGGCGCGAGGAGGAGAACCTGCCCAACAACCGGCTGACCGCGACGGCGCTTCGGCAGGCGGGTGTCTCGACGCGGCTGACGGAGGTCGAGGGCGGCCACGACTACCCGGCGTGGCGCGCGGCGCTGGATCCGGTGCTGCCGCGCCTGCTGGAGAGCGTCTGGGGCTGAACGCCGTTCGCGCGCCGCGAGGACCGGGCGCGGCATACGGTGATCTGCATGGGCATGCGGGTGGGTCGATGAGCGAGCATCTGATCGGGTTGCTGTTGGGCGCCGAGGAGGACTGGCCGCGGGCGTTCGAGGAGCTGGTGCACCGGATGGGGCCGGTGCGCTACGGCGGCGAGACCCACGACGTACGCGCCGAGCGCCTGACCATCGAGCCGTTCAACCTGCGCTCCACGCCGCGGACCGACCTGGTCATCGACCGGCTGGCGCACTGGTACTACCACCCGCGCGAGTGGCTGAAGAAGGTCGCGCTGATGGACGACGTCTATCTGCTCAACAGCCCGTTCACCTTCCAGTCGATGGAGAAGCACTCGGCGTACTGCGCGCTGATGCGTCTCGGGATGCACGTCCCCGAGACGGTGCTCGTGCCGTACAAGAATCCCCTGGACAACGTGCGGTGGGCCTACACCTCGGGCCGGTACAACGCGCCGTTCGACCTGGCCGCGGTCGCGCGGGACGTGGGCTACCCGATGTTCATGAAGCCGTTCGACGGCGGCGCGTGGCGAGGCGTATCGATGGTCCGCGACGAGGCCGAGCTGCACCGCTCGTACGACGAGTCCGGCGAGATGCTGATGCACCTGCAGGCCGCGGTCGACGGATTCGAGGTGTTCGCAAGGGCGCTCACCATCGGACCGGAGACGATGGTGATGAACTTCCGCCCGGACCAGCCGATGCACGAGCGGTACGCCGTGTCGCACGACTTCCTCAGCCCGGCGGTCGGTGCCGAGACGCGCACGATCGCGCAGACGGTCAACGCGTTCTTCCGGTGGGAGTTCAACAGCTGCGAGATGCTCGTCAAGGACGGCGTCGTCTATCCGATCGACTACGCGAACGCCTGCCCCGACGTCGCGGTCACCTCCCTGCACTACTACTTCCCCTGGGCGATGAAGTCGCTGCTGAAGTGGTCGGTCTACTGCGCGGTCAGCGGCCGCCGCGCCCGGACCCAGGTGGACACCGGTCCGTGGTTCGACATCGCCGACACCGACGCGTCGTACGACGCGAAACTGGCTGACTACCAACGGCTCTCGGACGACTACTTCGAGGTGGAGAAGTATCGCGACTTCGTGGGGACGGCGCTGCCGCACGTGGACGAGATGGTGCTGGAGTGGGTGACGTCGCCGTCGTTCGACGCGATCCTGGTCGACACCGTCCGCTCGACCTATCCGCCGCACGAGCACGAGCGGTTCCTGGCCCACTTCCGCGGCCTGACCGGGCTGTGGGCGCGTGACGAGGCGGCGCTGGCGGGCTGACGGGGGCGAGTCGTCGGCGTAGCGTGCGAGCACCAGCTCTCATCGCAACCGTGAGGTGTCGTCACATGCGGGTCGAATCGATCATCGCCGACCTGCGCGTGCCCGATCTGGAGGCAGCACGGGATTTCTACGCCGGATACCTGGGGCTGAGCGAGGAGTCGCTCGGCCTGTCGTGGGTGACGAGGCACACCGATCCTCGGACGGGCGCCGGCCTGCAGCTGCTCACGCGGGACGCGACCGCGCCCGTGCCGCCGGTGGTCTCCGTGAAGGTGGACGACGTCGACGAGGCGTACGCCGAGGCGAGACGGCGGGGGTATGAGATCGTCCACGACCTGAGTCAGGAGGCGTGGGGCATCCGACGGTTCTTCGTGCGAGCGCCGGACGGCAACGTGCTGAACATCGCTCAGCACAGCGGTTGAAGCTCAGTCCGGAGGGGCGACCGTCGTCTCGTCGAGGTTGCGCAGGATGCGGACGACCACCTGGGCGGGCGTGAGAGTCGAGTTGTCGATCCACAGCCCGACGCGCTTGGTGTTGAACTCGACCTCGTTCCAGACGTTCTCGGTCGCCGACCCGTCCCCGTACGCGTTGACGCCGCGTGCCAGCTCGCGCTCGTGGACGGCGTCCACCGACGGGTGCAGCACGATGAGGTGCAACGGTCCGGTGTCGGCCAGATCGAGGAAGTCCTCGAGGTAGTCACCGACCATGTTGTCCGCGATCACGGTGTCGAAACCGTTGGCGCAGTAGACGTCCGCCAGGGTCAGCGCGCCGGCGTAGCGGGTGAACAGCTGCTCGAGCGCTCCGATGGTCGGCTCTGCGGTCATCGGCATCCGGCCGGCGGCGACCATGTCGGCCATCACCTCGCCGTCCACGAAGATCGATTTCTTGAGGGCCTCTGCCAACGCCCGCCCCACGGTGGACTTCCCGGAGGCAGGGGCGCCGGTGATCACGAAGAGGCGGCCGGGGTCGTCCGGCGCTGCAGGGATGTCGGATGAGTCGGGCAACGCGGGCATGGCGCGATTCTGTCAGGGCCTCGGACGGCGGCTCGGCTGTCACACGCCGGTGCTAGGAACGTGGCAGGAGGTGGTGAGCCCATGAGGACTCTGAGCACGGAGTACGAAGTGCGCGGCCCGTGGTCGCTCGCGACCAGTCGGCGCTTCTGGGAGGGGTTCGCCCCGGCGGCGTTGGCCGCACAGGCTTCGGATGCGCTGTCGACGGTGTTCCGGGTCGAGGCCGACTGGTCCTGGGCGAGCGCCGAGGTGACTCAGCGCGAATCGTCCGCGGTCGTGCAGGTCCGCGGCGATGGCGACCTCGAGGCCGCCGCCGCGCAGGTGACGCGGTTCCTGTCGCTGGACGTCGACGCCGAGGGGTGGCCCGAGGTCGGGAAGCGCGACGCGGTGATCGCCGATGCCCAACGCGAGCTTCCCGGGTTGCGGCCCTGCGGATTCCACTCGCCCTACGAAGCGGCGGCGTGGGCGGTGCTCTCCCAGCGGATCCGGATCGTCCAGGCCGCCCGGTTGCGCGCGGGGATCATCGAGGACTACGGCGACGAGGGTGCCTTTCCCAGCCCGGAGAGGCTGCGACGCGCCGATCTCGACCTTCCGGGGAGGAAGAACGAGTTCCTGCGGGCCGTGGCGGACGCCGCCCTCGAGGGACGGCTCGACACCGCGACGCTGAGGTCGGTGGACCCGCAGGAGGCAGAGCAACGGGTGCAGCAGGTCAAGGGGATCGGCCCGTTCGCGGCGGAGCTCGTCGTGCTGCGCGGGGCCAACGTGCCCGATGCGGTGCCCGCCAACGAGAGCCGCCTGCATGCTGAGATCGCCGAACGCTACGGCGACGACGCCGTGCTCGACGAGGTGTCGCTCGCCTGGCGCCCGTTCCGCACCTGGGCCTGCGTCCTGCTACGGGCGATGCGCGAGTATCGCACTCACGAGATAGGCTGATCCGTGTCGGACCCCGGTGCCGGTCGCCCGTGCGCACCGGCGCAGGATGCGGTGTGCTCTCGCGACGACCTGACGCACCCGACGGATCACCACCATGACCTGGCGGCTGTACTCCCTGGCCGCCGTCACGTTCGTCTTCGTGACCGCCGAGATGTTCCCGATCGGTGCGTTGCCGCAGATGGCGTCGGGGCTGAAGGTCTCGGACGGCCAGGTCGGGTTTCTGCTGACCGGATACGCGGTCGTCGCGGGGCTGAGCGCGGTGCCCGTGGTCGCCGCCACCCGGGCCCGAGAACGCCGTTCGCTGATCGTCGGCGCAGCTGTCCTCCTGGCCGTCTCCCAGCTGGGGATGGCGCTGGTGCCAGGGTTCTGGGCGGTGTTCTGTCTGCGAGTGGTCGGGGCGCTGTCGCACGGTGTCGTCTGGTCCGCGGGGCCCGTCATCGCCGCCCGGCTCGCGGGACCCGAGCGTGCCGGTCGCGCGAGCTCGGTGGTCTTCTTCGGCGGCAGCGCCGGGCTCGTGCTCGGGAGCCCGATGGCGGCCGCGCTCAGCCAGGCGTTCGGGTGGCGCCCGGCGGCGGCGCTGATCGGGATCCTCGCTCTGCTGGCCGGAGCGGCAGTGCGGCTCGCGCTGCCTGCACTACCCGCCGAGCCCGTCCACGCCCGGTCTGACGGCTCCGTCACCCCGTCGGTGTGGGGACCGGTGGCGGTGATCAGCGGCGCGACCATCGTGGTGGTGACCGCGCACTACATCTCCTACACCTACCTGGCGGTGCTCATGGGCGACCGCGGCGTGCACGGGGCGCAGTACGCGCTCGCTCTCGTGGCGTACGGCGCCGCCGGGCTGCTGGCGGTCAGACCGGTCGGTGCGGGCACGGACCGGTCGCCGCGCCGCACCGCCGCGGTGCTGGTCGTCGTACTGGTCCTCGGCGTCGCGGCGCTGGGCGTGGCGCGCTCGGGGTGGTGGGCCGTCCCGGGCCTGCTGGCCTGGGCGGGAGCCTTCGCTGCGGCGCCGGTGGTGCTGCAGGCGCGCGTGCTGGCCGTCGCGCCCGGCGACCCGGACCGGGCGTCAGCGGCGTACGTGACGGCCTTCCAGGTCGGCATCGGGGGAGGAGCGGCGCTGGGAGCGGTGGCGCTGGGAGCGCTCGGATCGGGGTCACTGCCGTGGATCACGGTGGTGGTCGCGTTGCCGACCCTGGCGATCGTCCTGCTCGCACGCCGCTCCTTCGGCTGACCCCGTCGAGTGGCATACCTATCTGTCGAGTGGCATACCTCTACGGGGTGCACTCGATGGATGGGTATGCCGCTCAGGCGCCGAGGGCTGCCCCGACGATCTCCCGCGCCTCGTCCTGCACCTGCTTGAGGTGATCGGCACCCTTGAAGGACTCGGCGTAGATCTTGTAGACGTCCTCGGTGCCGGACGGTCGCGCGGCGAACCAGGCGCTCCGCGTCGTCACCTTCAGCCCGCCGATCGCCGCGTCGTTGCCGGGCGCCTCTGTCAGTTTGGCCGTGATGGGCTCTCCCGCAAGCGAGTCCGCGCTGACGTCCGAGCCGCTGAGGGCGCCCAGCTTGGCCTTCTGCTCGCGGTTCGCCGGTGCGTCGACCCGGGCGTACGCCGGTGCACCGAACTTCTCGGACAGGTCGGCGTAGTGCATGCTCGGTGACTTCCCGGTCGTGGCCTGGATCTCCGAGGCCAGGAGCGCGAGCAGGAGACCGTCCTTGTCGGTGGTCCATGCGGTGCCGTCGAAGCGCAGGAACGACGCGCCCGCGGACTCCTCGCCGCCGAATCCCACACTGCCGTCGAGTAGTCCGGGCACGAACCACTTGAAGCCGACCGGCACCTCCCACAGCGTGGCGCCGATCGATTCCACGACCCGGTCGATCATCGAGGACGACACCAGCGTCTTGCCGACGCGGTCGCTGGACCACTTCGGGCGCGCACCGCCGTAGAGATACTGGATCGCCACCGCGAGGTAGTGGTTGGGGTTCATCAGGCCCGCGTCGGGCGTGACGATGCCGTGCCGGTCGGAGTCGGCGTCGTTGCCGGTCGCGATGTCGTACTTGTCCTTCTGGGCGATCAGCGAGGCCATCGCCGAGGGGGAGGAGCAGTCCATCCGGATCTTCTCGTCCCAGTCCAGCGTCATGAAGCGCCACGTCGGGTCCACCAGCGGGTTGACGACGGTGAGTTCCAGGCCGTGCCGCTCGCCGATCTCGCCCCAGTAGTAGACCGACGCCCCGCCGAGCGGGTCCGCTCCGATCCGCACGCCGGCGTCCTTGATCGCCTTCAGGTCCACCACGTTCGGCAGATCGTCGACGTAGGTGCCGAGGAAGTCGTACGCCGACGCCGCGGCCCGCGCCTTGGCGAACGGCACCCGCCGGACGCCGTCCAGCTCCGCCTTGAGGTAGGCGTTCGCGGCCGCCGCGATCACCTTGGTGGCGTCGCTGTCGGCGGGTCCGCCGTGCGGCGGGTTGTACTTGAAACCCCCGTCGCTCGGCGGGTTGTGCGACGGCGTGACGACGATGCCGTCGGCCAGCCCGCTGCCGGTCGTGCGCCCGCCGTTGGCGCGCAGGATGGCGTGTGACACCGCGGGGGTGGGTGTCACCGAGTCCTTGCTGTCGACCAGGACCGTCACGTCGTTCGCGGCGAGCACCTCGAGCGCGGTGACCCACGCCGGCTCGGACAGCCCGTGGGTGTCCCGGCCGATGAAGAGCGGCCCGTCGTACCCCTGGTCGCGGCGGTAGTCCACGATCGCCTGCGTCGTGGCGAGGATGTGCGCTTCGTTGAACGCGGAGTTCAGCGAGGACCCGCGGTGACCGGAGGTGCCGAAGACGACCTGCTGGTCGAGGTTGTCCGGGTCGGGCACGTCCGCGTAGTAGGCGGTGACCAGGTGGGCGACGTCCACCAGGTCCGAGGGCTGTGCCGGCTGCCCTGCGCGGGACGGTGCCATCTCATGCTCCTTGCTGCGTCGGTGCAGGTGCGGAATCGGACGTGAGGTCATGCTCCGGCACGAACCACAAAGCCGCCAGGGGTGGCAGCGTCATGACCGCCGAGAAGGGCTGGCCGTGCATCGGGACCGGCTCGGCGGTCACGCTGCCGAGGTTGCCGCGGCCCCCGCCGCCGTACCCCTCGGCGTCGGTGTTGAGCACCTCGGCCCAGGTGCCCGGGTGCGGCAGGCCGATGCGTACGCCGGTGTGCTCGGCGCCGCTGAAGTTCGCCACGACCGCTACGACGTCGTCGGTGGACTTGCCGAACCGCAGGTAGGAGAACGTGTTCCGATCACCGTCATCGGCATCGATCCAGCCGAAGCCGCGCGGCTCGTTGTCCAGCTCCCACAGCGCGGGGTGCGCGGCGTACAACCGGTTGAGGTCCTTGACCATGGCGTGCACACCCCAGTGCGCGGGCTGTTCGAGCAGCCACCAGTCCAGGCTGCGGCCGTCGGCCCACTCGGCCTCCTGCGCGAACTCCTGGCCCATGAAGAGCAGCTGCTTGCCCGGGTGGGACCACATGTTCGCGACGTACGCGCGCAGGTTGGCCAGCTGTTCCCAGCGGTCGCCGGGCATCTTGCGCAGCAGCGAGCCCTTGCCGTGCACGACCTCGTCGTGGCTGATGGGCAGCACGAACTGCTCGCTCCACGCGTAGACGAGCGCGAAGGTCATCTCGCCGTGGTGGTACTTGCGGTAGATGGGCGGGTGGGACATGTAGTCCAGCGAGTCGTGCATCCAGCCCATATTCCATTTGAAGCCGAAGCCGAGCCCGTCGGCGCTGGTGGGCTGGGTGACACCCGGCCAGGACGTCGACTCCTCGGCGATCATCACGGTGCCGGGGTTGCGTCGGTACGCCGTGGCGTTGGTCTCCTGCAGCAGCTTGACCGCGTCGAGGTTCTCCCGGCCGCCGTAGATGTTCGGGATCCACTCGCCCTCGTCGCGCGAGTAGTCCAGGTAGAGCATCGAGGCGACGCCGTCGACCCGCAGGCCGTCGGCGTGGAACTCCTCGAGCCAGTAGAGCGCGTTGGCGAAGAGGAAGTTGCGCACGTGCGGGCGGCCGAAATCGAAGACGTAGGAGCCCCATTCCTTGTGCCAGCCCTTGCGCGGGTCGGGGTGCTCGTAGAGCGCCGTGCCGTCGAACTTGGCCAGCGCCCACTCGTCGGTCGCGAAGTGCCCGGGCACCCAGTCGAGGATGACGCCGATGCCGGCCTGGTGCAGTTCGTCGACCAGGTGGCGGAAGTCGTCGGGGGTGCCCATCCGTGAGTTCGGGGCGTAGTAGCCCGTCACGTGATAGCCCCAGCTCGGCGGGTAGGGGTGCTCCATGACCGGCATGAACTCCACGTGCGTGAAGCCCAGGTCGCGCACGTAGTTGACCAGGTCCTCGGCCATCTCGGCGTAGCTGAGCCCCTGGCGCCAGGAGCCCAGGTGCACCTCGTAGACGCTCATCGGCCGGGTGTGCGGGTCGACCGAGCCGCGGTCTGCCAGCCACTTCTCGTCGCCCCATTCGTACGCCGTCTGCGTCACCACGGACGCGGTCGCCGGGGCCGTCTCCGCGGCGCGAGCCATCGGGTCGGCGCGGTCACGCCACACCCGGTCGGCGCAGCAGACCTTGAACTTGTAACTCCTGCCCGCGCCGACACCCGGCACGAACAGCTCCCACACCCCGGAGTTGCCGAGCTGGCGCATGCCGTGCGCCTCGCCGTTCCAGAAGTTGAAGTCGCCGATGACACGCACGCCCTTGGCGTTCGGTGCCCAGACGGCGAACGACGTGCCGGTCACCTGGCCGAGCGGGCCGTCGTAGGAGCGGATGTGGGCGCCGAGCACGGTCCACAACTGCTCGTGGCGCCCCTCGCCGATGAGGAAGAGGTCGATGTCCCCGAGCGTGGGCAGGAAGCGGTAGGGATCGTCCTGGACGTGCTCGTAGCCGTCCTCGTACGTCGTGATCAGCCGGTAGTCCGGCAGCTGCGCGACGGGCAGGCGACCGGTCCAGATGCCTTCGTACTCATGGGTCAACGGCACGCGGGTGCCGTCCTCGAGCAGCACCTGCACCGTCTCCGCGAAGGGACGCAGCGCCCGGACGAACGGGCCGCGGGCGTCGGTCTGACCGCCGAGGACGCTGTGCGGGTCGCTGTGCACGCCCATCAGCAGGGCGTCGGCCTCGTGAACGTCCACGGGCGGGGGCGGGAGGATAGCGGCGGTGCTGGGCACGGCGGCCTGCCTTTCGTCGGCGAGGAGCCGAAGGATCGCGGTGGTCGGAATGGCCAGCCAGGACGGCCGGTTGCGTGCCTCGTACTCGACCTCGTAACTGGCCTTGTCGATCTCGAACGCGTCGAGGATCGGGCCGTACGCCGCGAGGTCCAGTCCGCCTGCGGCGACGTACCCCTGCACGAACGCGTCCCGCGTGGCCTGCGCCCAGGCGCGGCGGTCCTCGCTGGTCTCACGCTCGGCGGACCCGGCGGCGTAGTCGAAGGACCGCAGCATCCCGGCGACGTCCCGCAGCGGAGAGTCCGGCTCGTTGCGCTCGGCCAGCGGGCGCAGCGGCTCGCCCTCGAAGTCCAGCAGCACCCAGCCGCGATCGTGGACGTCCAACACCTGACCGAGGTGGTAGTCGCCGTGGATGCGTTGCAGCGCGGGCCATCTCGCGTCCCTGGCCGCGGCGATCAGGTCGCGGAAGCGGTCGATGTGGGCGCCGAGCTCCGACGCCCGATCGCAGGCCTGGGAGAACCGGTCCCGCATGCCGTCGGTGACGCGGGCGACGTCGGCGACGCTCGGGTCGGTGACGCCGAACGCCGTGGCGAGCGCGGTGTGCACGGAGGCGGTCGCGGCGCCGAGCTCCCGCGCTTGACGAGTGAAGTCGGCGTCGGCCACGGCCGCGGCGGTCGCCTCGCGCCAGGCGTCCTGCACGCCCGGTAGGAACTCCTGGGCGAACGCGACGTGACCCTGCTCCTGCCGGCCGTCGACGCCGGGCCAGGTGGCCTGGATCGCGCCCAGCATCGTGGGCACCTGCGAGCTGTCCGCCCGCGACAGCGCCGACTGCAGGACGACGTCCGGGTTCTCGCCGTCGTGCAACACCCGGAACACCTTGAGGATGAACGACTTCGACGCACCGTCGGCGTCGGTCACCTCGTAGATCACGGAGGTGTTCGACTGTTCACCGGTCAGCACCCGGCTGCGGACGATCTGCGGCATGGTGATCTCGCGGCTGCCGCTGCCCTGCACGCGGATCGACCCCTGCTCGCGCCGCACGGCGCCGTCGCTCGCGTGGATCTCCAGCGACGCCTGGGCGCCACCGGTGACGATGCACTCCAGCAGCGCGGCCGCGCACACCGGGTCGTGACACCCGTCGTACCCGTAGCGCGTGCCGAGGGTGCCGTGCTCGGTGACGCCGATGAGCGCGTGCTCCAGCTCGGCGACCGGCTCGGCGCGCCAGGTCACCGGGACCTGGTAGACGACAGGGTCGCCCGCGCCGCCCGTGTCGGCGAGCACCATCACCTCGATGCCGACCTCGCCCTCGGGGTCGTCGAAGCGATAGAAGCCGAGGCGCTCGAGCTTCGGGGTGTGTGCCTTGCCGGTGTACCAGCGCTGCCCGCCGATCCATCCGGCGATCAGGTCGAGTTTGGAGGGCTGCAGTGTCGTTTCGTACACGATGGCCATACTCGCGACTATTTCACCGGTGCCCGGCGCACGCGAGTCGGTGACGGAATGATGGGACTGCGGAGGACCCCGGGTGCCGCTGCTCGATGTGGGTTCTCAGGCGGCTTGGACGGGGACGCTGCACACGGCGGCGGCTGCTCGGTGCGCCTTCGCGGGTTGTCGGCGGTGCGGTCACTTTCCAGCGCCGCGCGTACGCCGCCGCGCGGGAATCGGCCGAACGGTCACCTTCCTGCAGACGGAGGGCCGGCCGACCCGGCAACTGCGCGAGGCCGTCCGAGTACACCCGCCCGCGCCCGCTCACCGGCGTGCGCCACCATGAGCGGGCGCGGCGCGTTTCACTCCGAACGGGTCAGTCGTCGGCGCCCTGAATGCGCAGCCAGAAGAAGTCCCGCGAGCCGAGCGTCAGCGTGGTGGTGCCGGTCTCGTCGAGCGGCGGGAACCAGCTGCCGCCGAACAGGTCGCGCATCCGCGCACCCGCGAACCGCTCGCCGGCGTGGACCGTCACCGCCTGCGGACGGCTGGACAGGTTGCTGACGCAGAGCACGTTGCGCACCTCCAGCTCGTTCTCCTGCGCGTCCTCGTCGCTCACGCAGCGGGTGAAGGTGAGCACCGCGTCGTTGTCGGACTCGCAGATGGTGAAGTCGCCGAGCCCGAAGACCGGGTAGCGCGACCGGATCGCGAGCATCTCGCGCAGCCAGTGCAGCAGCGAGGACGAGCTGCCCATCGCCGACTCCACGTTCACGTTGTTGTAGTGGTAGACGAGGCTGGAGATGACGGGCAGGTAGAGCTTGCCCGGATCGGACGTGCCGAAGCCGGCGTTGCGGTCCGGCGACCACTGCATCGGCGTGCGGACGGCGTCGCGGTCCTCGAGCCAGATGTTGTCGCCCATCCCGATCTCGTCGCCGTAGTAGAGGCACGGCGATCCGGGCAGCGACAGCAGCAGCGCGTGGATCAGCTCGATCTCGGCGCGACTGTTGTCCAGCAACGTGGAGAGCCGGCGGCGGATGCCGATGTTGGCGCGCATCCGGGTGTCTGGGGCGTACCAGCCGTACATCGCCGAGCGCTCCTCCGGCGTCACCATCTCCAGCGTCAGCTCGTCGTGGTTGCGCAGGAAGGTGCCCCACTGGGTGCCCGGCGGGATCGCGGGCGTCTCCTCCAGCACCTTCACGATCGAGGTGGCCTTCTCCTCGCGCAGCGCGTAGTACAGCCGCGGCATGACGGGGAAGTGGAAGCACATGTGACACTCGGGGCGTTCCTCGGTGCCGAAGTAGTCGACCACCTCGTGCGGCATCTGATTGGCCTCGGCCAGCAGCACCCGCCCGGGGTACTCGGTGTCGACCATCTCGCGCAGGTCGGCCAGGTACTCGTGCGTCCGGGGGTGGTTCTCGCCGTTGTGCCCCTCCTCGATGAACAGGTAGGGCACGGCGTCCAGCCGGAAACCGTCGATGCCGAGATCCATCCAGAAGCGGACGATGTCGAACATCTCCTCCTTCACGGCCGGGTTCTCGAAGTTGAGGTCCGGCTGGTGGGAGAAGAAGCGGTGCCAGAAGAACTGCCGGCGGACCGGGTCGAAGGTCCAGTTGGAGACCTCGGTGTCGACGAAGATGATCCGCGCGTCGGCGTACTTCTCATCCGTGTCCGACCACGTGTAGTAGTCGCCGAACGGGCCCTGGGGGTCGCTGCGGGAGGCCTGGAACCACGGGTGCTGGTCGCTGGTGTGGTTCATCACCAGGTCGGTCACGATCCGGATGCCTCGGGCGTGCGCCTGCGAGACCAACTCGATGAACTCCGGCAGCGTCCCGAACTCCGGCAGCACCTGCTTGTAGTCGGCGATGTCGTAACCGCCGTCGCGCAGTGGGGACGCGTAGAACGGCGGCAGCCACAGGCAGTCGACCCCCAGCCACTGCAGGTAGTCGAGCCGGTTGATCAGACCGCTGAAGTCGCCCGAACCGCTGCCGGTGGAGTCGCCGAAGGCGCGCACGAGCACCTCGTAGAAGACGGCCTTGCGGTACCAGTGCGGATCGTGGCGCAACCCCGGCTGATGGAGGTTGAACTGCTGCGGACTCACTGGTCAGGCGCTCCTCACGTGGATGATGTGCACCGGCTCGCCCTCGGGGCCGAGTCGGACGTAGTTGTGCTCGCCCCAGTGCCAGGTCGCACCGGTGAAGCATTCGTGCGCCGCGAACCAGCTGCCTGCCGGGAGGCCGAGCGCCTCCATATCCAGGTGCACGGTCGACTCGCGGGTGGCGTGCGGGTCGCAGTTGGCCACGACGATCATGACGTCGTCGCCGCGACGCTTGGAGAAGACCAGCAGCTGCGGGTCGTCCACGGCGTGGAAGGTGATGTTGCGCAGCCACCCGAACGCCGGATGCTCGCGGCGGATCTCGTTGAGCCGCGTCAGGTACGGCGCGAGCGACTGGCCCTCGCGTGGACCCCCGGGCTCGAAATCGGCCCAGTGCCGGTCCTTGTACTGGTACTTCTCGTTGTCCAGCTGCTCCTCGGCGCCGGGGCGTGCGACGTTCTCCACCAGCTCGTAGCCGGCGTAGATGCCGTAGGTCGGCGACAGCGTCGCGGCCAGCGCGGCGCGCAGCTTCCACGCGTTCGGCCCGCCGTACTGCATGTACGGCGTGAGGATGTCGTGCGTCGTGGGCCAGAACGAGGGACGCATGTACGCCGCGGACTCGGTCGCCAGGGACTCGACGTACTCCCGCAGCTCGGCGGGGTCGTTGCGCCACGCGTAGTAGGTGTAGCTCTGCTGGAAGCCGATCTTGCCCAGTGTGTGCATCATCGCCGGCCGGGTGAACGCCTCGGCCAGCCAGATCACCTCGGGGTGCTCACGCGCGACGTCGGCGATGATCCACTGCCAGAACTCCACCGGCTTGGTGTGCGGGTTGTCGACCCGGAAGATCTTGACGCCGTGGTCGATCCACACCTGCACCACGCGGCGCACCTCGGCGTAGATGCCGTCGGGGTCGTTGTCGAAGTTGAGCGGGTAGATGTCCTGGTACTTCTTCGGAGGGTTCTCCGCGTAGGCGATGCTGCCGTCGGCGCGCGTGGTGAAGAAGTCCGGGTGCTCGGTGACCCACGGGTGGTCCGGCGAGCACTGCAGGGCCAGGTCGAGCGCCACCTCCAGGCCGGATCGCTTCGCGGCGGTGACGAATCCGTCGAAGTCGTCCCAGTCGCCGAGGTCGGCGTGCAGCGCGTCGTGGCCGCCGTCGGCGGCACCGATCGCGTACGGCGACCCGGGGTCCTTCGGACCGGCGTGCAGGCTGTTGTTGGGACCCTTGCGGTTCGTGCTGCCGATGGGGTGCACCGGCGTGAGGTAGACGACGTCGAAGCCCATGGCCGCGATCGCGGGCAGCCGCTCGGCGGCGGTCGCGAAGGTGCCGCTGACCCAGTCGCCGTCCTCGTCCTGGTGACACCCCTCGGAGCGGGGGAAGATCTCGTACCACGCGCCGGTCAGCGCCAGTTCGCGCTCGACCAGCCAGGGGTAGGTCGTGCCGGGGCTCACGCTCTCGCGCAGCGGCTGAGCCGCGAGCACCCGGCGTACGTCGACGCCGGTGCCCGCCGACAGCCGCACGCCGGCGTCCGCCGTGGTGTCCTGCAAGCCGTCCACAGCCGCAGTGAGCACGGCAGCGGATTCTGTGTCGTAGGAACCCTTCTCGAGCGCGCGCTGCAGGACCAGCACGCCCTCGTCCAGCATCAGGTCGACGTCGACGCCGGCCGCGACCTTGATGATCGCGTCGTGCGCCCAGGTGGCGTAGGGGTCCGACCAGCCCTCGACCCGGTAGCTCCAACGGCCCTCCCGATCCGCGCTGACCGTGGCCGTCCACAGATCGAGACCCGGGTTGATGCAGGTCATCGGCAGGTGGCTGACCCGGCCCTGCGGGTCTGTGGTCACCACCGTCGCGTTCACCGCGTCGTGACCCTCGCGAAAGACCGTGGCGGAGACGACGAACTCCTCGCCCACGACCGACTTCGTCGGGAGGGTGCCTCCGTCGACCACCGGGGAGACGTCCTGCACGGGGATGCGGCCGATGGCGCGCTCGGCACCGGGCGACGGGGGAGCAGGCGAATGTGCGCTGGTCGCGGTCGGAAGCCGACGGCTGATGGCAGGCGAATCAGTCACGCGAAGGACGCTACAAGGTTTGCCAGTCGGACGCCCCACGGCGGGTGATCCGGGCGGCTCTACGATCTTCCTCGTGAAGGCCATCCGACGTTTCCACGTCCGCACCGTGCTTCCCGAGCCGCTGGCTCCGCTGGGCGACATCGCCAGCAACCTGCGATGGTCGTGGCACAGCCGCACCAGGAACCTCTTCCGGGACATCGATCCGCAGCGGTGGGAGAGCGTGCGGCACGACCCGGTCGCGCTGCTGGCCTCGTTCTCTGCCGACGAGCTCTCCCAGCTCGCCGCCGACACCGTGCTGGTCGAGCGTGTCCACGCGGCCGCGCGCAGCCTGGAGCGTTATCTGACCGCTCCCTCCTGGTACGACGACTTCGCCGCCGACCAGGAGGCGCCGCGGGCCATCGCCTACTTCAGCGCCGAGTTCGGCATCACCCACGTGCTGCCGCAGTACTCCGGCGGTCTCGGCATCCTGGCCGGCGACCACCTGAAGTCCGCCTCCGACCTGGGCGTGCCGATCGTCGGACTCGGCCTCTTCTACAAGACCGGTTACTTCTCCCAGTCGCTGTCCGCCGACGGCTGGCAGCAGGAGACCTACCCCGTCCACGATGCGGACGATCTGCCGCTGTCCCTGGTGCGCGAGGACGACGGCACCCCCGCCCGGGTGACCCTCGACCTTCCGGACGACCGCACCCTGCACGCCCGGATCTGGCGGGCGCAGGTCGGACGCGTGCCCCTGCTGCTGCTCGACTCCGACGTCGACGGCAACGACGACGCTGGACGTGAGCTCACCAGCCGCCTTTACGGCGGCGGCGGTGAGCAGCGGTTGCGGCAGGAGATGCTGCTCGGCATCGGCGGCGTGCGCGCCACCCGCATCTGGTCGCGGCTCACCGGCAGCCCGCTGCCGGAGGTCTACCACTGCAACGAGGGACACGCGGGCTTCCTCGGCCTGGAGCGCATCAGCGAGCTGGTGACCGGCGAGGGCCTGGCGTTCGACGACGCCGTCGAGGCGGTACGAGCCGGCACCGTCTTCACCACGCACACTCCCGTCCCGGCCGGCATCGACCGCTTCGGCAAGGACCAGATCGAGCGGCACCTGAGCACCCTGCCCGGCGTACCCGTCGCCAAGGTGCTCCCGCTCGGATCCGAGACGTACGAAGGCGGCGACCCCGCCGTCTTCAACATGGCCGTGATGGGTCTGCGGCTCGCGCAGCGCGCCAACGGCGTCTCCCAGCTGCACGGCGCCGTCAGCCGCGGGATGTTCGACGGGTTGTGGCCCGGCTTCGACGACTCCGAGGTGCCGATCGCCAGCATCACCAACGGTGTCCACGCGCCGACATGGGTCGACCCGAAGGTCGTGGAGCTGGGGCAGCGCTTCGTCGGGCCGGAGCTGATCCGCGGCGAGCAGGCCTGGGAGGCGCTCGGGCAGGTGCCGGTGGAGGAGTTCTGGCGCGTCAAGCGCGAGCTGCGCGAGCAGCTGGTGCAGGACGCGCGCCGCAGGGTGCGCGAGTCGTGGCTGCTGCGCGGCGCCTCGTCGGCGGAGCTGGGCTGGACCGATGAGATCCTCAGCCCCGACGTGCTCACCATCGGCTTCGCGCGGCGGGTGCCGACCTACAAGCGCCTCACCCTCATGCTGCGCCACCCCGCGCGGCTGCGCCGGATGCTGCTGGACCCGCAGCGCCCCATCCAGCTGGTCATCGCGGGCAAGAGCCACCCGGCGGACGAGACCGGCAAGAAGCTGATCCAGCAGATGGTGCAGTTCGCCGACGACCCGGAGATCCGCCACCGCATCATCTTCCTGCCGGGCTACGACATAGAGATGGCCCAGAAGCTCTACCCCGGCTGCGACGTGTGGCTGAACAACCCGCTGCGCCCCTTCGAGGCGTGCGGTACGTCGGGCATGAAGGCCGCGCTCAACGGCGGGCTCAACCTCTCGATCCTCGACGGGTGGTGGGACGAGTGGTACGACGGGCACAACGGCTGGGCCATCCCCACCGCCGACGGGGTGCAGGACGCCGACCGCCGCGACGACCTCGAGGCCAACGCGCTCTACGACCTCATCGAGAACAACGTCGCCGCGACGTTCTACGACCGCGACGACGACGGTCTGCCGCAGCGGTGGCTCTCGATGGTGTCGCACACCTTCACCACACTCGGGCCGAAGGTGCAGGCGACCCGGATGGTCAAGGACTACACCCAGCAGCTCTACGCGCCGGCTGCGCAGGCCGCCCGGCGCCGCGCTCAGGACGGCTTCGCGCAGGCACGCGAGCTCGCGGCGTACAAGCAGGAAGCGGCGGCCGCCTTCCCGCACGCCCGGGTGGACCACGTCGACGCCGACGGGGTGTCCGACAGCCCGCAGGTGGGCGACCAGGTGCACGTGCGCGCCTACGTGGCCCTCGGCGGGTTGCGGCCGGAAGAGGTCGATGTGCAGGTCGTGCACGGGCGGGTGTCGGAGTCCGATGAGCTGAGCGACGTCACGACGGTGCCGCTGTCGTTCGTGGAGACCGAGGACGGGCCCGACGGCTCGGGCCGGCAGGTGTTCGCCGGTGACGTGACGATCCAGCGCACCGGGTCCTTCGGCTACACCGTGCGGGTGCTGCCGCGCCATGAGGGGCTCGCGAGCCCCAGCGAGCTCGGCCTGGCCCTCAACGCCTGATTCGCCGGACGACGAACGCGCCCACCATGACGGCGTTCACGTCGGTTGACGGTGTTTGAACGCCGTCAACGAACGTGAATGCCGTCAGGGTCATGCAGCGGTCGGCTGGGCCGAGTAGTCGCAACGACGCGGCCGGGCCCCCGGCGAAGGAACCCGGCCGCGCGCAAACAGGTCAGGCGCTCTCGATCGTCTCCTTCGACTTGGCGATCGCGAACCCCCAGGCCTGCGCGACCTTCGGCTTCGGGGGGATCGACACCTCGTCGGGGTTGGTCACGATGTCGAGCAGTGCGGGCCGGCCGCTCGCCAGGGCCCGCTGAAGCGCCGGGGCGACCTCGTCGGGGTCGGTGACGCGAACGGCGTCCAGTCCCATCGCCGCTGCGACGGCTGCGATGTCCGGATTGTCCAGCTCGGTGCCGAACTCGGGCAGGCCGCCCTGCTCCTGCTCGAGCTTGACCATGCCGAGGCGGCCGTTGTCGAAGACGACGAACGTCGCCGGCAGGTCGTAGGTGACCGCCGTACGCAGGTCGCCGAGCAGCATCATCAGGCCGCCGTCACCGCAGCAGGCGATGACCTGGCGCGACCGGTCGAGGGCCTGGGCACCGAGTGCCTGCGGCATCGCGTTGGCCATCGAGCCCAGGTTGTAGGAGCCGAGCAGCCGGCGGGTGCCGGAGAACTCGATGAAGCGGGAGAGCCAGACGGTCGACATGCCGGTGTCGCTGGTGAAGATCGCGTCGGGGTCGGCGTGATCGTTCAGCGCCTTCGCCACGATCTCCGGGCGGATCAGCTTGTCGGGATTGTCGCCCAGGCTGCGCAGCCGGCCGAGCAGCTTCTTGTCGTGATCGGGGTCGGTGAGGCGCTGCTGGGCCTCGTGCCAGGTGGCGTACGCCTTCGTCGCCTTGTCGAGGTGGCGACCGGACGGTCGCTTCTCCGGCAGCTGGGGGAGCAACGCGCCCAGCGTGGGCCCGACGTGGCCGACCAGTGCGTGCTCGACGTTGATCCGTCGCCCGATGTGCTCGGCCCGCGCGTCGAGCTGGATGACCGTCTTGCCCTTCGGCAGCCACTCCCGGTAGGGGAAGTCGGTGCCGACCAGGAAGAGCACGTCGCAGTCGTCCAGCGCCTTCGCGGCCGCCGGGTTGCCGATGAGGCCGGACTGTCCGACGGCATAGGGGTTGTCGTGCTCCAGACCCCCTTTGGCCTTGAGCGTCAACACCATCGGCGCCTGCAGGCGTTCGGCGAGGTCGAGCACTTGGCGGCGCGACTCGCGGGCGCCGCGTCCGACCAGCAGCGTGACCGCGTCGGCGTCGGCCAGCACTGCTGCCGCCTCCTGGATCTGGCTCACCGGGGCGGCGGCCTCGGCGGGCGGCGGTGCGAAGCGCGGCGCCGCGTCGTCCGGCAGCTTCGAGTCGCCGATGTCACCGGGGAGCGTCAGCACGGCGACGCCCTGTTGCGCGTACGCGGTGTTCACCGCCTGCTCCAGGATCTGCGGCATCTGCGCGGCGGAGGTGACGGTGTGCGTGAAGACCGACACGTCGCTGAAGAGGACGTCGTTGTTGACCTCCTGGAAGAACTCGCTGCCCATCTCCTCGGTCGGCACCTGCCCGCAGACCGCGAGCACCGGGACGTGGGACTTCTTGGCGTCGTAGAGCCCGTTCAGCAGGTGGATCGAACCCGGCCCGACGGTGCCCATGCAGACCCCGATCGTGCCGGTCAGCTGGGCCTGAGCGCCGGCCGCGAACGCCGCGGCCTCCTCGTGGCGCACCCCGATCCACTCGATGCGGTCCTCGCGGCGGATCGCGTCGGTGACGGGGTTGAGCGCGTCACCGACGACCCCCCAGACGGTCGTGACGCCGTGATCGGCCAGGGCGGTGACGAGGTTCTCGGCGACGTTCACTATCGGGCTCCTAGCGTTGGTGCGAGCGTTGGGGGACGAAGCGGTCAGGGCTGGCGGTGTCCCAGTCGTCGATCCAGGTCTGCGGCGCTCCCGCGAGCAGCTGGCCGGGCGAAAGCCATTCGTACATCTCGTAGTACGACTGCGTCTGGGTCGCGTCGATGTTGCGGCGCAGCATGTGCGGACTCAGCTCCTCGGGGCGGGTGGCGCCGAGCGTGGCCATCATGGACGCCGCCTGCTTGACCGTGGCCTCCTGGTAGCGCTTGACCCGCATGCTCTTGTCGCCGACGTCGAGCGCCCGCGCCCGCGCCTCGCTCTGGGTGGCGACGCCGACCGGGCATTTGTCCGTGTGACACTTCTGGGACTGGATGCAGCCGACGGCCATCATCATGGCGCGCGCGGAGTTGGTGTAGTCAGCGCCCTGGATGAGCCGCTTCACGACGTCGCTGCCACCGACGACCTTGCCGCTGGCGCCGATCCGGATCTTGTCGCGCATGCCGATGCCGACCAGGGCGTTGTGCATGATCATCAGCCCGTCGGTGAGCGGCATGCCGACGTGGTCCTCGTACTCCAGGGGCGCCGCTGCCGTGCCGCCCTCGCTGCCGTCCACGATGATGAAGTCCGGCGCGGTACCGACCTGCAGGATCGCCTTGCAGATCGCGAGCACGTCGCGGCGCGAACCGACGCACAGCTTGAAGCCGGTCGGCTTGCCGCCCGTGACCTCGCGCAGTCGCGCCACGAACTCGATGAGCTCCACGGGGGAGTGGAACGCGGTGTGGGCGGCGGGACTCACGCACTTCTGGCCCTGGGGTACGCCGCGTACCTCGGCGATCTCCTTGGTCACCTTCGCCGCGGGAAGCACCCCACCGATGCCGGGCTTGGCGCCCTGGCTCAGCTTGATCGAGACGCACTTGACCTGATCGCGGTTGGCCTTGTCGGCGAACTGGCTCTCGTCGAAGTGCCCGTCCTTGGTGCGGGTGCCGAAGTAGCCGGACCCGATCTCCCAGACCAGGTCGCCGTTGTGCTCCTCGTGGTACTTGGACAGGCCGCCCTCGCCGGTGTCGTGCGCGAAACCGCCCATCTCGGCGCCCTTGTTCAGCGCCCGGATCGCGTTGGCCGAGATCGCACCGAAGCTCATCGACGACACGTTGACCAGCGCCATGCTGTACGGCTTGCGACAGTCCGGACCGCCCACCATCACCCGCGGCGGGTTGTCGGGTGCCTCCAGCGGAGTGGTGCTGTGCACCAAGTACTCGTACCCGGGCTGGTAGACGTCGCGCTCGGTGCCGAAGGAGAGCTCGGCGGCGGTGCCCTTCGCGCGCTCGTAGACCATCGTGCGGGTATCGCGGTCGAACGGCCTGCCGTCCCAGTTCTTCTCGATGAAGTACTGCTGGATCTCCGGGCGGATCTCCTCCAGGAGATAGCGCATGTGGCCCACCACCGGGTAATTGCGCAGCACCGAGTGCTTCTTCTGGATGAGGTCGCGCGCCGCAAGTGCCGCGACGGCCCCGGCGCCGATGCCGAGCCCGGTGAGTTTGCCCATACGTCCTACTCCTGCGCTGTCAGAGGGAGGTTCATGACGGAGTACCCACGGCCCGCACTCTCTAACGGACGTACCGGCTGTGGCTGGAACGTAGCCCAGCTTGCTGACACGCCGCTGTGGTCTGCCCGTTCCGCCTGTCACCTGCGCTGCCGTGGAACGATGCGATGTGCCTTCGGAGCCCCCCGAGCCCAGTCCGCCGAAGCCCGCGGATCCCTGGTACCGCCAGTACGTGGCGCACCCCGACCACGGGCCACTGCCGATCCTGCTGCTGCTCCTCACCGCGAGCACCGGGGTGGTCGACGCGGTCAGCATCCTGCGCCTCGGCCGGGTCTTCGTGGCCAACATGACCGGCAATGTCGTCTTCATCGGCTTCGCCCTCGCCGGCGCACCGGGGTTCTCCCTGGTCGCCTCCTTGGTGGCACTCGTCGGGTTCCTCGTGGGCGCGGGTCTGGGTGGCACTGTGGTCACGCGGTACGGCGGGCACCGAGGAGTCCTGCTGCGCAACGCCGTCGCCGCGGAAGCCGCTCTCCTGCTCGCCGCCGCGCTCGTCCTGCTGATCGACGGCCGGCCCTACACCGTCGCCGGCGTCGACGTGGCCGTCGCCCTTGCCGCGGTCGCGCTCGGGCTGCGCAACGCCGCAGTGCGCCGCCTCGCAGTCCCCGACTTCACCACCACCGTGCTCACCATGACGCTCACCGGCATCGCTGCGGACCTGCGGCAGCGCAACATCGCGGTCGTCGTACGCCGCATCCTCGCCATCGCCGCCATGCTGGTGGGCGCCCTGATCGGCGCGCTGCTCGTGTCGCACAGCGATCCGAGCACCGGTCTCCTCCTCAGCGCCGTGATCGCCGTGGTGGTGGCCGTCGCCGCCGCAGTGGTGAGTCGACGACCGCAGGACTGGCAGCGCGGATAGCGCGGGCCGCGGATGCGGCAGGGATGCTGGCGGGCGCGGAGTCCTCTCGCTCCGTACGATGACCGGGTGTTCGCCCCCCTCACGTACCTGACCGGAGCGGTGCTGGTGGTGCTGGCTCTGCAGGCCGGGTACGCGCTGCTGCGCGGCAAGCCGATCGACGACCCGATGTTCTGGACCGGTCTGGTCGCCGAGGGACTGATCGTGGTCCAGTTGGTGGTCGGTATCGCGCTGTCGGGCCACGGCGGGCACGGCATGTCCGCGGCGCTCTTCATCGCCTACCTCGCCGGCCTGGTGGTGGCCCTGCCGGTCGCGGGTGTCTGGGCCATCGCCGAGCGGGAGTCCCGGTCCAGCTCCGGCGTCATCCTGGTCGCAGGGCTCGGTCTGCTCGTCATGCTGGTGCGGTTGGTGCAGATCTGGAACGGACACGGATGAGGCGCTCACGCATCGGTCCGGTCGACGAAGGGAAGAGCCGAATGCAGTGGTCCGGAGTCCGCAACACGGCCGTGGCGCTGGGCGTGCTCGCCCTCGCGGGGTGCGGAGGCAGCGCACCGAAGGCGACACCGCCGCATGTCGGGGCGAACGGCTCGACGTCCGCCTCGTCCGCGCCGTCGGGCGGGCCCTCGTCCGGTACGACGACGCCGTCGTCACCGTCCTCCCCGTCCTCCCCGTCGTCCTCGGCAGCCGACCCGCTCGGCACGTTGCCGACGTCCTCGTTCCGGCCCTCGCTGATCACCGCAGCGCAGGTCGCTGCGTATGCGTCGGACATGGTCGCGTACGACCCCGGCGCGGCCGACTCGCAGAGCGGCGACGTGGTCGGCACCGGTGGCACCTGCCCGGCACTGGCGAAGCTCATCAACTCCGACGACGTCTTCTCCACGGCGCCCGCGCACAAGGAGCAGACGGCGTACGACAACTCCGGTGCGATCTCATCGGTGTCGGACCTGCGCGACGTCGAGGAGACTCTCGAGAGCTATCCGGCGCTGGACACCGCACGCGAGCTCGGGGGGTTGCGCACCAACATCGCCGGCTGCCACTCCGCGCTGAGGTCGTCCGACGGTACGACGGTCCTCGTGACCCCCGGCACGGCTCCGACGGGCTACGGCACGGGCGCGCTCGCCTTCCAGGAGCGGGTCACCGTCCACGGCACCGTCGTACGGGCGGACTGCCTCGCCATCGCCTCCGGCCACAACGTGCTGGGGCTCATCGCGGGACAGCTCAGTGCAGCCCAGGAGGCTTCCCTGCTGCGCGCCGCCTGGTCCGACCTCGGCCACCCGGCTGGGTCGATCTGACGTGCGGGTCAACTCCGGATTCGGGCGCATCCTGGTCGCCCTCTACGCGCTGTTCGCCCTGGCCGCGACCGGGCGGTCGGTCCTGCAGATCTCGCAGACCTGGCCGCACCCGGCCCTGCCCTACCTGCTGTCCGCGCTGGCAGCGGTGGTCTACATCTTGGCCACCGTCGCGCTGGGTCGTGGGGGCGATCGCAACGCGCGGATCGCTTTGTACACCATCAGTTTCGAGCTGCTCGGCGTGATCGCGGTCGGCATCTGGAGCTACGCCGACGGCTCGGCGTTCGTCGCTCAGGGTCAAGCCGGCGACACGACGGTCTGGGCGAGGTTCGGGCAGGGCTACGGCTACGTGCCGCTGCTCCTGCCGATCCTCGGCCTGTGGTGGCTGCGCCACACCCGACGCGACGTGCCCGCCGGCGCCGGCCGCACGGATGAGCGCTGACCTGCGACCCTGACGCAGTTACGCACGAGGGACACAGGGAGACCTGTGTCCCTCGAACGCAACTGCGACACAGTCGGTGCCTGCAAGCGGCCGTCACATGGAACCGATGTCACCCAGGAAGTCCGCGATCGCCCGGCCCAGCGCCTTGTCGGCGACGGCACTCATGTGGTCGCCGGGGACGATCGTGAGCTGACCGTTGGGCAGCGCCCCGGCGAGCTCCTGCGGTGAGCCGTTGTCCCGGTCCTGTTCGCCGCACACGACGAGCGTCGGCTGCACGATGGCCGACAGGTCGTCGGCAGGGGTGTCCTGGAAGGACTCCAGCACCCGCAGCAGTGCGACGGGGTCGCCCCCGACCTTGCGCAGGAACGACTGGCTCTTCCACTGCGGTGAGTAACGCGGGAATTCCTCTGTGCTGGTGAGCACCTCGCGGAAGTGCTTACCACGCCCGCCGGTGCGGGTGATGCCCGTGAGGCCCATCCCGCCGAGGACGGCGCGACCGGGGGTGGCGCCGCGCACGAGCATGCGAGCCGTCGTACGGGCGCCGAGCGAGTAGCCGCCGAGGTCGTAATCGTCGAGTCCGAGGTGCTCGACCAGCGCGAAGCCGTCATCGGCCAGTACGTCGCCCCGGTACCGCTGCGGATCATGGGGTTTCGCGCTGTCGCCGTGCCCGCGCAGGTCGGGCATCACGACCCGGTAGCCGCGGTCGGCGATGGTCTGCGCGTGCCCGTACGCGATCCAGTTGACCCGCGCGGTGGAGAAGAACCCGTGGATGAGCACGAGTGTCCTGCCCTCGCCGACCTCATGGAAGGCGAGCCGCTCGCCGTCGTACGCCTCGAAGTAGGAGACCACCTCACGCCCCCTGGAAGATCGCGAGCGTCGCCGGCGGCACGTCGTACGGCGCCCCGACTGTCGTCTCCACCTGCGGCACGTCATCCATCCTCTCGAACCGGCTGTCCCACAGCAGTTTCCACGCTGTCACTCCGGCCTGCCCAGGCAGGGTCACCGACGCGTCGTGCGCGCTGCCGTGGAAGAGCAGCAGCAGGCGGTCGTCGCCGATGTCGGCGCCGTCGAACACCACGGACATGGTGCGGGTGCGGCCGTCGTTCCACTGCTCGGCCGTGAGGACCCGCCCGTCCAGTGCGTGCCAGTGCAGTGCCGGCAGCGCATCTCCGTCGACGGGGGTGCCGGGGAAGAAGTGCCGTTGACGCAGCACGGGGTGCCGGCGTCGCAGGTCGAGCAGATGTCGCACCGAATCGTTGAGGTCGCGTTGCCAGTCCGCCAGATCCCAGTCGTACCAGGAGATCTCGCTGTCCTGGCAGTACGGGTTGTTGTTTCCGCGCTGAGTGCGACCGAACTCGTCGCCGCCGGTCAGCATGGGCACGCCGGCGGACAGCAGCAGGGTGCCGAGCAGGTTGCGCATCGACCGCCGCCGCAGCGCCTCGACGCCCTCTGTGGCGTCGACGTGACCCTCGATCCCGTGGTTCCAGGAGCAGTTGTTGTCGCTGCCGTCGCGGTTGCCCTCGCCGTTGGCGCCGTTGTGCTTGGAGTTGTACGCCGTGAGGTCGGCCACGGTGAATCCGTCGTGCGCCGTCACGAAGTTGATCGACGCGAGCGGCCCCCGCCGTGCGTCGCGGAAGAGGTCGGCCGATCCGGCGATCCGGGTGCCGAGCTCGCGCACCCCGTGACCGTCCTCCCCGGCCGCGTCGCGCGCCAGGTCGGGGAGCCAGAAGGTGCGCACGGTGTCGCGGAAGCGGTCGTTCCACTCCCCGAACGGCGGCGGGAACTGCCCGGTGCGCCAGCCGTGGATGCCGAGGTCCCATGGCTCGGCGATGAGCTTGACGTCCGAGAGCACCGGATCGGTGCGCAGGGCCATCAGGAACGGGTGGTCCGGGTGGTAGCCGTCGTCACGGCCCCGCGCCAGCGCCACCGCCAGGTCGAAGCGGAAGCCGTCGACGTGCATCTCCTGCACCCAGTAGCGCAGCGAGTCCAGCACCATCCGCACGGTGATCGGGTGCCTCAGGTCGAGGGTGTTGCCGCACCCGGTGACGTCGATGTCGTCGCCGCGCTCGTCGAGGCGGTAGTACGCGCGGCTGTCCAGCCCGCGCCACGCCAGCGTCGAACCGCCGGCCGCGCTCTGCTCGCAGGTGTGGTTGTAGACGACGTCGAGCAGCACCTCGATGCCGGCGGCGTGCAGCAGCTTGACCATCCCCTTGAACTCGGCCACCGCCTCGACCGGGTCTGTCGCGGCGGCGTAGGGGAGGTGCGGGGCGAAGAAGCCGAGCGTGTTGTAGCCCCAGTAGTTGCTCATGCCGCGCTGCACGACGTGCGGCTCGGAGACCGACGCGTGCACGGGCAGCAGCTCCACGGTGGTGATCCCGAGGCGTCGCAGGTGCGCGATCGTCGCGGGGTGGGCCAGTCCGGCGTACGTGCCGCGCAGCTCGTCCGGCACGCCGGGCAGGTCGTGGGTCATGCCGATCACGTGGGTCTCGTAGATGACGGTGTCGCACCACGCGGTCATCGGCGCGCGCTCGTCGCCCCAGTCGAAGCCGTCGCCGACGACCACGCTGCGCGGGACCAACGCCGCGCTGTCCCGGTCGTCACGCACGTCGGCGGGTTCACCGACCGCGAGCGACTGGTCGACGACCGTGCCGTAGACCTCCGGGCGCCAGTCGACGGAGCCCTCGATGGCGCGCGCGTACGGGTCGAGCAGCAGCTTGGCGGGGTTGTGCCGCTGACCGTTCGCGGGGTCCCAGTCCCCGTCGACCCGGTAGCCGTACCGCTGCCCCTGCGTCACACCCGTCACATACGTGGACCAGGTGCCGTGCACGTGGCGCACCATCGGGAGCCGGCGCTCGGCGCCGGCGTCGTCGAAGAGGCACAGCTGCACGCCGGTGGCGTGGCCCGCGTAGACCGCGAACTCCGCGCCGTCGCCGGTGAGGGTGGCGCCGTACGGCGGCGGGACGTGGTCGGGGCGGCGCGGGGCGGGCATGGGCGTCAGCGTAAAGACCCCGGGTATCTTGACGGGATGACTGATCCGACCTCGATGCCCAACTTCCCCCCGCCCGCCGGCGAACACCCCCTGCGTGGGCGGGTGTTGGACGTTCTGCAGGACATGCAGGCACAGCCCGACATCGACGCCGACGGCGACGTGAGCTTCACCGTGCAGGAGCAGCAGCTCTTCGCGCGCTGCACGGAGGGCGAGGTGAGCCTGCTGCGCATCTTCGGCCAGTGGCAGATCACCGACGACATGCCCGACGACCTGGTCAAGCAGCTGCTTGCCTGCAACGACGTCACGCTCAGCCTGAACATCATCAAGACCGGCATCGCCAACGGCACCCTCGTGGTCTCCGGCGAGCACCTGGTCCAGGACGGCGACAACCTGGAGATGATGGTCGCCTCCACCACGCAGATGGTGCTGCAGGCCGTCCAGCTGTGGCACCAGACGGTGCTCGGTGAGGGTCCGCACGTCGCCAACACCGACCCGGCCGACCTGCCCGGCCCTGACGATGCCCCCGGCGCCGGCAACGACGGCGAGGTCTGAGGGTGACCGACGCACCATCGACGTACGGGGAGTTCGTCTCCCTCGAGGTGGCCGACGGCATCGGCGTCATCCGTATCGACCGTCCCAAGATGAACCCGCTCAACGGCGAGGTCCAGGAGGGCCTGCGGTCCGCCGCGATCGAGGCCTCCGACCGAGACGACGTCTCCGCGGTCATCCTCTACGGCGGGGAGAAGGTCTTCGCCGCGGGCGCTGACATCAAGGAGATGCAGCGCCTGGAGTACGTCGACATGGTCACCCGCGCGCCGCGATTGCAGGCCTTCTTCGCCGCCATCGCGGCCATCCCGCAGCCCACGGTCGCGGCCATCGCCGGCTACGCGCTCGGCGGCGGCTGCGAGCTGTCGATGACGTGCGACTTCCGCATCGCCGCGAACGACGCGAAGCTCGGCCAGCCGGAGATCCTGCTCGGGATCATCCCCGGCGCCGGCGGCACTCAGCGCCTCACCCGCCTGGTCGGACCCGCCCGCGCGAAGGACATCGTCTTCTCCGGTCGGATGGTGGCGGCGACCGAGGCGCTGGAGATCGGCCTGGTCGACGAACTGTGCGAACCCGGCTCCGTGCTCGAGGCCGCGAAGGCCCGGATGAGCCGCTACGTCGGCGGTCCCAAGGTCGCGCTGCGCGCCGCCAAGGAGGCCATCGACCGCGGTCAGGACACCGACCTCGACACCGGGCTGGCCATCGAATCTGCCCTGTTCGCGGGACTGTTCGCCACGCAGGACCGTGCGACGGGCATGGCGTCGTTCGTGCAGGAGGGTCCGGGGAAGGCGCGGTTCGCCGGCCGCTGAAATCCGCGGCGGGCAGGCTGTTACTCGCCAGTAACGTGGTGGCGTACCCTGGATATCGAGCCTGCGGGACCATGTCGGGATCGCCGAACGACGCGTCGTACGACCGCGTCATCGCCCGTCACCATTCATCGAGCACCACGTCAACGAAGGGCTAGGACATGAACATCGTCGTCTGCGTCAAGTACGTGCCGGACGCTCAGAGCGACCGCACGTTCAGTGACGACCACACCACCGACCGCACCAACGTCGACGGTCTCCTGTCGGAGCTCGACGAGTACGCGGTCGAAGAGGCGCTGAAGCTCGTCGAGGCGAGCGAGGGTGAGGTCACCGTGCTCACGGTCGGCCCCGACGTCGCGGTCGAGGCGGTCAAGAAGTCGCTGAAGATGGGCGCCCACAAGGGTGTGCACGTCTGCGACGACGCGATCCACGGCTCGGACGCCGGCGCCACCTCCCTAGTGCTCGCCAAGGCCATCGAGAAGATCGGCAAGCCCGACCTCGTGCTCACCGGTCTCGCCTCCACCGACGGCACCATGAGCGTCGTCCCGGCCATGCTCGCCGAGCGTCTCGGCCTGCCGCAGGTCACGCAGGTGTCGGAGCTCTCCGTCGCCGACGGGTCGGTCAAGGGCCGCCGCGACACCGACATCGCCTCGGAGACCGTCGAGGCCTCGATCCCGGCGCTCGTGGGCGTGACCGACCAGATCAACGAGCCGCGCTACCCCTCGCTGAAGGGGATCATGGCCGCCAAGAAGAAGCCGGTCGAGACGTGGTCACTGTCCGACCTCGGTCTGGATGCCGCCCAAGTGGGCTTCGAGGGCTCCTGGACCAAGGTCGTCGACGTCACCCAGCGTCCGGCCCGCGAGAAGGGCGAGGTGCAGCCCGACGAAGGCGACGGCGGCACCAAGCTCGTGGAGTTCCTGAGCAAGTCCAAGCTCGTCTGACGCTGCGCTACCCCAGAAGGAGACGTAACACCCATGGCTGAAGTCCTCGTCCTGGTCGACCACACCGACGGTGCGGTCAAGAAGACCTCTGCGGAGCTGCTCACGATCGCCCGTCGGATCGGCACGCCGTCCGCCGTCTTCATCGGCTCGCAGGTGGAGGCCGCACGGCCCCGCCTCGCGCAGTTCGGCGCCGAGAAGGTCTACGTCGTCGACAACGCCGACGTCACCGACTATCTCGTCGCGCCGCTGGCCGAGGCCCTGGAGGCCGTGGTCAAGCAGGCCGGCGACGTCGCGGCGGTCCTGGTGCCCACCAGCGGCACCAACAAGGAGGCCGCCGCCCGTCTCGCGGTCAAGCTGGAGTCCGGCCTGATCACCGACGCGCAGGACGTGCAGCCGGGTGACGACGGCATCGTGGTGACCCAGACCGCGTTCGCCGGCGGCTACACGCTGCAGGGCGTGGTCACCCAGGGCACCCCGATCATCACGGTCAAGCCGAACACCACCCCGCCGCAGGCCTCCCAGGCCGGTGCGCAGGTCGTGCCGGTCGAGCTGACGGTGTCCGACACCGCCAAGAGCGCCAAGATCACCGAGGTCCAGGAGAAGAAGAAGTCCGGTCGCCCGGAGCTCACCGAGGCCGCCATCGTGGTCTCCGGTGGCCGCGGCACCGGCGGTGACTTCTCCCCGGTCGAGAGCTTCGCCGACGTGCTCGGCGCCGCGGTCGGCGCGTCCCGAGCCGCTGTCGACGCCGGGTGGTACCCGCACAGCAACCAGGTCGGGCAGACCGGCAAGCAGGTCTCGCCACAGCTGTACGTCGCCTGCGGCATCTCCGGCGCGATCCAGCACCGGGCGGGCATGCAGACGTCCAAGACCATCGTCGCGGTCAACAAGGACGAGGAGGCGCCGATCTTCGAGCTGGTCGACTTCGGCGTCGTCGGCGACCTGTTCAACGTCCTTCCGCAGGCCACCGAGGCCGTGAAGAAGGCCAAGAGCTGACGCACTGACACTCAACGACGCCCCCTGCACCCTCGCCGGTCCGGGGGGCGTCGTACGTCGTGACCCCTCCGGCCGGTGGGAGGATGAGCGCATGCCAGCCCAGGTCGTCGCCGTCCACGTCAGCGGGGTGCACGAGTTCAGCAAGCAGGCCGTGGAACGCATCGTGCTCGACGAGGGGCTCGGCGTACGCGGCGACGCGCACTACGGCGTCACCGTGCAGCACCGCTCTCGGGTGGCGCAGGACCCGAGTCAGCCCAACCTGCGCCAGGTGCACCTGATCCCGGTCGAGGTGCTCGAGCAGCTGGGACGTGCCGGGTACGACGTCGCGCCCGGTGACCTCGGCGAGAACATCACCACCCGCGGCATCGCCCTGCTCGACCTGACGGTCGGCACCCGGCTGACGATCGCGGGCGCCACCGTGACGGTGATGGGCCTGCGCAACCCGTGTCGGCAGATCGAGGACTTCCGCCCCGGACTGCTGAAGCGTCTGGTGCACACCACCGACGACGGGCGGGTCGAACGCCTCGCCGGGGTGATGGGCGTGGTCTCGCGTGGGGGCACCGTCGCGGACGGAGATCCGATCGAGGTAGAGCCGCCGCCCGGGCCGGCGATGCCGCTCACCCGCGTCTGAGGTCCGCACGGCTTGTCAAGGCCCGCTCGGCCCGCAACGCATACCGGATCGGGCTGCTCATGCTCGTTCTGGCCCGCTCGGTCCCGAACGCACGCCCCCCGTCGTACGAAGCCGTCTGAGACGCTGAGGGCATGAGCCCCAAGGTCGCCACCACCACCCACGTCGATGCCGCCGCCCTCGCCGACTTCGTCCGCCCGAGGCACCGGTTCGTGCTGATCACCACCCGCAAGGACGGCTCGGCCCAGGCATCACCGGTCACCGGCGGCGTCGATGCGCAGGGTCGCCTGGTCATCTCCTCCTATCCCGAACGCGCCAAATCCCGCAACGCCGCACGCGATCCGCGGGTGAGCGTGCTGGTGCTGTCCGAGGAGTTCGACGCCGAGTGGGTGCAGGTCGACGGCGAGGCGGAGGTGCTGTCGGGTGAGGACGCCGTCGAGCCGCTGGTGGAGTACTTCCGGGTCATCTCCGGGGAGCATTCGGACTGGGATGAATACCGCGAGGCCATGCGCCGGCAGGGCAAGTGCCTGATCCGGGTCACTCCCACCCGCTGGGGCCCGATCGCGACCGGCGGCTTCCCGCCCCGGCTCGCGGACTGATCTTTCGGACATGCAGATGGGGGCGAATATGCCCCGATCTGCATGTCCAAAACGCGGGGGGCTACTTGGCCGACGTCGACCAGGCCGCTGCCGCCCGCTTGCTCGTCGGTGAGGTCAACTGCAGCAGCGTCCAACTGCGCGGCTGTGCGCCCTTGGGCACCCAGAAGATGATCGTGTAGCGCCCCGATCCGTTCGGCTTCACCAGCGTGCTGGTGAGGGTCTCGCCGGGCGAGGGGATGCTGCCGAAGCGGCATGTCCGGCCGCCCCCGTCCAGCAGCACGAACTGCCGCCGATCGACGTACGCCTCAGCGCCCCGCGCGGTGACCGAGAGGCTGACGGCCACGCCGTCGACGTCGCCGGGGACGGTCGGGGACGGGCCGAGCGTGCGAGGGGTCGGTGCCTGCGCCGTGACGGTGACGCCGATACCGCCGTTGATGATCGAGATCGTCCGGCCGAAGTGCACTGTCGCGACGCCCTTGCGGTCGTACGCGGTGCGGGGCCCGTCGCACGCATCGGTCACCGTGCGTTGCGGAGCGGTGCCCTGCTTGGACCACTTCGCGAGCGCGCGCCGGTCGGTCGGGTTCTCCACGTAGACGACCGAGTAGTTCGCCAGGTCGGCGTCCGCCGGCACCAGGAAGGCGACGTTGCCGTCGGCGCCGCGCTGCTCGTCGATCGTCGTGAGGGGGAAGGCGCCGGCCAGCGGGTTGTGCGCGGGCCGCGGGCACGCCCTGCCCTGCGGGTCGAGCATCACGAGCGACCCGGGGGACACGACGTACGACCCGTTCTGCACCACCCGCGCCGACATGTGCACCGACGCGATGCGGTAGCTGCTCTCCCCGCTGGAGACCTGCGACAGGGTGGGCGCACCGACCTGGGTGGCCACCGCACGGTGGTCGGGGGTCGGGACGGGCACGTCGTACGCCGTCGCGCCGCCGGAGTAGGACACGTCCTTGGGGCCGGAGCATCCGCTGGGGGCGACGACGGTGGTGCGGACGGCCTTCGCGGGCGCGCCGTGGCTGCAGCCCGTGAGCACGGACGTCGCGAGAACGGCGAGTGCGGCGGGACCGCCGAGGCGCGTGGCGCGGGAGAACAAAGCGGGCCTCTCATCGGGTGGGATCAGCGAGCAGTCTGCCAAAGACGGGGAGCGGGCGCGGGCGGGTCCCAGGACCGGATCGTAGAATCGACCGATGCCCCACTACCTCGACCATGCCGCGACGACGCCTGCGCTGCCGCAGGTCGTCACCGCGATGGCCGAGCAGATGGCCGTCCCGGGCAACGCCTCGTCGCTGCACACGGCCGGCCGTGCGGCCCGACGCGTCGTGGAGGAGTCGCGCGAGACCATCGCGGCCGGGCTCGGCGCCGGACCGTCCGAGGTCGTCTTCACCTCCGGGGGCACCGAGTCGGACAACCTCGCGGTCAAGGGCCTGTACTACCAGCGCCGGGCCGACGACCCGCGGCGTACCCGGCTTATCGTCTCGGCCATCGAGCACCATGCGGTGCTCGACTGCGTCGACTTCCTGGTCGAGTACGAGGGCGCGCGGATCACCTGGGTCGAGCCCGACCCGCTCGGCCGGATCGATCCCGCACGCGTGCGCGCGGCCATCGAGCAGGATCCCGCGGACGTCGCCCTCGTGTCGGTGATGTGGGCCAACAACGAGGTCGGCACGGTGCAGCCGATCGCCGAGATCACCTCCGTAGCCCACGAATTCGGCATTCCCATGCACACGGACGCGGTCCAGGCCATGGGTCACCTGCCGATCGACTTCGCAGCGGTCGGGGCCGACCTGCTCACCGCCAGCGGGCACAAGATCGGCGGACCGCTCGGCGTGGGGGTGCTCCTCGCCCGGCGTGACGTGCGGCTGCGGCCGCTGACTCAGGGCGGTGGCCAGGAGCGCGGGCTGCGCAGCGGCACCCTGGACGTCGCCGCAATCCGCGGGATGGCGGTCGCGACGGCCCTCGTGACCGACGGCCGGGCGGCCGAGAGCGACCGGCTGGCGTCGTTGCGGGACAAGATGATCCGCGGTGCGCTCGACGCGGGTTTCGACATCACGGTGAGCGGGCCGCACGAGGTCGGTGACGTCGAACGGCGGCTGCCGGGCAATGTGCACCTGCTCGTGCCGGACTGCGACGGTGACTCCCTGCTCTACCTGCTCGACGCCGCGGGCATCGAGTGCTCGACCGGGTCGGCCTGCCAGGCCGGCGTGCCGCGTCCGAGCCATGTGCTCCTGGCGATGGGCGTGCCGGAGGCCCGCGCTCGCGGCGCGCTGCGCCTCTCCCTGGGTCACACCTCCGACGACAGCGACGTCGCGGCGTTCCTCGACGCGCTTCCGGCCGCCGTCGAGCGCGCTCAGCGCGCCCACCACGCGGGCCGCGCCGGCGCCCGGCCGAAGGGTCAGTGATGCGCGTCGTTGCCGCCATGAGCGGCGGGGTCGACTCGGCCGTGGCCGCCGCACGGATGCTCGACGCCGGGCATGAGGTGGTCGGTGTGCATCTGGCGTTGTCGCAGTCCGCGGCGACCCTGCGCGAATCCGCGCGCGGGTGCTGCACCATCGAGGACGCCGGCGACGCCCGACGGGTCGCCGACCGGCTCGGCATCCCCTTCTACGTGTGGGACATGGCCGACCGGTTCCGCGAGGACGTCATGGAGGACTTCGTCGCGGAGTACGCCGCCGGCCGCACCCCCAACCCGTGCCTGCGCTGCAACGAGCGCATCAAGTTCGCGGCGTTGCTGGACAAGGCGCTCGCGCTCGGTTTCGACGCGGTCGCGACGGGGCACTACGCGCAGATCGTCGACGGCCCGGACGGCCGGGAGCTGCACCGGGCGGTCGACCCGGCCAAGGACCAGTCCTACGTGCTCGGGGTGCTGGACGCCGAGCAGCTCTCGCGCTCGTTCTTCCCGCTCGGCGACACCACCAAGCCGCACATCCGCGAGGAGGCGGCCGCGCGCGGCTTCTCGGTCGCCAAGAAGCCGGACAGCCACGACATCTGTTTCATCGCCGACGGCGACACGAAGGGCTGGTTGACCGGACGGCTCGGCACGGCTCCCGGTGAGATCGTCGACGACGCCGGCAAGGTCGTCGGCACCCACGAGGGGGCGTTCGCGTACACCGTCGGGCAGCGCCGCGGCCTCGGGCTGAAGGTGCCGCGCGAGGACGGCGCCAAGCGGTACGTCGTCGAGGTGCAACCCGCGACCCGACGGGTCGTCGTCGGCACCGCCGAACTGCTGGGCGTGGACCTGCTGGACGCCGATCACGGCCGGTGGTGCGGCCCGGCGCCCGCCGGTGAGGTGCGGGTGGGCGCTCAGGTGCGAGCCCACGGCGAGGAGATTCCCGCGACCGCCACCGCAGACGGCGACCGGGTGCAGGTGCGCCTGGATCGTCGCATCCGCGGCGTGGCGCCCGGCCAGTCCGTCGTGCTCTACGACGGCACCAGGGTCGTCGGATCGGCCACCATCGCGCGCACCGGCCGCGTCGAAGCCTCCGCCTGACGCAGGCACGCCGGCGACCACGCATATTTCCCACCCGGACCGGGCCGGTCGGCCGCATCGGACGGGGTGGACAGGTCACAATGGCCGAGCGCCGGTGCCCGCCGGCGACAGGGTGAAGGAGTGCTGGATGTCGGTCCGTCAGATCGTGGGGGTGGCTGCGGCCGCTGTGGTCCTGGCTGCGTGCGGTGGGGGAGGCAGCGCCCCGACGGTCCACAGCGCGACCTCCACATCGCCCAGCTCGACCAGTTCCTCCTCGTCGTCGAGCTCGTCCTCGCCGACGCCCAGCAGTTCCAGCAGCTCGAGCAGCGCCTCGGGCATCTCGGCGTCGGTGCAGACCGGGCAGTGCCTGATCGACACCCTGACCTACCAGGTCGTGCCCTGCACGCAGACGCACGTCTACCAGGTCACCGCGGTGGTCAGGAACTCCAGCGTCAATACCGACCCGACGGCGCGTCAGGTGCTGCGGCAGGAGACCTGCAACGCCTCGCTGGTCAAGTTCAGCGGTGGGGCGCCGGTCGGTCTGCTGGCCGTCGGAAACCCCGTGGCCCTGGTCGACGACCCGCTCAACTCCACCCGGATCGTGTGCCTGATGCACCTGCGCACCGACGGTGACGAGGCCAACCTGCCGATCAACTACACGCTGCAGGACGCGTTGAAGGGTGCGAACGCGTTCAAGTACACCTTCTGCGTCGACAAGGTGGCGAAGAACTTCAAGATCGTGAAGTGCTCCTCCCCGCACGTGGGTCAGACCACCGGCGGGTACCTGTCCGGCCGGTACATCGACAAGTTCCCCGGCGACGCCCACCTGATCGCCCAGCGGGCTCAGTTCTGCCCGCCGCTGGCGCAGGCCTTCCTCGGCACGAAGTCGCGTAAGGATGTCGTCGAGGACGGCCTCTACGTCACCAAGACGGCCTGGGCGCAGGGCGACCGGTACGCCGCCTGCTTCGTCAAGGTCACGTCGGGCACCGTCAAGAAGTCGCTGCAGGGGATCGGTACGAAGCCGCTGACGTCCTATCGCTGAGTCGGCGGAGGACCAGCCGGTCGCCCGCATCGCACCGCGGGCCACCGGCATCGGGTCGTGGCCGGGCACCGATCCACGACGCGCCAACGGGCTGATCCGCGATCTGCTCGCCGAGGACGGACTGCCCTACCTGGTGGAGCTCCCGGACCGGGGCCCGGGCGCCGACCTGGTGGGTCGGACCGCCGCGCTGCTGCCGGACCTGAGCGTCGATCTGCAGCCGAGCGGGTGGCGGCTGTCCGGCGGACGGGGACGGGACGCCGCGCGCGGTGCGGCGTACCTGCGTCAGGACCTGGACGAGCTGGCCGAGGCCTACGACGGCTACGTCGGTGAGCTGAAGCTCTCGCTGTGCGGTCCGTGGACCCTCGCTGCCGCCGTCGCGCTCCCCAGGGGTGAGAAGGCGCTATCCGATCCCGGCGCCTGCCGCGACCTGCGCCAGGCGCTCCTCGCCGCAGCGACCGACCATGTCGACCGGGTCCGGTCGCTGGTGCCGGGGGCCGATGTCGCCCTGCAGTTCGACGAGCCCTCGCTCACCGCCGTCCTGACCGGCAGTGTGCCGACGGCGTCGGGTTTCTCCCGGTTGCGCAGCGTCGACGAGCAGACCGCCCGGGAGGCTCTCACGGAGTTGACCGCCGGGCTGGCCGCGCGAACGCGATCGATCGTCGTGCACACGTGCGCTCCGTCCCCGCCGCTGCGGATGCTCGCCGAGGTGCCGGATCTGAGCGTGGCCCTCGATGTCGCCCTGCTGGGCGGCGCGGAGTGGGATCTGGTCGCGGAGGCCGTCGAGGCGTCCCGCGCCCCTTGGCTGGGTCTGGTGCCGACCGACGCCACCGGCACGCACCCGGGCAGGTACGTCGAGCGCGTGCTCGCGATGTGGCGCCGCCTTGGGCTGCCCGACGCCGATCTGTCGACGCTCACGTTGTCGCCCGCCTGCGGACTCGCTGGTCGCTCACCGGACGCGGCGCTCGGCGTCGCACGACTGGTGCAGGCAGCCGCCCACGAGCTGGGGGAGATCGCGCAGGGCTCGTGACGGAGTTGTGTCGCGGCTGTCGGTGCGCTGCGGCAGGATTGCCCGGGTGAGTGAGGAACCGGTGCCTGCCGACGACGGCGCCAGCGGCATCCCCGACGATGCCCGGCACGAGTGGACCCAGGTGGCCGAGGAGGTCCGCGCCCACCAGTTCGCCTATCACGTGCGGGACGCGCCCACCGTCAGCGACGGCGAGTACGACGCGCTGGTCCGGCGGCTGAACGAACTGGAGGAGGCCTACCCCCCGCTGCGCACACCGGACAGCCCCACCCAGCAGGTCGGAGCGACGTACAGCACCGACTTCACGCCCGTCGACCACGTCGAGCGGATGCTGAGCCTGGACAACGCGTTCAGTGCCGAGGAGATGGCCGCGTGGGCCACGCGCGTGGAGCGCGACGCGGGCGGCGCCGACGTGCACTACCTGTGCGAGTTGAAGATCGACGGCCTGGCGATCAACCTGCTCTACGAGGACGGCCGCCTCACGCGCGGTGTCACCCGCGGCGACGGCCGCACCGGGGAGGACGTCACCCTCAACGTGCGCACCGTCGAAGGGATCCCGCACACCCTGTCCGGCGGCGAGGTCGCTGTGCCCGAGCTGGTGGAGGTGCGCGGCGAGGTGTTCTTCCCCGTCGAGGCGTTCACGGCGCTGAACGAGCGGCTGGTCGAGCAGGGCAAGGCGCCGTTCGCCAACCCCCGCAACGCCGCCGCCGGGTCGCTGCGGCAGAAGGATCCCAAGGTCACCGCGACCCGACCGCTGCGGATGCTGGTGCACGGCATCGGCGCGCGGCGCGGCTTCGACATCGTCCGGCAGAGTGAGGCCTACGACCTGCTCGGCGCCTGGGGCCTCCCGGTGTCCACGCACTACCGCGTGGTCGACACCCCCGAGCAGGTGCAGGACTACATCGAGTGGGCCGGCAGTCACCGGCACTCCGTCGAGCACGAGCTGGACGGCGTCGTGGTCAAGGTCGACGAGGTGCCGGTGCAGCGCGCGCTCGGCGCGACGTCGCGGGCACCGCGGTGGGCGATCGCGTTCAAGTACCCGCCCGAGGAGGTCAACACCAAGCTGCTGGACATCCAGGTCAACGTCGGGCGCACCGGACGGGTGACGCCGTTCGGGGTGATGCGGCCGGTGAAGGTGGCCGGGTCCACGGTCGAGATGGCCACCTTGCACAACGCCTCGGAGGTACGCCGCAAGGGCGTGCTCATCGGCGACACCGTCGTGCTGCGCAAGGCCGGCGACGTCATCCCCGAGATCGTCGGGCCGGTGGCGGAGCTGCGCGACGGCAGCGAGCGCGAGTTCGAGATGCCGACCGACTGCCCGTCGTGCGGCACACCGCTGGCCTACGAGCGCGATGGCGACAAGGACATCCGGTGCCCGAACGCGCGATCCTGCCCGTCGCAGTTGCGGGAGCGGCTCTTCGGGCTCGCCGCCCGCGGTAGTTTCGACATCGAGGCCCTGGGCTGGGAGGGGGCCACCGCGCTGTTGGACGCGGGGGTCCTGCAGGACGAGTCGACCCTGTTCCGCCTGACGCGCGAGCAGCTGGTGCGTGTCGATCTCTACACCCGCGCCGCGAAGAAGAACGATCCGCCCGAGACCGTGGTCGACGGGAAGGTGCTGTCCGCCAACGGCATTCGGCTCATCGACAACCTGGAGATGGCCAAGGCGCAGCCGCTCTGGCGGGTGCTGGTCGCCCTGTCCATCCGGCACGTCGGACCCACCGCGGCGCGGGCGCTGGCGGGGGAGTTCGGGTCGATGGACGCCATCAGGGAGGCCACGCAGGAGCAGCTGGCCGCGACCGACGGTGTCGGGCCGGTGATCGCGCAGGCCGTCGTCGAGTGGTTCGCGGTCGACTGGCACCTCCAGATCGTGCAGCGGTGGGCGCAGGACGGCGTCCGCATGGCCGACGAGGTCGACGCGTCCATCGACCGGACCCTCGAGGGCCTGACCGTCGTGGTCACGGGCTCGCTGGAGGGTTTCTCGCGCGACGAGAGCAAGGAGGCGATCATCGTGCGCGGCGGCAAGGCCAGCGGTTCGGTCTCCAAGAAGACCGACTTCGTCGTGGTGGGCGCCAACGCCGGCACCAAGGCGACCAAGGCCGAGGACCTCGGACTGACGATCCTGGACGAGACCGGTTTCCGCACCCTGCTGGAGCAGGGCGCCGACGCGGTGCGTCCCTCTCCGGCCGACGCGGATGACTGAGACGACTCTCGCCGAGGGCGACCTGCTGGCCGCGGTCCTCGTGCACGTCGACCGTGCGCTCGACGGAATGCTCGCGACGGTCCGGCGGCTGGGGGACGAGCGCGTCAACGCCCCGACCGGGCTGCCGGCGGGCAACACCGCGTTCCAGCTGGTGCGGCACTGCTGCGGGGTGCTGGAGTTCTGGGGCGGGCGGGTGCTCGCGGACCGGCCGATCGAGCGGGACCGTGCCGCTGAGTTCGAGTCGGCGGGTACGGTGGCCGAGCTCGTCGAGCTCGTCGGTGTGCACCGTGATCGGTTCCGCGCCGACCTCGCGGACTTCGACGGCCCCGCCCATCCGGTCGGTCCGCTGCGCGAGCGCGACCTCGACCGCGACGAGTTGCGCACCCAGGCCGGCATCCTGCTGCACGTCTACGAGGAGCTCGCCCAGCACCGCGGCCACCTCGACCTGACCGCCGACCTCGTCACCGCCGGCGGTCTCTCGTAGGGTCGGGCTCGACTCCACCCCACCCGAACGAAGGATCGTTGATGGCACTGCCCGACGTCGTTGTCGAAGGATCGGTAGCGCTGGTGACTGGCGCAGCGGGTGGGATGGGCGAGCACATCGCCCGCGGCCTCGCCCGGCGGGGCGCGAACGTCGTGCTCCTGGACCGCGACGAGACCGGGCTGGCGCGTGTCGCCCAGGAGATCGGGCGCGAGAGCCCGTCGGTGCGCGTCACGACGTACGTCGTCGACCTGGCCGACCGAGCCGGCACCGACACGCTGATCGCGCGCGTCGTGAGCGCCCACCCCGACGTCAACCTGCTCTTCAACAACGCCGGCGTCGCGCTCGGCGGCCGCTTCGTACAGACCTCCGAGCAGGACTTCGAGTGGCTGCTCGAGATCAACCTGCTCGCCCCGATCCGGATCACCCGCGCGCTGCTGCCGATCCTGATCGAGAACGGCAACGCCCACGTGGTCAACACGTCCTCGCTCTTCGGGCTCGTCGCGCCTCCCGGCCAGACGGCGTACAGCACCAGCAAGTTCGGGCTGCGCGGCTTCTCCGAGTCGTTGCGCCACGAGCTGGCCGAGGAGGACCTGCCCGTCGGCGTCACCGTCGTGCACCCTGGCGGCATCCGCACCAACATCGCCGTGAACGCGCGGGTGGCCGCCGGCGTCGATGAGGCCGAGAGTGCTGCGCAGAAGAAGTCGTTCGCGGCGATGCTCAGCTATCCCGCCGACCGAGCGGCCGAGGACATCATCGAGGCCACCATCAACCGCCGACCGCGGCTGCTGATCGGGCAGGACGCCAAGGCCCTCGACGTGATGGCCCGCACCCGCCCGGCCGGCTATTGGAAGCTGATGAAGGCCTCGATGGCAGCGGTCGCCAAGCGCAAGGCGAAGACGGCGTGAACCCGACGTACGAGACCATCCGCTACGAGGTGGCCGACGGCATCGCGACCGTCACCCTCGACCGCCCCGACGCCCTCAACGCCTTCACCGTCACGATGGCGAACGAGCTCATCGACGTCTTCGGGCGTGCCGGTCGCGACGACGACGCTCGCGCCGTGATCGTCACCGGCGCCGGCCGCGCCTTCTGTGCGGGCATGGATCTGTCGGTGGGCGGCAACGTCTTCGGACTCGACGGCTCGATGAGCCCGACCCCGGCCGACCTGGTTGAGCGGTTCGAGGACCCGGCCGTCGTCGAGGGCGTACGCGACACCGGCGGGCGGGTCGCGCTCGCGATCTACGACTGCCCCAAACCGGTCATCGCGGCGATCAACGGTGCGGCGGTCGGCGTCGGGGCCACGATGACCTGCGCCATGGACTTCCGGCTGGCCTCGACCAAGGCACGGATCGGCTTCGTCTTCGGCAGGATCGGGATCGTCCCCGAGGCGTGCTCGACGTGGTTCCTGCCGCGCATCGTCGGCATCCAGCAGGCCCTGGAGTGGGCCTACTCCGCGGACATCCTCACCGCGCAGGAGGCGAAGGACGGCGGACTGGTGCGCTCGGTGCACGAGCCGGACGACCTGCTCGCTGGGGCAAGGGCGTTGGCGCACCGGTTCACCGACGACCGCAGTCCGGTTGCCGTGGCACTGACCCGCCAGATGATGTACCGCAACGCGGCGACGTCGCATCCGCGCGAGGCGCACCGTGCGGAGTCGCTCGCGATGTTCTGGACCAGCGAGGGCGACGGCCAGGAGGGGGTCGCCTCGTTCCTGGAGAAGCGCTCGCCGCGCTTCGCCGGATCGGCCTCCGACCTGCCCGACGTCTTCCCGACCGACTGAGCCTTCCCATCGGTGGGGTGGGGAAGGCATCGAGAGATGGGCCTATGTCCCCACCCCTCGCCGACCGCCCTACCCCCCGACGGGGACGGGCGGGCATACCCGCGGGTACCGGAGCGTTGGACCGGGCATGAGTGACGTGACGATCTACTGGCGGCCCGGCTGCGGCTACTGCTCCCGACTGCGCTCGAGTCTCGGCTCGGCCGCCGACAAGGCGACCTGGCGCAACATCTGGGAGGACGACGAGGCGCGCCGGTACGTCGCGGGTGTCAACAACGGCAACGAGATCGTCCCGACCGTCGTGATCGCGGGTGCCGCGCACACCAACCCCGACCCGGACGTGGTGCTCGCCGCCCTCGCGAGCTGAGCCTCCGGCGAACGGCCGAGAGCCCGCACGGGCTCCGGCACGGCCGCGCCGGTCGTCGACGGGGGCACCCATAGACTGGCTCCCATGCCTGAGCTGTCCCGCGCGGAGGTCGCGCACGTCGCGATGCTCGCCCGTATCCAGTTGACCGACGACGAGCTGGACAAGCTCGCCGGGCAGCTGGACCAGATCGTCGGATTCGTCGCCACCGTGGGTGAGATCGCGGCCGACGACATCCCCCCGATGTCGCACCCACTTCCGCTGGTCAACGTCACCCGGCCGGACGTCGTACGCCCCAGCCTGAGCTCGGGCGACGCCCTGGCCGGTGCCCCCGACGCCCAGGCCGGCCGCTTCGCCGTCCCCCGCATCCTCGACGAAGAGTGAGTCCCTTCTCCGTGTCTTCTCCGTCCTCACCCTCCTCACCCCACGACATCGTCCGGCGCGGTGCCGCCGAGCTCGGTGCCGCCATCGCCGACGGCAGCCTGTCCAGCGTCGAGGTCACCCAGGCGCACCTGGACCGGATCGCCGAGGTCGACGACGCCGTCCACGCGTTCCTGCACGTCGACGCCGAGGGTGCGCTCGCAGCCGCCCGAGCCGCCGACGAGGCGCGCGCCGCGGGCGAGTCCCGGTCGCCGCTGGCCGGAGTGCCGATCGCGGTCAAGGACATCGTGGCCACCAAGGGCCTGCCCACCACCGCCGGCAGCCGGATCCTGCAGGGGTGGATCCCGCCATACGACGCCACCATCACCACCCGGCTGCGCGCCGCGGGTCTGCCGATCCTCGGCAAGACCAACATGGACGAGTTCGCCATGGGCAGCTCCACGGAGCACTCGGCGTACGGCCCCACCCACAACCCGTGGGACCTGGACCGGATCCCCGGCGGCTCCGGCGGCGGGTCCTCGGCGGCGGTCGCCGCGTTCGAGGCGCCGCTCGCGATCGGCACCGACACCGGCGGCTCCATCCGCCAGCCCGCCGCGGTCACCGGCACGGTCGGCACCAAACCGACGTACGGCGGTGTGTCCCGTTACGGGCTCATCGCGCTCGCCAGCTCCCTGGACCAGGCCGGACCCTGCACCCGCTCGGTGCTCGACGCCGCGCTGCTGCACGAGATCATCGGCGGCCACGACGAGATGGACTCCACCTCCATCGACGCGCCGGTGCCCGGTGTCGTCGAGGCGGCCCGCCGCGGCGACGTCTCAGGGCTGCGGATCGGCGTCGTGGACGAGATCTCCGGTGAGGGCTTCCAGTCCGGCGTGCGCGCGCGGTTCGAGGAGTCGTTGAAGCTGCTCGAGGCCCGCGGGGCCGAGATCGTGCACGTCGCATGCCCCAGCTTCGTCAAGGGTCTCGCGGCGTACTACCTGATCCTGCCCAGCGAGGCGTCCTCCAACCTCGCCAAGTTCGACGCCATGCGCTACGGCCTGCGGGTCGGTCCGCAGGGCGTGGACAGCCCGAGCGCCGAGCAGGTCATGGCCGCCACCCGGGACGCCGGATTCGGCGAGGAGGTCAAGCGCCGGATCATCCTCGGCACGTACGCCCTTTCCGCCGGCTACTACGACGCGTACTACGGCCAGGCGCAGAAGGTGCGCACGCTCATCGCTCGCGACTTCGCGGCTGCGTTCGAGCAGGCCGACGTGCTCGTGACTCCCACCGCGCCCACCACGGCGTTCAAGCTGGGGGAGAAGCTCGAGGACCCGATGGCGATGTACCTGAACGACGTGGCGACCATCCCGGCCAACCTCGCCGGGGTGCCGGGCATGTCGATCCCCAACGGCCTGGCCGAGGACGGACTGCCGAGCGGCTTCCAGATCCTCGCCCCGGCCACCCGCGACGACCGTCTCTACGAGGTCGGCGCGGCGCTCGAGGCGGCCCTGCTGGAGCAGTGGGGCGCGCCGATCCTCGACCAGGCACCGGCGCTCCCGGTGCGGGAGGTGACCCGATGAGTGTGCTGGACGCCGTCGTCGACTACGACGACGCGATTGCTCGGTACGACCCGGTGATGGGCCTGGAGGTCCACGTCGAGCTCAACACCGAGACCAAGATGTTCTGCGGCTGTGCGACCGGTTTCGGCGCCGAGCCCAACTCGCAGGTCTGCCCGGTCTGCCTGGGCCTGCCGGGCGCGCTGCCGGTGGTCAACGCCGCGGCGGTCAAGTCGGCCATCCGGATCGGTCTCGCGCTCAACTGCTCGATCGCGCCCTGGTGCCGCTTCGCCCGGAAGAACTACTTCTACCCGGACATGACCAAGAACTTTCAGACCAGCCAGTACGACGAGCCGATCGCCTTCGACGGCTACCTCGATGTCGAGATCCCGACCGCGAACGGCGACGGCACCGAGATCTTCCGCGTCGAGATCGAACGCGCCCACATGGAGGAGGACAGCGGCAAGTCGCTGCACGTCGGCGGCTCCACCGGCCGCATCCAGGGCGCGGAGTACTCCCTCGTGGACTACAACCGCGCGGGCGTGCCGCTGATCGAGATCGTCACCCGCCCGGTGCGCGGTGCCGGCGAGCGGGCACCCGAGGTGGCCAAGGCGTACGTCGCCGCGCTGCGCGACCTGCTCAAAGCCCTCGGCGTCAGCGACGTGCGGATGGAGCAGGGGTCGGTGCGCTGCGACGCCAACGTGTCGCTCATGCCCCGAGGCGAGGACGAGCTCGGCACCCGCACCGAGACCAAGAACGTCAACTCGCTGCGGTCCATCGAGCGGGCCATCCGCTACGAGATCAGCCGTCACGCGGCGGTGCTGGACTCCGGAGCCGCCATCCAGCAGGAGACCCGGCACTGGCACGAGGACACCGGGGTCACGACCTCCGGACGGCCCAAGTCCGACGCCGACGACTACCGCTACTTCCCCGAGCCCGACCTGGTGCCCGTCGCACCGTCGAGCGAGTACGTCGAGCAGCTGCGCGGGACGCTCCCGGAGCCTCCCGACCAGCGGCGGAAGCGACTCCAGAAGGACTGGGGCTACACGGATCTGGAGATGCGCGACGTACTCAACGCGGGCGCGACCGAGCTGATCGAGCAGACCGTGGCCGACGGTGCGAGTCCGGCCGCGGCCCGCAAGTGGTGGACCGGGGAGATCTCCCGGCGCGCCAACGCCGAGGGGCGCGCGATCGACGACTCCGGCGTGACGCCTGCGCATATCGCCGAGCTGTCCGGCCTGGTGGCCTCGGGCCGCCTCAACGACGCGATGGCCCGGCAGGTGCTCGACGGCGTCCTGGCCGGCGAGGGCACGCCGACCCAGGTCGCGGACGCTCGAGGGCTCGCGCTGGCGCAGGACGACGGCGCCCTGGAAGCAGCGGTCGACAAGGTCATCGCCGCCAACGAGGCCGTCGCCGCGAAGGTGCGCGAGGGCAAGCTCAACGCGGCCGGGGCACTGATCGGCGGCGTGATGAAGGAGATGCGGGGTCAGGCGGACGCGGCACGCGCCCGTGAGCTGATCCTGGCTCGGTTGACCTGACCCCGGCGGGCAGCCCGCCTCGCGGTGGCACGCCCCACCATGAGAGGCGGACGGCATGGAACGACCCGGTCTGATCACGCAGTTGGGCATGGCCCGCTCCTTCATCAAGGACGTCTACGTCGCGAGGGCGAAGACCGAGTACGGCGCGCGGGTGCTGCGCGCGCCCGTCGCGCGGGCCATCACCTGGCCGGGTCGGCTCGACCCCTACCCGTACTTCGACCAGGTCCGAGACCAGGCGCCGTTGTCGCCGTCGCCGCGCGAGCCGAACGTGCACCTCAGCGCCACCCACGACGTGTGCAAGCACATCCTGAAGAGCCGGGAGTTCGGCGTCGGCGGCCGCACCATCGTCGGCAAGGACGAGGTCGAGTTCAGCATGTCGCTGCTGGAGATGGACCCGCCCGAGCACACCCGCCTGCGCCGGGTCGCCGCTCCCGCGTTCACGCCCCGTCGGCTCACCGCGTACGGCACGACGATCGAGAAGACCGTGCACGAGCGGCTGGACGCGGTGCCTCCCGGCGCGTCCTTCGACCTGATCCGCCAGCTGGCGGGTCCGCTGCCGATCCGCATCATCTCCGAGCTGATCGGCGTGCCGGAGGCCGACGACGGCCTCTTCCTGCGCTGGGGGACCGCCCTCGGCAGCGCCCTCGAAGGCGTGCACTCGCTGCGGCACGCGCAGCAGGTGCTGAGCGCCAAGCTCGGCCTGGACGCGATGTTCGAGCGACTGGTGCAGGAGCGCCGGGCCGATCCGCGCGACGACATGCTCTCGATGCTCGTCGCCGAGGAGGGTGGCGCGGTGCGGCCCGAGGAGATCCTGCCGCTGTGCACCCTGCTGCTGGTCGCGGGTTTCGAGACGACCGTCAACCTGATCGGCAACGCCGTCCTCGCGCTGATGCGCAACCCGGACCAGTGGGAGCTGCTGGCCGGCGACCCCGCGACGTACGCGCCCAGGGTGGTCGAGGAGACCCTCCGCTACGACCCGCCGATCCAGTTCACCGACCGGGTCGCGTTGCAGGACAGCACCATCGGCGGGTACGACGTGCCGGCCGGTGACCGGGTGCTGTGCATCCTGGCGGGCGCGAACCGGGACCCCGCGCGGTTCGCCCGGCCGAACTTCTTCGACATCACCCGCACCGACAACTCCGACCACCTGGCGTTCTCCGGGGGTGTGCACTACTGCGTGGGAGCGCCGCTGGCGCGGCTGGAGGCCGAGGTCGCCCTGCAGGTGCTCGCCGAGCGGATGCCCACGCTGCACTTCGCGGCGAAACCGAAGCGACGCAACAGCGTCACCATCCGAGGGCTGCGCTCGCTGCCCGTCACGGCAGGAGCCTGATGGACCCGGTCGCCTCCCTCCCGGACCAGGACTGGGTCGACGCGCTCTCCGACGTCCCCGGTGTGGAGCTCGTCACCTGGGACATGGAGGACGCGCCGCCCCGCGACGACATCGCGCTCGCCGTGCCGCCGTACATGCGGGCCGGACGACGCCAACTCGGCCACCTGCAGCAGTGTCCGCAGTTGCGGGCCGTGCAGCTGGTCACGGCGGGATACGAGCACGTGCAGCCTCACCTGCCCGAGGGGGTCCAGCTCGCGAACGGCGCCGGGATCCACGACACCTCGACCGCCGAACTCGCCGTCGCACTCGCCCTCGCGTCGTTGCGCGGGATCCCGGAGGCGACGCGTGCGGGGGAGCAGGGCAGGTGGACGTCCCTGAACGGCCGCCGGTCGCTCGCCGACCGACACGTCCTGATCCTCGGATACGGCTCGATCGGCACCGCGATCGCGCGGCGTCTGCAGCCGTTCGAGGTCTCGCTCACCGCCGTCGCCTCGCGGGCGCGCGCTGGCGACGAACTCGTCGACACGATCCACGGCACCGACGAGCTGCCCGATCTGCTGCCGCACCACGACGTCGTGATCGTGGTCGTGCCGCTCTCGGAGGCGACCCGCCGGATGGTCGACGCGGATTTCCTGCACGCGCTGCCGGACGGCGCGTTGGTCGTCAACGTCGCGCGCGGCGGGGTCGTCGACACCGACGCCCTCGTCCGGGAGTGTGCGGCAGGCCGGCTCACCGCCGCCCTCGACGTCACCGACCCGGAGCCCCTGCCGGACGGGCACCCCGTCTGGACGACGCCCGGGATGCTCGTGACCCCGCACGTCGGGGGTGCGACCACCGCGTTCGTGCCTCGCGCCCTGGACTTCCTGCGCCGCGAGCTCACCCGATTCGGCAAGGGCGAGGACCTGTCCCACGTGGTCGCCACCGGCTGACCCGATGGCGCTCGAGGGGGAGACCGGCGAGGGGAGTGCCCAGCGGACCGGTCGCGGTGGCCTCTGGTACGTCGCCGTCCTGCTCGCCGCGGCCGTGGTCGTGCTCGCGATCCAGGCCCTGCTCACCATCGCCTACGTCGGACTCTCCGGCGACCACGCCGGTCGCGGCCCGAAGGTGCTCGTGGTCAGCGCGGACCGTGGGGTGGCCGGGGGGATCGCCAACCGCCTGAACGCGCTCGACGGACATCCGCTGCGCGCGTTCGTCGCCTCCGACCGCGCAGCCGCCGAGAGCGATCTCGCGGACGGCGACGCGTCGGCGGCGCTCGTCTTCACGCCGGATCAACCCTCCGACGCGATCCTCACCGACTCCGCGGCCGGTGCGGCCGACGCCGCCGCGTCGACCGCGATCCTGCGAGCGGACGAAGCCGCCCAGGGACGCGCTGCCGCCGTCCGGGACGTCGCGCCCACCCAGCCCGGCGACCCGCGCGGGCAGGTGAGCGGCTATCTCGTGCTGTGCCAGTCCGTCAGCGGTTTCGTCATCGCAGCCGCCCTCGGGGCGTGGCTGCACGGCCGGCGAGCGGGCTTCTCCCGTCTGCGTCGGACCCTGCTCGCCGCCATCGTCTTCTCGCTCGGGTCGGGGGCGTTCGGGGCGTGGCTGGTCCTCTCGGTGACCCGTTCGCTCAGCGCGCCGTGGCTTCCGCTCGCGCTCGCCGGCGCCCTGGTCGCCGGGGTGAGCGCGGTGCTTACGTTCGCCGCCATCGGAGTCTTCGGCCCGGGCGGCGCGGTGCTCCCGGCCCTGATGCTGGCGACGTTCAGCGGACCGTACGCCGCGTCCGACGCCTCGCTGCCCGCGATCACCCGGGCCGTCGTCCACCAGCTGCCCGGCGGCGCCGGCGTGGACCTGGTGCGGGACGTCGTGTACTTCCATCGCGATCACGCACTGCGGCCGGCGGGCACGCTCGGCTGGTGGCTGCTCGGCGGGCTGCTGGTGATGTTCCTGGCGGGCGCCAATGCCCGGCGGGTGGGCGATCCGCTGCCTGATCCCGCACAGTGACATGCTCGGTGGCATGACGACCGACCGCCACCGACTCGTCCTCATCCGACACGCCCAGGCCGCCAGCGGCGATGCCGACACCCCGGACCACGACCGTCCGCTCACCGATCGCGGGCACCAGGACGCGGCCGCCCTCGGGCGCTGGCTCAAGGACGCCGACATCCGGCCCCAGGAGACCCGTTGCTCCACGGCCACCCGCACGCGCGAGACCTGGGCGGCCGTCGTCGAGGCGGCCGCGATCGGCGCCATCGTCGAGCACGACCAGCGGATCTACAACGCCGACCCGTCCGCGCTGCTCGAGGTCCTGCACGAGGCGGACCCCAAGGCCGAGACGGTCGTGATGGTCGGGCACGCCCCCGGCATACCCCACTTCGCCGCGAGCCTGGCCGACGGTCAGGGCGACGCGGAGGCCCTGGAGGAGCTCGAGCGGGGATACCCGACGTGCACGGTCGCCGTGCTGGATATCGATGGCGAGTGGGACCAGCTCGCGAGCGGCGGGGCGCAACTACGAGCCGTACACACCGCTCGCGCCGACTGAGGCCTCAGGGCTCTCGATCGGCGCCACCAGCGACCGCTCGGGCCGCTCGATCGCGGAGTCCAGGGAGCGCACCCGCGATCGCACGACGCGCCGCGCACCTCCGGTGGCCAGCAGGCCGCCCATGACCAGTCCGGCGCCGATCGACAGCGTCGACAGCACCGCGATCGCGAGCCGCCAGCCGGAGTTCGGGGTGTGCGCCACCAGGTTGAGCAGCGAGTCGGCGACCGGGAGCGCCGGGAGCAGTGCCCCGCAGAACGCCGGCACGGCGTAGACCGTTGCCGAGGTGTGCTGTCGCGCGGCCCACCAGGTGCAGGCGGCACCCAGCGCGGTGGCCGCGAGGAAGGTGGCCTCGGTGTTGCCCAGGCCGAGGTGCAGGCAGCCGCGCAGGACCAGTTGCGCGAGCACGCACGCCAGCGCGGCGGCGGGGACGACGCGCGCCGCCGATCCCTGCGCGATGCAGTTGGCGCTCGCCGCTATCGCGGAGGCGAGGGCCGCGAGCCCGAGTCCGAGGGGATGCAGCCGGATGTCCGTCGGGTCGACCTGGACCGGCAACTGACGGGTGAGGGACAACCCCAGCTGCAGCCCGAAGAGGATGCCCATGATGACCAGGCCGATGCCGATCGACCGCGAGGCCGCGGTGGCCTTGAAGCCGGTGATCGCGTCGCGGCCGAACGTCACGATCGACGCGTGCGGCAACAGCAGCACCAGACAGGCCGCCAGACTGGCGGCGGCCCCGCCGGCGGTCAGCAGCTCGGTGTAGATCGCGACCGTCGCGAACGCGCCGGCGATCGCGGCCTGGGCGCCGGCAGCGAAGAATCCGGGCAGTCCCCGTCTCGTCAGCAGCAGGGAGACCTCGGTGACGACGCACACCAGCAGGAACGCCGCGAGTGCGGCGCGTGGTGTCCCACCGCACTGCAGAGCGACGCTGACCGCCAGGACAGCGGTCGCCACGGTCATCACCTGCGGCCCCCACCGCGGGGGTGACTGCGCGACCCCGCTGAGGGCGCGCGTCGCCTCGACGAGACCGACGCCTTCGAGCACGACCTGCTCGACGACCCGGTGCAACCGGTCCACCCGGCCGAGGTCGGAGGTCTCGGTCCGGATGACGCGCATGGTGACGACCGGCTGCCCGTCGGCGGGCGTGTACATCAGGTAGATCGACTCCGACGCCAGGTCGATCTCCATCGGCAGGAGGTTCCACGTCGAGCACACCGCGACCACGGCCACCTCGACGCTGCGCGTGTCGGCTCCGGCGGTGAGCATGAGCTCCCCGAGGTCGAGGCAGAAGTTGAGGATCTCGCGCGCGGAGTAGTGCTGGTTGGCGGGCGTCACGCGGAAGGTCATGCCGTCGTAGATCGACCCGCGCAGCAGATCCCGCGCATCGCGCCGCTGCTGCGCCGTGGGCTGACGCGTGACCCGGCCGCCCGCGCGTACCCGCCTGGTGGCCTGCCCCACGGCACGGCTCACCACCGGTCGCGGGCCCAGCGGACGTAGGGGCCGGGGAGCCCGCGGGCCAGGCGCTGACGGGGTGGCTCGGGTGTCTCTGTCACCCCGGACAGGCATGGCGGGCATGCCGAAGCGGTGCGCGAGGAAGAAACGCATCCGCGCATTGTGCAGGCTGCATCACGGCGTACGACGAGCCGTCGCGCCATGCGGACAGGCCCCAGCAGCGATGCCGACCGTGGCGCAGGTACGCCCGGGAGACACACGTCGGCCTGTGTCTCTCGGACCGACCTGCGTCACGGTGGCGCGCTTACTCTGAGGTGTGGATCACCGGGCTACACAGGCAGAGCGTGGGCGAGACCTGGAGCGACTGCTCACCTTCATCGACGCGATCGTCGCCATCGCGATCACGCTGCTCGTGCTGCCGCTGGCGGATCTTGCCTCGGGGGTCACCGGGTCAGGGTCCGTGGCCGATCTCCTGCGGGTCCACCAGGCGCAGATCTGGTCCTTCCTGCTCAGCTTCGCGGTGATCGCCCGGCTCTGGTTCGCCCAGCACCGCGCCGTGCGTCACCTGCAGGATGCGGACGCGACGGTGTCGTGGCTGCTCGTCCTCTGGACGCTCACGATCGTCTTCCTGCCCTTCCCGACCGCGCTGGTCGCCGAGGCGGGTCATCAGGCCGTCGTCAAGGTCCTCTACATCGGCACCATCACGGTGAGCATGGTCGTCATCGGTCTGACCGTCCGGACCATTCGGCGCCGACCGCCTCTGGCCGACGGGGTGGGCCTGCCCCAGATGGCCCCGTCGGTGGTGAGTGCGGTGCTGCTCGGGGTTGCCCTGGTCATCACCCTGGCGATCCCGGCCACGACCTACTACCCGTTGCTGCTCCTGATGACCGAGTCGTGGGTGCTTCGGGCCTACGACGCGGTGGCCGCCAGCAGGACGGCACGGCGTACGACGCACGAGGATGACGCCGAGCCCCCCGTACCGGACGCCGCCGCCGGGTCTGAGACCGTGCGGCGGGGGGCCGGCCCGGCGGAATAAGCTGCCGGGCATGTCTGGGACCCCTGATCTGAAGCCCCGCAGCCGCGACGTCACCGACGGCCTGGAGAAGACCGCCTCCCGAGGGATGCTGCGCGCGGTCGGGATGGGCGACGAGGACTGGGCCAAGCCGCAGATCGGCGTCGCCAGCTCCTGGAACGAGATCACGCCCTGCAACCTCTCGCTCGACCGGCTCGCGAAGGCGTCCAAGGACGGCGTGCACGCGGCCGGCGGCTACCCGCTGGAGTTCGGCACCATCAGCGTCTCCGACGGCATCTCGATGGGCCACGAGGGCATGCACTTCTCCCTGGTCAGCCGCGAGATCATCGCCGACTCGGTCGAGACGGTCGTCAGCGCCGAACGCCTCGACGGCACAGTCCTTCTCGCGGGATGCGACAAGTCGCTGCCCGGCATGCTGATGGCTGCCGCGCGCCTCGATCTGGCCAGTGTCTTCCTCTACGCCGGATCGATCCTGCCGGGCATCGCGAAGCTGTCGGACGGCACCGAGAAGCAGGTCACGATCATCGACGCGTTCGAGGCGGTCGGTGCCTGCGCGGCAGGACTGATGAGTCGCGCGGACGTCGACACCATCGAACGTGCGATCTGCCCGGGCGAGGGTGCCTGCGGTGGCATGTACACCGCCAACACGATGGCGTCCGTCGCCGAGGCCATCGGCATGTCGTTGCCCGGCAGCGCCGCACCACCGGCGACGGACCGCCGCCGCGACGGGTTCGCCCGCAAGTCCGGTGAGGCCGTCGTGGAGATGCTGCGCCGGGGCATCACCGCGCGCGACATCATGACCAAGGAGGCGTTCGAGAACGCCATCGCCGTGGTGATGGCGTTCGGCGGGTCCACCAACGCGGTGCTGCACCTGCTGGCGATCGCACACGAAGCCGACGTCGATCTGTCGATCGAGGACTTCCAGCGGATCGGGTCCCGGGTGCCGCACCTGGCCGACGTGAAGCCGTTCGGCAGCTACGTGATGACCGACATCGACAAGGTGGGCGGGGTGCCCGTCGTCATGCGTGCGCTGCTGGACGCCGGGCTCATGAACGGCGACTGCCTGACCGTCACCGGGCGCACCTTGGCGCAGAACCTCGCCGACGTGCCGCCGCCGGACATCGACGGCAAGGTCATCCGCGCGATGAACGAACCGATCCACCGCACCGGCGGACTGACGATCCTCAAGGGCTCGCTCGCACCGGAGGGCGCGGTCGTGAAGTCGGCCGGCTTCGACAGCGATGTCTTCGAGGGCACGGCACGGGTCTTCGACGGCGAACGCGCCGCGATGGACGCGGTGTCCGAGGGCTCGCTGAAGCCGAAGGACGTCGTCGTCATCCGGTACGAGGGACCCAAGGGCGGCCCGGGCATGCGCGAGATGCTCGCCGTGACCGGTGCCATCAAGGGCGCCGGGCTGGGCAAGGACGTGCTCCTGCTGACCGACGGTCGCTTCTCCGGAGGCACCACCGGCCTGTGCGTCGGGCACGTCGCGCCCGAGGCGGTGGACGAGGGACCCATCGCCTTCGTGCACGACGGCGACCCGATCCGGCTCGACGTGGCGGGCGGCACCCTCGACCTGCTCGTCGACGAGGAGGAGATGGCGCGCCGACGTACTGCGGGCGTCACCCACCCCGAGCCCAAGTACACCCGCGGCGTGCTGGCCAAGTACCGCCGTCTGGTCGGTTCGGCCAGCAACGGGGCTGTCTGCGACTGACCGCCCCGATCCGGAGAGGCCCTCCCCGCGCGGTTGACCCCCGCGGGGCGTCGATCCTGGTTGACTGCGCTCGTGCAGCACGCGGTCGTCTTCGACGGACTCTCTAAAGCCTTCGGCGGCCGGGTGGCGGTGGACCGACTGTCCCTGCAGATCCCGGTCGGGTCCGTCTACGGGGTGCTGGGGCCGAACGGCGCAGGCAAGACCACCTCGATGCTCATGGCGAGCGGGCTGCTGCGCCCCGACGCAGGGCGCGTGCAGGTGCTCGGCCACGACGTCTGGGCCGATCCGGTGGCGGCGAAGGCGTTGTTCGGTGTCGCGCCGGACGGCCTGCGGCTCTTCGACAGCCTGAGCGCGCAGGAATTGCTGCGCTTCGTCGGCGAGTTGCGCTCGATGCCCGGCCCGGTGATCGCCGAGCGCGCTGCCGAGCTGTTGCACGTGCTCGGACTGGCCGACGCCGCCAACGTGGTGGTCGCCGACTTCTCCGCCGGCATGACCAAGAAGATCGGGCTCGCCTGCGCGATGCTCCACGCGCCGCGCGTGCTGATCCTGGATGAACCGTTCGAGTCCGTCGATCCGGTGTCCGCGCAGACGATGCGCGCGGTCATCGCCCGGTACGTCGCAGGCGGCGGCACGGTGGTCATGTCGAGCCACGTGATGGAGCTTGTCGAGGCCGTTTGCGATCACGTCGCGGTCATCGTCGGTGGGCGGGCGCTCGCGGCGGGGCGCACGTCCGACGTACAGGGCGGCATGAGCCTGCACGAGCGGTTCCTGCAGTTGGCGGGGGTGGGCGTGGACGAGCTCGGAAGCGGGTTGCAGTGGCTGCAGTCCTGATCCGACTCAAGCTCACCATCCTGCTCCGGTCCCTCGGCAGGGACACCTCACGGTTGGTCAGCTATCTGATCGGAGCGATCGTCGCGGCGATCCTGGTGATCGGATCCTTGCCCGTGGCTGTGGGTCTGCGTGCCGGGTCGGTGACCGACGCGTCCGGTGCCGTCGCGGCGATGAGCACCGTGACCCTGCTCTGGATGCTCGCTCCGTTGCTGATGGCGGGAGTGGACGACATGCTGGACGCCGGTGCCTTCTCGGTGCTGCCGCTTGGCGCCCGCCGCCTCATCCCCGGACTGACGTTGGCCGCGCTGGTCGGCATACCGGGCGCGGTCACCGTGGCGTTCGCCCTCGAACAGGTGCTGGTGTGGAGCCGGTCGGTGCCCGCGACGTTCGCCGCGATCGTCGCGGCACTCCTCGGCGCCGCCACCTGCGTGGTGCTGTCGCGGATGGTCACCTCCGTGATCGCCCGGTCGCTGTGGAGACGGCGCGCGCGCTTTCTCGTGACCATGGTGCTGCCGCTGATCTACCTCGCGCCGTTGGTGCTCGACCAGTTCCTCGAGCGCAGGAGGTCCAGCCACGGGTCCGCCGCTGCGCACCACGCGGCGACCGTCGCGGAGTGGACCCCGTTCGGATGGGCCTGGGCCGTCCCATGGGAGGTCGCCCGTGGCGCGTACGCCGATGCGCTGCTCCACCTCGCACTCGCCACCGCGTTGTTGCTGACCCTCGTCGTGCTCTGGGAACGGGTGCTCGACGTCGAACTGACGACCACCGCACCCAGGCAGGCGGGGACGGTGCGCGTCTCGCGCGCCCCGTCGAGGCGGTCCCGTCCCCTGACCGCGATCGCCCGGCGGCGGCTGCTCGGCTGGCGCCGCGACCCACGCCTCACCATGCAGGCCGTCTCGCTCATCGCGGTGTCGGTCCTCCCGGTCTTGCCGGCCCTGATCAGCTCGGGCGGTAGCCATCCGTCCGGACTGCTCCCTCTGGCCCTGTCCTCCGTCATGGCCGGGGTGCTGATAGCGAACGACCTCGCCTATGACGGCACGGCGTGGTGGATGCAGGTCGTTGCCGGCGTACCCGGCTGGGTCGACCGTGCCGGCCGCGCTCTCGCGATCGGCGTGAGCATCCTCGTCTTCGACGCCCTGGTGTCGGTCCTGCAGATCGCCGTCGGGGCACACACCGCCTGGCTGGCGGTCAGCGGGCCGTTGGTCGGTGCGCTGCTGATCTCCCTCGGCCTGGGCGCAGCAATGGGAGCGTTGGACCCGGGCCAGGCGACGCGCCGAGGCGCGAACCCGTTCGCGGGCAACGCGGGGGGCGGCGCCCGAGGGTGCCTCACCGCCGCCGTGATGTTCGTCGTACCCGCGGTCCTGGTCGCGCCGGTGATCGTCGGGGCCGTCCTCGCCCGGCACTCGGCCATCGCGGAGTGCGTGGTGCTCGCGGCCGCACTGATCTGGGGCTCCGGCGGGCTCGGGATCGGGATCTGGTGGGGCGGGCGACGACTGGACCGGGGAGCACCGGAGATGCTGGGCAAGCTGCGCAAGTTCGCCTGAACCACCCTGAAGGGGACGCGGTGCATGCGGCACAGTGGTCGCATGACTTCCATCGCAATCTTCGGCGGCCACGGCAAGGTCGCACTCACGCTGTCCCGGCTCCTGGTGGCCGCGGGCCACGACGTCCGCTCGATCTTCCGTAACGAGGACCACGTGCAGGACGTCCTCGCGACCGGCGCCACGCCTGTGGTCGCCGACCTGGAGACCTCAGACGTCCCCGCGATGGCCGAGCTGCTGCACGGTGTCGAGGCGGTCGTCTGGACCGCGGGCGCCGGCGGCGGCAGTGAGGCACGCACCTACGCGGTCGACCGCGACGCCGCGATCCGCAGCATGAACGCCACGGTCTCGGCCGGGGCTACGCGCTACGTGATGGTGTCCTACTTCGGAGCCGGTCCCGATCACGGTGTGCCGCACGACAACTCCTTCTTCGCGTACGCCGAGGCGAAGGCGGCCGCGGACGAGTACCTGCGGGGGACCGGGCTCGACTGGACCATCCTCGGGCCCAGCTCGCTGACCGACGACGAGCCGACCAGCCGCATCGAGATCAACGACGGCTCCGTGAAGGGTGGCTCGGTCGACCGCGCCGACGTGGCCGCGGTCATCGCCGGCGTCCTGGAGCTCCCGGCGTCGTACGGCCGGATCATCGAGTTCAACAACGGGCCCACCCCGATCGGCGAGGCCCTCGAAGGTCTGTGAACCCCCACGGTTGTCAGCGGATCACTGGTGCCGATGCCGGTAATCCGCTGACAATCGGGAGACGTTCTCGAATGATGAGACGTCGGTCTCACATTGTTGACGGTGCTGCGAGCCGGTTGCAGACTGTGGACGTGGCCCGAATTCTCGTACTTGTGAGGCACGCCCGCTGACATCCCGTCGGTGAGCGTGCCAGCCCTCAATGCCTGCGAAGGCTGGGGGCCTTTTTCATGCCATGTTCCAGCTGGGCCAGACCGAACGCGAGGACAACGATGACCAACGTGACGCACAAGCCGTCCGCCCCAGTGCCCGCGCCCCCCGCAGGCGCTCGCCCGGCAGCGCCTCCGCGCGAGGTGACCGGCGCACAGAGCCTCGTCCTCTCCCTGGAATCCCTCGACGTCGACACGGTCTTCGGGATCCCCGGTGGCGCGATCCTGCCGGCGTACGACCCGCTGATGGACTCCACCAAGGTGCGCCACATCCTGGTGCGCCACGAGCAGGGCGCCGGTCACGCCGCTCAGGGGTACGCCGCGGCGACCGGCAAGGTCGGTGTGTGCATGGCGACCAGCGGACCCGGCGCCACCAACCTGGTCACCGCGATCGCCGATGCCTCGATGGACTCGGTGCCGATCGTCGTGGTCACCGGTCAGGTGTCCTCCCGGGCCATCGGCACGGACGCCTTCCAGGAGGCCGACATCCGCGGCATCACGATGCCGATCACCAAGCACAGCTACCTCGTGACGCGTGCGGCGGACATCTCCCGCGCGCTCGCCGAGGCCTTCCACATCGCCTCCACCGGCCGGCCCGGCCCGGTGCTGGTCGACATCAGCAAGGACGCGCTGACCGGCCGGACCGACTTCTCCTGGCCGCCCGCGTTCGAACTGCCCGGATACCGGCCCGTCACGCGCCCGCACAGCAAGCAGATCCGGGCCGCCGCCGACCTGATGCTCGCGTCGAAGCGACCGGTGCTCTACGTCGGTGGCGGAGTGATCCGTGCGGAGGCCAGCGCAGAGCTGGCTCAGTTCGTGGAGCTGACCGGCATCCCGGTCGTCACCACGCTGATGGCCCGCGGCGCGTTGCCCGACAGTCACCCGCTGCACCTGGGCATGCCGGGAATGCACGGCTCGGTCGCGGCGGTGACCGCGCTGCAGAAGTCGGACCTGCTGCTCGCGCTGGGGACCCGGTTCGACGACCGGGTGACCGGCGAGATCTCCTCGTTCGCGCCCGAGGCGAAGGTCGTGCACGCCGACATCGACCCGGCCGAGATCTCCAAGAACCGGATCGCGGACGTGCCGATCGTCGGTGACTGCAAGGAGGTCATCGAGGAGCTGACGGCCGTGGTGCGCGCGGACCAGGAGGCCGGCCGCCAGGGCGACTACGCCGCGTGGCGCACCCGCAGCACCGGCTGGGCGCAGACCTTCCCGCTGGGCTACGCGCCGGAGGAGAACGCGGCGGCGATCCCGCCGCAGTACGTCATCGAGCGGATCGGCGCCCTCACCGGGCCCGACGCGGTCTACGCCGCCGGAGTCGGCCAGCACCAGATGTGGGCCGCCCAGTTCGTGAAGTACGAACGGCCCAACTCCTGGATCAACTCCGGCGGGCTCGGCACGATGGGGTACGCCGTGCCGGCTGCGATGGGCGCCAAGGTCGGCGAACCCGACCGCACCGTGTGGGCGATCGACGGCGACGGGTGCTTCCAGATGACCAATCAGGAACTCGCGACCTGCGTCATCAACAACATCCCGATCAAGGTCGCGATCATCAACAACTCCAGCCTCGGCATGGTGCGCCAGTGGCAGACGCTCTTCTACAACGAGCGTTACTCCAACACCGACCTCAACACCTCGGTCGGTTCGCGGGTGCCGGACTTCGTCAAGCTCGCGGACGCGTACGGCTGCGTGGGCCTGCGCTGCGAGCGCGCCGAGGACGTCGACGACACCATCCGGAAGGCGTTGGAGATCAACGACGTTCCGGTCGTGATCGACTTCGTGGTGGAGCGTGACGCGATGGTCTGGCCGATGGTGCCGGCCGGCGTCAGCAACGACATGGTGACCACGGCCCGGGCGATGACGCCGGTCTGGGATCGCGACGACGAGGCAGGAGACGCCTGATGGCGCGGCACACGCTCTCGGTCCTGGTGGAGAACAGCCCCGGTGTGCTCGCGCGCATCGCCGGACTGATCTCGCGCCGCGGCTTCAACATCGACTCCCTGGCCGTCGGGCCGACCGAGCACGACACCGTGTCGCGGATGACGATCGTGGTCGACGTCGACCCGGTCGCGCTGGAGCAGGTGACCAAGCAGCTCAACAAGCTCATCGAGGTGCTGAAGGTCGTCGAGCTCGAGCCGGGTCACTCGGTGCAGCGCGAGATCGTGCTCATCAAGGTGCGCTGCGACGCGGCGAGCCGGGTGGAGATCGTGCAGATCACCGAGCTGTTCCGGTGCAACGTCGTCGACGTGGCCGTCGACTCCATCGTCATCGAGGCCACCGGCACCCCGGAGAAGCTGATCGCGCTGCTGGACGTCCTCGAGCCGTACGGCGTGCGCGAACTGGTGCAGTCCGGGCTCGTGGCCATCGGTCGCGGCAGCCGGTCGATCACCGACCGCAGTCGCCGTTCGGCCTGAATCACATTCCTACTCAACTAAATCCGACCTACCAAGGAGATCCACAACGTGCCTGCTGAGATGTTCTACGACGACGACGCCGACCTGTCGGTGATCCAGGGCCGCAAGGTGGCCGTCATCGGTTACGGCAGCCAGGGGCACGCGCACGCCCTCAACCTGCGCGACTCCGGCGTGCAGGTCGTCGTCGGTCTGCGGGAGGGCTCCTCCTCGCGGGAGAAGGCCGAGAACGAGGGCCTGCAGGTCATGACGGTCGCGGAGGCCGTGCAGCACTCCGACGTGGTCATGCTGCTCGCGCCGGACCAGGTGCAGCGCGGGCTGTACGCCGAGGAGATTCAGCCGCACCTGAAGCCGGGCAACGCCCTGTTCTTCAGCCACGGCTTCAACATCCGCTTCGACTACATCGTCCCGCCCGAGGGCGTCGACGTCGCGATGGTCGCGCCCAAGGGTCCGGGTCACCTCGTGCGCCGTGAGTACGCCGACGGGCGCGGCGTCCCCGTGCTCGTTGCCGTCGAGGTCGACGCCTCCGGCAAGGCCTGGGATCTGGCCAAGTCCTACGCCAAGGCCATCGGCGGCCTGCGCGCGGGCGGGATCCGGACGACGTTCACCGAGGAGACCGAAACCGACCTCTTCGGCGAGCAGGCCGTGCTGTGCGGCGGCGCGTCCCAGCTGGTGATGTACGGCTTCGAGGTGCTCACCGAGGCCGGCTATCAGCCCGAGATCGCCTACTTCGAGTGCCTGCACGAGCTGAAGCTCATCGTCGACCTGATGATCGAGGGCGGCATCGCCAAGCAGCGCTGGTCGATCTCGGACACCGCCGAGTTCGGGGACTACGTCTCCGGTCCGCGGGTGATCGACCCGCACGTGAAGGAGAACATGCAGGCGGTGCTGGCCGACATCGTGAACGGCAAGTTCGCCCAGCGCTTCATCGACGACCAGGATGCCGGCGCACCGGAGTTCAACCGGCTGCGCAAGCAGGGCGCCGAGCACCCGATCGAGGCGACCGGCAAGCAGCTGCGCGGACTCATGAGCTGGATCAAGGACAGCGACTCCGACTACGTCGAGGGTTCCGCCTCGCGCTGACACCGCAAGGCACCGAAGGCCGCCACCCGCGCAGGGTGGCGGCCTTCGTCGTTTCCATCCGGGACCGGGCCGCGCTCGAGTTGTCAATTTCAGACGGTGCCCGGCGCCGTCAACCGTCTGAAGTGACATCTCGAGGGGGTCGGTCGGGTACACCGTCAACTGACCTCGACAAATCGAGGCGGCACGTCATCGGGCGGGTTAGGTTGTGCTGCGGTTCGCAGCCGCCGAAACGACGTACGGCTGCCGGTGGGGGGAGACTCGATGATTCTGGACGAAGTGACGGGCCCGCTCGGGTCTCAGGTCTCGACCTGCTATCCGCACGATTATGCGGTGGTTGACGTGGAGACCACTGGTCTGGTGTCGTCACGAGACCGGGTAGTGCAGATCGCGGTCACCCAGATGCGTTCGGACGGCGCGATAGGTGAGTCGTGGTCGACCCTGATCGACCCGGAGCGCGATCCTGGCCCGACCCATATCCACGGTCTGACGGCCTCAGATCTGCGTGGGGCGCCGAAATTTCGAGATGTAGCGGCGCCCCTCGCCGACCTCCTTTATGGTCGCGTCCTCGTCGCTCACAACGCGAAGTTCGACTGGTCGTTCCTGCAGTCCGAGTACCGCAGGGGACAGTACGACCTCGCCATCGAACGCCGACTCTGCACGGTTGCCTTGAGTAGACGACTCAATCTCAACGTGCCGAACCTCACACTTGGAACGCTCGCCAACTACTGGGGATTGTCACAACACCGCGCTCACGACGCTGTCGACGACGTGCGGGTGTTGCTGGAGGTCCTACGACTCGAACTCGTCATGGCCTATCAGATGGGACTCGACCTTCCCCTGACGATCGACAGCCGTACGTCCGTCGGCTCGATGTATCCGTCGCCGGCACCCAGAGCGGTGAAATGCCCCTGGCTGTGGCCCGGTGCGTGGCAGGTGGGTCAGCAGTTGGTGCAGGGCATGAAGGTGGTGATCACGGGCCCGACCGCGCTCGATCGCTCTGAGTTGATGCGCGACGCCACGGCCGCCGGCCTGGACGTCATGAATTCGGTCAGCTCGCGCACGAGCCTGGTGATCTGCAATTCCGAGCAGTCTCAGACGAGGAAGTTCGCTCAGGCAATACGTCTCGGCATCCCCCTGATCACTGAGCCGGACTTCCGGCGGATGCTCGGCTCAGTCCGGCCGGGGACGCCGTTGATGCAGGAACTCGTGCGCATGGACACAGGCGCCACGGATCTCGAGGCGAAGGTGGAGCGCCGGGTGCGTTCCGAGCAGAGTTCACGGGCCACCCCTGCCCCCGCTCCCGACACACAGGTGCGCCCCGCCGACAACGACGCCGTCAGCCCCCAGAACTCCATCGGCCCGGGCGACCGAGTCTTGGTGCTCGGCGGATCGCACGAGCAGTGTTTGCGAGTGCGTCGCCGGGTCATGGCGCTTGGTGCGCAACCTGCTGTACGGCTGACGGCGTCTATCACGCACGTGGTGATGCTGGCGAGAGCCGATCACGATCCACGGCTGGCTCGCGCGCGCGAGATGGGCCCATGCATGCTCCGTGGTGAAGGTCTCGTCGTCGAAGAACCTGCGAGGAAGCTCTCGCCCCAGGAGCGGACGCCACACGATCGGCCTCTGGCGCTGCCCGGCGGCGTTCAGCTCCCTCGGGGCGGTGTGATCGACCTGCCGGACGGCAAACAGTTCGCGCTCACCGTCGAGTGGGATTCCAATCTGGTGCGCGGCGAAGTTGACGTCGTCGGGTTCGTCCTCGATCAGACAGCCGCCGTGGGATGCGACGAGGACTTCGTGTTCTACAACCAGCCGGCGCATCCGTCGGGGGCGATCGCTCTCGGCCTGGACATCAGCGGCGAGGTCACGGCAGAGGTCGACCCCGCCTGCTCGCCGAACCTCGCTGCATCCGAATTGCTGCATCGCTCGATGGTGACTGCACGTTCGGTGACATCGGCGCACTCGAGCTCACGCTGCGTTCGAGCCTCGGAGAACCCATCGCCTCGACGACGATCGATGCGGCAACGTCGGAGACATCGTTGCTTCTGGCCGACTTCTACCTGCGCGGCGACGTGTGGCGGTTTCGGTCCATCGGCCAGGGGTATGAGCGGACGTTGGCTGATCTCGCGCGCCAGTACGGGGTCGACGTCGAAAGTTGACGGGCGCCGTAAGGGGAAGAAAGCCGCCCCTTCGAGATGTCAGTTCCCGAGGATGTGCGGCCCGCTGCACCCTCTGCAACTGACTTCTCAGGTCACTGCGAGGTGGTGGGGGTCGGGGTCGTCGGTGTGGTGGGAGCGGTCGGCTTGTAGCCGACGGCCGCGTAGATGGTCGGCATCAGCCAGCCCCAGACGAGCTTGCCGCCCGCGACGGTGTAGTGGACCCCGTCGAGGCGCACCTTCACCCCGTCGATGACGTCGCGGGGTTTGCCGCCTGGGCACAGCTTCGACGCCACGTCCGCGATGTGCACCTGCGAGGGATGTTGCCGGGCGAACGTCGCGAGGACGGCGTTGACGGCCTTCCCGCGGTACGCCGCGTTGCGGATCGGGGCGATGTCGACACCGGCGACCACCGAGGAGGTCCAGTCGTAACAGGGCACGTTGGGGATGACGACCTTGGAGTTCGGGCCGATCTGCGCCAAGGCCTTGTTCAGGTAGGAGAGCAGGTACGCGGCGTACGCCGGGGTCCCCGCCTTCACGATCGAACCCGTCGGGGTGACATGGTCGAAGACCTCCCAACCGCCGACGCTCAGCACCACGACCGGGTTCTTGTCGCGTTGCAGGTGCGACTTCCAGCCTGGGTAGAGGTTCGAGCATTCCGGGGCGGCTTTCGCGGTCTGCTTCTTGCCGTAGATCGCGAGTTGCTGGGGCATGAGCCCGCAGCCGAAGACGGCGTTGCCGTCGAGGCCGACCTGGGGGAAGGCGGACTGGGGGAAGCTGAACTCCAGCGAGATCCCGACCGAGTCACCCAGCACGAGCACCCGGACCGGCTTGTTCACGTCCATCCCGCCGACGCCGTAGCTCTTGCCGGTCTGACCCTCCACCAGGGGATTTCCGCTGGCGGCGGAGGTCGTGAGGATGACCGCGAGCGCGGTGAGAGGCAGGACGAGGACGCCGCTCAACGTGCCGCCGAGCGTGCCGATCCACTTGCGCAGCCCGTTGATGCGGATCGGGTTCTCCACGAGGTAGAACGACGCGGCACCGGCGGCGAAGCTGAGCACGAAACGCAGGAGGAACAGGCCCGGACCGCCGAATCCGACCCGCTTGGGGGTGAGCATCACGAAGATCGGCCAGTGCCACAGGTAGAGCCCGTAGGAGATCTTGCCGATCCAGGCGAACGAGCGGAAGCCGAAGATGGCGGCGATCGGGCCTTCCTGGTCCAGTTCCACGACCGCGATGACCGCCAGGGTGGCGAGCACGAAGACGAAGAATCCGCCACGCCAGGTGAAGTCGTTCTGGTAGCTGACGAACAGGAAGAACGCGGCCATCACGGCCATCCCCGTCGCCCCGATCGCGGTCAGGCGTCGGTAGTTGCGCGTCAGGCGGCGCCGCGGCGCGTAGCTGAGATAGACCGCCAGCGCGCTGCCCAGCAGCAGCGACTGAGCGCGGCAGTCGGTGCCGTAGTAGATGCGGGAGGGGTCGGCGCCAGGCTTGTAGAGCCAGGCCATCCACACGGCGGACAGGACCGACAGCCCCACCAGGATCTGAGTGATGCGTCGCCGGTTGCCGCGAGTCATCGCGATGAGAGCGATCATCAACGCCGGCAGCACGAAGTAGAACTGCTCCTCGATGGCGAGGGTCCACATGTGCCGGTACGGCGAGGGGTCGCCGTACTGCTGGAAGTACGACTCGCCCTCGGAGATGAAATGCCAGTTGGCGTAGTAGAAGACGGTGGCGATCCCGTCCGAGCGCATGGTGGCGCGCGCGTACCGGTCGAGCACGTAGGGGCAGATCACCGTGATGCCGACCACCGCGAGCACCAGTCCCGGCAGGAGCCGCCGGGCGCGGCGCACGTAGAAGCTCACCAGGTTGATCGAGCCCCACTTGCGGTTCTCCGAGATGAGCAGGCCGGCGATGAGGTAGCCGGACAACACGAAGAACACGTCGACCGAGTAGAAACCGCCCATCGGCAGGTTGTCGGTGGCGTGGTAGATCATCACCAGCACGATGGCGAGAGCGCGCACGCCGTCCAACGCGGGCCGATGCTTCTTCTTCGGCGTGTTGGCGGCGCGCTTGTGCGCGGCTTCCTTCGCAGCAAGCGTCGTCAAGGGGTCTCTTCGGGTGTGAGGGAAGTTACTCGGCAGTCAGTGTAGGCGAACCGGGTCGTGCGAGGACGTGCATCGAGGGGGCCCGATCGACCGTCCGCCGTGTCTCGAATGGCGAGATAGCGGTATCGAATCTTGGATGAGTGGGTCTAACGTCGTGTTCGGAACGGCGCCCAACCGGCGCCTGGCGGTCATGGCTTAGACGGACTGACATCGGTGGTGATCCCACTGCGATGTCCGGCGGCCCACACCGAGCACGGCAGGAGACGGACCATGTCCGAAGAACAGATCGAGATCCAGCGGGCGTTGCAGGAATCGATGGATCTGCGCGACTGAGTCGACGAACTCTGTTCGACGGAAGGGCCCCGGCAGCACGCCGGGGCCCTTCGTCGTCCCCGGGGGCGTTGATCAGCACGTCTCGTCATCCGAGACCTGCGTTTCAAATGGCAAGACAGATGACTAGCCTGCGGAGGTATGACGAGCACTCCCACAGGCACCGCGTCCGACTTCATCGACCTGGCCGTGATCGGCGGCGACGGCATCGGACCGGAGGTGGTCGCCGAAGGGCTGAAGGTGCTCGAGGCCGTCAGCGCTGCCAAGGTCTCCCGCACCGAGTACGACCTGGGCGCCCGGCGCTGGCACGCGAGTGGCGAGATCCTCCCGGAGTCGGTCGAGGACGAGTTGCGCGGGCACGACGCGATACTGCTCGGTGCGATCGGCGACCCGTTCGTCCCGAGCGGCGTGCTGGAGCGTGGGCTGCTGCTGAAGCTGCGCTTCGACTTCGACCACTACGTCAACCTGCGCCCCGCCACCCTCTTCACCGGCGTGCGCTCGCCGCTGGACGTCGCGCGCGTCGCGCCCGACGGCATCGACTTCGTGGTGGTGCGCGAAGGCACGGAGGGCCCGTACACCGGCAACGGCGGCGCACTGCGGGTGGGCACCCCGGCCGAGCTCGCGACCGAGGTCAGCGTCAACACCCGGTTCGGTGCCGAGCGCGCGGTGCGTGACGCCTTCGCCCGCGCCCAGGCCCGTCCTCGCAAGCACCTCACGCTGATCCACAAGCACAACGTGCTGTCGTACGCCGGGCACCTGTGGCGCCGGACGGTCGAGGAGGTCGGCGCGGAGTTCCCCGAGGTGAGCACCGCGTACGCGCACGTCGACGCCGCGACCATCTACATGGTCACCGACCCGGGCCGCTTCGACGTCATCGTGACCGACAACCTCTTCGGCGACATCGTCACCGACCTGGCGGCCGCGGTGACCGGCGGCATCGGCCTGGCCGCCTCGGGCAACATCAACCCCGAGCGCACGGCGCCCTCGATGTTCGAACCGGTGCACGGCTCGGCCCCGGACATCGCCGGTCAGGCCAAGGCCGACCCGACGGCGACCATCCTGTCGGTCGCGATGCTGCTGGAGCACCTGGGACGCGGCGACGAGGCGCGGCGGGTGCAGGAGGCCGTGGCGGCCGACCTGGCGGCGCGTGGCGACGCTCCCCGGTCGACCACTCAGATCGGCGACGCCATCGCGGGTCGGGTATGACGCCCGGGCGTAACCTGGCTCCACCGCCGCACCTGTAGCGCGCGTCACACTCCGACGCGCCCACGCCCCGAGGAGACCGCCATGGCACTGACCTTCGATGTGACCCGACGCCAGGACGTCGTGAGCGACGCCGACCGTGCGGCGGTGCTCGCCGACCCCGGCTTCGGCAACCACTTCACCGATCACATGGTCACGGTGACCTGGACCAAGGGCGACGGCTGGCACGACGCCAAGGTCACGCCGTACGGCCCGATCTCGATCGACCCGTCGGCGGCCGTCCTGCACTATGCGCAGGAGATCTTCGAGGGGATGAAGGCCTATCGCCACGCCGACGGCTCGGTATGGACCTTCCGTCCCCAGCAGAACGCCGCCCGCTTCGCCCGCAGTGCCACCCGGATGGCGCTGCCGGTGATGCAGGAGGCGGACTTCATCGACGCGCTGCGCGCCCTGGTCACCATGGACGAGGCGTGGGTGCCGCCTGCGGGCGGCGGCGAGACCTCGCTCTACCTGCGGCCGTTCATGTTCGCCTCCGAGCCGTTCCTGGGCGTCCGCCCGGCCAACGAGGTCACCTTCTGCGTCATCGCCTCTCCGGCCGGCGCGTACTTCAGCGGGGGAGTGAAGCCCGTCTCGCTGTGGATCTCCACCGACTTCGCCCGCGCCGGCGACGGGGGCACCGGCGCGGCCAAGTGCGGCGGCAACTACGCCTCGTCCCTGGCCGGACAGCTCGAGGGCGCCGAGCACGGCTGCGACCAGGCCGTCTTCCTGGACTCCTCGTCGCACACCTACATCGAAGAGCTCGGCGGGATGAACCTGTTCATCGTCTACAAGGACGGCCGCCTGGTCACCCCCGAGCTGACCGGCTCGATCCTGGAGGGCGTCACCCGCGACTCGATCCTGGAGCTTTCCAAGGACCTCGGCCTGCAGCCGGAGGAGCGCCGCATCCCGATCCAGGAGTGGAAGGACGGGGCCGCATCCGGGGAGATCGCCGAGGTGTTCGCCTGCGGGACCGCCGCCGTGGTCACCCCGGTCGGTGAGCTGAAGTGGGACGGCGGGTCGTGCGACCACCGCCGCGAGGGGCACGACGACAAGGTCGCGCTGCAGATCCGCTCGTCGCTGCTGGACATCCAGTACGGCCGGGTCGAGGATTCGCGCGGCTGGCTCACCCGCCTCGCCTGACGGTCCGGACAAACCCGCCGAGTGGCATACATATGTATCGAGTCCACCGGCTGTAGGTATGCCACTCGAAACATATGTATGCCACTCGGCGGTGTGACCACCTGATGAGACGGGGGTGTCGAATGGTGGACGGGACGTGAGGGGCGATGCCACGATGTCCGACGTGATGACCCTCGGGTCCGCGGTCACCTCCGCGGCGACGATTATCGACTAGCGCGTCGGACGACCCGGCGCGCGACCTCCCGTTACCTCGGGAGGTTTTTTCGTCCCCGGGCATCACCCACGCGCCGGAGACGGCGCCGGGTCGGGTTTTCACCAAGACCCGCCCCGCCCCACCCGAAAGGCCCCGCGATGAGTGGCTTCGACCTCTACGACACGACCCTGCGCGACGGCGCCCAGCAGGAGGGTCTGCACCTCAGCGTCGACGACAAGCTGGCGGTCGCGCGTCTGCTCGACCAGCTCGGGGTCGGCTTCATCGAAGGCGGCTGGCCCGGCGCGAACCCCAAGGACACCGAGTTCTTCCGGCGGGCACGCACCGAGCTCGTCCTGGGCAGCGCCCGGCTCGCGGCGTTCGGGAGCACCCGGCGCGCCGGCGTACGCGCGTGCGACGACCCGCAGGTCGCCGCGCTGCTGGAGGCGCAGACCCCCGTCGTGACGCTCGTCGGCAAGTCGCACGTGCGCCACGTGACCGATGCGCTGCGCACCTCTCCGGCGGAGAACCTGGCGATGGTCGCCGACACGGTGGCCCACCTGGTCGCGCACGGCCGCACCGTCTACCTGGACGCGGAGCACTTCTTCGACGGGTACGAGGCCGATCCGGCGTACGCCGTCGAGGTGGTGCGGGTGGCCGCCGAGGCCGGCGCGGAGGCGGTCGTCCTCTGCGACACCAACGGCGGCATGCTGCCGCACGACATCGAGCGTGTCGTCTCCGCGACTGCCCAGCGCACCGGAGTGCGTCTGGGTATCCACTGTCACAACGACACAGGGTGCGCCGTCGCCAACAGCATCGCGGCGGTGCGAGCCGGTGCGACCCACGTGCAGGGCACCGTCAACGGGTACGGCGAGCGCACCGGCAACGCCGACCTCATCGCGGTGACCACGAACCTGCAGCTCAAGCTCGGCATGCCACTGGTGAGTGACGGGCAGCTCGCGGCTACCGTGCACGTGAGTCACGCCGTCAGCGAGATCACCAACCTCCCGCCCTTCGAGCGAGCGCCGTACGTCGGGGCGAGCGCGTTCGCGCACAAGGCCGGGCTGCACGCGAGCGCCCTACGGGTCGACCCCGACCTCTATCAACACATCGACCCGGCGCTGGTGGGCAACGAGATGCGCACGCTGGTCTCGGACATGGCCGGCCGGGCGAGCATCGAGCTGAAGGGCCGCGAGCTCGGCTACGACCTCGCCGGTCGGCCCGAGCTGCTGGCCCGGGTCTTGCGCCGGGTCAAGGAACTCGAGGGCGCGGGGTGGACCTTCGAGGCAGCCGACGCGTCGTTCGATCTGCTGCTGCACGAGGAGGTGCAGGGGCGGCCCGCCGCCCTCTTCGAGCTGGAGTCGTGGCGGGTGCGCACCGATGCCGAGGGGAGCGCGAGCGCGCTGTCCGAGGCGACCCTGGAGCTTCGCGTCGAGGGACGCCGGCAGGTCGCGGTGGGAGAGGGCAACGGTCCGGTCAACGCGCTGGACCACGCGCTGCGGCAGGCGCTCACCCCGGCGTACCCGCGCCTCGTCGAGCTGGAGCTCATCGATTTCCGGGTCCGGATCCTCGACGCCGATCACGGCACCGACGCGACCACCAGGGTGCTCATCGACACCACCGACGGCGAGCGCACCTGGACCACGGTGGGGGTGGGCCCGAACATCGTGCACGCCAGCTGGATCGCGCTGGTCGACTCCTTCACCTTCGGGATGCTGCGGTGTCCGTCGCGCGCGGAACCGGTCGCTCACGCGGCGGTCGCGCGCTGATCGCGAGCTCCGCCGGCCCGCAGCGCTGGGCGGTCTCGGTTCGCCGGTGTCGCCCGGCGTGATTAAGGTCGACACGTGCGTATTGCGAGGTACACGACAGGCGAGGATCCGACGTACGGGCTGGTCGACGGCGCGGGGGAGAAGATCGCCCAGATCAGCGGCGACCCCCTCTACTCCAAGATCGAGCTCACCGGCGTCACCACCACGGTCGACGAGGTGCGCCTGCTCGCGCCGGTGATCCCGCGCTCGAAGGTGATCGGCATCGGCAAGAACTACGCCGAGCACGCCCGCGAGATGGGGGGCGAGGCGCCGAAGGAGCCGCTCATGTTCCTCATCCCCAACACCGCCGTCGTCGGCCCCGGCGACCCGGTCGTCATGCCGCGGCAGAGCGAGCGCGTCGATTACGAGGGCGAGCTCGCCGTCGTCATCGGCCGGATGTGCCGCGACGTGTCGGTGGAGGAGGCGCGGTCGGTGATCTTCGGCTACACCTGCGCCAACGACGTCACCGCGCGCGACCTGCAGAAGAGCGACGGACAATGGTCGCGGGCGAAGGGTTTCGATACGTTCTGCCCGCTCGGCCCCTGGATCGAGACCGACCTGGACGTCAGCGACCTGCGGCTGCGCACCCGCCGGGGCGATGAGGTGGTGCAGGACGGCACGACCGCCGACATGATCCACGACATTCCCACGCTGATCTCGTACGCGTCGCAGGCGTTCACGCTGCTGCCCGGTGATGTGATCCTCACCGGCACGCCCGAGGGAGTCGGGCCCGTCGAGTCCGGGCAGAGCGTCGAGGTCGAGATCGAGGACATCGGCGTGCTGCGCAACCCGTTCGTCCGGCACGGCGCCGACGCGTGACGAACATCTCCGGCCACCTGGCGGTCGGCGGCCGGACCCGACCGTAGGCTTCCATCGTGTCTGATGCGCCGATCGGGATCTTCGACAGCGGGTACGGCGGGCTCACCGTCGCCCGTGCAGTCCTGGATCAGCTCCCCCACGAGTCGGTCGCCTACCTGGGCGACACGCTGCGCGCGCCGTACGGCCCGCGGCCCATCGCCGAGACCCGAGCCTTCGCTCTGCAGTGCCTGGACCGGCTGGTCAACCACGGCGTCAAGGTGCTGGTGATCGCCTGCAACACCGCCAGCGCCGCGGTCCTGCACGATGCGCGGGAACGCTACGACGTGCCGGTCGTCGAGGTGATCCGCCCGGCCGTACGCCGGGCCGTGCGCGCCACCCGCAACGGGCGGGTCGGGATCATCTCCACCAAGGGCACGCATCAGTCCGGCGCCTACCTCGACGCGTTCGCCGCGGCACCGCAACTGCAGGTGACGAGCGAGCCGTGCCCACGGTTCGTGGATCTGGTCGAGTCCGGCGTCACCGGGGGCCCGGAGATGCTGTCGTACGCGCGGGAGTATCTGGAGCCGCTGCGCGAGCGTGACATCGACACGCTGGTGCTCGGCTGCACGCACTACCCGCTGCTGACGGCGGTGATCTCCTACGTGATGGGCGACGGTGTCACGCTGGTGTCCTCCGCCGAGGAGACCGCCAAGGACGTCTACCGGGTGCTCGCCGACCGTCACGAGTTGCGACCGGATCACCTCGCAGCGCCCGAGCATTCCTTCACCACCACCGGTGACCCCGACAGGTTCCGCGCGCTGTCCAAGCGTTTCCTCGGGATGGGCCCGGAGTTCGATCACGTCTTCGTCAACGACTTCGCCCAGCACGATGCTGCGACGCCTGAGGCAGACCCGACGGACCGTGGCGACACGCACGGCTCGTCGGGTGCTCTCGAGCACCCGTTGGAGGCGATGACGGGGTCGGCCCGATGAAGCTCACCGTCGTCGGATGCTCCGGATCGTTCCCCGGTCCCGACTCGCCCGCCTCGTGCTATCTGGTGCAGGCCGAGCACGAGGGCCGTCTGTGGAGCGTCGTGCTCGACCTCGGCAACGGCGCGCTCGGTCCGCTGCAGCGGCACGTGCGTCTGGACGAGATCGACGCGATCGTTCTTAGTCACCTGCACCCCGATCACTGTCTCGATCTGTGCGGACTGTTCGTCGTGCAGAAGTACGACCCCATGGTCACTGCGGGATCGCACCCGCCGATACCGGTCTACGGTCCGCAGGACACCGGGGCACGCATCTCCCGCGCGAACGGCGTCACACTGGAGGAGACCCAGGACGTGCACGGCCTTGACCCCGAGTTCGACTTCCGTACCCTCACCTCCGGCCGGAGTTTCACGGTCGGGCCGTTCACTCTCACCCCTCGTCTGGTCAACCACCCGGTCGAGGCGTACGGCGTACGCATCGAGGCCGACGGCCGGACGCTCGCCTATACCGGTGACACCGATGTGTGCGGCGCGCTCACCGACCTGCTGGGCGGCGCGCACCTCGCCCTTACCGACTCGGCGTTCGTCGAGGGCCGCGACACCGTGGAGGGCATCCACCTGACCGGTGCGCGGGCGGCGCAGGCGGCGCTCGACGCCGGCGGCGTCGGGCGCCTGATGCTCACCCACATCCCGCCGTGGAACGACCCGGAGACCTGCCGCAAGGAGGCCGCCGGCATCTGGCCCGGCGACGTCGAGCTGGCCCGTCCCGGCGCGGCGTACGACATCTGACCGGCGGACGGCGGGGAGGGAACGGTCAGGGGGGCCTCCTATCGTGGAGGCATGACGGACACCACCACCTCGACCCCGACCGCAGCGACCTCCGCCAGTTCCCGGGGCGCCGGCCGCCACGACGGCCGCGCGGCCGACGAGCTGCGCGAGGTGCGCATCACCCGCGGGTGGCTGGACCACGCCGAGGGGAGCGTGCTGGTGGAGTTCGGCAAGACCCGCGTGCTGGTCGCAGCGTCGTTCACCGAGGGGGTGCCGCGCTGGATGAAGGGTCGCGGCACGGGGTGGATCACCGCGGAGTACGAGATGCTGCCGCGCGCCACCAACACCCGCTCGGACCGCGAGTCGCGCAAGGGCAAGGTGGGCGGCCGCACCCACGAGATCTCCCGGCTCATCGGCCGCAGCCTGCGCGCCATCATCGACACGAAAGCCCTGGGGGAGAACACGATCGTGCTCGACTGCGACGTGCTCCAGGCAGACGGCGGCACCCGCACGGCATCCATCACGGGCGCGTACGTCGCACTCGCGGACGCGATCGAGGACGCCCGCGCCAAGGGGCTGATCGCCAAGGGTGCGCAGCCGCTCACCGGGTCGATCGCGGCCATCAGCGTCGGCATCGTCGACGGACAGCCGGTGCTCGACCTGGACTACCCGGAGGACTCGACCGCGCAGACCGACATGAACGTCGTGATGACGGGCGCCGGTGGGTTCGTCGAGGTGCAGGGCACGGCCGAGGGCGCGCCCTTCGACCGGTCCGAGCTGGACAGCCTGCTGGCACTGGCGGCCGACGGCATCGAGGAGCTGACCCGCAAGCAGCAGGAGGCGCTCGCCGTGCCGCTCGGTGAGCACCGCCGATGACGACCGTCGTACTCGCGACGCGCAACGTCGGCAAATTGCGCGAATTCCGTGCGTTGATCGACGGATGGTCGGGGCTGCAGGGCATCCGCATCGTCCATGTCTCCGAATTTCCTGATGTGCAGGATGTGGTGGAGTCGGGAGTGACGTTCGAGGAGAACGCCACGCTCAAGGCGCGCGCGGTCGCCGCGGCGACCGGGCTTCCTGCCATCGCGGACGACTCCGGGTTGTCGGTCGACGTGCTCGGCGGTTGCCCCGGCGTCTTCAGCGCGCGGTGGGCCGGCACGCACGGCGCTGACCAGGCGAACATCGACCTTCTGCTCTCCCAGACGATGGACGTCACAGCCACGATGGCCGCCCACTTCGTGTGCTGCATGGTGCTGTCGCTGCCCGGCGGCGCCGAACGGATCCGCCGCGGCGAGCTGCACGGCATCATCACCCGCAACCAACGCGGCACCGATGGGTTCGGCTACGACCCGATCTTCGAGCTCCCCGACGGGCGCACCCTGGCGCAGCTGCCCGCGCAGGAGAAGAATCAGATCTCTCATCGAGCAATCGCGATGCGGGCCATTCGCGAGGACCTGGGGGACACCCTCACGTGAGCACTGTGCGCGAGGCCGAAGAGACGACCCACGAACCATCCGCGGCCCGCGCGTGGGTCGCGGTGCTGGGAGGTGTCGCGGCCGGCGCGGTCACCATCGGGGTGGCCGAGCTGCTGGCCGGTCTCATGGAGCGGTTCGGGTGGAGTGGTGGGATCCCTTCCCCGGTGATCGCCGTGGGAGAGGCCTTCATCGACCGGACACCGCCGTGGTTGAAGGACTTCGCGGTCAACAACTTCGGCACCAACGACAAGGCGGTGCTGCTGGCCGGCATCGGCGTCGTGCTCTTCCTGCTCTCGTGCCTGATCGGTCTGCTGCTGCGGCGCCTGCCGGTGGCCGCGCTCGTGGGGTTCGTCGTGCTGATCGCCGTCGCCATGGCCGCGGTCCTCACCCGCCCGGGCGCACGCCCCGCCGATCTGATCCCGACGGTCGTCGGCGGACTGATGGGTCTGTGGGTGTTGCACCGGTGGCGTGGGCTGCTGAGCGTGGGCGTCGGCCGGCGTGAGATCACCACCGAGCGCCGGCAGGTGCTCACCTGGACGATGCTGAGTGTCGTCGGGGGAGGCCTCGCCCTGGCAGCGGGACGTGCCGTGAGCGGCAGTGCGCGGGCGATCCAGGCCGCGCGCGCGACCTTCGTGGCCCCGGAGGTGCAACATCCGGTGCAGGTGCCGGCCGGTGCTCCGGTCGACGTACCCGGCATCACGCCGTACATCGTGCCGAACGGGCAGTTCTACCGCATCGACACGGCGCTGCAGGTGCCGCAGGTCGAAGCATCCGGATGGAGACTGAAGGTCACCGGGATGGTCGACCACGAGGTCGAGATCGACTGGAAGACGTTGCTGTCCAAGCCGATGCAGCAGGCCATGATCACCCTGATGTGCGTGTCCAACGAGGTGGGCGGCAGCCTCAACGGCAACGCGATCTGGACCGGGTGGCCCGTGCGCGAGCTACTCAAGCTGGCGGGACCGCAGGCGGGTGCCGACATGGTGCTGTCCACCAGTGTCGACGGGTTCACCGCCGGTACGCCGATCGGCGCGCTGACCGATGATCGCAACGCCCTGCTGGCGGTCGCGATGAACGGCAAGGCGCTGCCGGTGGAGCACGGGTATCCCGTGCGGTTGGTCGTCCCGGGCCTCTACGGCTACGTGAGCGCGACCAAGTGGCTCACCCAGCTGAAGGTCACGACGTACGCGAAGGACCAGGGCTACTGGATTCCGCGCGGCTGGTCGGCGATGGGACCGGTGAAGATCTCCTCGCGCATCGACGTGCCGCGCGACGGGCGGTCGGTCTCACCAGGCGCGGACGGCACCGTGCCCATCGCGGGTGTCGCCTGGGACCAGCACACCGGGGTGAGTGGCGTGCAGGTGCGCATCGACGACGGTCCGTGGCAGAGCGCCAAGCTGGGCGAACAGGCCACCGTCGACGCGTGGCGGCAGTGGGTGCTGCACTGGCCCGCGACGAAGGGTCGGCACACCGCCACGGTGCGTGCTGTCGACGCGAAGGGGCAGGTGCAGATCTCGGCCGAGGCGCCGCCCCCGCCGAACGGCTCGACCGGTCTGCACTCGGTGACCTTCACCGTCAGCTGACGGGCGGGGAAAGGCGCGCGGCGATCAGCCGCGGTGCACGTCGACGTAGTGGTCGACGGGTGGGACCTGCTCGTAGAACGGATGCAGCAGCGTCCGCCACTGCTCGTAATCCGCCGACTCGCGGAAGCCGACAGTGTGATCCGCGACCCGCGCCCATTCCACCGACAGCACGTAGTGCGAGGGGTGTTCGACCGATCGGACGAGCCTCACGGAGCGGCACCCGGTCTGACGGCGGATGATCGGCGCCGCCTGGGCAAACGCCGCCTCGTACGCCGCCTCCTGACCCTCCCTGACGTGCAGCTCCACCTGCTCCAGCACGGGTGCCGCCGGTCGCGGATCATCGGGGTGGATCGCCATCAGGTGCTCGGCGTGCCAGACGCCGTCGTACTCCAGGGCGCGCTGGCGGGTGCCCTCGATCGCGAACCCGACGCGCTCGTACATGCGCAGGGCCCGGGGGTTGAAGGTGAACACCGTCAGGGTGATCCGCTCCAGTCCGACCGCGAACCCGTGCTCCACGATCAGGGCGGTCGCGTCCGTCCCCAGGCCGCGGCCCTGTCCCTCCGGTGCGAGCAGGATCCGGAAGTTGCAGCTGCGCGCCGCCGGGTCCCACTCGTTCAGCACGACCTCGCCGACGCATCGGTCGGTGACCACGTCGACGACCGCGAGGTCGAGCCGGTCGGGTTGCTCGACCCGCGACAGGTACCACGCACGCAGTTCGTCATCGGGCTCCGTGCGACCCGCCTCCGCCTCCGCAGTGGAGGTCACGCTCCCGGTCAACCGCCGTACGTCGGGGTCGCCGATCGCCGCCGCCATGACCGGCAGGTCGCGCTCCTGGAACGGCCGCAGCACGACACGCTCGCTGGTGAGGACGGGTTTGCGGGCGAGCGGGGTGTCCGTGGCCATCCGGGGAGACTAGGCGAGATGCCGGCGTACGGCGCGCGGCCTTGCGCGGGCGCCGTCGCGACGGGAGTCTTACCGCCATGGCGATGCGCTGGTGCACCGTGGTCGTCGACTGTCACGACCTGGCGGCCCAGGCCCGATGGTGGGCGCAGACGCTGGACTGGGAGTTGGCCTACGAGTCGCCGGAGGAGGCCGTGATCGTCCCGCCGCACGCGATGACGACCACCCCGGCGTCCGTGCAGGAGTGGCTGCAGGTGGGTCCCGGGCTGGTCTTCGTGCAGGTGCCGGAGCGCAAGACGGTCAAGAACCGCCTGCACATCGACCTCGCGCCGCACACCACCCAGGACCGGGACGCCGAGATCCAGGCGCTGTTGGATCGGGGCGCCACCAGGGTCGACGTCGGCCAGGACGACACTGAGGTCACCTGGGCCGTGCTGGCCGACCCCGAGGGCAACGAATTCTGCGTGCTCTCCTCGAGAGAGTGACGCGATGACCCTGATCGACCTGCCGGACGGCCGACGCCTCGACGTACGCGTCGACGGACCCGACGACGCGCCGGTGCTGCTCTTCCATCACGGTACTCCGGGCTCGGTGCCGGCGTTCGGCTTCCTGGTCCGTGCGGCCGCGGATCTGGGTCTGCGCACCGTCACGTACGCCCGTGCGGGGTATGGCGATTCGACCCGTAACCCCGGCCGCGACGTGGCCGCGGTCGTGCCCGACATGATCGCGATCCTCGACCACCTCGGGGTGGCGCGGTGTGTCACCGCCGGGTGGTCGGGCGGCGGACCGCACGCGCTGGCGTGCGGGGCGCTCGCGCCGGAGCGGTTCGGCGGTGTGCTCGTGATGGCCGGTGTCGCGCCGTACGACGCGGCCGGTCTGGACTTCCTGGCCGGGATGGGCGAGGACAACGTCGAGGAGTTCGACGCAACGCGGGCCGGCGAGGCCAAATGGCGCGAGGTGATGGAGACGTCGGTGCGTGAGCTGGCGGACGCGACCCCGCAGAACATCATCGAGAGCATGTCCTCGCTGCTCCCGCAGGTCGACCGCGCAGTGCTGAGCGAGGAGTTCGGCGACGACCTGGCCGCCGGTTTCCGCGACGGTCTGCGGGTCAGTGGCGACGGCTGGCTCGACGACGACCTGGCGTTAGTGCGGCCGTGGGGGTTCGACCTCGCGCAGGTGCGGGTGCCGACCTCCCTGTGGCAGGGCAGCGAGGACCTGATGGTGCCGTTCGCGCACGGTGAATGGCTGGCGGGGCACCTTCCCGGCGTCCGCGCGCACCTGCTGCACGGCGAGGGCCATCTGTCGGTGGTCATCGGCAGCATCGCGCAGATGCTCCACGAGCTCGTGGCGTCGCCGGTCTGATGCCCACCCAGCCCGGGCAGAGACCCGCAGCGTGACGCTGACGGCGTTCATGACCATTGACGGCGTTCGAACACCGTCAACGAACGCGAACACCGTCAGCGTGCAGTGGGACCCGCCCCGAACTCGTGCCCACCCGACGCCCGGGGCGATGGTCGACGTGCGCGAGGCGGGACTCGAACCCGCACACCCGAAGGCACCAGGACCTAAACCTGGCGCGTCTGCCAGTTCCGCCACTCGCGCGCCGGATCATCGTAAGGCGCGGCGATGCTCAGGCGAGTTGCAGTGCCTTCCGCAGCGATGCGACGTGCCCGGTGGCCCGCACGTTGTACTTCGCCAGGGCGATCCTGCCGTCGGGGTCGACCACGAAGGTCGAGCGGATCACGCCGACGACGGTCTTGCCGTAGAGCTTCTTCTCACCCCACGCGCCGTACGCCTCGAGCACGCCCTTGTCGGGGTCGGCGAGCAGCGGGTAGGTCAGCGACTCCTTCTCGGCGAACTTCACCAGCTTGTCCGGGCCGTCGGGGGAGATGCCCAGCACGTCGTACCCGGCCGCCCGCAGCGGCTCCAGCGAGTCGCGGAAGTCGCAGGCCTCGGTGGTGCAGCCGGGCGTCATGGCCGCGGGATAGAAGAAGATCACCAGGTGCCGGCCGGCGTAGTCGGAGAGGGAGACCTGCTCCCCGGTGTGCGAGGTGAGGGTGAACGCCGGTGCGGTGTCGCCGGTCTCGAGTCGTGTCACGTTGTACTCCCAGATCGTCGGGTTGCAGGTGCGTTATCGTCTCAGCTGAGTCCGAACGCCGGTCGATGCAGCTCAGTGCGACCCACCCCGCCCCTCTCGAGGAGATTCCATGGCCGACAAGTCCAAGCCCGCAGCGCCGACCGCCAAGGACATCGAGGCCGACCTCGCCGCCAGCCGTGAGCGTCTGGCCAGCACCATCGACGAGCTCGCCTTCCGCGCGCAGCCCAAGGAGATCGCGCGGCGCGGTGCCGAGGGCGCGAAGCTGAAGGTCAACGACCTGACCCGCACCCCGACCGGTGAGCTGGAGACCGACAAGATCGGGTACGCGGTCGGTGGCATCGGCGCCGTGTCTCTCCTGCTCGGTCTGCTGCGCCGGGCCCGTTCCTGACGTTGTCGAACGGCGGCCAGCCCGCGCCGCAACCGGGTCGCCTGCCGATCCGGATGCTGCACGACCGGCTGCTCGTCTCCACCGAGGGGGAGGCGGGAGAACGACGTTCCGGCGGCGGGATCGTCATCCCCGCGACCGCGAGCGTCGGCCGGCGACTGGTGTGGGGGCTGGTGATGGCCACGGGCCAGCACGTGCGGCAGGCGCAGGTCGGCGACCGGGTGCTCTTCGACCCCGAGGAGCGCGCTGAGGTCGAACTGTCCGGACGCGACTACATCCTGCTGCGTGAGCGCGACCTGCACGCCATCGCCCAGGACGAGACCGACGAGGGCGGCACCGGCCTCTACCTCTGATCCGTCGTTCATCCGGATCACTCCCGCTCGTCACCTCCCGGACAGCTTCGGGGGGTGGGGTGCGTGCAGCCCCCGGCGTCCGGTCGGGATCGCCCGCCCCAGGAGGACCCTCGATGACCCCTCGCATGAGCAGAACCGCCGCAGTCTGCGCGGCCGTCGTGTCGGTCGGCGCGCTCGCCGTCACCGCGACCCCGGCCCTCGCCCACCCAGCACCGCACAAGCCCACTGATCCGCGCGCGGCGGTGCAGCTGTTCACCGAGCAGGTCCCGTCGCTGGGCACCGTGGGCGGTGTCCGCATCGACGGGGCCGGTTACGGGTCGTCGTTCACCGCGCAGCCCGGCTCCTCCACCGTCTTCTACGGTCTGACCGACCGCGGCCCCAACGCCGACGGCCCGAACGGCACCAAGGTGGAGCCGCTGCCGGACTTCACCCCGGCCATCGGCAAGTTCCGTCTGGTGGGCGGAAAAGCCAAGCTGCTCCAGTCGATTCCGCTGCGGGCCGCGGACGGCACGCCGTACAACGGCCGGGTCAGCCTCGCCGGGAGCACCGGCGAGACGATCACCGACCTGAACGGCAAGGTGCTCGCGCCGAGCCCCTACGGCTACGACCCCGAGGGGCTCGTCGCGATGCGAGACGGCAGCTTCTGGGTCTCGGACGAGTACGGCCCGTTCGTCACGCACTTCTCCCGGGACGGTCGCCAGCTGGAACGGCTCAGCCCGTTCGACGGCTCCCTGCCGGTCGAGTTGCGCGAGCGTGAGCCCAACAAGGGGATGGAGGGGCTCACGGTCACCCCGGACGGGAGGACCCTGGTGGGGATCATGCAGGCCGGGCTGAACGCCCCCGACGGTCCCAAGTCCAAGAACGTCACGCCGGTGCGCATCGTCACGATCGATCTGCGGACCCGGCGGACCGCTGAATACCTCTACCTGCTGCATAACACGGCAGGGCCGACCACTGCCGTCAGCGAGATCAGCGCGATCGACGACCACACCTTCCTGGTCGACGAGCGCGACGGGAAGATGGAGCCCGGCGCGAACAAGAAGCTCTACAAGGTCGACCTGCGTGGCGCCACCGACGTCGGCAAGTTCGCCGCGGTGCCGGGGGCGCGGTACGACGACTCGGCCGGCGGCCTGCTGGTCGGCGGCAAGACCATCGAGGGCCTGGTCGGCAAGGCCGACACGGCGGATTCCGCGTCGCTGCTGGAGGAGGCGCACATCCGCCCCGTCACCGCGAGCCTCTTCCTCGATGTCGCCGGCCTCGTGACGGCGATCGATCCCAAGGGCGGCTTCTTCGGCCACGACAAGATCGAGGGCGTGGCCGTGTTGAACCACGGTCGTCAGGTGGTCATCTCCAACGACAGCGACTTCGGCATCGACGGACTGTCGAACGACACGCCGCCGTTCCAGCTGCACGCGAAGCTGCTGCCCGACGGCACGCAGGACACCGGCCAGCTGCTGCGCGTCGACCTGAGCAAGGTGCCGGCGGCGTACGTCGGCTGAGGCCGCTAGGAACGACTGATGCCCGGCAGCACATGCTGCCGGGCATCAGTCGTACTGCAAGGTGGTGCGCCATCAGGGACTCGAACCCCAAACCCGCTGATTAAGAGTCAGCTGCTCTGCCAATTGAGCTAATGGCGCGAGGACCGCAAGGCCTCGCAGACTGTATCAGGGGCGTTCTGCGGTCGCGAAATCGATTCGGGTGAGACGCATCCGGCGGCCGGGCGGGTAGGTTTCCAACAGCGCTGCACGCACCGACTCGAAGGACCGACGCGATGACTGTCATACCGGACCTGCCCGTCGAACGACCTCAGTACGAGGTGCCGCTGACCCCGGAGAAGCCGTCCTGGTCGGTGGCGTTCAAGCGTGCCCGCGCACGGTTCTCCCAGGACGATTGCACGGACAAGGCAGCGGCGCTGACCTACTACGCCATGCAGTCGATCTTCCCCGGCCTGATCGCGCTGCTGTCGCTGATCGACGTCTTCGGCAACGGCAAGAAGACCACGACCAGCCTGGTGAAGATCCTGGCGTCGATCGCGGGCAAGCAGCCGAAGGACCTGCAGACGGTCACCGATTTCATCAACAACATCAACACCGCCGGCGGCGGCATCATCGCGTTGGTCGTCGGCATCGGCGGCGCCATCTGGTCGGCGTCGGGATACGTCGGGGCCTTCGGTCGCGCGCTCAACCAGATCTACGACATCGGCGAGGGTCGCCCGTTCATCCGGCTGCGACCGGTGCAGCTGCTGGTCACGGTCATCGACATCGTCCTGATCATGATCCTGATGTTCGCGCTGACGACGACCGGCAAAGTGGCGACCTCGATCGCCTCCGAGGTCGGCATCCCGAGCCAGGCGGTCACGATCTGGGACATCGCGAAGTGGCCGTTCGTGGTCCTCATCGTCGTCTTCCTGATCTCGCTGCTCTATTGGGCCACCCCGAACGTGCGCAAGACCAAGCGAATGCTGCTCAGCTGGGGAGCGCTCGTGGCCTTCGTGGTCTGGGTGATCGGCTCGGTCGTCCTGCTGACCTACTTCACGCTGACCAACGGGTCCAGCTACACCAAGACCTACGGCATCTTTGCCGGCGCGATCATGTTCCTGCTGTGGCTCTGGATCACCAACCTGGCGATGCTCTTCGGCGCCGAGCTGGACGCCGAACTGATCCGCACCCGTCAGCTGCGGTCGGGTATGCCGGCCGAGGAGATGATCCTGCTGCCCGCTCGCGACGAGAGCGGCCTGGAGAAGAAGTCCGACAAGCAGCTCGCCCTGGTCGAGCAGGCGTACGGGCTGCGTGCGGAGGCCGAGCGCGAGACCGAGAGCCCCGGCTCCGAGGCCGTCGAGCGGTTCGTGCTGGATCAGGCCGAGTCCAGGGAGGGCAAGAACCCGTACGGGCCCGATGTGCGCACGATGCGGGTCACGAAGGATGAGAGTGTGACCGACACCCGTCACGAGGTCGGCGACGTCCGGCTCGACCGGGACGACAATGCACCCAGCGCACGGAAGCAGGCAGTGATGACCCCCACATTCGGTGACCCCGCGCAGCAGCGCGAGCAGATCGAGAAGGCACGCAGCGAGCGGTCGGCGGTAGCCGTGGCCAAGGCGCACCGGGAGCGCGTCGTACGCGACCGGCTCGCGGCCGTCGAGGCGAAGGCGGCGAAGAAGCGCGCTGCGCAGGAGAAGAAGCGCCAGGAGCAGCTGAAGGCGTCCGAAGAGGCGCTGCCGCGGAGCAAGCGCTGGGAGGCGGTCGAGGCGGTCCGCGCCCAGTTCGCCCCGCGCAGCTCGCGGGCGCGCGACGAGGTCGAGGCCGAGCGCAGCGCCCGACGTGCCGAGTTCGAGGCAAGCGTCCGGGACGCCGACGACGCCAGGGCTGCTGCCGCTCAGAAGGCGCCCGCCCCGCTGCCGGCCGACGGTTCGCACGTCGCGGAGGACCACGAACTTCCGCAGCGCCCGGAGGACGTCGACGCGCGCGAGAGCGCGTCGCGGGCGATCGTCGACGCCGAACGCACCCACCGGCGCGAGGAGTGGTACGCCACCCACCAGCGCTGACGGCGTACGCGACGGCAGGGTGCGCGAGAAGCTGCCCAGCGCACCCGCGACTGCCTGATTCGAAGCGCTCACGCGCGTCGCACTCAGGCTCGCGCGGACGTGGAGCAGGATGGATCCATGATCGGAATCGTCGCTGCCCTGTTGGTGATCTGGCTGGTGCTCGTGGTCCTCGGGTTCGTGATCAAGGGACTTCTGTGGCTGGCCCTCATCGGCCTGATCCTCTTCGTCGCCACCGGCATCTGGGGCTGGTTGCGCGGTAAGTCCAGGACCTGACCCACGCCGTCGGCACATGAAAGACGCCCTGGCATCACCTCATCGTGATGCCAGGGCGCTTCGTGGGGTGAGTGACGGGACTTGAACCCGCGACCACCGCGACCACAACGCGGTGCTCTACCAGCTGAGCTACACCCACCATGGCGCCGCCGGGTGCCTGGACGGATCCGGGCGAAGGCAGCGCGGACGATCATACCTGCCGGACGACCGTGCTTCCGACCGCCCCGGCAGTGCGCTCAGTGAGCTTCCAGCGGCTCCGCGAGAGCGCGAGCGGCCTTGGTGTCGGGGCCGGGTGGTGGCACGAACACGGCCTGACGCCAGTAGCGCAGCTCGTCGATGGACTCGCGGATGTCGGCCAGCGCACGGTGCCCGCCGTGCTTGGCCGGGGCCGCGTAGTAGGCCTTGGGGAACCAGCGGCGTGACAGCTCCTTGATCGAGGACACGTCGATGATCCGGTAGTGCAGGTGTGCCTCGAGCGCGGGCATGTCGCGGGCCAGGAACCCCCGGTCGGTGCTCACCGTGTTTCCGCCGAGCGGCCAGCGGCGCTCCTCCGGGGCGTGTTCGGTGATGTAGGCCATCACCTGCTCCTGCGCGTCCTGCATGGACATCCCGCCGGACAGCTCCTCCAGCAGACCGCTGCTGGTGTGCATGTCGCGCACGAAGTCGTTCATCTGCTCCAGGGCGTCCGCCGGCGGCTTGACGACGACGTCGACACCGTCGCCGAGCTGGTTGAGATCGAAATCGGTGACCAGGGCGGCGACCTCGATGAGGGCGTCGTGCTCCAGGGACAGTCCGGTCATCTCGCAGTCGATCCACACGATGCGATCCGTGCGTGCTTTGTCATCGCTCACAACCGCCACCCTAGGGGCCGGGTCCGTCAGTCGATTCACGCCGTGCTCGTCTTATCTTTGTGGTGTGAGCACCGAGGCGCCCCGGGGTGCGCCGGTCCCGGGTCAGAAGCGTCCGTCGTACCGACCTGCCCTGCTGCTGCACCGGCCGATCCTGCGGCACTGGCTGGCGGTCGCCCTGCTCGCCGTGTTCTTCGGCGCGTGCGGCTACTCGGTCCTGAAGATCGTCCGGGCGCAGTCCGGCGTGACGGCCACGGTGCTGGGGATCATGCTGTCGCTGGTCGTACTCGGCATCATCGTGCCGGTGCTGCTCTGGTTGGACCGGTTCGAGCGGGAGCCGCCCCAGCTGCTCGTCATGGTCTTCGCCTGGGGCGCCTGCGTGGCGACCCTCGGGGCGCTCACCCTCAATCAGTTCGGGGGCACGCTCGTCGGGGTCAGGCCCGGTGACAGCCTCCTCGACGTCACGGTCGCGCCGGTCGTCGAGGAGAGTCTGAAGGGTCTGGCGCCTCTGCTGATCCTGCTGCTCTGGCGCCGGGAGATCGACGGTGTCGTCGACGGGATGGTCTATGCCGGGATGACGGCAGCCGGCTTCGCCGCGGTCGAGGACGTCTTCTACCTGGCCCAGGGTTACTCCACCGCCGGTCGGCACGGGCTCTTCGCGACCTTCCTGGTGCGCGTGGTCATGAGCCCGTTCGCCCACCCCCTCTTCTCTCTGTGTGTGGGCATCGGCATCGGTCTGTCCGCGACGTCGGGCCGATGGCTGGTGCGCATCGCGGCGCCGATCATCGGCTGGTGTTGCGCGGTGTTGCTGCACGCGGGCTGGAACGCCGGCGCCGTCCTCGCGATCCACGGGTCGGTGTGGACCTACCTCCTGCTGCAGCTGCCGCTCTTCGCGGCGTTCGTCGCGATCGTGGTGACCGCCCGGCGGCGGGAGGCGGCGCTGATCGACCGGCACCTGCGCCACTATGTCGAGACCGGTGACCTCACCCTGCCCGAGGTGGCGATGCTCGCCTCGATCCCGGAACGCCGGTACGCCCGGGCCTGGGCGGGCGCGCACTACGGTCGGCTCGGCGAGCATCAGATGCGCCAGTTGCAGGACGCCGGCAGCGAGCTCGCGCTGCTGCAGGCCCGGATCGCGCACGGACAGCGCGGAGCCCGACTGCGGACGGATGAGCGCGACCTGCTGAACGTGATCGCAGGGTGCCGCGAGCCCTACCTCGACACGGCGCTCTACCGGCGCGGGTGAACCGTTCGTCGGCGTCCGTGCTGTCTGTGCCTCGGGCGGGGTTCTCAGGCGGCCTGGACGAGGAGCGCTGCGGTCGGCTCGCACTGCCCAGTGAGTGTCGGCGCTTCGGTCATTTTCCTGCGCGCGGCGTACACGCCGCGGGTGGGTTGTCGGCGCCGCGGTCACTTACCGGCGTCCGCTGTACGGGCCCGGGTGGGGTGTCGGCGGCGCGGTCCCTTCCTGACGTCCGATGTACGCGCCCAGGCCGAAGAAGTCGCGTCGTTCAGTCGTACTTGCTGCGGTTGCGCCTCGCGATCCAGACTCCGGCGAACGACGCGACGGGGATGCCGACGACGGCGAGCCAGTCGCCTGTTCGGGCGAGGGAAACGAGCAGCACCACACAGACCAGGAGGAGCCCCACGAGGAATCTCGCGCGCAACGTGGCAGGCCACCATCGGGAGCGGGTGGCCTGTCGCTTCACGACGCTGCCCTTCTGATGCGAGCGGTGGACGAGCTGGTGCCCCCGGCAGGACTCGAACCTGCGACCTAGGGATTAGAAGGCCCTTGCTCTATCCAGCTGAGCTACGGGGGCGAGCGCCGACAAGTGTAGGGCGGACGTCGGCGCGGCCCGGCAAGTTGAGTATGCCGACCCGACAGGCGATGCTGGCCCGGTGACACGAGCGCTCAAGGGGACAGTGCTGCTCCCCGCGCTGCAGTCGCTGCGGACTCAGGTGGAGCGCACGGCGCTGCCCCTGGACGTCGAGGGGGTCTCCGCCACGCGGCGTACCCGCTCGGAGCTGCTCGCACAGCTGGACGACTACCTGATCCCGCGCGCGAAGTCCCTGGACGCCCCGCTGCTGGCGGTCGTCGGCGGCTCGACGGGTGCCGGCAAGTCGACACTCGTCAACTCCATTGTCGGAGAACATGTCTCCAAGTCCGGCGTGCTGCGTCCGACGACGCTGGCCTCCACGCTGGTGCACAACCCGGCCGACGAACGCTGGTTCGCCGGAGACCGGGTGCTGCCCGGACTGGCACGTCTGACCGGCGAGCACACCGAGCTCACCGACCCGGGCACGTTGCACCTGGTGTCGTCCGCAGGCCTGCCGCAGGGCGTCGCGCTGCTCGACGCGCCCGACATCGACTCGGTGGTCTCGGCCAACCGCGACCTGGCCCGGCAGCTGATGTCGGCGGCCGACCTGTGGATCTTCGTCACCACGGCGGCCCGGTACGCCGACGCCGTCCCCTGGGAGCTGCTGCACCAGGCCACCGAGCGCGGGACGTCCGTGGCCGTCGTTCTCAACCGGGTGCCCGCCGACGCCATGGAGGACGTGCGCTTGCACTTCGCGGGCATGCTGGCCGAGCAGGGTCTCGGACAGTCACCGGTCTTCGCCATCATCGAGACCGGGCTGGAGGACGGGCGTCTGCCCGACGAGGAGGTCGCCCGGCTGCGCAGCTGGCTGCACTCCCTGGCCTCCGACGCACAGGCCCGCAACATCGTCATCCGCCGCACCCTCGACGGTGCGCTGGACTCCCTGCAGCAACGGGTCCGCACCCTGCAGGACGGCATCGCCGCGCAGACCGAGGGTGCGGCGCGGCTGCGCAAGGAGGCCGACGACGGGTTCGCGGCGGCGTCCGCCGGGGTGGACGAGGGCATGAAGGACGGCTCGCTGCTGCGCGGCGAGGTGCTGGCCCGCTGGCACGAGTTCGTCGGCACCGGTGAGGTGCTGCGTCAGCTGGAGCAGCACGTCGGGCGCGCACGGGACCGGGTGACCGCGTACCTGCGCGGCCGGGGCAAGGCGCAGCCGGCCGAGGAGCTGGGGGAGGCCCTGCAGTCCGGGGTCGTGGTTCTGGTGCGCTCGCACGGGCAGACCGCGGTCGACGGCATCGCCCGCAGTTGGCGGCTGACCCCGGGAGGGGCGCCGTTGATCGGAGCGCACCCCGAGATCGCTCAGCTGTCACCCGATTTCACCCAGCGTGCCGAGGAGTTGGTGCGGCGCTGGCAGGGCGAGGTACTGCAGATGGTGCGCGACGAGGCCGCGGGCAAGCGTACGACGGCACGGTTCCTCGCCTTCGGCGTCAACGGCCTGGCCGTGATGCTGATGCTGATCGCGTTCTCCGCGACCTACGGCCTGAGCGGCGCCGAGGTGGGGATCGCCGGAGGATCGGCGGTCGTGGCCCAGCGGCTGCTCGAGGCGCTCTTCGGCGACCAGGCCGTGCGCACGCTGTCGGCTCGGGCCCGCAAGCGGCTGCTGGACCTGAGCAGTGAGCTCTACGACCAGGAGAAGGCGAGGTACCTGCGCGTGCTGGAGGACGGGGCGAGCATCGCGCCGCAGGACGACGGACTGCGTATGGCGATGGGTGAGCTCAAGGCGGCACGGCGGTGACGCCGATCCTGGGGCGGCACAAGCCCGCCGCGCCCGTGCCCGCTGAGCAGCTCACCCGGTGCAGCGCGGACCTCGCCGCGGCACTCGACCACGGCGGCTCCCGGCTTCCCGCTCACGACGTGGCACAGGCCCGGGCGTTGCTGGAGAAGGCGCGGGCGCGTACGGCGCTCACCGGCTCGCGTACGGTCGTGGCTCTCGCCGGGGCCACTGGCTCCGGTAAGTCGACGCTCTTCAATGCGCTGATAGGAGAACCGATCTCGAGGATCGGTGCCCGCCGCCCGACGACGTCCTCACCCGCTGCGGCCATCTGGGGCGAGGAGCCGAGCTCCGACCTGCTGCAGTGGCTGGGCGTCTCGACCCGGCACCAGGTCGCCGCCGGATCACCGCGCGCCGCGGACCTGGACGGCATGATCCTGCTCGACCTGCCCGACTTCGACTCCAACGTCGCGCAGCACCGCGCCGAGGCCGACCGCGTGCTGGAGCTGGCCGACGTCTTCGTGTGGGTCACCGACCCGCAGAAGTACGCCGACGCCGTCATGCACGACGAGTACATCTCCCGGCTCGCCGGGCACGACGCGGTGACCCTGGCCGTCCTCAACCAGGTCGACCTGCTGCAGCGCGTCGAGGTCGGGGAGTGCGTCGCGGACCTGAAGCGGCTGCTGGTGGCCGACGGGTTGGCGGGCGTGCGGATCATCCCCACCTCCGCCGCGCGCGGCCACGGCGTCGACGACCTTGTGTCCGCGATCGCCCAGGTAGTGCAGCAGCGCAACGCCGCCGAGCAGCGGCTCCTCGGAGACCTCACGGTCCGCGCCACCGGGCTGCGCCCGCATGTCTCCGACACCGAGCCGCCGGTGCAGGACGCCGGGCCCGAGTTGGACCGAGCCCTGGCGCAGGCGGCCGGCATACCCGTCGTCCTCGATGCCGTCGAGCGCGACTACTTCATGCGGTCCACCCAGCGCGGCGGCTGGCCGTTCACCCGGTGGATCACCAAGCTGCGCCCCGCCCCGTTGTCCCGCCTCGGCCTCGACAAGGTCGTGAAAGGAGGCCTCAGCCGGCACGAGAGCAGCACCGTGCTCGGCCGCTCCTCGCTGCCCCCGCCCACACCGGCGTCGCGGGCGGCGGTGGACGTGGCCAGTCGCGAGTTGGCGCAGCTGGCGTCCGTGGGACTGCCGCAACCCTGGGCGGACGCCGTGCAGGACGCAGCGGCGCCCGACGAGAAGCTGTACGACGAGCTGGACCGCGCCGTGATGGGCGTGCCGCTGCGGGGCCGCGATCCGGGCTGGTGGTCGGTCGTCGCCGTGCTGCAGTGGCTCTTCGCGATCGTGGCGGTGCTCGGGCTGTTGTGGCTCGTGTCGCTCCCGGTGCTGGCCTTCGGGCAGATCCATCTGGACCCCCCGACGGTGGGGATCATCCCGATCCCGCTGCTCATGCTCGTGCTCGGTCTGCTCGCCGGGTTGGTGCTGGCGTCGCTGTCCCGATGGATCGCACGGCGGGGTGCGGCCCATCGCAGCAGGGTGGTCGGAGCGCGGATGCGGCAGGAGATCAGTGCCGTCGCCGCACGGCAGATCACCGACCCCGTCGCGGTCGTCCTGAACGATCACCGTCAGACGCGCGTGCACCTGGAGGCGGCCGCGGGCTGAGCCCGCGTCGTCCACATCCCCATCGGGTGGTGTCTCGTCGTCCACACGGCCCGTCTGCCCGCCTTCACCGCTCGCCCTCCGTGGGCGCACTCTCGTCGCAAACGGGCACCTCCCGGTGTCCTGCGAGGGGAGTGGGCATGAACGAGGTGGAGATCACGCTGACCGGGAACGTCTCATTGGACCCGCAGCGTCACCAGACGAGGACCGGCGAACATTTCCTATCCTTCCGGGTGGCGGTCAACGAACGCCGCTACGACCAGGGGTCCGGCGGGTACGTCGACGGCGCGGCGAGCTTCTATCGGGTCGTGGCGTGGAAGCAGCTGGCCAGGCACCTGGACGGGTGCCTGCGCAAGGGCGACCCGGTGATCGTGCGTGGGGTGCTGCGGATCAACGAGTGGACCGCGACCAACGGCCAGGCGCGCTCGACGCCGGAGGTCACGGCGTACCACGTGGGCCACGATCTGGCGTTCGGCGAGGGCAGCTTCCGGCGGGTGAGCCGCTCGGCGCCGCCCGGGCAGGGCACGCCGGGTGAGTCCACGGAGGCGGTTGGACCGGTGACCCGGACCGACGGCACCGACGCGGACGGTGCGCAGTCGGCCGCCTGAGCACCGGCCGATTCGGTCGCAGTGCGCGCCGCGACTAGCCTTCCGGGCATGGCTGAGTTCATCTACACAATGACCAAGGCGCGCAAGGCGGTCGGCGACAAGGTCATCCTCGACGACGTCTCGATGTCGTTCTACCCCGGCGCCAAGATCGGCGTCGTCGGCCCCAACGGCGCCGGCAAGTCCACCATCCTGAAGATCATGGCCGGGCTCGACCAGCCCTCCAACGGTGAGGCCCGCCTCTCGCCCGGCTTCAGCGTCGGCATCCTGCTGCAGGAGCCGCCGTTGAACGAGGAGAAGGACGTGCGCGGCAACGTCGAGGAGGGCATGGGTCAGATCAAGGACGATCTGGACCGCTTCAACGAGATCTCCGAGCTGATGTCCGCCCCGGATGCCGACTTCGACGCCCTGATGGCCGAGATGGGCACGCTGCAGGAGAAGATCGACGCCGCCAACGCCTGGGACCTGGACTCCCAGCTCGAGCAGGCGATGGACGCGCTGCAGTGCCCTCCCGGTGACGCGGACGTCACCGTCCTGTCCGGTGGTGAACGACGCCGCGTCGCGCTCTGCAAGCTGCTGCTCAGCAAGCCCGACCTGTTGCTGCTCGACGAGCCCACCAACCACCTCGACGCCGAGTCGGTGAACTGGCTGGAGCAGCACCTGGCGGCCTACCCCGGCACCGTCCTGGCCGTGACCCACGACCGGTACTTCCTGGACAACGTGGCCCAGTGGATCGCCGAGGTCGACCGCGGCCGGCTCTACCCCTACGAGGGCAACTACTCGACGTACCTGGAGAAGAAGCAGGAGCGCCTGCAGGTCCAGGGCAAGAAGGACGCCAAGCTCGCCCGTCGTCTGAAGTCCGAGCTGGAGTGGGTGCGCTCGAACGCCAAGGCCCGCCAGGTCAAGAACAAGGCCCGCCTCGCCCGCTACGAGGAGATGGCCGCCGAGGCCGACCGCACCCGCAAGCTGGACTTCGAGGAGATCCAGATCCCGCCGGGCCCGCGCCTCGGTGCTCAGGTCATCGAGGTCAAGGACCTGAAGAAGGGCTTCGGCGAGCGGGTGCTCATCGACGGCCTCTCCTTCACGCTGCCGCGCAACGGCATCGTGGGCGTCATCGGCCCGAACGGCGTCGGCAAGACCACCCTCTTCAAGACCATCGTCGGTCTGGAGGAGCCGGACAGCGGGTCGGTGAAGATCGGCGAGACCGTCGACATCTCCTACGTCGACCAGAGCCGTGGCGGCCTCGACGCGGAGAAGTCCCTCTGGGAGGTCGTGTCCGACGGACTGGACTACATGAAGGTCGGCAAGGTCGAGATCCCCTCACGCGCCTACGTGTCGCAGTTCGGATTCAAGGGCCCGGACCAGCAGAAGAAGGCCGGCGTCCTCTCCGGTGGGGAGCGCAACCGCCTCAACCTGGCGCTGACCCTCAAGGAGGGCGGCAACCTTCTGCTGCTCGACGAGCCCACCAACGACCTGGACGTGGAGACGCTCGGGTCGCTGGAGAACGCGCTGCTGGAATTCCCCGGCTGCGCCGTGGTCATCAGCCACGACCGGTGGTTCCTGGACCGGGTGGCGACGCACATCCTGGCCTACGAGGGCACCGAGGAGAACCCGGCCAACTGGTACTGGTTCGAGGGCAACTTCGACGCGTACGAGGAGAACAAGGTCGAGCGGCTCGGTGTCGAGGCGGCCCGCCCGCACCGGGTCACCCACCGTCGCCTCACCCGCGACTGAGCGGGCACCGGACGCAGACCTCCCATCGAGGGGTAGGGGACATGATCGAGGGGTGGGGCTACAGCCCCACCCCTCGACCATGTCTGCACCCCCGACGGGTCAGCGGTGGCGGAGGCGGTGCTCCAGACCGTTCTTCACCGACGGCCACTCGTGCGCGAGGACCGAGTAGACGACCGTGTCGCGCAGGGCGCCGGTGCGCTCGCGCTTGTCGGCGCGCAGCACGCCGTCCCGCCGCGCACCGAGGCGCTCGATGGCCGCCTGTGACTGCGTGTTCATCCAACTGGTCTCGTACCGCACGCATTCCACGCCCAGCGTCTCGAACGCGTACGTCATCAGCAGCAGCTTGCTCTCGGGGTTGCTGCCCGTGCCGTGCGCGGACGCGCGGTTCCAGGTGTAGCCGATCGACACCCGCGGCACGTCGAGCTGGATGTCGTAGAACGTCGTGCCGCCGAGCACCGCTCCGTCGGACTGCCGGATGGTGGTGAACGGCAACATGAAACCGCTCGCCTGCAGGTCCAGGCGGTGCTGCACGTCGGCGGCCATGTCGTCCGGACTCGCGATGCTGGTGTACCAGCGGTCGTACATCTGCCCGTCCTCGGACGCCTCGACCAGCCCGTCGAGGTGGTCGGGGGACAGCGGCTCGAGTCGCACGAGGCGCCCGGTCAGCGTGATGGGGTCCAGTCGTCCGGCAGCCATGCCGATCACCCTGGCAGAACGATGCTTCGAGGCGGTCGCAGGGGCCGCCGTGGTGCTATTCGGGACGCGGTTTGACCCGGACCATGCCCTCCTGGGCGACCGAGCAGATCAGGGTGCCGTCGACGCCGAAGAGCTTGCCCAGCCCGAGGCCGCGTCCGCCCGAGGCCGACGGCGACTCCTGCTGATAGAGCACCCAGTCGTCGATGCGGCCGGGGCGGTGGAACCACATGGCGTGGTCCAGTGACGCCGGGCGCAACCCGGGGGAGGACCACACGAGCCCGTGTCGGCGCAGCACCGACTCCAGCAGCGAGTAGTCCGAGGCGTAGGCGAAGACCGCGGCATGCAGCAGTGGGTCGTCCGGCAGCTCACGCAGCGACTTCATCCACACCATCTGGTGAGCCGACCGCTGCCTGCTGGGGTGCACATAGAGCGCGCCCTCGACGTTGCGGACGTCCAGCGCCCGCCGGCGCCAGTGGTGTGCCGACGGGTGGTCGATGCCCTGCAGTTCCTGCTCGGTGGTCCAGGCCCGCTCGGGGTCGGGCGCCGAGGGCATCTCGGCCTGGTGATCCAGGCCGTCGGCCGGCCGCTGGAAGGACAGCGTGGCCGACAGGATCGTGTTGCCGTACTGCATCGCGTGCACCCGGCGTACCGAGAACGAGTTGCCGTCGCGCAGGTTCTCGACGGCGAAGCGGATCGGGTGTGCCGAGTCGCCCGGGCGCACGAAGTACGCGTGCAGCGAGTGGATCTGGCGGTCCTGCGGGGTGCTGCGACCAGCGGCGATGACGCTCTGCGCGAGCACCTGACCGCCGAACGCGCGGCCGTGCGGGGTGACCTGGCTGCGCCCGACGAACACGTCCAGGGTCCGCTCCGACAGATCCGCCTCGTCTCCCGCGCCGGGCGCCGTCTCGGGCCGGAAACTGGCGGTGCCCACCGGCTTCAGATCGAGCACTTCGAGCAACGACCCGACGGGGTCCTGCTCGGCCTGCTCCGCACTGATGGCACTGATCTCGTCGGCGTCGGTCACCCGGGTGACTCTACCCAGCGGGTCGCACCCGCCCGGCATACGGATAATCGACGTATGCCGAACCCCCTCTTCCACGTCAGCGTGCCCCTGCGCTGGTCCGACATGGACGCCCTGCGTCACGTGAACAACGTGCAGTTCCTGCGCCTGCTGGAGGAGGCGCGGATCCTGGCCTTCAACGAGTGGTTCGACGGTTCGGACGAGGCGCACGAGCGGCCCCGGCTGCTGATCGCGCGCGCCGAGATCGACTACCTGCGACAGCTGCACTACCGCCACGAGCCGATCTGCATCACGACGTGGGTCACCCGGATCGCGGGCGCGTCGTTCGATCTGGGCTACGAGGTGCGTGAAACCCCGGACAGCACAGAGGTTTTCGCGTCCGCCGAGACGACCCAGGTCGCGTTCGACATGGACACCCAGCGCCCGACACGCCTGACCGAGAGCGCCCGCAAGATCCTGCAGCAGTACGCCGGTCCGCCGGTCGCGCTGAAGCGCCGTCCCGTCGACCACACCTGAGCGTGGGCAGCATGCCCGTTGTGCAGTTAGCAGACGAGCAGACCCGCTCCGATCTGACCACCTACTGCGCGCGGGCCAAGGCGCTGGACGCCGACGGCGCCGTGCGCCTGCAGGCCGGCGGGCAGTCGCTCGCGGTGTGGGTCGGCGTGCAGTCCTCCCGCGAGCTCTCCGGCCAGGGCACCACGCTCGGGCTGCGCGTGCTCGCCCTGTCCGAACCCGCGGAGGTCGACACCGTCGTGCCGGTCGCCGCGGTCGGTGACCGGTTGGCGCGGCAATCCGCCGGCATGCGGCTGGACATCCCTCCCCAGGAGGTACGCGCGTCGTGGGCGTCGGTGAGTCCTCCGCGAGGGGGCTGGTCACCGGCCGGCTCGATCGCGATCAGTGAGCTGAGGGAGATCGCGCAGCAGGGGATCGCGGAGATCGCCCAGGGCGTCCCGTCCGGGTCCGGCGCTGCGGCCGTGGAGGACCTGCGGCGGCGTGTCTGGGGTCGGCCCCTGCCGGGCGAGAGCGCCGACACGCTGCCCGGGTCGGTGGCGTTCGCGGCGTACGCGCTGGGCTTCCTGGTCGGTGACAGTGCGCAGGTCTTCACCGCCGGACGCTGGCACCGCGTGACCACTCCCACCGGCCACGTGCTCAGCCGCTAGGCGTCGCGCGTCGTCCAGACGGTCGTGTCCACCGGCACCGCGCCGTCCTGCAGCGAGCGGCTGGCGACGGCGACCGACCACCCGGTCGGCACCGGGTACGGCGTCGACCCGAAGTTGGTGATCGACCGCACGGCGCCGTTGTCGAAGATCAGCACGTCGGGCTCGACCGTCACCCAGTGCAGTTCGCCTGTGGCCAGGTCGTGTTCGCGACGCAGCCGCAGCAAGGTGCGGTAGAGCTCGAGTGTGGAACCGACCACCCCGACCTGCTGGTCCACGGCCAGCTCGGCGTACACCGCAGGCTGCGGCAGCCACAGCCGGCCGGTGTCGTTGAAGCCGTCGGCGGGGGCGTCCTTCTCCCACGGCATCGGCACCCGGCACCCGTCGCGACCCTTGTCCTTGTGCTGGGTACGCGCGTACGTCGGGTCCTGCCGAGCCTCGTCCGGCATCGTCGTGTGGTCCGGCAGCCCCAGTTCCTCGCCCTGATAGAGATAGGCACCTCCGGGCAGGGCGAGCATCAGCGCGGTGGCCGCCCGCGCACGGCGCAGGCCGAGTTCGGCGTCGGGCTGGGGGTCGTCGGCGCCGATGCCGTTGAGCTTCTCCGCGCCCGCGGGTAGACCCAGCCGGGTCGCGTGACGGACCACGTCGTGGTTGGACAGCACCCAGGTGGTCGGTGCGCCGACCGCTGCGTTCGCGTCCGACGTACGGTCGATCACGTCCCGCAACGCCTCCGCGCCCCAGGGGCTTTCGAGGAACTCGAAGTTGAACGCCTGGTGGAACTCATCAGGTCGCACGTACTTGGCCAGGTTCTCCGCCGGCACGACCCACGCCTCCGCGCACATCATCCGGCCGTCGCCCGGGTCGGCCGCCGACGCCGCGTCGGCGACGTCGTAGGTGTCCAGGACGGCGCGCCACGAGCGGTAGATCTCGTGCACGCCGGGTTGGTCCCACATCGGGGCACGCTGCTGCTGACGGCCGTCCGCCATGTGCATGGCCCCGCTCCAGTCCGGCAGGCCTTCCACCTTGGCCAGGCCGTGCGCGACGTCGACCCGGAAGCCGTCCACACCGCGGTCGAGCCAGAAACGCAGGACGCGCTCGAACTCCTCGCGCACTTGCGGGTTGTCCCAGTTCAGATCGGGCTGTTTGCGATCGAAGAGGTGCAGGTACCACTGGCCGGGCGAGCCGTCGGCCTCGACGACGCGCTGCCACGCCGGACCCCCGAACATGCTCTGCCAGTTGTTCGGCGGCTGCGCGCCGTCCGCGCCGCGCCCGTCACGGAACATGTAGCGGGCACGCTCGGGTGAACCGGGCGCCGCCACCAATGCGGCCTCGAACCATGCGTGTTCGTCGGAGGTGTGGTTCGGCACCAGATCCACGACCAGTTTCAGGCCCAGCTCGTGTGCGGTGGCGACGAGCCGGTCCGCATCCGACAGGTCACCGAAGAGCGGGTCGACGTCGTAGTAGTCCGCCACGTCGTAGCCGGCGTCCGCCTGCGGCGAGGTGTAGAACGGCGAGAGCCACACGGCGTCGACGCCCAGGTCGCGCAGGTAGGGGAGTCGACGCACGATGCCGGGCAGGTCGCCGACGCCGTTGCCGTCCGCGTCGGCCCAGGACCGCGGGTAGATCTGGTAGATGACGGCCGTCCGCCACCAGGGTTGAGTCTTATTCAGCGTCAAGGGAATTCACCAGGGAGTAGGCAGCTCGCGTGAGGTAGTCACGCAGCAGGAGGTCGTGGGTCTGGTCCAGGTCGAGTGTGTCGACGGCGGCCATCATGTGCAGGATCCAGCGGTCGCGCTGCGCCGGAGTGACGCTGAACGGCATGTGCCGCATCCGCAGCCGCGGGTGGCCGCGCTCTTCGCTGTAGGTCGTGGGTCCGCCCCAGTACTGCTCGAGGAAGCCGCGCAGTCGGTCCTCCGCGGGCCCCAGATCCTCCTCGGGGTAGAGCGCGCGCAGCGGCGGGTCCGAGGCGACACCGCGATAGAACTCGTGCACGAGTTTGGCGAAGGTCTCGTGCCCACCCACCTGCGCGTAGAAGGTCTGAGGATCCGGGTCGGGCATGTCCTTCAGTCTGTCAGCCGACATCAGCGCGGCGGGACGGCGGTGTACGGCGGCAGCTGGGGCGCGGCGATGCCCGCGGCGTCCAGGCCGAGCTTGGCCCGTTCGCGGATCTCACGCGATACGGCGTACTGCTCGCCCGGCACGCACTTGGCGATGATCCGCAGGGTGACGCTCCCGCCGGTCACCGACTCCACCCCGGCCACCAGCGGCGTCTCCAACAGCTTCTCCTTCCACGGAGATTCGTCGTCGATGCGCTCGGTCACCTCCCGCAGGGTGCGCAGCGCCTTCTCGACGCTCTGGTCGTAAGCGATGGGCAGGTCGACCGTGGTCGTGGCCCAGCCCTGCGACTTGTTGCCGATCCGCAGGATCTCGCCGTTGCGTACGTACCAGACCACCCCGTCGGCGTCCCGCACCCGCGTGATGCGCAGCGTGACCTCCTCGACGGTGCCGATGGCCTGACCGGTGTCGATGACGTCGCCGACGCCGTACTGGTCCTCCATGATCATGAAGATCCCGGACAGGAAGTCCCGCACCAGACTCTGCGCGCCGAAACCGAGCGCGACACCGCCGACGCCGGCGGAGGCGAGCAGGGGAGCGAGCGGCACTCCGAGCTCGGCCATCACCATCATCGCGGCGATGCCGTAGATGACGAGGGTGGACACCGACCGCAGCAGCGATCCGGTGGTCGCCGCTCGCTGCTTACGGCGTTCGCTGTCCAGGCCCGCGGCCTGCCGGATGACCCGGCCGGACCGGCGGGTGGCCACGGTGCGCTCGTGAGATCGGGCCTCCATCACCTCGACAGCGCGCCGGATCGCCCGGTGCACCAACCAGCGCAGGACCATCGCACCGATGACGATGCCCGCGATGGTGATGGGTGTGCCGAGCAGCAGGCCCCAGCCGCTGTGGTCGGCGTCGGTCACGAGGTGCACGAATGCCATGGCCGTCAGTGTGACTGCCACGGGTCGCCCGACCCAAGTCGGCGGACCCCGGCGGCCGCTCTGCAAGACTGCCGCCATGTCCGAGGGGTCTCCGCTGGCGCAACTCGCCCGCGCGCATGGTGTTGCCACCGAGTATCGGGACTGGAAGGACAACCACGTCACCGTCTCCGACTCCACGATCGCCGCGGTGCTGACGGCGCTCGGCGTCGACGTCTCCGACGACGCGGCGGTCACCGAGGCGCTGCGGGTGGCAGCAGACGGCACCTGGCGCTTGGTGCTCCCCACGGTCGTCATGGTGCGCAAGGGCACCGAGTCGTGGGTGCCGGTGCATCTACCGGACGGCGAAAGCCTCTCCGCCCGCATCGAACTGGAAGACGGCGCCGAGCAGGACATCGCGCAGGCCGACCACTGGGTCGACCCTCGTGAGGTCGACGGCGTCCTGACGGGCGAGGCGACCGTGGTGATGCCGGCGTCGCTGCCCCTCGGCTATCACCGCCTCGTCGTGCGCACAGGCGAGGACGAGCACCGTACGACGGTCATCGTCACCCCCGCCCGGCTCGCGCTGCCCGCTGCGCTGCGTACCGACCGCGCCTGGGGACTGCAGGCGCAGCTGTACGGCGTTCGCAGCGCTCGCAGTTGGGGCATCGGAGACGCTGCCGACCTGGCCGAGCTCGGCACCTGGGCCGCTCGCAACGGCGCCGATTTTGTGCTCGTCAACCCGGTGCACGCGGCCGAGCCGATCGCCCCGATGGAGCCGTCGCCGTACCTCCCGACGACGCGGCGGTTCGTCAACCCGATGTACATCCGGGTGGAGGAGGTCCTCGAGATCGGCTACCTGTCGGCCGCGGAGCACCAGTTGGTCGAGTGGCACGGCGACGACGCGCGGCGGCTGAACAATCTGGAGCAGCTGGACCGCGACGGGTGCTGGACAGCCAAGGAAGCAGCGCTGCGGATGCTCTTCCGGGTGCCGCGCACCCACCGCCGGGTGCGGGAGTTCGAGCAGTTCTGCGCCGACGAGGGCGACGGACTGGTCGACTACGCCACCTGGTGCGCGCTCGTGCTCGATCGCGGTCTGCCCTGGCAGGAGTGGCCGAAGGAAATGCACGACCCCCGGTCCGATGCCGTACGCGCCGAGCGTGAGCGACTCGCGACCGAAGTGGAGTTCCAGTGCTGGCTGCAGTGGATCGCGCAGCGGCAGCTCGCCGACGCGCAGGCCGAGCTGCGCAGCGCGGGCATGGGCGTCGGCGTGGTCGCGGATCTCGCGGTGGGTGTCCACCCGTCGGGAGCCGATGCCTGGGCGCTGGGCGATGTGCTGGCGCGCGACATCAGCGTCGGCGCGCCCCCGGACGACTACAACCAGCTCGGGCAGGACTGGAGCCAGCCGCCGTGGCGACCCAATCGCCTTGCCGAGCAGGCGTACCTGCCCTATCGGGAGATGATCCGCACGGCCCTGTCGATGTCCGGTGGGCTGCGGGTCGACCACATCCTCGGTCTCTTCCGGCTCTGGTGGGTGCCCCGTGGCGAGTCGCCCACCAAGGGCACCTACGTGCGCTACGACCACGAGGCGATGGTCGGCATCCTGGCGCTGGAGGCGCACCGTGCCGGCGCCGTCGTGATCGGCGAGGACCTCGGCACCGTCGAGGGCTGGGTGCGTGACTACCTGGCCGAACGCGGCATCCTCGGCACCTCGATCCTGTGGTTCGAGCGCGACAAGGACGGCGCGCCATTGCCGCCGGAGACCTACCGTCAGCTCTGCCTCGCCAGCGTCACGACCCACGACCTGCCGCCGACGGCCGGGTATCTGCAGGGCGAGCACATCAGCGTCCGGCACAGCCTCAACCTGCTGACCCAGCCGCTGGAGGAGGAGATCGCCCAGGACGACGCGCAGCGCGAGGCTGTCCTGTCGGTGCTGCGCACTCGCGGCCTGCTCGGCGAACGCGCGTCGATCGAGGACCAGGTCGACGCGCTGCACCGCTTCCTGACCTGGTCGCCCAGCAAGATGCTCGGCGTCTCGGTCAACGACCTGGTCGGCGACGTGCGCACGATCAATCAGCCGGGCACCCACGACGAGTACCCCAACTGGCGACTGCCCCTTGCGGACGGCAACGGCAACGCGGTGAGCCTGGACCAGCTGATGGTGTCGCGGCGGGCCAAACGACTGATCCGCTGCGTCACCCAGCGCGAACGCTGACCCGCCCGCCCGCGTCGTTCCGGGCCCGAGCGGGCCCTAACGAGCAGCGGGCGGGCCCCTCAACCGTCGTTCGGGCCCGAGCGGGCCACAACGAGCAGCGGGCCGGCCCTTCAAGCGCTGTTCGGGGCCGAGCGGGCCACAACGAGCAGTGGTCAGCGCTGGGCGTCGCGGACCTGCGCCCGCAGGGCCCGGGCGACCGCGTCGCGGTGCTCGCTCATGATCCGGCGCAGCGCATCGGGCGCGTCACCGTTGTCGCGCAGCCACGCCTCGGTGGCGTCGAGCAACCGCTGGTCGGCGAGCGTCATGGGGTACATCCGCTTCGCCACACCGGAGGCGATGGCGAAGGTGCGGCCCTCCCACATGGTGCGGATGCCGGCGTGGAAGCGCTCGACGTACGGCTCCAACAGCTGCGGGTCGTGCGCCGTGGCGAATCCTGCGGCCACCGCGACCAGCGTCTGGTTCGGCAGGTCCGATCCCACGAAGGCAGCCGCCCAGGCGGCCTCCTTCGCCTCGGCCACCGGGTACGCCGCCCGCGCGCCGGCCGCTCGCTCCGCACCGGTCGAGGTGCGGTCGCGCGCGAGCTCCTGCTCGATGACGTCGTCGCCGATGGCGCCGGACGCCGCGAGCGACGTGAGCAGCGACCACCGCATGTCGGTGTCGATCGCCAGCCCGGCCAGCGGCGCAGTGCCGTCCAGCAGGCCCCGCACCACGGCGATGTCCTCGTCGCGAACCGCGACCTGCGCGAACGCACGGGCGAACTGCAGCTGGGCGTCGCCGCCGGCTGCAGCGTTCCGCAGGAGACGCCCGAGACCGTCGGCCACCTGATGGCGCGTCGCCTCACGGTGGTCGGGAGCGACGTACATCCGGCGACTGACCGCGATCTGCTCCAGCGCCACCTTGATGGCCGTCGAATCATGCTCCGTCGCAAGCACATCGAGCATGAACGCGATGAAGTCGGTCGCCGCCGTCTCGGCCTCGCGGGTCATGTCCCACACGGCCGCGGTCACCAGTGAGCGTGCCAGGGAATCCTGCAGCGCCGTGGGGTTGGCGAGCGCGGTCGCCAGCGACACATCGTCGAGCCGGATCTTCGTGTAGGCCAGGTCGTCATCGTTGAGCAGCAACAGGTCCGGGCGCGCCGCGCCGGCCAGCTCGGGCACCGTCGTGCGAGGCCCGTCGACGTCCAGCTCCAGGTACGACGTGCGCTCCAGCCGCCCGTCGCGCAGGTCGTAGCAGCCGACACCCATCCGGTGCGGGCGCAGCGTGGGGTGGCTGTCCGGGGCGGTCTGCTCGATGGTCACGGACGCGAGGCGCCCGTCGGCGGTCTCGATGGCGGGGCGCATCGTCGCGACTCCGGCCGTCTGCAGCCACGTCCGAGCCCACGCGGTGAGGTCGCGCCCGGAGGTCTGCTCCAGCTCGGCGAGCAGGTGACGCAGGTCGGTGTTGCCCCACGCGTACTTCTGGAAATAGGAACGCAGGCCCGCCACGAACGGCTCGCGCCCGACGTACGCCACGAGCTGCTTCAGCACCGAGGCGCCCTTGGCGTAGGTGATGTTGTCGAAGTTGTTCTCCACATCCGACCAGTTGCGCGCGTCGGCGGCGATCGGGTGGGTGGAACTCAGCTGGTCGGCGATGTAGGCGGAGGACTTCTCGGCCAGGCTGAAGGTGGTCCAGGCGCTGGACCAGCGGGTCGCCTCCGCCTGCGCGGTGGTGGAGGCCCATTCGGCGAACGACTCGTTCAGCCACAGGTCGTCCCACCAGCGCATCGTCACCAGGTCGCCGAACCACATGTGCGCGAGCTCGTGCAGCACGGTGAGCGCGCGGCGTTCGACCAGCGACTCCGGCACGGCCGAGCGGAAGACGTAGATCTCCGCGATGGTGACCAGGCCGACGTTCTCCATCGCGCCCATGTTGTATTCGGGGGCGAAGAGCTGGTCGTACTTGGTGAAGGGGAACTCCCGGTCGAACATCTCCTCGAAGAACGCGAACCCGCGCTTGGTGAGGTCGAAGATGTTGTCGGCGTCGAGGTGCTCGCGCAGCGAACGACGGCACAGCACGCCGAGCGGGATCTCGCCGGCGCGTGTGGTGACCGAGTCGCGGACGACGTCGTACGGGCCGGCCGCGAACGCGGTGACGTAGGAGCTGATCGGGGGAGTGGGCGCGAAGACCCAGGTGGCAGAACCGTTCTCGCCGTCGGTTCGTTCGGAGGCGGGTTCGTTGGACAGGACCTGCCAGGTCGCCGGGGCGGTGATGGTGAAGGCGAAGCGGGTCTTGAGGTCGGGCTGCTCGAAGACCGGGAACGCGCGTCGGCTGTCGGCGACCTCGAACTGGGTGTAGAGGTAGACCTCGCCGTCCGTCGGGTCCACGAAGCGGTGCACACCCTCGCCGGTGTTCATGTAGCGGCCGACGGCCTCGATGCGTACGACGTTCTCGGCCGCCAGGCCCGGCAGCGTCACGCGGGCGCCGTCGTAGTGGGTCGCCGGGTCCAGGGAGACGCCGTTCAGCTCGATCGCGCGCACCGAGTCGCCCAGGAAGTCCACGAACGTGCTGGCGCCGTCGGTCGCGCTGAACTCGATCCGCGAGGTCGTGCCGAACGTCTGCGGGCCGGTCGTGAGGTCCAGATCGACGGCGTGCGCCTGCACCTCGACCAACTCGGCGCGGGCGCCGGCCTCGTCCCGGGTGAGCTCCTGCAGTGCCACGTTCGGTCCCCTTGCGTCGTGTCTCCCGGGCGGCTCCCGGGCTCCGCCATCCTGTCATCCGGTTGCAGTGGCAAGATGACGAGTGTGACCACCAGCCAAGCCGAAATGTTCTTCGATCCGATGTGCCCGTGGGCATGGATGACCTCCCGATGGTTGCTGGAGGTGGAGAAGGTCCGCGACATCGAGATCACCTGGTCCGTGATGAGCCTGTCGGTCCTCAACGAGGACCGTGACCTGCCCGAGGACTACCGCGCCATGATGGGCCGCGCGTGGCTGCCCGTGCGGGTGGTCATCGCCGCGGAGCGCGAGCACGGGCCCGAGACCCGCAAGCAGCTGTACGACGCCATCGGCACCCGTCTGCACCCGGGCGGCCGCGGCAAGGACGAGGACGACCTGCGCGCGGTGCTGAGCGAGGCCCTGGACGAGGTGGGTCTGCCGCAGGACCTGCTCGAGCGGGCGCAGAACGTGCCCGGCGACGAGATCGACAAGGACCTGCGCGCCTCGCACCAGCGGGCGATCGACATGGTCGGCGACGACGTCGGCACCCCGGTCGTGAGCGTCGAGGGCACCGCGTTCTTCGGGCCGGTCGTCACTCCTGCGCCCAAGGGCGATGCCGCGGGCAAACTCTGGGACGGCTGCCTCCTCGTCGCCGCGACCCCCGGATTCTACGAACTCAAGCGGTCACGCGAAGCGTCGCCGGACTTCAGCTGAGAGGCGAGCGGATGCGGGTGCATATCGGAGGGGACCACGCGGCGTACGACATGCACCGCGAACTGGTCCGCTGGCTGGGCGAGCAGGGCCACGAGGTGGTCGACCACGGCGCGAAGGAGTACGACGCGCAGGACGACTATCCGGTCTTCGTGCTGCGCGCGGCGGAGGGCGTCGCGCAGGACGAGGGCTCGCTGGGCATCGTCCTCGGCGGCTCCGGCAACGGGGAGCAGATGGCGGCCAACAAGGTGCCGGGCATCCGTGCCGCGCTCTGCTACACGACCGAGCTGGCGCAGCTGGCCCGGCAGCACAACAACGCGCAGGTGATCTCCCTCGGCGGGCGTTTCAACACGGTCGAACAGGCCAAGGCGATGGTCTCCGTCTTCCTCGAGACGCCGTTCTCCGGCGAGGAGCGCCACCAGCGCCGCCTCGACATGCTGACCCGGTTCGAGAAGGACGGCTCGCTACCGCAGGAATGACGCGGGGCGGCAGTGAGTCTGCGCCGCGTAATTGTTGTGTAAAGCCTGCGTATGGGCGTGCTGTGTTCCGCTGACGGCCGGGTTACGTTTCGCGTATGGCTGTTCACGTCCACTTCACGCCTCGCGATGCGACGCGTGAAGACGGGGTACGCCGGCCCCCCGTGGGGGCCGCGATCATCGCGGCGTTGTGCATCATCGTGGTGCTCACCGTGCTGTCGGCGAGGTTCGACGGTCTGCTCGCCGCGGTGCTCGTGCTGGCGGCCGGAGGAGGGGCCCTCGGCCTGGGGGTCTCGTCCGTGCGGCATTCCCCGTGGCTGTCCCACGCGGTCTCCTCGACCCTGCTGCACGAACTGCACGAACGCGTGCGCGTGCAGGGCCGGATGCCCGAACTCCCCGCCGGGTGGCGGGTCGAGTCGGTGACCCGGGCAGCCGACGGGGATCGCTTCTCGGGCGACTTCGTGATCGGCAACCGCACCGACGAGCACCGTTTCGAGGTCGCTCTGGTCGACGTCTCGGGCAGCGGACACGAAGCAGGCTCGCGTTCGATGCTCATGGGCGGAGCGGTGAGCGGACTGCTCGGCCCCGTCGCGCCGCAGGATTTCCTGCCTGCCGCCAACGACTACCTGGTGCGCCAGAACTGGTCCGAGGGCTTCGCCACCGCGATCCACGTCTGTGTGGATCTGGCCGACGGCAGCTTCTCGGTGGGATCTGCCGGCCACCCAGCTGCCGTGCAGTTCCACGCCGCCAGCAACATCTGGACCACGGTCGAAGGGGCCACCGGCACCTGCCTCGGAGTGCTCGAGGGCCAGAATGCGCGGGACTACCCCCGTGTGGCAGGCGTCCTGGAGCACGGCGACGCGCTGTTGCTCTACACCGACGGGATCGTGGAGACCCGCGACTTGGACCTGTCCGAAGGGCTCGCCCAGGTGCTGGACACCATCCGCGCGCTCCCGACGTCCGTGGGGTCCGCCGGCCGGGTGTGCGAAGCGGCACGATCGGGTCAGGGTGACGACCGCACCGCCGTCATGCTCTGCCGCGACTGAGCGTCGTCCCGCACGAGCCCACGCACACTCCATGTGTGCGTTCCATGCATGCGAAGAGTGCCGAACCCGTCAGGGCCCGGCACCCTCGTGACCTGCCTGGTCGGTGATCGACCTCAGTTCTGGTTCTGGTCGCCGCCGTCGGCGTCGTCACCGCCCTGACCGCCACCGAGGCGGTCACTGACAGCGTCCTGGCCCTTGTCGATCTGGTCGGAGTATTTGCCGCCGGTCTTGTCGTCGACGAAGTCCCCACCCTTCTCGACACCCTCCTTGAGCTTGTCCGGGTTGTCGTTCGCGAAGTCGCTCGCCTTGTCCTTGGCGCTGTCGAACAGTCCCATCAGATCTCCTTCGAGAGAGCCGCGACCAGATGCCGTGGCCATGGATTCCACGTAAGCACAGGTCGGGGTCGGCCGTCGAGAGGCGATTCGTGGCATGGACCGGGCGGGTGACCGGCGGGTGCCCGCAGCCCGCAGTACGAGCAGGCGGCGTAGCTCAGCGACCGTGCTGCCGGCCGATCGATTTGGTCATGGACAGTGACGCGGCGACGAAGCCGAGTGAGTCGTAGAGGCGGCGAGCGGCGTCGTTCGACACCGTCACGGAGAGTCCGAGTGAGTCGGCGCCGGACGTTCGCGCCTCGTTCTCGGCCGCGATCATCGTGGCCCGGCCGAATCCACGACCGCGGTGGGTCGGTCGGATGACGATGTCGTACACGTAGGCGGTGCGCGGCCTGCTGGAATGCGCTCCCCACCACAGAGTGCCGACGACATCATCCCCATGGGTCACGTTGAGCACGTGCATGCCCGGCGTCACGCGTCCGCCGGGGAGGGCCGTCCGGACCTCGTTCTGCGCGAGCCGCTGTGCTTCCTCCGCCGTGAGTCCGTACCGCGAGCTCAGTGTCTCCGCGTAGGAACGTTCGTGCTCGCTTCGCCACTCGTCGAACTGCTCGTCGGTCATCTGCGTCAAGCGGACCTCGGTGGGGGCCATCGCGGTGCTCCTGTCTGAGCAATCGGGGTCTGGGCACCCATCGTCTCCGGACGGGCGCGAACGCGTGACGCAGTCGCCGCCGAGGCCGGCGTCCGTCATCGGTCGGCCCGACGGGAGAATCCCGCCACGTCGACGACAGGCGACCAGGTCGGAAGCACCGCTATCGGCGGGACAGGCAGAGAGTCACTGAACGGCGGGGCGGTGTAGACGACGGCCCCGCCGGTCACGGTGAGGACCGACTCGATAGTGGGGATGGCCTCCGTCGGCACGGTCATGTAGTCCTCGCTGAGTATCGCGAAATCCGCGTCCTGCCCTGCTGCGATGCGACCCTTGCGGTGCTCCTCGCCACTCAGCCATGCACTGCCGACGGTGTAGGCGTGCAGGGCCTCTTCGCGGGTCAGCCGGCTTGAGGGGTCGGCGACCTGCGTCCCGCCGACGGTGCGGCCGGTGATCATCCAGTACAGGCTGATCCACGGGTTGTAACTGGCCGGCCTCGTCGCGTCCGTGCCGGCCCCCATGGGGATCCCTGCGTCGAGCAGCGCGCGTAACGGCTGCACGGCGGCGGCGGCTTCGGAGCCGTACCGCTCGAGGAAGTACTCCCCGGAGAAGGACAACCGGTTCTGCACCGCGATGCCCCCGCCCAGCGCCTTGAGCCGTTCGATGTTGCGGGGACCGATCGTCTCGGCGTGGTCGAGCAGCCAGCGCGACGTGTAACCGACCTCGGGGAACACCCGCTCGAAGACGTCGAGGAAGTGACCGATGGTCTGGTCGTACGTCGCGTGGACGCGGATGGGCCAGTCGTGCTCGGCGAGGATCCGGGTGACGGCCTCGAAGTGGTCGAGCGCGTCCTGCGACAGCTCTGGACGCGCGGCCAGGAAGTTCTCGTAGTCGTGCGCAGCCCAGGCCAGCACCTCGCCGGCGCCGCGGAGTCGGTAGCGGGCGTCGAGCGCTGCATCGGCCGTATCCGGCTTCTCGTCGTGCGTGGTGCGCTCCCAGAAATCCTCCTCTGATCCCGGCCGCTGGGCGAAGAGGAAGTTGGACAGCCGGATGGCGAAACCCGGCTCGCCGGCCAGCCCCGCCATGCTGCGGTAGTCGTCGGGGTAGGACGTGTTGCGCTCGCCCGCGTCCACGGTGCTGGTGAGTCCGAACCGATTGAGCTCGCGCAGGAACAGGCGGGTGGAGCTTTCCCGTTCGTCGTCCCGGTCGAGGTTCGGCAGCTTGGCGATGACGGCGTAGACAGCGGTGTTGCCGGTGACGATGCATCCGTCGTCGCCCAGTGCGTAGTCCGGGCTATCGGCCAGATCGGAGTCGGACGCGATACCCAGGGCCTTGACGCCCGCCCGGTTGATGATGACCTTGCTGTAGCCGTAGAGAACGAGGACGGGGGTGGTGGGCGCGGCCTCGGTCAGCTCGGAGGTGGTGGGCATCCGACGTTCGCTGAACTGCCAGGGGGACCATCCGCCCATGACGCGCACCCACTGTCCGCTCGGTGTGCGTGTCGCCTGGTGCCGGATCATCGTCAGTCCGCGCTCGAGCGAGCCGACACCGTCCCAGCGCAGTTCCAGGTTGTACATCAGACCGCCACGCACGGTGTGCATGTGCGAGTCGTTCAGTCCGGGGACGACCCGGCGCCCACCGGCGTCGATCGTCATGGTGGCCGGTCCGGCGAGGCGCCTGATCCCCTCGTCGTCGCCGACAGCGACGATGCGTTGACCCACCACGGCCAGCGCGCTCGCGGTGTCCTGCTCCGGCGAGTTGGTGGTGATCCGTGCGCCGAACACGACCAGATCGGGCGGCAGGTCATCGCTGGACGGGTTCGTCACTGCGCCTCCTTCGCGGGGAAGAGAGAGGTGGCATTGACCGTGGTGAGCCCGCGCCAACTGCGCCCGGCCACCGGGCGGGCGGCGTCGAGCGACGCGATCTGCGCGGCGACACCGGCCGTCGGGGTGAAGCAGAAGTCACTGCCGAAGAGCAGCCGGTCGGAGCCGAACGCGTCAGCCGCGATGGGCGCGCTGCGCGGGAAGGGCGTGCCGGCCAGTTCGAACCACAGGCGGGACACGGCGGCGACCACATCGATCTCCGGCGCATCGGGGAAGAACGCGCGACGCAGGAACTGGACCCGGTCGACGACCAGCGGAAGCACACCCGCCGAGTGCGTGAAGATCCAGTCGATGTCACCGAAGCGGTCGAGGACGCCCTCGAGGACGAGGTCGACCGCGGCGCGGGCGGAATCGAAGAGGAACTCCAACATCGGACGCGGCAGGCCGATCGCCGTCTGCGGCCAGTTCGTCGGTGAGGTGGGGTGCACGAACACGACGGCAGAGCGATCGTGCAGCAACTGCCACAGCGGCGCCAGGGAGGGGTCAGCGAGGTAGACGCCGTTCCGGTTGGTCTCGACCGCGACCCCGGAGGCGCCCAGCTCGTCCAACGCGCGCACGGCTTCCGCGCACGCCTCGCCCACCGCATCGAGGGGCAGAGTGGCGAAGAAGGCGAACCGGTCGGGACGCTTCTCGCACAGCGCGCCCGCGAACTCGTTGAGATGTCGACTCATCGCACGTGACGCCTCACCCGACAGGAAGCTCACCCCCGGTGTCGATATCGAGAGATGCGACCGGGCGATGGAGTGCTCGTCCATCATCGCGAGGTGCGCCGCTTCGGACCAGGTCGGCCATTGTGGGGTGCCGTCCGGTTGGGCAATTCCGGCGCGGCGCGCCGCCGAGATGTAGTCGTCGGTGAGGAAGTGACTGTGCACGTCGATCAACGGCTCAGCGCCCATTCTCGTCTCCCCGCATCTCGTGCCGCAGATCTGGCCTCAAAAGTAGGTCGGGTCCGACATGGGGTGGGAGGGTGCGTCACACCCACTCCGGTCGTGTGCCGGCCGGCCCGGTCAGCTCGGCTCTACTGTTGCTGTCCATGGGCGAGGGCAATGAGCTCGGCGATTTCCTACGGGCCCGGCGCGCGCTGGTCGCACCTGAATCGGTCGACCTGCCCGCCGATCCGCAACGGCGGGTGACCGGGCTGCGACGTGAGGAGGTGGCCCTGCTCGCGAGTGTCAGCACCGACTACTACAGCCGCCTCGAGCAGGGTCGAGAACGGCACCCGTCCGACCAGGTCGTCGGGGCCCTGGCACGAGTGCTTCAGCTCGGACCCGACGCCGAAGCCCACCTGTCCGCACTGGCCCAGGGTTCCGCGGGCGTGAAGGGGGCATCCCCGTTCGAGGTCGATGCCGACCTCATGGCCATGCTGGAAGGGACCGTCGCGGCTCCCGGTCTGATCGTCGGGCCCGCGATGGATGTGCTCGCCGCCAACTCGCAGGCGCATGCCCTCTACCGCGGGTTCGACCGCCTCGACAATCTGGCGCACAACCTGTTTCTCGACCCGTTCGCGGTGCGCTTCTACGCCGAGTGGGAGGTGGCCGCCGCCGACGTCGTGGCCAATCTGCGCGCGATGACCGCGTCGTTCACGGATGACCCCCGTGTCACTCGCGTCCTGGGGGCGCTGACCTTGCGCAGTCCGGCATTCACCACCCTGTGGGCGCGGCATGACGTCAAGGCTCGGGTGCGGGAGGTCAAGACGTTCCACCATCCCGACATCGGCGACATCACCGTGAACTTCCGTGCATTCTCGGTCTCGGGAAGTCCTGGACAGCATCTGTTCCTCTACGTGCCCGAGCCGCACAGCGCCGGTGCCGAGGGTTTGCGCCGGCTGACCGGGCGGGGTGACCAAGAGACGACTCATCGGGTGCGGGACCCCGCCGCGACGCACTCCTGACGGCGATCGTGGTCCCGTCGTGACCGGCGCGGGGCCGCCCTGTGCGACGACTGCGTGGCAACGACGGGAACCGTTGCGGGCCAACGCTGTCGGAGCCTGCGGTGCGGCACTGTGAGCGGGTGACGAGAATCGAACTCGCGTAGCCAGTTTGGAAGACTGGGGCTCTACCATTGAGCTACACCCGCGTGGCGCAACCTCGTCCCACCCGATGGTGTGTGGTCCGGTGTGCTGCGCCGAGGCGATAGCGTACTGGCTCGCGTGGTGTGGTTCGCACCAGCCGCGCAGCACGGGGTATGGCGCAGCTTGGTAGCGCGTCCGCTTTGGGAGCGGAAGGCCGCAGGTTCAAATCCTGTTACCCCGACGAAGAAGGGGCAACAGGATGCTGGGAGCGGGCGGAACGAAGTGAGCCCGTGGTTCCTGTTACCCCGACGAAGAAGGGGCAACAGGATGCTGGGAGCGGGCGGAACGAAGTGAGCCCGTGGTTCCTGTTACCCCGACGAAGGAGGGGGCAACAGGATTTGTGCTCGAGATGTCGATTCGGGACGGTCGCGGGGTGTGAGAACCCTCCTGAACCGACATCTGGAGACGCCCGGCCGGGGCACCTCGTACCCCACCGGTTTGCTCGCGCCCCGCTTCGTCAGGGAACATGGCAGACGGTTCCCGCTTTCGCCGCCCGGTCGTCCGGGTCGCCGACGCCCGCCTTGCGACGTACGCCGGCAGAGAGCCCCTTTCGATCTATGGAGTCTGTGCAGTGAAGAGCGCCGTCGACACCCTGAGCCCGACGCGGGTCAAGATGACCATCGAGGTCCCCTACGCCGAGCTGGAGCCGAGCGTCAGCGCGGCCTACAAGACCATCGGCAACCAGATCCAGGTGCCGGGCTTCCGCCAGGGCAAGGTGCCGGCACGGATCATCGACCAGCGGGTCGGCCGTGGCGCGGTGCTGCAGGAAGCCGTCAACGAGGCCCTGCCGGAGTTCTACGGCCAGGCGCTGGAGAGCAACGACGTGCAGCCGCTCGGCCAGCCCGAGGTCGAGGTCACGGACGTGCCGGCGACCGAGGGTGAGGACCTGAAGTTCACCGTCGAGGTCGACGTGCGTCCGCAGTTCGACCTGCCCGACTTCTCCGCGATCAGCGTGACCGTCGACCCGGTCGAGGTCACCGACGAGGACGTCGACGCCGAGATCGAGACGCTCCGCGAGCGGTTCGGCACGCTGGCCCCGGTTGAGCGCCCCGCCGCCGAGGGTGACTCGCTCACCATCGACCTGTCCGCCACGATCGGCGACGAGAAGATCGACGACGTCTCCGGCGTCTCGTACGTCGTCGGCAGCGGCAACATGCTCGAGGGTCTGGACGACGCGGTCACCGGTCTGTCCGCCGGCGACACCGCCACCTTCGAGGCCGCCCTGGCCGGCGGCGAGCATGAGGGCCAGGCCGCCCAGTGCTCCGTCACCGTCCAGTCGGTCAAGGAGCGTCAGCTGCCCGACGTCGACGACGACTTCGCCCAGTTGGCTTCCGAGCACGACACGGTCGCCGACCTGCGCATCGACATGACCGCGCAGGCCGAGCGCGGCAAGCGTTTCCAGCAGGGCATCCAGGCGCGCGACAAGGTCCTGGACCAGCTGCTGGAGGACCTGGACCTCGCGGTGCCGCAGAGCATCGTGGAGGCCGAGGTGCAGCAGCACCTCGAGGGTGAGGACCGCGTCGACGACGACGAGCACCGCGCCGAGGTCACCGAGAGCACGACGAAGGCACTGCAGAGCCAGTTCCTGCTCGACAAGATCGTCGAGGAGAACGAGGTGCAGGTCTCCCAGGAGGAGCTGATCGAGTACCTGATCATGTCCGCGCAGCAGTACGGCATGGACCCCAACCAGTTCGCGCAGGCGCTGGACCAGCAGGGCCAGGTGCCCGCGGTGATGGGTGAGGTCGCCCGTCGCAAGGCGCTCAGCACGGTGCTGGAGCGGGTCACGGTGATCGACACCAACGGTGAGACCGTCGACCTGAACGCGCTCAACGACGCCGAGCAGGACGAGGACGCGACCGACACGGAGACCGCCGAGGCCACCGACGACGCCGACGTCATCGAGGTCGCGGGCGACACCGACAGCACGCCCGCCGACTCCGAGGATTCCCAGGACTCCTCGGCCGAGGCTCCCAAGGCCTGAATCGCTCGCTCTGACAACGGGGCTCGCACATCGACTCGATGTGCGGGCCCCGTCATCGTGTCCGGTGCAGGCCGCGCGCACGTCGCGGCCTTGCGCTCACGGCGAACACGGCGAAGATCGGGGACGGAACGGCGCGAGCCGGGCGTTAGGGTCCAGTAGAAGCTGATTCGACCGCTTCGTGACCGCGCGCATGCGGGGTCGACCGGAGCAGTCCGACGCGATGAGAGAAGAGAAGACCTTGAGTGACATCCAGAAGGTCTCGATGGCGACCCAGGCACCGACCGGGGGACTCGACGACCAGATCTACAACCGGCTGCTGAAGGAACGCATCATCTTCCTCGGCTCCGACGTCCGTGACGACAACGCCAACGTGATCGCCGCGCAGCTGCTGCTGCTGACGGCCGAGGACCCGAACGCCGACATCTGGCTCTACATCAACAGCCCCGGCGGTTCGATCTCCGCGGGCATGGCCATCTTCGACACAATGAACTGGATTCCCAACGACGTGGCCACGGTCGCGATGGGAATGGCGGCCAGCATGGGGCAGTTCCTGCTCTCGGCCGGCACCCCGGGCAAGCGTTATGCGACCCCGAACGCACGCGTGATGATGCACCAGCCGTCCGGTGGTCTCGGCGGCACGGCCTCCGACATCAAGATCCAGGCCGAGCAGATGATCTTCATCAAGAACAAGATGGCCGAGCTGATCGCCCAGCACACCGGGCAGACGGTCGAGCAGATCACCGCCGACTCCGACCGGGACCGCTGGTTCTCCGCGCAGGAGGCCAAGGAGTACGGCTTCGTCGACCACGTCTTCGAGCGTGCCGAGGATGCCCCCGGGCAGGTGAAGGCATGAGCAACTGGACCGATTCGAGTGGAGCACAGATGAATTCGCCGTACGTCGGTCACGCTGGCCTCTCCGTACCAGCGCCGTCGAGCCGCTACATCCTGCCGCAGTTCGAGGAGCGCACCTCCTACGGGATGAAGCGCTCGGACCCCTACAACAAGCTCTTCGAGGACCGCATCATCTTCCTCGGCGTGCAGGTCGACGACGCGTCGGCGGACGACATCATCGCCCAGCTGATCGTGCTGGAGAGCCAGGACCCCGACCGGGACATCCTGATGTACATCAACTCTCCCGGTGGCTCCTTCACCGCGCTGACCGCGATCTACGACACGATGCAGTACATCCGCCCCGACGTGCAGACGTTCGTGGTCGGTCAGGCCGCCTCGGCCGCTGCCGTTCTGCTCGGCGCGGGCGCGGCCGGCAAGCGCTACGCCCTGCCGAACGCGCGGATCCTGATCCACCAGCCCGCCATGGAGGGCACCGGCGGTACGGCCTCCGACCTGGAGGTCACGGCCAACGAGATCTTCCGGATGCGCGAGTGGCTCGAGGAGACGCTGGCGTTCCACACCGGTGCGACCGCCGAGCAGATCCGCAAGGACATCGAGCGCGACAAGATCCTGACGTCGGCCCAGGCCAAGGAGTACGGCCTGATCGACCAGGTGCTGACCAGCCGTAAGGCCTCCGGTCAGGTCTGAGAGGCCCGATCACAGCACCCCGTACGCCGCTCACCCTCCGCGGGTGGGCGGCGTTCGTGCGTTCCGGGTCCGGTCGCACACGCTGAGATCCGGCTTCGGGATGGTGTTTACCTCGCCATACCGTGCGAAATCGGGATCTCACCGCGGTCGCCCCGAAGCAGCGGTCAGTCCTCCAGGTCGCGCAGCCGCAGCAGTGACCGTACGGGCAACCGGCGACGTGGTTCGGCGTCATCAAGGCCGTCCACGATGACCGCGGCGCCGATCCAGTCCGCTCCGGCGTCCGCGACCAGTTGCCGGCAGGCGGTCGCCTGGGCGCCGGTGGCGATCCACTCATCCACGAAGAGCACGCGATCGGTGCCGCGGAGTACTGCACGCCGCACCGCGAGCTCCTGTTGTTCATCGCAGTAGTCCGGCGCCGTGGTGCGCACGAACCACTGGTCGGTGTGCGCGGCCCGTTCTGCCCCCTTGCGTACCTCGACGAAGCCCACGCCGAGATGGATGGCGACCAGAGGACCAAGCAGCAGGCCGCGGGACTGGACGCCCATGACCACCGTCGGGTCGCCCTTCGGGAACAGGCCACCCAGCATCGGACCGAGCTGCGCGAGCAGATCGGGATTGCGCCACCACCCGCTCACATCGGCGTAGCTCACGCGGTGCGCGGGCCACCGCGGTGGGTCGGAGTGCCACCGGAAGTGGTGGCGCAACGTGGTCTGCATGTGGTTCACGGCTGTGAGTGTGGCGGGTGACCAGGTTTGAATGCCAACGGATTTCGCAGCGCGTACGGTGGGGCGATGAGCATCCGCAAGGGCAGCACGGTCACGTGGAAGTGGGGCCAAGGGACCGCCGACGGCACCGTCACCGCCGTTCACCACGACACGGTGACCCGCACCATCAAGGGGAGCGAGATCACCCGCAACGGCAGTGACGACGACCCGGCGTACGAGATCGAGCAGGACGACGGCACCACAGTGCTGAAGCTCCGCAGCGAGGTCGAACAGGCCTGACGGCCACCGCGCAGGGTCGCCGCGCGCCCTGTACGGCGCGCCGTGGCTCCACGCGCGCGGCGAGGCCGTCAACCGGCCTACGCGGGGCGTTGCGCCGACAGCGGACAGGCGTGACTTGTGCCGCGACACCGGGTTTCAATGACGTGGGCGCAAGTCGCCGACGGGTAGCGTCGGGACCTCGACACCCGTCGCACGAAGTTCTCGTAGGACCGCCGGAAAGGATCGCCACGTGGCACGCATCGGAGAGGGCGGTGACCTGCTCAAGTGCTCCTTCTGCGGGAAGAGCCAGAAGCAGGTCAAGAAGCTGATCGCCGGGCCCGGGGTCTACATCTGCGACGAGTGCATCGATCTGTGCAACGAGATCATCGAGGAGGAGCTCGCCGAGACCTCCGAGGTCGGGCTGGACAAACTGCCCAAACCGCGTGAGATCTTCGAGTTCCTGCAGCAGTACGTCGTCGGTCAGGACGCTGCCAAGCGCGCGCTCGCCGTCGCTGTCTACAACCACTACAAGCGCATCCAGGCCGCTGAGCAGATCACCAAGAAGGACGCCACGGCCGTCGAGATCGCCAAGTCCAACATCCTGCTGATCGGCCCGACCGGCTGCGGCAAGACCTATCTGGCGCAGACGCTCGCGCGGATGCTCAACGTGCCCTTCGCGATCGCCGACGCGACCGCGCTCACCGAGGCGGGCTACGTCGGCGAGGACGTCGAGAACATCCTGCTGAAGCTGATCCAGGCCGCCGACTTCGACGTGAAGAAGGCCGAGACCGGCATCATCTACATCGACGAGATCGACAAGGTCGCCCGCAAGAGCGAGAACCCCTCGATCACCCGTGACGTCTCCGGCGAGGGTGTGCAGCAGGCGCTGCTGAAGATCCTGGAAGGTACGACGGCCAGCGTGCCGCCGCAGGGCGGCCGCAAGCACCCGCACCAGGAGTTCATCCAGATTGACACCACCAACGTGCTCTTCATCGTCGGCGGAGCGTTCGCCGGGCTGGAGAAGATCATCGAGTCCCGTGCGGGCAAGCAGGGCCTGGGCTTCGGCTCCGAGCTGAAACTGAACACCGGCGCGTTGGAGAGCTTCTCCGACGTGCTGCCGGAGGACCTGATGAAGTTCGGGCTGATCCCGGAGTTCATCGGCCGCCTCCCGGTCATCACCACGGTCGAGCCGCTCGATCGTGCGGGCCTGGTCTCGATCCTCACCGAGCCGCGCAACGCGCTCGTGCGTCAGTACGAGAAGATGTTCGAGATCGACGGCGTGGAGCTGGAATTCAGCGAGGACGCCATCGAGGCCGTCGCCGAGCAGGCGATGCTGCGCGGCACCGGTGCCCGCGGACTGCGCGCGATCCTCGAAGAGGTGCTGCTGCCGGTGATGTTCGATGTGCCGAGCGACGACGACATCGCGCGCGTCGTGATCACCCGCGAGGTCGTGCTCGACAACGTCAACCCGACGATCGTGCGCCGCGAGGCCACCCCGCCGGCCCGCAAGCGCGCGCCGCGCAAGGAATCCGCCTGACCCGATCCACTTTCGCGAAGGTCCCGCAGCACCGACGGTGCGCGGGGCCTTCGTCGTACCCGCAGGAGCGGTGCGGCGGCCGGCTCACCCGTCGCCGTCGGGCCGGGTCAGCTCCCGTCGCACCCACAGGAGCACACCGGCGAGCAGCAGCAGCGCAGCCACGGTGAAGACGCCGGTGGCGGGGAGGCGTCGGGTGCTCCACGCCAGAGCCGCACACCACGTCAGCGCTGTCAGGACGCCGACGACGGCGATGCGCGCACCCCAGAGGGCGGTCACCGCGCGCCCGACCGGCGATCCCGGATGGCCGTGCGCCACCAGCGTCAGACAGCCGTGGTTCACCAGCAACGCGGTCGCGACGATGAGCGTGTAGCCGTCCACGCCGCGGGAGCCCGCCCAGACCCACCCCAGGGCGGTGACCACCGTCAGCAGGTTCGCTCCGACCCCGGTCGAGTCGAGCAGGACGAGGGCGAGTGCCACAGCGAAGAGCACGATCTCCAACGCGTTGGCGTGAGCCGCGACCGGGATCATCACCTGCACCAGGACCGCGCTCAGCACCGCCGCGAGCAGCAGCAGCAGCCGATGCGGATGCAGGTCGAGGACGGTCGCGGAGTCCACGCGTCGTGCGACGGTCATCGGACGCGTCCCCCCACCCCGGCCGCGCCCATCCGGCGCAGCACCGGATCCAGCGAGCCGGGCCCCCGCCACGGCACCACGGCGAGACCGTGGGCCTGCAGCCGTTGGATGCGCACCTGTCGCTGCAGCATGCTCAGCCGCTGCGCGGGGTCCCCGGATGCGGTGACCGCCGGCAACGAGTCGACCAGCACGGTCGGAAGGCCGCGCTGGGCCGCTTCGGCGGCGAGCGTGGTGGCGGCGGTGCCGACCAGCGGGGTCACCACGACGACGAGCGTGCCGCGCGATGCACGGATCCGGTTGCGGGCGCCCATGCCGGCGCCGAGCGCTCCGGGCCGCACCCCCGACAGCTCGTGCAGGATCCGTCGCAGCTGTCCCGACCCACCCCTGCTGCGCACGCGTTCCGGGCGGACGCTGCTGAGGACCTGCAGCCCCACGCGTTCCCCACGCTGCAGCAGGTGAGCCGCCATCGCCGCGCAGGATCGGACCCCGATGTCGAGCGAGGTCTCGGCGTGCGTACTCGAATCGCCGTACTCCTCCTCGGCGTCCAGCACGAGCAGGATCTCGCTGTCCAACTCGGCATAGGTCGTGCGGACGTGCAACTGTCCGGTCCGCGCGGAGATCGGCCAGTGGATGCGGCGCAGTCGATCGCCGCTCTGAAAGCCCCGGATGTCCGCGAACTCCGAACCGTCACCGCGACGCTGGCTGCGGTTCTGGCCGACCAGACCGGCGGGCCGGGGCGCACCGCCCGTTGCGGTGAAGGCGGGAATGGCGGGGCTGACCTGGACGCGGCTCGGACGGAACGGCAGCGGACCGGCCCGGAAACCGGACCAGGTGCTGAACGCGACGCAGCTGCCGCTGCCTACCTCTGCGGGCCCCCATCGCCGGGCGGCCCACCGCATCGACAACTCGGCGGATTCACCGGACGGTACGGCGCGCAGCAGGCCGGACGCCGGGTCGGTGTCGACGTGCGCGGTGCAGGAGGTGGTGGCGTCGACGATCTCGGCGCCGGCCAGATCGGTGACCTGCAGGGACCATGTCTGGGTCGCCCCTTCATGGGTACGCGGCACCGTCGTCGCGTCGATCACCCGCGGTCGTCCTTCCGGGCGGTCCAGGAGCGACCAGACGGAGATGATCAGCAGGGGAGCGGCCACCACGACCAGGCCGGAGTTCTGCGACAGGACGGCGATGACGAGCAGACCTGCCGTGGCCGCGGCCGCGGTGAGCAGAGCCGGGGTGGGACGCCAGCCGTTCACGGGACCGTCACGACCGCACCCTGGACGAGGGGGCGGCCACCGTCTGCAGCAGCTCCCGGACGACGTCGACTCCGGACACCGAGGTCATCCACAGCTCCGGCAGGACGCTCACCCGGTGGGCGAGCACGGCGGTCGCCACGCTCTTGACGTCCTCCGGCGTGACGAAGTCGCGACCGCGGACGACGGCCACCGAGCGTGCCAGGAGGACCAGGGCGAGCGAGCCTCGCGGCGACGCGCCCATCGCCAGCTGGCCGTGGGACCGGGTGGCTGCGGCGAGGCGTACGCAGTACTGGGTCACCGACGGGTCGACCCGCACCTGTTCCACGGCATCCTGCATCGCGATGAGCTCGCTCGCGTCGATCACCGGGGAGAGGGTGATGGCCTCCTCGCGGCGCGCCATCCGGCGTTCGAGGACGTCGATCTCCTCGGCCTCTTCCGGGTAGCCGAACGCGATGCGGCTGAGGAAGCGGTCGAGCTGGGCCTCCGGAAGCGGGTAGGTGCCTTCGTACTCGACCGGGTTGGCCGTCGCGACGACGTGGAACGGTCGGGGGAGCGCGAAGGTCTGCCCCTCGATGGTCACCTGCCGCTCCTGCATCGACTCCAGCAGCGCGGCCTGGGTCTTCGGCGGCGTCCGGTTGATCTCGTCGGCGAGGAGCAGCCCGGTGAAGACGGGTCCCTCCCGGAAGACGAACTCCGCGCGTCCCTGGTCGTAGACGAACGACCCAGTCAGGTCCGACGGGAGCAGGTCGGGGGTGAACTGGGCGCGCGCGAATGACAGCCCCAGGGACTGCGCGAAGGACCGTGCGGCGAGGGTCTTGCCGAGACCGGGGTTGTCCTCGATCAGCACGTGGCCGCCGGCCAGGATCGTCGCCAGGACGACCTCCAGCTGCTTGCGCTTGCCGATCACGGCGAGTTCGACCTGATCCAGCACCTCCCCGGCCCTGCGGGTGGCGTCGGAGGGGGTCATCGGTGCGGTCATAGCTCCTCGATCGATGTGACGATGTGATCCAGGTCCTCGGGGCGAAGTCGCGGCGCGGGATCGGTCCGCAGATAGCGCTCCAGCGGCGGGGGCAACGTCTCGAGTGCCGGGAGGCCCCGCAGCGGGCGCTGCTCCAGGCGGTCCTGCACGAGTTGGCGGACGGCGTCCTGCAACGCCGCGGCGGCCGTGGGCGAGGTGCGGCGGCCGTTCGACGTGGCCTCTTCACAGAGTCGGCGCAGATAGCTCGCGGCGGGGTCGCCCCGGGTGTAGTGCGCGGGGTACTCCGCCGGCTCGGTCCACCGAACGGTGGATGCCGCTGCGCCCGCGTCCACCGCGAACCACCACACCGCGCATGCGGCGAGGATCCCGGCGCCGAGCGGCAGGACGGCGATGTCCTCGTTGCTCAACCTGACCCCGATGACCACGACCGCAACGGCAGCCACGGCGAGCAGCACGCGGGTCGCCCACCGACCTCTACTGACGGCCACTGCGGCTCCCGTCCGTGCTTCGGACCGTCTCGCCGGCGGTCAGCGAGTTGAGGCAGTGCACGGCCTCGGCGCGGTCGTCCTCGCTCATCGGATGGTCGCTGAAGCGGGCTTCGCGGTAGAGGTCGGCGAGGCGCAGGATCCACCGCCCGGGGACGTCCATGCCGTCGAGGACCCGGATCGTCAGCTCCGCGGGCGTCTCACTGCGATGCGGCGGCACCCCGGCGTCGGCGGCGATGCCCTCCAGCCGCACCCAGGCCGCGATGATGCCGGCCCGCGGTGACCCCTGCTCGACAGCCCGCAGCAGATCCGGAAGGGACTCCGTCAGAACCTCCGACCGGGCGGACCCGACGTGCTGTCGGCTCGCCGACGAGGATCGGCGCTGGTCCCAGCGACGGCGCAGCGCCTCCGACAGCGGGCCGGCCCCCATCGCCAGAACTGCGATCACCAGGACCAGGAGCAGCACGGCGAGCAGCACGACCAGCACCGCGAGCACGGTCAGCCCGGAGCCTCCCGACGTCCGGTGGCCGGTCGCGGCCGGGGACGACGACGCCGATCTCGTCGTGAGTGTGGGGAGGTGCGTCGAGGACGTCGTCCTCGAGGAGCTGTGCACGATCGCGGGACGACGGGTCGTCGCGGCCAGCAGGGCCAGGACCAGCACGGCGACGCCGACAGCGATCAGGGTGACCCGTCGCTGCAGGTGCGTCGCGCGTCCCCCGCTGACCATGCCGTGACTGTAATCTGCCACCGCGGTTGTCTGCGGATCTGTGGCGAATACGTCACCAAACCGCTGACAACCGGCGCGCGGATCGAGGTCAGGCGCCCCGCGGGGGCGGCGGCACCAGTTCGACGTCCTGTACGGCGAGGGCCGGCCCGTCGGCATACGTCATGCCGGTCACCTTGCCGGCGGCGCGCAGGTCGTCCTCACCACCGCGGATGAGCTCCTGCACATCCGCGGGCGCGGTCAGCGTCATCGAGGTGACCTGCGCGCGCATGCCGAGCTTCGCGTCCGACTTGGCCTTGCGGATCCCGGCCAGGGCGTCTCCGACCACCCGCAGTGCACGTGAATCTCCTTCGGCCGCACCGCATTCGGCGACCGTCGGCCAGGACGCGCGGTGCACCGAACCCTCCTGCCACCACGACCACACCTCTTCGGTGGCGTAGGGCAGGAACGGAGCGAAGAGCCGCAGCAGCACCGACAGCGCGACCCGCAGGGCCGCCCGGGCGCTCGCGGCACCCTCGTCGCCCTGCGCGCCGTACGCGCGGTCCTTGATCAGCTCGATGTAGTCGTCGCAGAAGGTCCAGAAGAAGCTCTCGGTGACCTCCAGCGACCGGGTGTAGTCGAAGTTCTCCCACCCACGGGTCGCGACCTCGACGACGTCGCGCAGCCCGGCGAGCATCGCGCGGTCCAGGGGGTGCGTCACCGCGGCCGGGTCGCCGTCGGACTCGCCAATGGTCAGCGCGAGCTTGCTGGCGTTGAGCAGTTTCATCGCCAGGCGCCGGCCGACCTTCATCTGCCCCGTGTCGTACGCCGAGTCGGCGCCCATCCGCGCGGACGCCGCCCAGTAGCGCACCGCGTCCGCACCGAACTGCAGCACGACGTCGAGGGGAGTCTCGGCGTTGCCCTTGGACTTGGACATCTTCTTGCGGTCCGGGTCGAGGATCCAGCCGTTGATCGCAGCGCCGCGCCAGGGCGCCTCACCATGCTCGTAGTGGCTGCGCACCACCGAGGAGAAGAGCCAGGTGCGGATGATGTCGTGGCCCTGCGGACGCAGGTCCATCGGGAAGATCGCGTCGAAGAGCGCCGGGTCGTTACGGGACTCCGGGTCGCTGGTCACAGGCCACCCTGCAGCGATCTGCGGGGTGAGCGACGACGTCGCCCAGGTGTCCATGATGTCGGGGTCGGCGGCGAAACCACCGGGCACGCCGCGCTGTTCGGCGGTGTAGCCCGACGGCACGTCGACCTGCGGGTCGAGCGGCAGCTGGCTCTCGTCGGCCGCGATCGGTCGCGTGTGGTCGATCTCGCCATCGGCGTCGATGGGGTACCAGATGGGGAACGGAACGCCGAAGAACCGCTGCCGGCTGATCAGCCAGTCGCCGTTCAGCCCCTCCACCCAGTTGGTGTAGCGGCTGCGCATGAAGCCCGGGTGGAAGTCGATCTCGCCCCCGCGGGCCACCAGCTCCTTGCGCAGCTCCTCGCTGCGGCCGCCGTTGCGGATGTACCACTGACGACTGGTCACGATCTCCAGCGGCTTGTCGCCCTTCTCGAAGAAGTTCGCCTTGCGCTGGGTGTTCTTCGGCTCGCCGTCGAGGTCGCCGCTCGCGATCAGCGCGTCGACGACGGCCTTGCGGGCGGAGAAGACCGTCTTGGTGGCCAGCTCGTCGACGTAGAGGGCCTCCCCGGGGCCGCCCGCGATCCACTCCGGCGTCTCGCCCTGGATGCGGCCGTTGCGGGTGATGACCGAGCGAATCGGCAGCTGCAGCTCGCGCCACCACTGCACGTCCGTGAGATCGCCGAAGGTGCAGCACATCGCGATGCCGGCGCCCTTGTCCGGCTCGGCGGCCGGGTGAGCCAGCACGGGGATCTCGACCCCGAAGAGGGGCGAGGTGACCGTCGTACCGAACAGGTCGGCGTACCGCTCGTCGTCCGGGTGAGCGATGAGCGCGACCACGGCGGGCAGCAGCTCCGGGCGGGTCGTCTCGACGTAGACCGGGTCGGCGTCGGTGCGGTGGAAGGCGATCCGGTGGTACGCGCCGGGGTAGTCGCGCGCCTCGACCTCCGCCTGCGCGACCGCGGACTGGAAGGTGACGTCCCACAGTCCCGGCGCCTCGGCCTGGTAGGCCTCGCCGCGGGCGAGGTTGCGCAGGAACGCCTGCTGGGCCACGGCACGGGAGCGGTCGTCGATGGTGCGGTAGGAGTGCTGCCAGTCGATGGAGACGCCGAGCGTGCGGAAGAGCTGCTCGAACGACTCCTCGTCGCGCGCGGTCAGCTCCTCGCACAGCGGGATGAAGTTCGCGCGGCTGATCGGCACCTGGTCGGCCGCCTTGACGGACTTGCCCTCGGCGCCCTGCAACGGCGGCACGAAGTCGGCGTCGTACGCCGCGGCGTGATCCCCGCGCACGCCGTAGTAGTTCTGCACGCGGCGCTCGGTCGGAAGGCCGTTGTCGTCCCATCCGATCGGGTAGAACACCTCGCGGCCGCGCATCCGCTGGTAGCGCGCCATGCAGTCGGTGTGGGTGTAGCCGAAGACGTGCCCGACGTGCAGGCTGCCGCTGGCCGTCGGCGGCGGGGTGTCGATGGAGTAGACCTGCTCGCGCGGCAGGCTCAGCGCGCGCTCGCGGTCGAACGCGTAGGTCTGCTCACGCGCCCATACCGCGCCCCACCGCTCCTCGAGGCCGTCGACCGTGGGCCGGTCGGGGACGGAGGAGTGGGCTGCGGCGGGGCGTTCGGTCATGGCCGCAATGATCCCAGACGTGCGCCGATGCCCTCACCGGGGTTTTCCGCGGGCCGCCGCGCGTGGTTGTCAGCGCGGAAGTGACGCGGGTACCGCGAATCCGCTGACAACCGGCCGCGCCACCCCTCCCGACTGCGCCGCCGACGGTGACGGGATCGACTACCGTCGGTCGACGTACCCGCCCGACCCCCGAAGGAGACACCGCGCCATGACCCAGACGTCCGACCAGCGCGCGAGCGACATCGGCGCCGCCGTACGCCGTTTCGTGCAGGCCTTCCCTCCGGGTGCGGACGTGCGGGTCCCGAGTCCGCAGTTCCTGGAGTACGCCGAGGGGCGCCTGCCGGACGCGCTCGTGGAGCTGTGGCGCGCTTACGGACTCGGTTTCTACGGCGACCAGGCGCTCGCGATCGTCGATCCGGGCCACTGGGTGTCGACGCTGCAGGTGTGGCTCGGCGATCAGGTCGCCAGCGTCCCGTTCGCCGTCACCAGCTTCGGGCACGTCTACCACTACGAACGGGTCGACGGGCGCGACGTAATCTCCTGCCTCGACCCGCACTTCCACACCAACACGGTCATCGACGGCGACATGGCCGCGTTCCTGGGCGAGCACCTGCCCGGCCCGTCCTCGCACCCGCGCGACCTCGCCGGGCCGCACAAGGGCGCCCGGCAGCGCAAGGGCGAGCTGCGCGAGGGGGAGATCTACTTCTTCACCCCGATCCTGGCGCTCGGCGGCAAGGTGCACCCGGACAACCTCGACCGCGGCGACGGGGTACGCCACCTCGACCTCATCCACGAGCGGGTCGGCCAACAGCGCCGCTGACCTGCGGGCTCAACCTGCGGGATCCCGCCAGGTGAAGCGGTAGCCGATGCTCGCCGCGTACGGGCCGGGCTCGGACGGATCGGCCTGCACGCTCACCTCCAGGTCGTACGCCGACGTCGTCGTCCGGACCGTGTGCGCGGTGTCGGCGGGACCGGCGAACAGAGCAGAGATCGCGGACGGTGCCAGGCCCAGCGCCGGCGCGGCCCGCACCAGTTGGGCGCGTGCTTCGGCCACGGCCCCGACCCACGTGGTGCTGGTGCGGGAGGGGGCCGCGCGCTGGCGGACGAGCTGCGGGTCGGCGTCGCGCCCCGAGGTCGAGGTCAGCGAATCGACGGCGAGCGTCACCGTGCCGTGCGGCGTACGCAGGGTCAGCGCCACCGGGGCCTTGGACGGGGGAGTCGTCTGGATGTCCGCCCGGGCGTAGTCGTCGAGGAAGCCCAGCTGCGCCCGGCTGGGTCGCGTGCGCGCGTCGACGTCCATCCGACCGTCGTGCAGGACGGCGGCGACGGCAGCGTTGTCGTACCGGTCGAAGCTGAAGTAGTAGTAGCGCTCTCCGGGAGCCGACAGCGTGGCGGACAGGCTCGACTGGCGCTGCACCTCGACGAAGAGATCGCGCGACGGCGATCCGTCGACCAGCGCGTCCGAGGCGGACGGGCGGTGAGAGATGCCGAGCAGCGCCGACTGTTGGGCCAGGGCCGTGTCCGCCGCGTCCTCGGAGGGGTAGAGCACGTCGACCGTAAAGTACTTCGGCCGGTGGCTGTGGTCGGTGTCGACGGCACCGCCCGCGTCGTCGGTGTCACCGTCGATCGAGTGGGCGGGTAGCCGCAGCACGCCCCCGGGAAGGGTGATCGACAGGGCGTAGGTGTGTTTGTACCGGGCCTCGTACCCGCGCCAGCTCTGGTCGGCTGGCAACCCGAAGGCGGCACGGGTCGGCGTCTGGCGGAAGTCGAGCGAGACGCGACCGTCGTGCACGATCGACGGCGGGACCGGGGCCCGGGCCGTGCCGGAGCGGGTGCCACCGACGTGGAAGCTGACGCTGCACCCGGTGAGGGCGACGGCGGCGACCGCCGCGGCTGCCGCCGCACCCGCCCCGCGCCTCATGGACCGAGTATGAGCGCAGCACAGCGCAGTCCGGGTGCATCATGGGATTCCCCGCTCGAGGCGAGCGGTGACCACCGCGGTGAGGACGGCGGCATGCAGACTCCACCATCGCCCCAAGGGCCGGTCGACGGCGGCTGGGGCTTCCAGATCCCCGGCAGTGATTACGACTCCTTCATGGGCCGCTACTCCAGGCCGCTCGCCACGCTGGTCGCGGACGCCGCCGACGTGAACGCGGGTCTGACGGTGCTCGACGTGGGCTGCGGCCCCGGTGCATTGACCGGCGAACTCGTGAAGCGGCTCGGCGTCCGCTCGGTGATGGCGTGCGACCCCTCCGCCCCGTTCGTGCAGGAGTGCTCGGCCCGCTACCCCGGTGTCGACGTCCGTCCCGGGTCCGCCGAGGACATCCCATTCGACGACGCGTCCGTCGACGTTGTCCTCGCGCAGTTGGTACTGCATTTCGTGGGCGATCCGCAACGCGCGCTCGCGCAGTTCCGACGGGTGCTGCGGCCGCAGGGACGGGCGGCGGTATGTGTCTGGGACGCCGCGGGAGGCATGCAGATGCTGCGGGCCTTCTGGGATGCCGCGCTCGCGGTCGATCCAGCGGCGCCCGACGAGTCGCGCCACCTGCGTTTCGGGCAGGCGGGCGAGATCGATGATCTGTTCGCTGCGGGCGGGTGGGCGGTGCTGCCCGAGAGCACGCTGACCGTGAGCGCGGCGTACGACGACTTCGACGACCTGTGGTCCGGCTTCCTCGCGGGTGTCGGGCCCGCCGGCGCCTACTGCGTCGGCCTGTCCGAACAGCACCGTGCCGCGGTGCGCTCGCAGCTGTTCCGCGAACTGGGCTCGCCGACCGGTGACTTCAGCCTGGATGCGGTCGCGCGCTGTGCGGTCGCGGTCGCGCCGGACTGAGTAGACCCGCCGGACGTGCGGGTCGAGGTGGTCGGTTTGCGTTCTCGGCCAGGACTGCAGCACTGGCCGAGAACGCAGAACCCCCACTGCGTCGAGAACCGTCCCTCGGATCGCCCGTGCGCCGCGCGAGGGCGACCCCGCGCAGACGCCGTACACTGGTTCACACAGCGTTCGAGCCGTCATCAGCGGCGAGCTTCCGGAAGAACAGCGTCGACGGCGCCCAGTAGACCCGGACGGGACGAGCCCGTCACAGCTCAGGAACAAGCGGCCGCACGCCGTTCGCGTTCAGCGCGGAAGACGTGCGGCAAGCGGGGTGGTACCGCGGTGTCGCCGGTGACAGACCGGCGTACGTCGTCCTCGGGCAGCGCAGAGGACGATTCGCAGACCGAAGGACGCACCCGCATGACCTACCCGAAGGTCGATCCCACCGCCGACGGCACCCCCGCGACGACCGGCTCAGGCGTCGCACCCAGCCCGGACTTCCCGGCCATCGAGGGCGCGGTGCTGGACTACTGGGCGAAGGACGACACCTTCCAGGCCTCCGTGCAGCAGCGCGATGCCGGCCAGGACGGCAGCAACGAGTTCGTCTTCTACGACGGCCCGCCCTTCGCCAACGGTCTGCCGCACTACGGCCACCTGCTGACCGGCTACGTCAAGGACCTCATCCCGCGCTACCAGACGATGCGCGGGAAGCGGGTCGAACGACGCTTCGGCTGGGACACCCACGGGCTCCCGGCGGAGCTGGAGGCGATGAAGCAGCTCGGCCTGAAGACCAAGGACGAGATCCTCGACATGGGCGTCGAGAAGTTCAACGACGCGGCGCGCGCCTCGGTGCTGCGCTACACGGGGGAGTGGGAGTCCTACGTGCACCGGATGGGCCGGTGGGTGGACTTCGAGAACGACTACAAGACCCTCAACCCGCAGTACATGGAGTCGGTCACCTGGGCGTTCAAGACGCTCTACGACAAGGGCCTCATCTACGAGGGCTTCCGCGTGCTGCCCTACTGCTGGAACGACGAGACGCCGCTGTCCAACCACGAGCTGCGGATGGACGACGACGTCTACCAGATGCGCCAGGACCCGGCCGTCACTGTCGGGTTGCGTCTGGAGACAGGGGAGTTGGCCCTCATCTGGACCACGACGCCGTGGACGCTGCCGTCCAACCTGGCGATCATGGTGCGCCCGGACATCGACTATGTCGTGCTGGAGTCCGATGTCACCGGCACCACCGAGCGCTACATCCTCGCGGCGGCCCGCGCGGCGTCGTACGCCAAGGATCTGTTCGGCGCCTCGGACGCCGACTGGGAGTCCCACGTCGTGCAGCGACTGACCGGCGCCGACCTGCTCGGGCGCACCTACACCCCGCCCTTCGGCTACTACCTGGGCCACGAGAACGCCTTCCGGGTCGTCGAGGCCGACTTCGTCACCACCGAGGACGGCACCGGGCTCGTGCACAGCGCGGGCGCATTCGGTGAGGAGGACATGCTCGTCACCGACCGCGAGGGCATGCAGCCGGTGATCCCGGTCGGCCCCGACGGTCGCTTCACCGCGCCGGTCGACGAGTACGAGGGCATGCAGGTCTTCGACGCCAACTCCCACATCATCGACGACCTCAAGGCCGCGACCCGTGGGGCGGACGAGCACGGCCGGGTCACCCCCGGCACGGTGCTGCTGCGCCGTGAGACCTACGACCACAGCTACCCGCACTGCTGGCGCTGCCGCAACCCGCTCATCTACATGGCGGTGTCGTCCTGGTTCGTGCAGGTCACCGCGATCAAGGAGCGGATGCTCGCGCACAACCAGGAGATCACCTGGGTGCCCGGCGGCGTGCGGGACGGCCAGTTCGGCAAGTGGCTGGAGGGCGCGCGCGACTGGTCGATCACCCGAAACCGCTTCTGGGGCAGTCCGGTGCCGGTGTGGAAGTCCGACGACCCGGCGCACCCGCGCATCGACGTCTACGGATCGTTCGAGGAGCTCGAGCGCGACTTCGGCGTGCTGCCGGGGCGGATCGACCCGACCACCGGTGAGCGCGTGCCGGACCTGCACCGCCCGTACATCGACGAGCTGACCAGGCCCAATCCCGATGACCCCAGCGGGAATTCGACGATGCGCCGGGTGAGCGACGTGCTGGACGTGTGGTTCGACTCCGGGTCGATGCCCTACGGCCAGGTGCACTACCCGTTCGAGAACGCCGAGTGGTTCGAGCACCACTTCCCCGGCGACTTCATCGTGGAGTACATCGGCCAGACCCGCGGCTGGTTCTACACGTTGCACGTGCTGGCGACCGGGCTCTTCGACCGGCCGGCGTTCAAGTCGGTCATCTGCCATGGCATCGTCCTCGGCTCCGACGGCGCCAAGATGTCGAAGTCGATCGGCAACTACCCCGACGTGTCCGAGGTCTTCGACCGCGACGGCGCCGACGCGATGCGCTGGTTCCTCATGGCCAGCCCGATCCTGCGCGGCGGCAACCTGGTCGTGACCGAGCAGGGCATCCGCGACGGTGTGCGCCAGGTGATGATGCCGCTGTGGAGCAGCTGGTACTTCTTCAGCCTCTACGCGAATGCGGCCGGCTACGAGGCGAAGTGGTCGACCGCCAGCACCGACGTGCTGGACCGCTACCTGCTGGCCAAGCTGCGCGACCTGGTCGACACGACCCAGGCCCAGCTCGACGTCTACGACATCGCGGGAGCCTGCGACAGCGTCGGCGGCTTCCTCGACGTCCTCACCAACTGGTACATCCGCCGGTCCCGGGAGCGTTTCTGGGACTCGGAGGCCCGAGGTTCCGAGGCCACGCACGCGGCGTTCGACACGCTCTACACCGCGCTGGAGGTGCTGACCCGGGTCGCGGCGCCGCTGCTGCCCTTCGAGGCCGAGCAGATCTGGCGCGGGCTCACCGGTGGCCGGTCGGTGCACCTGACCGACTGGCCGACCGCGGACGACCTGCCCCGGGACGAAGCGCTGGTCGAGGCGATGGACCGGGCGCGAGCGATCTGCTCGACCACCTCCAGCCTGCGCAAGGCCCACCAGCTGCGCGTCCGGCTGCCGCTGCCGAGCGTCACTGTCGTCGTGCCCAACCCGGAGGCGCTGGCCGATTTCACCGGGGTCATCGCCGACGAGGTCAACGTGCGCGAGGTGCGGCTCGCCGACCTGGCGGACGCCACCCAGGAGGAGTACGGCGTCACGCAGCGACTCTCGGTGAACGCCCGAGCCGCTGGTCCGCGTCTCGGCCGGGCCGTGCAGCAGGCCATCAAGGGCAGCAAGTCCGGCGACTGGTCGGTGGCCGAGGACGGCTCCGTGACCAGTGGCGGCCTCGCCCTGCTCGAGGGTGAGTACACCCTGGAGACGGTCGTGTCCGGCGACGCGGCATCCACCCAGGTGCCGGCCATGCTCTCCGGGCTACCAGGTAGTGGCTTCATCGTGCTCGACACCGCGGTGACCGACGAGCTGCGCGCGGAAGGGCTGGCCCGCGACGTGATCCGCGCAGTGCAGCAGGAACGCCGTGAGGCGGGCCTGGACGTGAGCGACCGGATCAGCCTGTCGGTCGCCGGTGACGACGACGTGTGGCAGGCCGTGGTCGCCCACCAGTCGCTGATCATGGGCGAGACCCTGGCCGTGCAGTTCGGTGCCGCCGGCGCGGGGCACGAGCTGCCCGGCGGGACCGTCGTACAGCTCGGGGACGGCAAGAAGGTCACCATCGCCGTCAGTGTGCCGAGCCGACCGGGAGGTCCGCGATGACCGCGGCGGAGGTGTCGCAGCGCGTCCGGATCCGCGAGGCGGTCGGGGACGATCTTCTCGGGGTCATCGAGGTGGGACGGCAGACCTGGCCCAGCACGTACGGCCCCATCGCGGGCGACGACTACGTGGCGATGGGCCTGGCGAAGTGGTGGACCGCGGACGCCACCATCCCGGCCATCCGGTCCGGTCGGGCGACGGTCGCCGCGGTCGGGGATCAGATCATCGGGGTGTCCGTGGTCGGGCCCCTCGGCGACGAGATCGCCCTCTGGAAGCTCTACGTGCTCCCCGAGCACCAGGGCAGCGGCGTGGGTTCGCGGCTGCTGCGCACGGCGATCAGCCGTGCGACCGACGACGGATGGAAGAGCATGGTCCTGTCCTACCTGGACGGCAACGAGAACGCCGCGGGCTTCTACGCGCACTTCGGTTTCGAGTTCTACGAGCGGGAGACAGCGGGTTCCGGTGTGCCGGACAGCATCTGGGTGCGCCGCGTGCTGAAGGAGGACGTATGAGCAGCGGGCGTCCCGACGCAGCGGCGCGCGAGGCCGAGGCCCAGTTGGAGTTGCGCAAGCGGCTGCACGAGGTCGAGAGGGAGATCCTGGCCCGCACCCCCGAGAGCACGCCGGAGCCGTCGCTGCAGCGCGTCGTGCAGGTCATGGAGCTGCTGGGCGAGCCGCAGCGCACCTTCCCGGTGATCCACCTGACCGGCACCAACGGCAAGACGAGCACGACGCGCTTCATCGAGCGCATCCTGCGCGAGATGGGCCTGTCGACGGGGCGGTTCACCTCACCGCACCTGCACGACATCCGCGAGCGGATCGCGTTGAACGGCAAACCGATCGACCCCGAACGCTTCGTCGCGACGTACGACGACGTGCTGCCGTACGTGCGGCTGGTCGACCAGCGGGCGGCCGAGGTCGGCGAGCCGCGCACGACGTACTTCGAGCTGCTGGTGGTGATGGCGTACGCCGCGTTCGCCGACGCGCCCGTCGACGTCGCCATCGTCGAGGTCGGGCTCGGCGGCCGGTGGGACGCCACGAACGTCGCCGACGGCCAGGTCGCGGTCATCACCCCGATCGACATCGACCACCAGCGGCTGCTCGGCAACACCATCGAGGAGATCACCCTCGAGAAGCGCGACATCGTCAAGGCGGGCGCTATCGCCGTCGTCGGTCGCCAGGAGCCCGACGTGCACGAGCTGATCGCCGAGCGCGCCCAGGAGGTCGGCGCCACCGTCGTCAGCGAGGACGAGCAGTTCTCCGTGCTGGCCAGGGACCAGGCGGTCGGCGGTCAGCAGGTGTCGGTCCGTGGTCTCGCCGGCGACTACAACGACCTGTTCCTGCCGCTCTTCGGCGACCATCAGGCGCACAACGTCGTCACCGCGATCGCGGCGGTCGAGGCGTTCGTCGGCGGCGGGGAGCAGCCGCTCGACATCGACGTGCTGCGCGAGGCGCTCGAGCGGGTCACCTCGCCGGGGCGCCTGGAGATCGTGCGGCGCTCACCGACCGTGCTCGTCGATGCCGCGCACAACCCCGCCGGCGCTCGGGCGCTGCGCGACGCGCTGGAGGACTCGTTCAACTTCGCCAAGCTCGTCGGCGTCGTGGCGATCCTGCAGGACAAGGACGCCGACGCCATCCTCCAGACGCTCGAACCGGTGCTCGACGAGATCGTCGTGACCCGTACGCGATCCGAGCGGGCGACGAACCCCGACCGGCTGGGGGAGCTGGCCACCGAGATCTTCGGTGAGGACCGGGTCTTCGTCGTGCCGAGCCTTCCCGAGGCCCTGGACCGGGCCGCCGAGCTCGCCGACGAGGGCGGCGTCGCGGGCGGGGTGCTCGCGACCGGATCCGTGGTCACGGCGGCCGAGGTGCGCGCGCTGCTCGGGTCGACCGACACGTGAGCGGCACGGACACCTCCGGCCACCGGGTCGCACCCGGCGGCGTGCTGCTCTACGGCGTGGGCGACCGGATGACCCGTCGGCTGGCCGCCGTCGTGGTCGCCTTCCAGGTCGTAGTGGTCCTGCTCGGTGGGCTGGTGGCGTACGCGATCGCCAAGTCGCGTGACGGCGTCGGCCACCCGGCGTACCTCTGGGTGGGTGGCGTGCTGGCGGTGCTGTGCATCGTCACGGCGGGAACGATGCGTCGCCCCTGGGGTGTCGCGCTGGGTTGGGTGGTCCAGATCGCTACGCTGGCCGCGGTTTTCGTGGTGCCGCTGATGTTCGTGGTGGGGGTGATCTTCCTCGCGCTGTGGATCACGGCACTGGTGCAGGGCCGCAAGATGGACCAGTTGACCGCCGACTACTTGGAGCGACAACCGTGATCGTCCCGACCCCGATCGTCCAGACCGTCCGGGTCCCGGTGACCGCATGAGTTGGCTCGAAGCGGTCCTGCTCGGCATCGTGCAGGGCCTGACCGAGTTCATCCCCGTCTCGTCCTCGGCACATCAGCTGATCGTGGGTCGGCTCTTCTTCGACAACGACGGCGGCGGATCGGCGTTCACCGCCATCAATCAGCTCGGCACCGAGACAGCGGTGCTCGTCTACTTCTGGCGGGACATCGTGCGGCTCATCCGCGCCGGCGTCCTCGCGCTGCGGCGCAGGCTGCCGTGGTCGGACCCGGACGCCCGGGAGTTCCTGCTGGTCATCATCGGCACGCTGCCGATCGGCATCCTCGGGCTGATCTTCAAGAACGCCATCGAAGGCCCGGCGCGCAACCTCTGGATCACCGCCAGCATGTTGCTGCTCTTCGCGCTGGTCATCGCCTATGCCGACAGCACCGCGCGGCAGACCAAGCAGGTGCAGGACCTCACCACCCGCGACGGCATCTTCTTCGGCCTCTGGCAGGCGCTGGCCCTGATCCCGGGTGTCTCTCGGTCCGGCGGCACGATGAGCGGCGGGATGCTGATGGGCTACCGCCGGGAGTCGGCTGCTCGCTACTCCTTCCTGCTCGCGATCCCCGCGGTGTGGTCCTCCGGCCTGTTCGAGCTCGCCGGCGAGGTGTCCAAACCCAACCCGGACGGCTGGGGCCAGGTGGCCGTCGCGACGGTGCTCGCGTTCGTCATCGGGTACGCCGTCATCGCGTGGCTGATGCGCTACCTCACCACGCACACGCTGCGGCCGTTCGTCTTCTACCGGATCGGTCTGGCCGTGCTGCTCTTCGTGCTGCTGTCGGTCGGCGCGCTGCAGGCCACCTGACCCGTACCCGTTAGGGTTTCGCCCGTGAGCGAGCAGATCGAACGCACCCTGGTGATCGTCAAACCCGACGGCTTCCGCCGCGGCCTGACGGGGGAGGTGCTGCGCCGTATCGAGTCCAAGGGCTACGTCCTGGCCGACCTGCACATCACGACCCCCGATCGCGAACGCCTCGCCCGGCACTACGAGGAGCACCAGGGCAAGCCGTTCTACGAGCCGCTCGTGGACTTCATGTCCTCAGGGCCGGCCACGTTCGTCGTGGTCGAGGGCCACCGCTGCATCGAGGGCTTCCGCGCCCTGGCCGGCGCCACCGACCCGACCAAGGCGCTGCCCGGCACCATCCGCGGCGACCTCGGGCGCGACTGGGGCGAGAAGGTGCAGGCCAACATCGTGCACGGCTCGGACTCACCGGAGTCGGCCGCCCGCGAGATCTCCATCTGGTTCTAGTCACCCCACGAAGTTCTCCGCTGCGCTCCGATACTTCGCGGGGACCCCGCCACGAAGACCACCCCACGAAGTTCTCCGCTGCGCTCCGATACTTCGCGGGGACCCCGCCACGAAGACCACCCCACGACGTTCTCCGCTGCGCTCCGATACTTCGCGGGGACCCGGGTTTCCCTTTACGACGGTCCTTCGTCGGCCGAGCGGGCCGAAACGCAGGGTGGGCGCGGGTCGGTGGCGTGCGTTCGGGGCCGAGCGGGCCGAGATGCAGGGTGCGCGCGGGTCGGCGGCGTGCGTTCGGGGCCGAGCGGGCCGAAACGCAGAGTGAGCGTGGTCATGCCCCCGTCAGCGGGCGCCGAGAGCCTCGTCCAGTCCGGTGATCGCCTGCTCCAGCAGCGTCGCCAGCCGCGCGCGCTCGGTGGTGTCGAGCCGGTCCAGCACGTCCGACTCCATCACGTCCGACTCCTGGATGACCTGTTTGAACAGCTCCCAGCCCGTCTCGGTCAGCGCGACGAGGATCCTGGTCCGGTTCTCCTTGTCGGGGGTGCGCTCGAGCAGCCCCCGCTCGCTCATCCGGTCCAGCCGGTGGGTCATCGACGACGGCGCGATGGCGGTCGCGTGCGCCAGGTACGACGGCGTCGTCAGCTGACCGTCGGGCGCCGTGGCGAGGATGGAGATGACCGACCACTCGCCGGAGGAGAGGCCGACATCCTGCAGCTGGCGGGTGTACCACTGGGCGAGGCGACGGGACATCCCGTGCACCGCGGTGATGACCCGCTGGACCTGTTCGTTCCCCCCGGCCGCGACGTACGCCGCGACCTCCGCCTCGTAACGGGCGCGTTCACTGGGTCGATCAGTCGGCACGGATCGGCTCATGAGCGACAAGTCTGCCACTGCCGGCCTGCCACGATGACCGCATGCACACGGACCCCATAGCCACCGGCCTGCTGGAGGTCGGCGACGGACACCGCGTCTACTGGGAGGACTCCGGCGCCCTCGACGGCGTACCTCTGGTCTATCTGCACGGCGGCCCGGGCGGCGGTCTCAACAAGGGCAGCTACCGGGGCTGGTTCGACAACGACCGCTTCCGGGTCATCGGCCTGGACCAGCGCGGCTGCGGCCGGTCGACGCCGCACGCGTCCGACCCGACGTACGACCTGGGCGCCAACACGACGGCGCACCTGATCGCCGATCTGGAAGCGCTGCGCACCCACCTCGGCATCGAGCGCTGGGTCGTGACCGGGGTGTCGTCGGGCTCGACCCTGGGGCTCGCTTACGGCCGCGCCCACCCCGAACGCACCCTCGCGGTCAGCGTCATGGCGGTCACCACCACCGGCCGAGCGGAGGTGGACTGGATCACCGAGCACGTCGGGCGGATCTTTCCCGAGGCGTGGGATGAGTACGCCGGGTACGCCGAGCGCGCGGGCGTCGGCTACCGCCGCGGGCAGGGACGACTCGTCACGGCGTACGCAGGTCTGCTGGCCGACCCCGACCCACTCGTACACCGCCCGGCGGCCGAGGCGTGGATGCGCTGGGAGGACGCGCACGTCGGGCTGCTGCAGCCGACCACCAGCCACAGCGAGCGGCCGATCGACTACCAGGTGGCATTCACCCGGCTGACCGCCCACTACTGGAGTCATGACGGCTTCGTCGACCCGCCGCTGCTCACCGACCCCGGCGCTCTGCGCGAGATACCGGTCGGGCTGGTCCACGGACGCAGGGACATCAGCGGACCGGCGGTGACGGCGTACGCGCTGCACCGCGTGCTCCCGAGGTCGCGGTTGGTCATCGAGAGCACCGAGGGCCACGGCGGACCGCTCATGGTCGCGGCGTGGCGGCAGCTCACCTGTGACCTGGGGCTCGGCTGAACGGCCGCGCAGTGAGCGAGGCAGGGGAACGCCCGACACGTCTACCCTCAGCAGGAGCCGCCCCGCCGTGACGCCCGCCGTCAGACCAGTGAGAGAGATGCGATGACCAGTTCGGATCTGTGGAACGACGTCGGTGCGATCGCCGCCTACGCCGGGGTGGGCGTCGGCATGATGCTCGTCGGCTACGCCATGATCGACATGCTCACCCCGGGCAAGCTGCACGAGCTCATCTGGGAACAGCGCAACACCAACGCCTGCATCCTGGTGTCGGTCAACGTGGTCTCGGTCGCCGCGATCATCGTGGCGGCGATCCGCAGCGCCCACGGCGACCTGACGGACGGCCTCATCCGCACCGCGGTCTTCAGCATCCTCGGGATGCTGATCATGGCGGTGTTCTTCGTCATCCTCGACATCCTGACGCCCGGAAAGCTCGGCGCGATGATGGTCGCCACCGAGCGGCACCCCGCGGTGTGGGTCACTGCGGCCAGCCACCTGGCCATCGCAGCCGTCATCACCGCCGCGATCAGCTGAAAGACGCGGCTCGCAGGCGGCCCGGCGGAGGCGTAGTGGCGGCCTCGGCCGATTAGGGCGCCTCCTGTCGCGCTGCTATTCTGGGGATCGCCGTATACCGGCCGCGGATCGACAGCGCCCTGGTGGACATGCCCAGGAGCACCGCGCAACGAGTCACAGAAATGGAGTCATCCTCACGATGCCCCTGGAAACCGCCGTCAAGGCACAGATCATGTCCGAGTACGCAACGTCCGAGGGTGACACCGGGTCCCCCGAGGTGCAGGTCGCGATGCTGACCCAGCGCATCAAGGACCTCACCGAGCACTCGCGTCAGCACCCGCACGACCACCACAGCCGCCGCGGGCTGCTCCTCCTGGTCGGCCAGCGCAAGCGTCTGCTGCGCTACCTCGAGGACATCGACGTCGAGCGTTACCGCTCGCTCATCAAGCGACTGGGTCTACGTCGCTGATCACCCACTTCACGCCAGCAGGCGGTCACCTTCGCGGTGGCCGCCTTCTGGCGTGTTCGGGGGTATGTCGACCCCGCCGGCCGCAGCCGCTGCGCTGCCGCCCGCGGGCAACATCGCCGTACGCCCCGAGATGAAGAAAACGGCCGCGGGCAACGACGATCCGCCGGCCGGTCAGAAGAGAACAGAAGAGGAGACCCAATGGAGGGTCCAGAGATCACTTTCGCCGAAGCCACGATCGACAACGGCAGCTTCGGCACCCGCACCGTCCGGTTCGAGACCGGACGCCTCGCCAAGCAGGCAGGCGGCTCCGTGCTGTGCTACCTCGACGACGAGACCACCCTGCTGTCCACCACGGCCGCAGGCAAGCAACCGAAGGACCAGTTCGACTTCTTCCCCCTGACGGTCGACGTCGAGGAGCGGATGTACGCCGCGGGCAAGATCCCCGGCAGCTTCTTCCGCCGCGAGGGACGGCCCTCGACGGATGCCATTTTGACCTGTCGCCTAATCGACCGCCCGCTGCGCCCGACCTTCAAGAAGGGTCTGCGCAACGAGGTCCAGGTCGTCATCACGGTGCTGTCGCTCAACCCCGACCACCAGTACGACGTGCTCGCCATCAACGGTGCGTCCGCCTCCACGCAGATCTCCGGCCTGCCGTTCTCCGGCCCGGTCGGCGCCACCCGCGTCTCCCTCATCGACGGCCAGTGGGTCGCCTTCCCCAACTTCTCCGACGCGCAGCGCTCGACCTTCGACATGGTCGTCGCCGGCCGCGTCGCCGGTGACGACGTCGCGATCATGATGGTCGAGGCCGAGTCCACCGAAGCGACCTGGGACCTGGTGAAGAACCAGGGCAAGACTGCTCCTACCGAGGAGATCGTCGCCGAGGGTCTGGAAGCGGCCAAGAAGTTCATCCGCGTCCTGTGCGATGCGCAGTCCGAGCTCGCCTCGCAGGCCGCGAAGCCCGTGCAGGACTTCCCGATCTTCCTGGACTACCAGGACGACGTCTACGAGGCCGTCGAGAAGGACGCCTCCGAGCAGGTCGCCGCCGCGTTCACGATCGTGGACAAGCAGGACCGCGAGGACAAGATCGAGGAGCTCAAGGGCGCCCTGAAGGCCGAACTGGCCGGCGAGGGCAAGCGCTTCGAGGGTCGCGAGAAGGAGGTGTCCGCCGCGTACCGCGCCTTGCAGAAGGCTCAGGTCCGGCAGCGGATCCTGCGCGACAAGGTGCGCATCGACGGTCGCGGTCTGGCCGACATCCGTGCGCTGTCCGCCGAGGTCGAGGTGCTCCCGCGGGTGCACGGCTCGGCGATCTTCGAGCGTGGCGAGACCCAGATCATGGGCGTCACCACCCTCAACATGCTGCGCATGGAGCAGCAGCTCGACACGCTCGGCCCGGTGTCGCGCAAGCGCTACATGCACAACTACAACTTCCCGCCGTACAGCACCGGTGAGACCGGTCGCGTCGGTTCGCCGAAGCGTCGCGAGATCGGCCACGGAGCGCTCGCCGAGCGCGCCCTGATGCCGGTGCTGCCGACCCGCGAGGAGTTCCCGTACGCGATCCGTCAGGTCTCCGAGGCGCTGAGCTCCAACGGCTCCACCTCGATGGGCTCGGTCTGCGCGTCCACCCTCGCCCTGCTGAACGCCGGTGTGCCGCTGCGCGCCCCGGTCGCCGGCATCGCGATGGGCCTGGTCTCCGCCGAGGTCGACGGACAGACCCAGTACGCCGCGCTGACCGACATCCTGGGAGCCGAGGACGCCTTCGGCGACATGGACTTCAAGGTCGCCGGCACGCGGGAGTTCGTCACCGCGATCCAGCTGGACACCAAGCTCGACGGCATCCCCGCCGACGTGCTCGGCCGTGCACTCACCCAGGCACGCGACGCCCGGCTCTACATCCTGGACGTCATGCACGAGGCCATCGACGGCCCCGACGAGATGAGCCCCTTCGCACCGCGTGTCATCACGGTGAAGGTGCCCGTCGACAAGATCGGTGAGGTCATCGGCCCGAAGGGCAAGATGATCAACCAGATCCAGGAGGACACCGGCGCGGACCTGTCGATCGAGGACGACGGCACGGTCTACATCGGCGCGACCGACGGTGCGTCGGCCGAGGCCGCCCGGGCCGCGGTCAACGCGATCGCCAACCCGCAGATGCCGGAGGTCGGCGAGCGTTTCCTGGGCACCGTGGTCAAGACCACGACGTTCGGCGCGTTCGTCTCCCTGCTGCCCGGCAAGGACGGCCTGCTGCACATCTCCGAGGTGCGCAAGCTCGTCGGCGGCAAGCGCATCGACAACGTCGAGGACGTGCTGAAGATCGGTCAGAAGGTGCAGGTCGAGCTCAAGGAGGTCGACCCGCGCGGCAAGCTGTCGCTGGCCGTCGTCGAGGACGTGTCGGCTGCTGCCGAGGCCGCCCCCGCCGCCGCGGAGCCGGCCCCCGTGGCCGACGCCGCTCCGGTCAGCACCGTTCCCGAGACCGCTGCGGACGACACCACGGCCGTCGCCGCTGAGGACGACGGTTCCGCGCAGGGCACCGGGTCCGAGGACACCGGTGGCCAGGGTGAGGGTGGCGAACGCCGCCCGCGCAACCGCCGTCGTGGCGGTCGCGGCCGTGGCAACAGCGGTGGCGGGCAGGGTGGCTCGAACGAGTCCAACCAGCCCGCCGGCGCGACCCCGGCCGACGCCTGAGTCTGATACGCCGTACCCGGACGCCCGGTGCCCCCGAACGGGGGTGCCGGGCGTCCGTGCGTCCGGGCCCCTGCCGCGGTTGTCAGCGTCGTGGTGGTGCCGGCGCCACGAATCCGCTGACAACCGGAGGCGGCCTCAGCGGTTGTCAGCGTCGTAGTGATGCCGGCGCCACGAATCCGCTGACGATCGAGCGTCGTGCGGCCTGAGAGGATCACGGGTATGCCGGTGGACCTGATCGTGACGTGCGCGGTCGGGTTCGAGGATCTGTTCCGCGGAGACCTGCTGCAGGAGCACGGCATCCGCAGCCGGTCGATCGAGCCGGGGGAGATCCTCCTGCAGGACGTGGAGGACCTGGGCTTCCTGACGTCCGCCGTCGCGCTGGACCGGGTGGCGCTGCCCTGGGATCCGGATGCACCGTCCGACGTCATCGCCGATGTCGTACGACGGCTCGCAGGGGACGCTGGCATCGAGCAGCCGGTGCGGTTCCGGGTGCAGGCCGCGCCCGATGTCCGCGAGGAGCTGATCGCACGGTTTTCCGACGGAGCGGGGTGGGTGAACGCCCCCTCCGACTGGCAGGTCAATCTGGATGTCGAGCGCGGTGTCGCCCAGCTGGGGCCCCTGGCGTGGGCAGCCCGATTCGGCACGCTGCGCCGTCTGCCGGCGGCGACACCCGTGTCGGTGGTCGCGGGCCTGCTGCGGCTCGCCAAGTGTGCTCCTCACGACCTCCTGCTCGATCCGTGCGCGGGAGTCGCCACCGTCCCGATCGTCGACGCGATCGAGCGGCCGGACGGCCGGTGCATCGTTCTGGACCGGGACGTCGAGGCCGTCGACCTGGCACGTCGCAACCTCGCCGAACGCGGTCTCGACCGGCGCATCGAGGTTTCCGCGGGGGACGCCGCCAGACTGGACCTGGCCGACCGCAGCGTGGACCGCGTCGTCACGGACCTGCCGTTCGGGAAGCGGATCGGCAGCAACAGCAACAACATCGAGCTCTACCCGCGGGTGCTGCGCGAGATCGAGCGTGTGCTGACGCTGAGCGGTCGTTGCGTCCTGCTCACCGACGACAAGCGGGTCTTCAAGGACGCTCTGGCACGCACCCGCGGGCTGAAGATCGTGCGTGAGCAGGTGGTGCGCTACCACGGCGTCAACCCCTCGGCGTACGTCGTGACGCGTAGTCGCGCACCGGGCCGTCGCGCCCGCTGAGGCGCGGTTTGCTAGGACTGTCCTATGCCTCCACCGCTGGTCCTCGGTCCGCTGCTGCGCCATGTGGGGGAGACGACGGCGACGATCTGGGTCGAGACGGCCGCCGCCGGGCAGGTCGAGGTGCGCAGCGAAGACGGCCACACCACCTCCGTGCCGACCTTCGCCGCGCACGGACACCACTACGCGATCGTGCTGGTCGAGGGGCTGGAGCCCGGGTCGGTCCAGGACTACCAGGTGGCCGTCGACGGCGGGGTCGTGTGGCCGGTGCCGGGCGACCCCTACCCGCCGTGTCGGATCGCCACCCTCGACCGCAGCCGGCCGTCGCACTTCCTCTACGGGTCCTGCCGCACGAGCGTCCCGCACGACAAGGAGGGCACGAAGTCGCACGGTGTCGACGCCCTGCGCGCGTACGCGGTGGACATGATCCGCGACCCCGCGCACTGGCCCGACTTCGTGCTCTTCCTCGGCGACCAGCTCTACGCCGACGAGACGTCCCGTGCGATGCGCGAGTTCATAAAGCGCAGAAGGGGATTGGATGACCCACCGGGACCGGAGGTGAAGGACTTCGTCGAGTACGCCGAGCTCTACCGGCTCGCGTGGTCCGACCCGGCGAACCGATGGCTGCTCTCGACCCTGTCCAGCGCGATGATCTTCGACGACCACGACGTGCGCGACGACTGGAACACCTCGCGGGCCTGGCACGAGGAGATGAACAAGCTCCCGTGGTGGCGCGACCGGATCAAGGGTGCGCTCGCGTCGTACTGGATCTATCAGCACGCGGGCAATCTTGCGCCGGACGAGCTGCGGCAGGACGAGATCTGGCGGCAGATCGCCGCCCATGACCCGGCCGAGGGTGAGCTGGACATCACCGAGGTCATCGAGGCGTTCGCCGACCGGGTCGACCGCGAGCCGGAGACCTACCGCTTCTCCTTCACCCGTGATCTGGGTGAGAGTCGGCTCGTCGTCATTGACTCGCGCAATGCCCGAGTGCTGGAGCCGGGGAAGCGCGCGATGCTGGATGCGAAGGAGAGCCGGTGGTTCGACGAGCAGTTGCACGGTGACACCTCGCACCTGTTCATCGGCACGTCGCTGCCGTTCTTCCTCCCGCCGGCCATCCACGACCTGGAGTCGATCGACGAGACGATGGCGGGCGGCGCGTGGGGTGGGCCACGGACGGCGCGACTCGGCGAGAAGCTGCGCGAGGCGGTCGATCTGGAGCACTGGGCGGCGTTCGAGCGGTCGTTCGCCCACGTGCTGCAACGGGTGGTGGAGGTGGCACGCGGCCAGCACGGCGAGGCGCCGGCGACGATCACATTCCTGTCCGGCGACGTGCACAACTCCTACATCACCCAGGTGCAGCACGAGCGTTATGCGCTGAGTTCGCGGATTCTGCAGGTCGTCTGCTCGCCGATCCGCAACCCGCTGCCGCGCCACGTGCGGATGCTGCAGGGCACCCTGGCGAACTGGACGAAGCGCCCGATGCGCCGCCTCGCGCGGCGGCTGCCGCAGGTGCGGCGGCCGGCGTACGAGTGGGACCTCACGCACGGGCCATGGTTCGACAACAACATGGGTGGGGTCGAGGTGCTGGGGGACCGGCTGCTGCTGACCTGGGCGCGCGGTGTGGTGTCGGATGGACAGTACGACCAGCCTCGGCTGGATCGCGTCTCGACCGTGTTGATCGGCTGAGTGAGGCTGTGCCAGAGGGACATACGATTCACCGGCTCGCCTCCGCGATCGACGACGCCTTCGGCGGGAGCCGGCCGGCGGTGAGCAGCCCGCAGGGCCGCTTCGCCGAGAGCGCGGCGCTGCTCGACGGCACCTATCTCGACAGCGCGGACGCCTGGGGCAAGCACCTGTTCGTGGAGTTCTCCGCAGAACGGGTGCTGCACGTGCACCTCGGCCTGATCGGCAAGTTCAGTGTGCTGTCGTACGACGACATGCTGCCGCCTCCGCGCGGCGCCGTGAGGCTGCGGCTGGCGACCGACACCACGGTCGCCGACCTGCGCGGGCCCATCATCTGCGCCCTGCGCACTCCTACGGAGGTCACGGAGGTCATCGCGCGCACCGGTCCGGATCCGCTGCGAGCCGATGCCGACCCGAGCCGTGCGTGGGACCGGATCCATCGCAGCCGCAAGGCGATCGGCCAGTTGCTGATGGACCAGGACGTGGTCGCGGGTATCGGCAACCTCTATCGCTGCGAGCTGCTGTGGCGTCATCGTGTCGACCCGTTCAAGCCGGGCAACAAGGTGCGCTCCGCGGTGTGGGACGCACTATGGACCGACCTCGTGCGGTTGATGAAGGTGGGCGTCGCCACCGGCCGGATCGTGACGGACGAGGCGCAGCTGGAGAAGGCGGAGGCGGCGATCGCCAGCACCGGCGCGGCCGTCGTACGCCGCCCGAAGCACGCGGTCTACAAACGCACGGACGAGCCGTGCCCGAGGTGCGGCGCGAAGGTGCGCACCCAGGTGATGGGCGGACGCAATCTGTTCTGGTGCCCACGCTGCCAGCGCCACCGCACCGCCTGACCCGGGCCGACGACAGCAGCGGCGTGTCGAGATCGCCGCGGGCAGGACCTGTGACCGTGGTTCGTTCCTGTGGACGACCGCTCGCGGCCATCGGGAACGGGCACGATGTGGCGGATGGACCCGGTGCATCCCGCGACGCCTTGCACTCCTTCGTCGCGGCAGCCGGTCGGTATACAGGGGGAGGAGATTCGTGGCAGATGACCCATCGGCGGGCCAGAACCGGGCGGATCACCTCCCGGTGTACACCGACGACCACCTGCGAGTGGTCGCGCGGCTCGCGGAGCTGGGCGGTGCGGCGCGGTACGCCGACCTGGCAGCTGTGGTGAGCCAGCGCGCGATCGCGGCGGCTTGTCGAGACGGCGTGTTGGTGCACCTGGGCCGAGACCGGTACGTGGACCCCGGAGTGTCGGACCACCTGAAGGCCGCCATCGGGCTCGGCGGAGTGCTGAGCCACCTCAGTGCTGCGGCTCAGCACGGATGGTCCCTCAAATCGATGCCCGCACGACCCCACGTCACCGTGCGCCCCAACCGTCACCTGCCTCGAGGACGGCTCACCGCCGCGCGCGTCTTCTACCGGACCATCGGCGAGGAGCAGGTCATCGATTCTGTGACCGAGCCCGTCCGGACCGTCCTGGACTGCGCGCGAGATCTGCCGTTCGATGAGGCTCTCACTGTCGCGGACTCGGCGCTGCGCAGCGGTTCGGTCAGTCGTGCCGACCTGCGCGAAGCGCGAACGGCGGTGCGGGGACGTCGGTCCCGGACCGCTCGCTCCGTGCTGGGCGCCGCGGATGCACGATCGGCGAACCCGCTGGAGTCGGTGCTCCGTGCCATCTGCCTGGAGGTTCCGGGTTTGCAGGTCGAGCCCCAGGTCGAGTTCGACCTGAGCCACCGGGCGATGGTCGACTTGGCGGATCGGCACCTCGGGATCGTCATCGAAGCAGAAGGCTTCGAGACTCACGGCACGCGTAACGGGTTCGACAAGGACTGTCGGCGCTACACGGAGATGGTGTGCGCCGGTCAGATCGTCCTGCGGTTCACCTACACGCAGGTCATGCGCGACCCGGACTGGGTGCGCGCCAGGGTCAGCGAGGCCATCTCGATATCTCGGGCTCGTACCGGATGAGACGCGGCGCGCGGACGCAGCTGGAGGGCTGGTCACGGGTCCGGGCCGAGGTGGGAGCCGATAGGTTCCAGAGATGTCGTTGACCATTCGGGTGCACGAGACCGCCACCAGGCACTGCCCTGCCGAGCGAGCCGATCTGCAGCTGCGTATCCAGGCGGAGGGCACGGACAAGCACGCAGTCGCCGAACGCGTACGCACGGTGCTGCGCCTACTGACCGACGAGCTCGCCGACCTCGAACGCGGCGGAGCGGTACGCCGCTGGAGCAACGAGCAGGTGACCACCTGGTCCGATCGGCCGTACGACCCCGACGGTCGCCGACTGCCGCTCACGCACCAGACCTCCGCCGACGTCCAGGCGCGCTTCGCGGACTTCGAACAGCTCGGGCACGCCGTGGAGCAGTGGTGCGAGATCGACGAGGTGCGGGTCGAGCACGTGCAGTGGGAGTTGACCACCGCCACCCGCAACGAGGCCAGCAACTCGCTGCGCGCGCAGGCGGTGCGGTCTGCTGACGAGCACGCTCACCAGTACGCGCGGGCAGCCGGCAAGCAGGCGATCGAAGCGGTCGTCATCGCCGACAGCGGATCTGCCCAGGGTGGGGCCGAGTTCCGCGAACAGGCTCGGTTCGCCCCGTCGAGCGGGTCCTCGACAGACCTGAGGTTCGCTCCACGCCGGATCGCGGTGACGATCGCGATCGACGTGGAGTTCCTCGCGAGCTGACCCACCCGCCGTCCCCGTCGTCACCCTCGACTGTGACACCACGCTGACCTCACCGGGTCATCAGTCCGAGTACGACTCACCGGGCGAGGCCGCAGCACTCGGGCATCGGTTCGTCCCGGTCACCACGCTGGCCGTCGCCAAGGCGTGCCCGGGTCCTCCTGGTCGTCCCCGACACGGGCGGACCCGGCATCGGGACCGGCGAGTCGACGGTGCTCCCGCGGGCGCAACGGTGAGACAGACCCGCGCGGACGGTCCGCTCAGTTGCCGGTGGAGTCGTTGCGCTTGTGGAAGCGGTCGGCCATTCGTGGGTCGTCCAACCACCAGGGTCGGTCGCCCTGCGCCTCGGGTTCCTCGACCTGGGTGCGCGCCGTCGGAGCAGGACCGATGCGCTCCTGAGCGTCGAGTCGTGCATCGACCTGTGCGGCCTCGACCGCGTCGCTGCGCATCCACTGCACGAACACCGCTGCCAGCAAAGGCACCCCGATGGCCTCGGCGACGCCGAGCAGGGCCCCACCGGTGAACTTCTGGTCCAGCGTCTTGCTGAAGTGCGCGTGTGCCGGAGTGCCCCAGCCCGGGAAGTCCGGCACCAGCAGCGAGGACGCAGTCATCACCAGGATGCCGGGGATGGCGTCGAGCAACCCGTCGACGAAGGCGAACAGCGCGCGCACCGGTGCGGTCGCCCACGCGGGCAGCAACTCCTCGGTGAGGAGCGGCAGTACGACGAGGACCCCCACCGCGAGCAGGTGCACCAGGAGCACCAATTCGCCGATCCCGGAGGTGATCGCCCACTGCGCGTATCCGGTGAAGAAGACCAGCACGATGCTGACGGCGGCCAGGACGGATGCCAGCAGGGGGAACATCAGCACCCGTGCGACGCGCCCCTGCAGCACGGTGACCGCGCCGGGACGGACCCGGCGTACGAGCCCGACCGGATCTCCGATCGCCAGCGCGAGCGGTGTGACGGAGGCGACCACCCCCACCTGGCCGCCGAAACACCACAGCAGACTCGTGCGGTAGGCCCCGATCGGTCCGCAGGTCACATAGATCAACGATCCGACGCCGGCCACCAGGTAGACCGCGGTGCGCCACCAGGGCCACCGCTCACCCCGGCGCGCTGCGCGTCCGGCCAGCGCGAGGTAGGGCGCCGTGAGCAGCAGCGCCACGACGACGCCGGGCCACGACCAGGTCCAGGCGGTCAGCCACGAGGCCGGAGTGAAGGCAGGCACCCACCCATCCTCCCCGACGTCGCTGGGCGCGCGCCTACTGTGTCCCGTATGACGTCTCGCATCGCTCTGGTCACAGGCGCCACCGGGTACATCGGCGGCCTGCTGGTGCCGAAGCTGCTCGAAAGTGGCTGGCAGGTAAGGGTGCTCAGCCGCCACCCGGAGGCGCTGCGGGCCCGGGAGTGGGCCGACCGTGTCGAGGTCGCGCAGGGCAGCGCGTCGGACCCGGACGACATGAAGCAGGCGCTCGACGGCGTCGACACCGCGTACTACCTGCTGCACTCGATGGACGGCGGGGGCGACTTCGTACGCCGCGACCGCGAGATGGCCCACGTCGTGGCGGAGGCGGCGCACAGCGCGGGCGTCCGACGGCTGGTCTACCTGTCCGGGCTGCACCCGACCGGTCACCTGTCGCCGCACCTCGGCTCGCGGGTCGAGGTAGGGGAGATCCTGCTCGCGAGCGGCGTCCCCACGGCTGTGCTGCAGGCGGGCGTGGTGCTCGGTGACGGGTCGGCGTCGTTCGACATGCTGCGGCACCTGACCGAGCGGCTCCCGGCTGTCGTGGCGCCGCGGTGGTTGCGCAACCGCATCCAACCGGTGGCCATCGACGACGTGCTCCACTACCTGGTGGGCGCCGCCGATCTCGCCCCGGACGTCAACCGGACCTTCGACGTGGGCGGTCCCGACGTGCTCACCTACGCCGAGATGATGCGGGAGTACGCCCGGGTGACGGGACTCGGATCACCACTGATCGCAACGGTTCCCGTGCTCACGCCGCAGCTCGCGAGTCACTGGGTCGGGGCGGTCACCCCCGTGTCCGCGGGGATCGCGCGCCCGCTGGTCGGCAGTCTCGTACACGAGGCGGTCTGTCACGAGGACGACATCCTCGAGGTGGTGGGCCCACCGCCCGGCGGGCGCACGTCGTACGACGACGCGATCCAGGCCGCGACCGCGGGTTTCGACCCGCAGGGGTGGCGCCACCAGGCCTACCAGGTCCTCGGTGGGGTTGTCGGCGTCGCGGGCATCGGCGCCATCGCAGCCGGGCTCGTGCGCCGCAAGAGCTGAAATCGGACATGCACGGCGGGGCACAGGTGCCCCGCCGTGCATGTCCGAAAGCCGAGATCAGGCCGGCTGATTCACTTCCTCGTCGCGAACGGCGTCGGAGCCCGCGGGGGCATCGTCATCGTCGTCGTCGTGCACGTAGTGACCGCCACGCAGAAGGCTGGCCACGGCCGCGATGAGCATCATCGCCGCGGCGGTGAGGAAGACGATCACCAGGCCGTCGTGGAAGGGGCCGCTCAACAGGTGCGGGAAGAACTCCCGACCGGTCAGGGTCTTGGCGTTACCGGCCGGCACCTGCTTCAGCACTCCGGTCGGACCGAGCAGCGACTGGATCGGGTTGAAGCCGAGGAACGCCGCGAAGAGCGACCCGACCGGCGGCAGTCCGGCGACCTGATCGGCCACCCCTGCCGGCACGTGCTGGGCGGCCAGGCCGGTGCGCAGCTGGTCGGGCAGGTGCGAGGCCAGTCCGACGATCATCAGTGAGAAGAAGATCCCGATCGAGAGCGATGTGCCGGAGTTGAAGAACGTCGCGCGCATCCCGGACGCCGCTCCGCGTTGGTTGGCCGGCACGCTGTTCATGATGGCCGTGGTGTTGGGAGCGGAGAACATCCCGGACCCGATGCCGTTGAGGAAGAGCAGCAGCGCGAAGACCGGGTAGCTGAAGTTGACCGGAATGAGGATGAGCCCGACGAACGTCGCGGCCGTCAGCACCAGGCCGCCGCTGGCGAACGCGCGAGCACCGACCCGGTCGGACATGAAACCGGACGCCGGTCCGGCGATCAGGAAGCCCACGGTGAGCGGCAGCAGGTAGATGCCGGCCCACAGAGGAGTGCTCTGGTAGTCGTATCCGTGCAGCGGGAGCCAGATGCCCTGCAGCCAGATGATCAGCATGAACTGCATGCCGCCCCGGCCGATCGAGGCGAGCAGCCCGGCGAAGTTGCCGGCCGCGAACGCCTTGATCTTGAACAGACCCATCGAGAACATCGGGTCCTTCACCTTGGACTCGATGACGGTGAACGCCACGAGGAGCGCCAGGCCGCCGATCAGTCCGGCGAGCACCCAGGGGTTGGTCCACCCCATCGAGTGGCCGCCGTACGGCTGGATCCCGTAGGTGATCGCGACGAGGATCGCGGTCACGCCGCCGGCGAAGGTGATGTTGCCGGGGATGTCGAGGGTGCCGCGGCGCTTCACGCCGAGCTCGCGCAGCGAGGTGTAGGACCACACGGTGCCGAGCAGGCCGATCGGGACGCTCACCAGGAAGATGGCGCGCCAGTGCCATTCGGACAGCACGCCGCCGATGATCAGGCCGAGGAACGATCCCGCGATGGCCGCGACCTGGTTGATGCCGAGGGCCATCCCGCGCTGGTGGGACGGGAAGGCGTCGGTGAGGATCGCCGTCGAGTTCGCCATCAGCATCGCGCCGCCGACGCCCTGCACGAGGCGTCCCAGGATGATCCACATCGCGCCCCCGCCCTGGTGCAACGGATCGACCGTGAGGAAGAGGGAGGAGATGGTGAAGACCACGAAGCCGAGGTTGTAGATCTTCACCCGGCCGAACATGTCGCCCAGGCGCCCGAGCGTGACGACCAGCACCGCGGAGACGACCAGGAACCCCATGAGCGTCCACAACAGGTAGCTGATGTTCCCGGCGCCGAGCGGGTTCAGCCCGATCCCGCGGAAGATCGCCGGCAGCGAGATGATCACGATCGAGGAGTTGATCGTCGCCATCAGCACGCCGAGCGTCGTGTTCGACAGTGCCACCCACTTGTAGCGCGGGTGCTCGGCCTCGTAGCGACGGCGTACGCCACGGGTGCGCTGCTCGCGGGGCGAAGCGGCCTCGGACATGAGTCTCCTCGAAGATCGAACAGGACGTCGCGCGGCATGCGCCCACGACCGTTAACCTAGGTAACGAATATACCTCCACTATTTATGCCCTGGGAACCGCCCCACCCCCCTACCCTGGGCGCCGTGAGCGAACGCATCCCCGTAGCCGTCATCGGGTCCTCCGGTCGGATGGGATCGGCTGCCGTGCAGGCCATCGACGACGCAACGGATCTGGACCTGGTGGGTCGCTTCGGTCACGGCGATCCGCTCGGCGACCTGGGCGGCGCCAGTGTCGCGGTGGAGTTGACAACGCCCGATGCCTCGCCGGACAACGTCGCGCACTGCGTGGCTGCCGGCGTGCACTGCGTCGTCGGGACGACGGGCTGGTCGCCGCAGCGGCTGCAGGCGCTCGAGGCGCAGCTGGTCGACCACCCGCGGGTCGGCGTGCTCATCGCGCCCAACTTCGCGATCGGCGCGCTGCTGATGATGGCGTTCGCGCAGCGCGCCGCCCGGTTCTACGAGTCGGTGGAGATCATCGAGACCCACCACCCGGACAAGGTCGACGCACCCTCGGGTACGGCGGCGCGCACCGCGTCGCTGGTCGCGGCGGCCCGTGCAAGCGCCGGACTGGTCGACGTACCGGACGCGACCCGCACCGATCCGCACGGCGCTCGCGGTGCCCGCATCGACGGCATTCCCGTGCACGCGCTGCGGATGCGCGGACGGGTGGCGCACCAGGAGGTCGCCTTCGGCGCGGCGGGGGAGGCCCTCACGATCCGGCACGACTCCTTCGACCGGGTGAGCTTCATGCCCGGCGTGCTGGCCGCGGTGCGCGCGGTCGGCGACCGGCCGGGTCTGACCGTCGGACTGGAGCACCTTCTCGACCTGTGAGGTCAGCCGATCCCTGGCGCGGGCACGAGCGGCGTCGCTACGATGTGAACCCCGTTCACATCCACCTTCTCGCCCCGGAGGAGCCGCCATGGCCATCAGCCTCAACCCCTACCTGAACTTCAAAGGCCGCGCCCGCGAGGCGATGACCTTCTACGCCTCCGTCCTGGGCGGCACGCCCGACCTCGTCACCTTCGCGCAGTTCAAGATGCCGGTGCCGGCGGGGGAGGAGGAGAACATCATGCACGGCTACCTGCGGACCGAGAAGGGTCTGGAGCTGATGGGGGCCGACGTGCCGAGCACGATGCAGATGAATCCTGTCGGCGGGATGACCATCTCGCTGTCCGGTGAGGCCGACGACGACGACGAGCTCACGGCGTACTGGAAGGGCCTGTCCGAGGGCGCCAAGATCGACATGCCGCTGGAGAAGGCGCCGTGGGGCGCCAAGTTCGGCCAGCTGACCGACAAGTTCGGCGTGCCGTGGCTGGTGAACATCCAGTTGGAGCAGCCCGGCAGCTGAGCGGGCTCAGTCCTCGACGGGGCCGATCCAGGCGCGCAGGCGCACCTCGCGGGCCGCGCTGTCGCCGGGCAGCGCCCGCTCGCGCCAGGCGCCGTCCGCGGACAGCCCTGCCTGCTCGGCGAACCCGCGCGTCTGCTCGTCGAGGGCGAGCACCCATCCCTCGACCTGCCCGAAGTCGCCGGCTCGCAGGGTGTCGACCGCGGCGTTGAGCAGTCGTGAGCCGTGCCCGGAGCGCCGGTGGCTCGCCAGCACGCCGCCGACGAGGATCTCGCCGGTGCCCTCGTGCTCGCCGGGCCCGATGGCCACGAACCCGACGAGGTCGGCGCCCTGCGTAGCCACCAGCAGTCGGTGCAGCGGGCTCGGGGGACTGGTGAGCGACTCGGCCCACACCTGCGCGAAGGCCTCGGGCGTGAACTGCTCGAGCAACTCAGGCGACAGGAACATGCCGTACGCCTCGCGCCACAGCTGCGCCTGCACGGCGCCGACCGCGTCGGCATCGGTGGCGCGGGCGGTGCGGACCGCCGCGTCGGGGGTGGGGGTGAGGTCAGTCATAGGTCACATCGCCTGTGTCGAACGCCTGCGGCACGAGCCGCCGCGCAGTGGGGATCAAGGGCAGCCCGGCGGCCTCTTCACGGGTCACCCAACGGGTTTCGGTCACTTCGTCGGAGATGCCCGCCTCGCCTGAGACCGGGTGGGCGCGGAAGCAGACGCCGAAGATCTGGGTGTGGTGCCCGTCGGGGTAGGCGACCACGACGTTCGGGTCGGTGTACGCGGCCAGCACCCCGTCGATCGCGACCTCGAGACCGGTCTCCTCACGGGCCTCGCGGAGGGCGGCCTCCGACCAGGTCTCGCCGGCGTCGACGCCGCCACCGGGCAGGCACCACAGGCCGTTGTCCTCGCGGCGCGTGACGAGCAGCCGGCCCTCGTGCATGACCGCGACGCTGGCGCCGATCTTCTGCCGCGCCCCGCGGGCGATCCGGGGACCGTGCACGACCTGGGTGCGCGGCGTGACCCGGTCGTAGGTCAGGACGGTCCACCCGTCGTGGTCCTCGCGGGCACTTTCGCGCCAGGCCGGTGCGTCGTCGTAGGGCCAGCCGGGGAAGTAGGCGTCTCCGGCCGGCTCCTGCGGGATGAGGGAGAGCAGCAGCCGGTCGGCGTAGGGAAGTGCGAGTGCGTAGATCTGGGCTCCGCCCACGACGAAGAAGTCCTCGTCCTGCGTGAGTAGGAGGGCCTCGTCCAGGCTGCGCGCCACCTCCACGCCGTCGGCCCGGAAGTCCGGATCGCGGGTCAGCACGATCGACCGCCGCCCGGGTAGGGCGCCCATGGCCGCGAAGGTCTTGCGACCCATCAGCATCGGGTGGCCCATGGTCGCGGCCTTGAAGCCGCGCTGCTCGCCGGGGACGTGCCAGGGCATGTCACCGTCCCGGCCGATCACGCCGTTGCGGGCGACGGCGGCGATGAGGGTGATCGTCATACGGCGATCGGGGCCTTGATCGAGGGCGCGGCGACGTAGCCGTCGAGCTCGATGTCCTCCAGCTCGAACGTGTCGATCTGGGTGCGTGCCGGGTTGAGGCGCAGGGTCGGCAGCGGGCCGGGCGTGCGGCCCAGCTGTTCACGGGCCTGGTCGACGTGGTTGAGGTAGAGGTGCGCGTCGCCGATGGTGTGCACGAAGTCGCCGACCCCGAGTCCGGTGACCTGGGCGACCATCGAGGTCAGCAGCGCGTAGGAGGCGATGTTGAAGGGAACGCCGAGGAAGACGTCGGCCGAGCGCTGATAGAGCTGGCACGACAACCGGCGTACGCCGCCTGCATCCGGCGGCGCGACGTAGAACTGGAAGAGGGTGTGGCACGGGGGCAGGGCCATGTCGTCGACGTCGGCGACGTTCCATGCCGAGATCACGAGGCGGCGGGAGTCGGGGGTGGTGCGGATCGCGTCGATGATCCGCGCCAGCTGGTCGATGTGCCCGCCGTCGGGGGTCGGCCACGAGCGCCACTGGTGCCCGTAGATCGGCCCGAGGTCGCCGTTCTCATCGGCCCATTCGTCCCAGATCGAGATCTTGCGCTCGTGGAGCCACTCGACGTTGGTGTCGCCGCGCAGGAACCACAGCAGCTCACCGAAGATCGAGCGCAGGTGCAGCTTCTTGGTGGTCGTGACGGGGAAACCGGCGCTCAGGTCGAACCGCATCTGGTGGCCGAAGACCGACAAGGTGCCGGTGCCGGTGCGGTCGTCCTTGCGGGCGCCGTCGTGCAGGGTGCGCCGCAGCAGCGTCAGGTACTGATCCACGGCCCCGATGGTAGTGCCGGGGGCGACAGTGGCGGATCGCTCGCCATGGACATCGGCGTGCCCGCGTTAGTGTGACGCAGGTCACATCGATGTCCTGTAACGACTCCGGGAGTGGGCCGATGTACCGGGTGATCGCGTCGCTACCCGGACCCCCGAGCGGGTAGCGACGCGATCTTTCATCTCCCGGGTAGCTCCTGGGCAGCTCTCGGGCCGGGCCCACCGCAGGATCGGGGCAGCGGCTGCGCCCGATAGCCTTCGCCCTATGACGTCCACTCCGTTCGGCCGCACCGTCACCGCGATGGTGACCCCCATGCGCGAGGACGGCGCACTCGACCTGGACGGCACCCAACGCCTCGCGGCGTACCTGGCCGACCACGGCAACGACGGCCTGGTGGTCAACGGCACGACCGGGGAGTCCGCGACCACCACCGACGAGGAGAACGTCGCCGTCGTACGCGCCGTCGTCGAGGCCGTCGGCGACCGGGTGGCGGTCACCGCGGGTGTCGGCACCAACGACACCGCCCACTCGTGCCGTGCCGCCGAGGCGCTCGCCGCGGTCGGGGCCGACGCGGTCCTGATCGTCACGCCGTACTACAACAAACCGACCCAGGCCGGCATCGTCGAGCACTTCCGCGCGGTCGTCGGGGCCACCGGGCTCCCCGCGATGGCCTACGACATCCCCGGCCGCACCGGCACGGCCCTCGCGAGCGACACGATCCGCAGCCTGGCCCAGATCCCGGAGCTGGTTGCCGTCAAGGACGCCAAGGGCGACCTGTTCGCGGCCAGTCGGCTCATGCACGAGACCGACCTTCTGTGGTACTCCGGTGACGACGTGCTCAACCTTCCCTGGCTCGCCCTCGGCGCCGTGGGGGTCGTCAGCGTCGTCGGCCATGTCGCCGGGAGTCAGTACGCCGAGATGGTCGCCGCTGTCGACCGCGGCGACCTGCCGCGCGCCCGCGAGATCCACACCACGCTGATACCCGCCATCGAGGCGGTCATGAACACCACGCAGGGCGCGATCATGGCCAAGGCCGCCATGAGGATGCTCGGCGTGATCGAGTCCGATTTCTGCCGCCTGCCCCTGTTGCCGGCGGCACCCGAGCACCTCGACATTCTGCGCGAGGGCCTTCGCCGATCAGGAGTTCTGTGAGCCATCCCCACCCCGAACTGAGCGCGCCACCGCGCCTGCCCAAGGACGGCGTACGCGTCGTCGCCCTGGGCGGCCTGGGCGAGGTCGGTCGCAACATGACCGTCATCGAGTACGCCGGTCGGCTGCTCATCGTCGACTGCGGCGTCCTCTTCCCCGAGGACCACCCCGGCGTGGACCTGATCCTGCCGGACTTCCAGTACATCCGGGAGCGCCTCGACGACATCGACGCGATCGTCCTCACCCATGGGCACGAGGACCACATCGGCGCGGTGCCCTATCTGCTGAAGCTCAAGCCCGACATCCCCCTCGTCGGTTCGACGCTGACGCTGGCCCTGATCGAGGCCAAGCTCAAGGAGCACCGGATCACGCCCTACACCCTCGGCGTCAAGGAGGGCGACCGGGAGAAGCTCGGCCCGTTCGACTGCGAGTTCATCGCGGTCAACCACTCCATCCCCGACGCGCTCGCGGTCTTCATCCGCACGCCCGCCGGCACCCTGCTGCACACCGGCGACTTCAAGATGGACCAGCTGCCGCTGGACGGGCGGATCACCGACCTGCGGGCGTTCGCGCGGCTCGGCGAGGAGGGCGTCGACCTCTTCCTGACCGACTCCACCAACGCCGAGGTGCCGGGCTTCACCACTCCGGAACGCGACATCACGCCCGCCATCGAGCGCGTCTTCTCCGAGGCGTCCCGCCGGATCATCGTGGCGTGCTTCAGCTCGCACGTGCACCGCGTGCAGCAGGTGATCGACACGGCGTACAAGCACAAGCGCAAGGTCGCACTCGTCGGTCGCTCGATGGTGCGCAACATGGGCATCGCCGCCGACCTCGGCTACCTCACCATCCCCGACGGGGTGCTCGTCGACGTCAAGAAGCTCGACGACCTGCAGGACAACAAGATCGTGCTGGTCTGCACCGGTTCGCAGGGCGAGCCGATGGCTGCGCTGTCCCGCATGGCCAACCGCGATCACCGCATCGATGTCGGCCAGGGCGACACCGTGCTGATGGCCAGTTCCCTGATCCCGGGCAACGAGAACGCCGTCTACCGGGTGATCAACGGCCTGATGCGCCTCGGCGCGAATGTCGTGCACAAGGGCAACGCCATGGTGCATGTCTCCGGGCACGCCAGCGCGGGGGAGTTGCTCTACTGCTACAACATCGTCAAGCCGCGCAACGTGATGCCGGTGCACGGCGAATGGCGCCACCTGATCGCCAACGGCGACCTCGCCGTGAAGACCGGCGTGCCGCGCAGCAACGTCGTGCTCGCCGAGGACGGCGTCGTCGTCGACCTCGTGAAGGGCAAGGCCTCCATCACCGGCGCGGTGCCGTGCGGCTACATCTACGTCGACGGCTCGCTGGTGGGCACCACCGATGAGACCCTGCTGAAGGACCGCCGGATCCTGCGCGACGAGGGTTTCGTGACCGTCATCGTCGTACGCGACGCCGACACCGGGCAGATCGCGGCCGGACCGCAGATCCAGGCCCGCGGCTTCGCCGAGGGAGAGGCGGTCCTCGACGAAGTGCTGCCGAAGCTCGAGGCCGCCCTGGAGGAGGCCCGCCGCAAGGGCGTCACCGACTCCTACCAGTTGCAGCAGGTCATCCGCCGCACCGTGGGCTCGTTCATGGGCGGCAAGCTGCGCCGGCGTCCCATGATCATCCCGGTCGTCATCGACGCCTGAGTCACCCCACGAAGTTCTCCGCTTCGCTTCACCCGACGAGGTTTCTCCCCCGCTTCGCTCCTTCGAATACCTCGTCGGGGTCCGAAGCTTCGCTCCGATACTTCGCGGGGACCCCGAAGTAACCCCACGAAGTTCTCCGCTTCGCTCCGATACTTCGCGGGGACCCCGAACGTCACCCCACGAAGTTCTCCGCTACGTAGCCGAGAACTTCGTGGGGAGAAGAAGGAGGCCCGGACCGACGAGCGGTCCGGGCCTACTTCATGAGCGATCTCAGATGGACAGGTGCTGTCCGACGAAGATCAGGTTGGCGTTGTTCACAGTGCCCTTGTTCATGGCGAACAGGGCCTGCCAGCCACCCTTGACGTGGTACCGCTCAGCGAGCTTGCTGAGCGTGTCGCCGGCGTGCACCGTGATGACACGGCCGGTGGGCTGCGTACGCAGCTGCGGCGCAGCGGCGCGGTGCAGGTGCGTGCGCACCTGGGGAGCAGCGGCAACGTGACGGTAGGTACGCACCTGGGGTGCGACCGCGTGACGCTGCTTGACCACGGGGCGCGAGGCGCTGCGGCCGGGGTGCTTGACGACGGTGCGGGGGGTCGGGGTGGCGACGCCACCACCGCTGCTCGCGCCGTTGCCGGAGGTCAGGCCGGCCTTCTTGGAGCAGACCGGCCATGCGCCGGCGCCCTGGGAGGCGAGCACCTTCTGGGCGACCGCGATCTGTGCCGAACGGCTGGCGAGGTCCGCGCGAGCGGCATACGCCGTGCCGCCGTAGCCGGCCCAGGTCTGCTGGGTGAACTGCAGGCCACCGTAGAAGCCGTTGCCGGTGTTGATGGCCCAGTTGCCGCCGCTCTCACAAGCAGCGACGCGGTCCCACACGGAGCCGGAGGCAGCGTGTGCGCTGCCGGCGGCCGCGAGGCCGGTGCCGAGCATCGCGGTGCCGACGGCACCGACCGTGATCATGCGAGTCTTGGTGGAGATGTTCTTCATGTATGAACCAATGTCCCTTTCCTGACGCGCGCCTACGGAGTTAGCTGTCGGGTCGGGCGGTCAGGTGCCCTGCAGAAGTTCTCTGCTTAACCCCAGTGGGTCTCCATGCATGGAGACCCGGTTGGGTCCCCCGTCCTCGCCGTTCCCGGGACGTTCCCGGCAGATGGTGACACCGGGCGAGGTTAGGCGCGGTGCCACGAGGGCTGAATCGTGCCGTGGTGTGGCACGCCCCGAAAGTGGGCCGTTAGCACATCTAGTGCTGACGACCCGATGTGGACCACCGTACGTGCCGATGCCGCCCCTGCCAAACCCGCCTGGTCGACCGTCCGGTCGTGTCTGTGGCGGTCCTGTGAGCAAGCGGAAGCGCATCTGGGGGTTGAGATGTGATAGTTAGGAAGGCTATGTCCGAAACGCATGGACCGGGCGGCAGTGTGCGCCGAGGTCCAGCAGGTGGTGGCAGCGGCGGCCGAGCTCGTGCCGGATAAGTGCAATCTGCTTGCAACGGACCGGCACTGGGCGCCTGCGCAGTCCGCCCGCGGTCACGTGTCGACGCGGTGACCCTGTGGTCATGCCCTGGTGCGGGTGAGACGGACATCCACCGGATCCCCGTGGCACATTCCGAACCGCGGTGTGCTGAGCGGGGCCTAGGAACCGGGTGACCGATGTCACGCCCGTCCTCAGCGCAGGCCGACGATGCCGAGGGCGCCGAGCGCGACCAGCCAGCTGACGAAGCTGCCGACCAGGAAGTACTCGGTGACGGCATCGATGCCGAGGCCGGAGATCTCCTGGCGCGCCGATCGACGGGCCTGCAGCTCGGGGAAGCGGATGAGGCCCTTCGCGGCGATCACGAGCCCGGCCGCGGTGATCTGCCCGGCCATGCCGAGCCCGAGGATGAACAGGCGCTCCATCGGACCGAGCAGCCGACCGCCGCGCAGCTCGTCGGAGGGCTGCGGCTGGCCCTCCGGCTTCACCGCGCCGATCGCGGTCAGCACCAGGCGCACCAGCTCGTTGCCGGTGGCCAGCTGCACCGCTCCGAGGCCGAGCACCAGCAGGAAGCGGTCGGGCGACAGGTCGTGCAGCGTGGCGAACGCGCTGTGCCGCATCCAGTGGCCGAGCGCGCCGTCGGCGTGACTCGCGCTGCCCGCGGCGATCATCACGACCAGGACGCCCGCTCCGAGCAGGCACAGCGCCAGCGTCTCGCCGTGTCTGCTGCGCGCGGCGCGACCGGCCAGCCAGCGCCACGCGGCGGCGACCGCGGCAGCGAAGACCAGCAGCACGATGTCGGCGGCGTCGTGCAGGTCGGCCAACAGGGCGGCCACAAGGAGAACGAGCGGCCCCACGGCGTACGACGCCACGACGGACCGGACCCGCACCAGGTCGCCGACGCCGACGGCGAGCAGTAGTGCGCCGAGGATGCTCATCGGACGGAGGCGAGGTCGCGGGCGGCGTTCACAATGACTTCCAGGCCCGCGGCGCGGATGCGCTGGGAGATCGCCGACGGGGAGACGTCCTCGGCGCGTGCGATCTCCGTGCGGGACTCGCCTGCCACGAGGCGTTGCAGGATGCGCATGGCTCGTTCATCCAGCGATGAAAGCAGTTGGTCCTGACACACCAGGGCGGCGTTGACCGCTCCCGCGCTGGGGCCGTCGTCCTGCGCGGGGGTGTAGACGGTGCGTACGGCGTGCGTCGCCGGTCGTCGTTCGGCCGCCTGCGCGGCTTCGATCGCCTTGCGGGCGGCCCACCACGCCGGTCCGTCCTGGGTGCCGGCGCGGGCGTCCAGCACGGTGGCGCCTCCCCAGCTCAGCCCGAATCGCACCAGCGTCTCGGGCATCAGGCCCAGCCTGATCCGGAAGGCCGCCTCCAGCGCATTGCCGAGGGTTTCGTAGCTGGCCTGGAATTCATCACCTACCGTGATCCGCAGTGCGGTGGTCGCGGCCACCAGGTGGTCGGTGCGGCGCAAGGTGGAGACGAGGCGGGTGTGCAACGCATGGCGGTCGGGGGCGCCCCGGGAGTCCACGATGTCGCCGATCAGGGTGGCGCACGGGTCTGCGTGCTCAGCGGGCTTCACGTCCTGCATATGAAGATCATAGCTTCATAATGTCAAGATGAAGGAATGTTCTTGAAGTACGTCGCCCTCGTCGTGCTCTGCCTGGTGGCGCTGGTCGCAGCGTGCGGCATGGCGGCCCGCTGGATCGACGCCGACGGGGTCGCCCCGATCGTGCAGTCGATCTTCCCGCTCTTCGGCATCCTCGCGATAGCCGCGTTCGTCGCCGGCGTCGGCGTGACCGCCGTGGTCGGCCCGACGCGGCCCATGCTGATCGCCCTGGTGGGTCTGCTGCTCATCGCCGCGGTCCCTGTGGCGCTCGCGGTCCCGACCCTGGTGCCCCACACAGTGCACAGCCGGCCCGGCGACGAGGTGATCATGACCTCGAACATGGAGTTCGGTCAGGCGTCGGCGGCCCCCATCATGGCCGCGGTCCGGGCCCACCACGTCGACACGCTGGTGCTGGAGGAGGTCACACCGGATGCGCTCGAGCGTCTCGATGCTGCGGGTCTGCGCACCCTCCTGCCGCACCGGGTCGGTCGGACGCGCACCGACTTCCGCGGGACCGTGATCGCCAGCGCCCATCCGCTCACCGAGGAGAGCTCCTTCGTGCCGTACGACGGCGCGGGGATGCCGGTGGCGCGCGTGCAGACCCCGGAGGGCACCTACCTCCTGAGGGGCGTGCACACCTACGCCCCGCTGCCGAATCTCACGACCCGATGGCGCGCGGGTCTCGACGAGGTGCGTCGCTGGCGCGCCCGTCAGCCGATGGACATGCCGTTGGTGATCGCAGGCGACTTCAACGCCTCGACCGCGATGCCCGCCTTCCGCCGGGCCATCGCAGGGATGACCGACGCTCAACGGGCCACCGGCAGCGGCTGGGTCCGCACGTGGCCGAACGGGCGGTCGTTCCCGCCGTTCATCGCACTGGACCACATCCTGGTGCGCGACTTCGACGTCGTGGCCTCCGGGAGGGTCACGGTCGCCGATACCGACCACCGGGCCGTCTGGGCACGCGTCCGATTGCGCTAGGACGCCGGGGAGAGTCCGGGGCCCGTCACCAGGGGCAGGGGACGGACAGGTCGCGCGGGTCGTCGGCTGCGGTCCAGCCCGTGGACTCGTCGTAGGTGTAGTCCAGCGTGGGTCCGGCCTCCACCAGGCGGCGTACGCCGTCGACGAGGCGGCCCACGTGGTGGGCGCGGGTCGCGAGGCCGATGCTCGCCCGCACCGCGGTGGAGCCGTCGCCCAGGATGCTGTCGCACAGGAGGTGGGCGCAGAAGCGACCGTCGCGCACCGAGATGCCGTACTCGTCGGAGAGCACCAACGACACCAGCGCCGGGTCGTACCCGTCGACCGTGAAGGTCACCACACCCACGTTGGGGCGGTCCTCGCCGAGCACGCTGACCAGGCGGACGCCCGGGATGGAGCGCAGCCCGGTCCGCAACTGGTCGGCGAGGGCGGCCTCGTGGCGCTCGATCTCCTCGTGGTGGCGGCGCAGCGTCGCGCACGCAGCGGCGAGCGCGATGGCACCCACGGCGTTGGGCGTGCCGCCCTCGTGACGGGCCGCGCCGGAATGCCACGTGATGCGCTGATGACGCACGCGCGCCGTGGCGCCGCCTCCGGGCAGGTAGGGCGATGCGAGGTCCAGCCAGTCGCGTCGGCCGACGAGGACCCCGGCGCCGTAGGGCGCGTAGAGCTTGTGACCGGAGAACGCGACCCAGTCGGCGCCGAGGTCGGCGAGGTCGATCTCGCGGTGCGGCGCCAGCTGCGCGGCGTCGATGACCGTGCGCGCGCCGTACTCCTTGGCCGCGGCGATGAGTTCGCGCACCGGCCACACCTCACCGGTGACGTTGCACGCGCCGGTGATGACGACCAGCTTGCCGCGCGCGTCACTCGCGGCCAGCGCCGAGCGCAACAGCTGCACGGCGTCGGAGGCGCTGTTCGGGACCGCGAGGCGGGTGCAGTTGCGCCGCCCCCAGGGCAGCAGTGCGGCGTGGTGGGCCGACTCCCAGGCGAAGACCTGGGTGCCGCGGGGCACGCAGTGCGCCAGCAGGGCCAGGGCGTCGGTGGTGTTGCGGGTGAAGACGACCTCGTCGTCGGGGCGCGCTCCGACGAACTCGCCCACGGTCACCCGCGCCTGCTCGAACCAGCCGGTGGTCACCCGGCTCGGCAGGCCGGCGCCCCGGTGCACCGAGCCGTACGTCGGCAGTGCGGCATCGACGGCGTCGCGCACGCTGACCAGCGCCGGGGTGGTCGCCCCGTGGTCGAAGTTCGCGGCGTCCACAACAGTTCGGTGCACGGTGGGCACCCCGAGTTCGTGCGCCACGGTGAGCGGCAGGTGGGCCTGCACCTGGGGCACGCGGTGGGGCGGCAAGTCGCGGACGACGCGTAGCGCGGCGCGGGGCTCGCGGGGCTCGCGGGGTACGGCCGTGCCGTACTCGGTGCCGGAAGGGGTCTCGGTGTCGTGCTGGGTGTGTGTTGCCTGGACGGTCACGGGCAGCCTCTCGCCGTGGGACCAGCGGTCACCGGCAGCATGCCGATACGTCGGTCCGCGCTTGCCACGCGGCGGATGCGGCGTGGCCGGGTCGTCACTCGGAGCACCCCACCGCGGAGGAGGGTTGCCGCTCAGCTAGCCGAGGCTTGACGCTGAGACTCTTGACCTGCGACGAGGCTAACGGATGCGGTGTCCGGTCGTCATGTCGCGATCCGCATCGTGGACCGGTCGCACCGCGGAGGATGTGCTGCGGTCCTCTCATCTGCGCGAAGGGCTTCCGCCCGCCTGGTTTAAGTGCTATTAAAGTGATATCAGTTAAATCGAGGAGGACGTGATGTCACAGCAACTGCGGCCCGAGGATCCCGCGTCGGACAGTGCCGATCCGACCGTGCAACCGCCGTCGACGCGACCGGTGGGCCACGAGGGGCGGCGGGTCGATGTCGCCGAGCGACGTGCCTGGTCGGTCAACGGCTTCCTCGCGCTGGCGGTCGCGCTCGTCCTGGCGGCGGTGGCCGTCTGGAGCTTTGTCGCGGGGCTGCCGGCGGTCGGCGTGGTCCTGGCGGTGCTGACCGCGCTGGTCGCGACCCCGCTGGTCGTGATCCAGCCGGGTCAGACCAGGGTGGTGCAGTTCTTCGGCCGCTACATCGGGACGGCGCGGCACGCGGGCCTGACCTGGGTGCTGCCCCTCACCACCCGCCGCAACATCTCCGTGCGGGTGCGCAACTTCGAGACCAACGCCCTCAAGGTCAACGACGCGGACGGCAACCCGGTCGAGATCGCCGCCATCGTCGTGTGGCAGGTGGCCGACACGGCCAAGGCCACGTTCTCGGTCGAGTCGTACGGCGACTTCGTCCGGGTGCAGTCCGAGTCGGCCCTGCGGCACGTCGCGACGACGCATCCGTACGACAACCCCAGCGGCACGGGCACATCGCTGCGCGGCTCCACCGACGAGGTGTCCGAGCAGCTCGCCCACGAGGTCGCGGCGCGTATCGCGGTCGCCGGGTGCGAGGTGCGCGAGGTCCGGATCAGCCACCTCGCCTATGCCCAGGAGATCGCCCAGGCGATGCTGCAGCGGCAGCAGGCCGCCGCGATCATCGCCGCCCGTGAACGCATCGTCGAGGGTGCGGTGAGCATCGTGGAGATGGCCATCACCCGGTTGGAGGGCGAGAACATCGTCGACCTCGACGAGGAGCGCAAGGCGGCGATGGTGTCCAACCTGCTGGTCGTCCTGTGCGGTGACCAGCGCGCCACACCGGTGGTCAACGCCGGCAGCCTCTACCACTGACGGATCGGTCGATGAGCGACTCCGATCCGCCGAGCGAAGGCGCCACCGCCGATTCCGGCGACCCCGGCGACCCCGGCGCGCAGCGTCCGCCCGCGCGCCGGTCGTTGCTGCTGCGTCTGGATCCGGCGGTCCACGAGGCGTTGACCAGGCTCGCCCAGGATGAGCTGCGCAGCGTCAACGCCGAGGTGGAGATGCTGATCCGGGAGGCGTTGCGCAAGCGCGGCCGGCTGCCCAAGGCGGCCCGGCCCCTGCCTCGGCGCGGCCGTCCGCGCAGCGACGGGGGCTGAGGATTCCGGGCGGTTCTCCGCGTGGGGCGCCTGTGACAGGTGTGACTGACGGCTAGCCTGTGCCCGTGCCTACCCGTCAAGCCCCGAGCAGCACCACGTCGCGCCAGCGCGCGTCCGGTGGCAAGCGTCCGGCGTCCCGGCGCCCTCCGGCACCACGCAAGACGCCCGCCGCCCGCCCGACCAAGGGCGCCAAGGACGGCGGTCTCCCGCTGCCGCTGCGCGCTGTCCGCGGCACCTGGATGGGCGTGGCCCACGTCGCCGGGGGAGCGGCCCGCAGGGTCGGGCACACCACCCACGACGTCGAGCCGGAGCTGCGCCGCGACGGCATCGGATTCGCCCTGATCGCCATCGCCATCGTGGTCGCCGCGCGTGAATGGTGGGGACTGCAGGGCGCTGCCGGCGACGTCGTCCACGCCGTCGTGGCCGGCACCTTCGGCCTCGTCGGCCTCGCACTTCCGCTGGTACTCCTGCTGCTCGGTGTGCACATGCTGCGCTCGCCACGCGGCCACCAGGGCACCAACCGGGTCATCACCGGACTCGGGATCCTCGCCGTCTCGGCCTGCGGCCTGGCGAGCGTCGCGCACGGCACGCCCTCCCCGACCTACCGCGGGGGAGTGAGCGGAGCCGGCGGCATGATCGGTTTCCTGGCCTCCAGTCCGCTCGTCGCCGCGGTGCACACCTGGGGGACCGTGCCGATCCTGCTGCTCGTGGGGTTCTTCGCCGTCCTGGTCCTCACCGGTACGCCGGTGCAGCAGATCCCGGAGCGGCTGGGCCATCTGCAGGACCGGTTGTTCGGCGAGCGCGCGACCGATGAGGACGACGGCCCGGTCGACGCCGTCGAGCACGACCTGCACGGCGACGAGATCGACGGACCGGGCCGCAAGCGCCGGTCGAGTCGCAGCGCGCGGCGTGCCGCCGAGGAGGACGCCCGCCGCGACGGTGACGAACCGTTCGAGCAGGCCGCCATCGTGGCGCGTACGACCAAGAACGGCCGCCGCCTGCGCCCGGGTCAGAAGGTCCCGGAGGGTGACGAGGTGGTCGGCGAGGAACTGCTCGACGCACCGGCCACTGCTGCGCCCACGACCGCGCCGACGCCGGACGCGGTCGCACTGCCCGGCACGAGGACGCCGGCTCCGATGCGGGTGAAGGAGGAGCTGCAGGCGCCGCCCACCCGGCCGCTGCCGCAGCGCGTCGAACAGCTCGCGCTGGCCGGCGACGTCACCTACACCCTTCCGAACAGCGACCTGCTCGCACCGGGGACGCCGCACAAGACCCGCTCGGCCGCCAACGACCGGGTCGTGGAGTCGCTGACCCAGGTCTTCGAGCAGTTCGACATCAACGCCCAGGTCAGCGGGTTCAGCCGCGGCCCGACCGTCACGCGATATGAGGTCGAGCTGGGCCACGGCACCAAGGTGGAGCGGGTCACCGCGCTGTCGAAGAACATCGCCTACGCCGTGGCGTCGGCCGACGTGCGCATCCTGTCCCCGATCCCGGGCAAGTCCGCGATCGGCATCGAGATCCCGAACGCCGACCGCGAGAAGGTCAGCCTCGGCGACGTCCTACGCAGCCAGGCGGCGCGCTCCAACGAGCACCCGATGGTGATGGGTGTCGGTAAGGACGTCGAGGGCGGCTACGTCATCGCCAACCTCGCCAAGATGCCGCACCTGCTGGTCGCCGGTGCGACCGGCGCCGGCAAGTCCAGCTTCGTGAACTCGATGATCACCTCGATCCTGATGCGGTCCACCCCCGACGAGGTCCGGATGGTCCTGGTTGACCCCAAGCGGGTGGAACTGACCGGGTACGAAGGCATTCCGCACCTGATCACCCCGATCATCACCAACCCCAAGAAGGCCGCCGAGGCGCTGCAGTGGGTCGTGCGCGAGATGGACACGCGCTACGACGACCTGGCCGCCTTCGGGTACAAGCACATCGACGACTTCAACAAGGCCGTCCGTGCCGGCAAGGTGACCCCGCCGCCGGGGTCCGAGCGCGTCATCCACCCCTACCCGTACCTGCTGGTGATCGTGGACGAGTTGGCCGACCTGATGATGGTCGCGCCGCGCGACGTCGAGGAGTCGATCGTCCGCATCACCCAGCTGGCGCGCGCCGCCGGCATCCACCTGGTGCTGGCGACCCAGCGCCCGTCGGTCGACGTGGTCACCGGTCTGATCAAGGCCAACGTGCCCTCCCGGATGGCGTTCGCGACCTCGTCGCTGGCCGACTCCCGCGTTGTCCTCGACCAGCCCGGTGCCGAGAAGCTGATCGGCCAGGGTGACGCGCTCTTCCTGCCGATGGGCGCGTCCAAGACGATGCGCGTGCAGGGCGCCTGGGTCACCGAGACAGAGATCACCGAGGTCGTCCAGCACGTCAAGGGCCAGCTCAAACCGCACTACCGCGACGACGTCACGGTGGTGGCGGCGAAGAAGGAGGTCGACGAGGACATCGGCGACGACCTCGACCTGCTGCTGCAGGCGACCGAGCTGGTCGTCACGACCCAGTTCGGATCGACCTCGATGCTGCAGCGCAAGCTGCGGGTCGGCTTCGCCAAGGCCGGCCGGCTGATGGACCTGATGGAGTCGCGCGGGATCGTCGGCCCGTCGGAGGGTTCCAAGGCGCGCGACGTCCTGGTCAAGGGCGACGACCTGCCGGCCACCCTGTCCCTGCTGCGCGGCGACGATGTCGGGGCGCCGTTCGACGGTGTTGCGCAGACACCGCTCGGCGTGGCCGACGATGACGACGACCCCGGCGAGGACGCCTGGTCACTGACGGAGAACGGCCGGACATGACCGTCGCGGCCCCGCGGCGGCGTACCGGCCTGCGGGGCATCCTCGGCACCTACCCCAACGCCGTGCTGCTGATCATCCAGCTCGGCGGCCTGCTGATCTATCCGTTCACCGGCGACAGCACGCCCGGCCGCACGGCGTACTCCGTGGTGCAGCTGCTCGTGCTGGTCACCGCGGTGGCTGCCGTGCGGATGACACCGGCCCTCACCTGGATCTCGGCCACGATCGGAGTGCCGGCGCTGATCTTCAGCGTGCTGGACGTGCCGCTGCACGACGCGTACTGGGTCACGGTGGGGCTCGACGTGACGCACGCGATCTTCTACCTCTACACGGCGTACGCGCTGATCCGTTACATGTTCGGCGACAACGAGGTCGGCGCCGACGAGATCTACGCGACCGGCGCGTGCTTCACCGTGGTGGCGTGGGCGTTCGCCTATCTCTACGGGCTGGTGCAGACCGTGTGGTCCGGCCAGTTCACGACCGGCACGATGCACCACGGGCCGCTGACCTGGATCGAGCTGGTCTTCCTGTCCTTCACCACGATGACCGGGACGGGGCTCTCCGACATCTACCCCGTCGGCGACCACGCCCGGTCCGCGGCGATGTTGGAGCAACTTGCCGGAGTCAACTATCTAGGCCTGGTGGTCGCTCGACTGCTAGGGATGACCTTGACGAGGTTTCGCAAGGAACCGTGAGCGAAGGGTGCGCGCATGAGTGACGACCGACCCCGGGGTGACGGACCCGATCCGACCAATCCCTACGGACAGCCCGGCCGTGGGCAGGCTGGCGAGCCAGGTGTCGAGCCCGGCCGCGAGGCCCGTCCTTACGACGATGCGAGTGGCGAGCGCGGGCCCTACGGCGCTGCGGGAGATCCGCAGCGCGAGACCCCCCGGCAGGATCCGCAGTGGCAGTCCGCGACCCAGCGACGCGAGCACCCGGAAGGCGGCGCCCCCGGTAGTGCGGCGCCCTGGGCGCAGCCCGGCCAGAATCAGGGCGGCATACCGGTCGTGCGTCACCGAGCGGGCGCCGGATCGGCGTTCCTCGTCGCGCTCATCGCCACCCTGATCGGGCTGGCCGTCTCGCTGGTCGCCAGCTACGTCGCCGACCACCGGCACTCGATGTCGATCTATCCCCGGACCAACCTGCTGATCGGGGGCCTGGCGCCCTGGCCGTCCTCGGGCCTGCGGGCCGCGTCGGACATCAACCTGAACGCCGGGACGGGGCACTTCGTCCTGGCGTTCGCGGTCGCCGGTGTGGTCCTGCTCCTGATGCTGTGGGCGGCACTCGCGTCGACCCCCGGGCGCCGCGGATTCCTGACCGTCCTGCTCGCCGGATGGGGAGCGACCATGGTGGCCGGGGCGGTGGCGCTCGGGGTCGAGTACCTCGCCATCTCCCACCACGGGCCGTTGGGCCGGCTGTTCACCCTGGCGGTGAGCAGTGGCGCCGACTGGGGCATCCGGGTCGGGTGGGTCGTCGGTGTGATCGCCGCCCTCGGGCACGTGCTGCGTCGTCCCGACCGTCTCGAGGTCTGAGGGGCAGTGAAGAGCGCTGCGCGGCCCGGAGGCGCGCCGATCAGCCGTCGAGGTCGGCGTACGTCGCGAGGCTGGGTCCACGTGTGGTCTGCAGCTCACGAGCCACGTCCTCGGCATCACCGAGCACCCGCAGCACGTTGGCGCCCGCGACCTTGGCGAGGTCCGCGTCGGACCACCCGCGATCGCGGAGGGCACCGAACAACCGCGGGTAGCAGCTGACGTCCTGCAGCCCCTCGGGCAGCTCCCGCACCCCGTCGTAGTCGCCGCCGACGCCGATGTGGTCGACGCCGACGACCTCGCGAAGGTGCTCGAAGTGCGCGAGGACGTGCTCGATGGTGGCCTTCGGCTTCGGGTGCGCGACGGAATGCCGGGCCCCGAACGCCTCGAAGGCCTCGTGATCGTTGGGGTCGATGCCCTCGGTACGCGCCGCCTCGCGGGCGCCCGCGCGCCAGTCGGCGCACTCCTGCGAGACGAAGTCCGGCACGAAGGTCGCCATGATGACGCCGTTCTCGTCCCGCAGAATCTCCAGCACGTCGTCGGGCGCGTTGCGGGGGCTGTCGCACACGGCGCGGGCGCTGGAGTGGGAGAAGATCACCGGCGCCACCGACTCGGCCAGCGCATCGCGCATGGTGTCGGCGCTCACGTGGGACAGGTCGACCAGCATGCCGATCCGGTTCATCTCCCGCACCACCTCGACGCCGAACGGGCTGAGGCCCTTGAGCACGGGGGTGTCGGTGGCCGAGTCGGCCCACGGCACGTTCTCGTTGTGCGTCAGCGTCATGTAGCGCACCCCGAGCACATGCAGCATGCGCAGCGCGCCGAGCGAGCAGCCGATGCTGTGACCGCCCTCCGCGCCGAGGAAGGACGCGATCCGGCCGGAGGCGAAGACGCGCCGCGCCTCGTCGGCGGTGCGCGCGAGACCCAGCCGGTCGGCGTACCGGCCGATCATCTGGTGGACGCCGTCGATCTGTTCGAGGGTCGCCGTCACCGCGGCATCACCGGCGAGCGTCGCCGGCACCCAGACCGACCAGAACTGCCCGCCGACCAGGCCCGCGGCCAACCGCGGCAGATCGGTGTGGGTGCGTCCGACGGTGCCGGCGGCCAGGTCGAGCCGGTCGAAGTCATAGCCCGTCAGGTCGCGCGCGGCCCACGGCAGGTCGTTGTGACCGTCGATGAGGGGATGCTCGTGCAGGAGGTCGGTGAGGTCACGGGACATCGGACCATCCCATCACCCCGCGGGCCGCCCGGCGGGAAGGGGCCGCGATGCCAACTACCCTGGGGGTCATGTCCTCCCCTTCGCGCAGCGTTGCGCTCGTCACACTCGGGTGCGCGCGCAACGAGGTGGATTCGGAGGAGTTGGCCGGCCGACTGGCCGCAGGAGGCTGGTCCCTGGTCGACGACGCCGCCGATGCCGACGTCGCCGTCGTCAACACCTGCGGGTTCGTCGAGCAGGCCAAGAAGGACTCGATCGACGCGCTCCTGGAGGCCAACGACCTCAAACAGCACGGGCGTACGAAGGCCGTCGTAGCCGTCGGATGCCTGGCCCAGCGCTACGGCAAGAAGCTGGCCGAGGAGTTGCCCGAGGCCGACGCCGTGCTCGGATTCGACTCCTACGAGGACATGTCGGCGTCGCTGACCGCGATCCTCGACGGTGAGCGGCCGGAGTCGCACACGCCGGGAGATCGCCGCAAGCTGCTGCCGCTGTCGCCCGTCGCGCGGCAGGGGCAGGGAGTGGCTCAGCCTGGACATGGCAGCCATGGCAGCAACGGGAGCGATGGCAGTCACACCGCTGACGCCCCGCTGAGCGCGGGCGAGATCGCCGGGCCCCCGCAGGACGTCACCATCGAGTCGCCGGCCGGATCCCCGCGCATCATCCGCGCCCGGTTGGACGGACGGCCGTGGGCGCCGTTGAAGATCGCCAGCGGGTGTGACCGGCGGTGCGCGTTCTGCGCGATCCCGATGTTCCGTGGCGCCTTCGTCTCGCGCCGCCCTTCCGACGTCCTCGACGAGGCGCGCTGGCTCGGGCAGCACGACGCGCGCGAGATCTTCCTGGTCAGCGAGAACTCCACGTCCTACGGCAAGGACCTCGGCGACCTGCGGCTGCTCGACACGATGCTGCCGGAGTTGGTTGCCGTGGAGGGGATCTCGCGGGTGCGGGTGTCCTATCTGCAGCCGGCCGAGATCCGCCCCGACCTGCTCGACGTGATGACCTCCACCCCGGGCGTGGCGCCGTACTTCGACATCTCCTTCCAGCACGCGAGCGGTCCGCTGCTGCGCACGATGCGCCGGTTCGGCGACCGCGAGTCGTTCCTGGGACTGCTGGAGCAGGTGCGCGCGCGGTCGCCGTACGCCGGCATCCGCTCCAACGTCATCGTCGGTTTCCCCGGCGAGACGGAGGACGACGTCGCCGAGCTGGAGGAGTTCCTGCTGAACGCCCGGCTCGACGTGGTCGGTGTGTTCGGCTACTCCGACGAGGACGGCACCGAGGCCGAGTCGTACGCCGCGAAGCTGCCCGCCGACGAGATCGACGCGCGGGTGGAGCACATCCGGACCCTGGCGACCGAGCTCAACGAGCAGCGCGCCGCCGAGCGCATCGGCGAAGAGGTCGAGGTGCTCGTGGAGTCCTCGGAGTTGGACGAGGACTCCGGTGAGTGGGAGGTCCGCGGGCGCGCCGGCCAGCAGGGACCCGACGTCGACGGCGAGACGATCCTGACCTACGGCGACCGGGCCCGCCCGGCCGTCGGCGACATCGTGACGGCCCGCGTCGAGGACACCCTCGGGATCGACTGGATCGCGAGCCCGCTGTGAGCGGAGAGCACCGCCTGGTGCCCCCGCCCCTCGTGCCGGACCCGGCGACCGCCCCGAGCACCGGGGTGAGCAACTGGAACATCGCCAACGCCCTGACCGTCCTGCGCATCCTGCTGGTGCCGTTCTTCGGGTGGCTGCTGCTCACCCACGGGGGTCATGACACGGCGTACCGCTGGGGCGCGCTGGGGGTGTTCTTCGTCGCGTCCGTGACCGACCGCATCGACGGGGACCTCGCCCGATCGCGGGGTCTGGTGACCGACTTCGGCAAGATCGTGGACCCGATCGCCGACAAGGCGCTGATGGGGATGGCGCTCGTCGGGCTCTCACTGATCCACGAGGTCCCGTGGTGGATCACCGTGCTCATCCTCATTCGCGAGTTCGGGGTGACGGTGCTGCGGCTGTGGGTCCTGCGGCACGGCGTGCTCCCCGCGAGCCGCGGCGGCAAGGCCAAGACCGCCCTGCAGGCGCTCGGGATCGGGTTGTTCGTGATGCCGCTCGGCGGGATCGTGCACGTCGCGGCGTGGTGCGTGCTGCTCGTCGCGCTGGTCATCACGGTCGTGACCGGCGTCGACTACGTCTTCCGAGCGCTGCGGCTGCGGGCCCGGCCGGTGCGCTGAAGCTCGATGTCCGTTCTCGATCCGGCCGACGTGGTCGCTGCCCTGCGCTCCGCGGGCGCCACGGTCGGGGTGGCCGAGTCGCTCACCGGTGGCCTCGTGGTGGCCCGGCTGGTGCAGGTCCCCGGGGCCAGCGCCGTCGTGCGCGGGGGCGTGGTGGCCTACGCCACCGATCTCAAGCACAGCGTGCTGGGCGTGGACGCCGACCTGCTCGCCGCCGGTGGTGCGGTGCAGGCCGAGGTCGCCGAGCAGATGGCGACCGGGGTACGCCGGGTGCTGGGGTCGACCTACGGCCTCGGGACGACGGGGGTGGCCGGCCCGACCGAGCAGGACGGGCAGCCCGTCGGGCGCGCGTTCGTGGCGGTGGCTGGTCCGGAAGGGGTGCAGGTGCGGCAGCTGGACCTGGCGGGCAACCGTGAGTCCGTGCGCGAGGCGTGCACGGTGGCGGTGCTGCGACTGCTGGCCTCCGGCCTTGCACCGACGGGCCGGCTGGATTAATCGACTCGACGAGCGCGTTCATATCGGTGGAAGCTCGCACATTGCCTGCAGGTGGTGCCCCACACTCCTGTCGGCATCAATGAGTAGTGTGGGTGCACTGGATGAGGGCATCCGCCCACGATCCCCGGGCCGCACCGGCCGACGACATGAGGACACTGGGAGGCGTTTCATGATCTTGTTACGACGCGAACTCGGTGACGTCCTTCGCGACCAGCGCCAGGACCAGGGCCGCACGTTGCGCGAGGTATCTGCTGCCGCCAAGGTGTCGCTGGGCTACCTCAGCGAGATCGAGCGCGGCGAGAAGGAAGCCTCCTCGGAGTTGCTGTCCTCCGTCTGCTCCGCCCTCGGCATCCCGCTCTCGACGGCGCTTTCCCAGGTGTCCCAACGCGTCGCTGCCGCCGAGGCCGTGAGCGCGCCGGTGCCGCTTCCTGTGCACACCGCGCGCACGCCGGTCGTCTCCGCAGCCTGACCGCCTCCCACGCACGGTGGGAGTGCCGGCGCGCTCTATGGGGCGCGCTACGCCCCACAACGACTTCAGCTGAACGCGCTGTACGGCGCGCGTCCGTTCCACATCTGCTCGGCGGTGGTCCTCAACGACCGATGGGGCGCTGCCGCTTCCCGTCGTCGGTCGGTCCGAGCCCGCCCTGGCAGTGCGGGCAGTAGAACATCGTGCGGTCCTGGGGGGCCTTGCCGATCATCGCGACGCGGATGAGCGTGCCGCACCGCTCGCACGGCAGTCCGCTGCGGCCGTGCACGTAGTTGTCGTCGAGCAGGCCCGTGCGCTGGGTGAGCGAGCGTGACGGGTCGTGTGCCGACTGCGCCAGCTGTTTCTGGGCGACGTCGATCAGCGCGCGGACCTCGTCCGGACCCAGATCGCCCACGGCGGTCCATGGGTTCAGTCGCCGGGCGAAGAGCGCCTCGGCCGCGAAGAAGGTACCGATGCCGGCGAGGTTGCGCTGGTCGAGCAGTGCTTCGCCGATGGTCAGATCGGGAGCTCGCAGCAGCCGGCGTACCGCCTCCTCCGGGTCCCAGTCCGCGCCGAGGATGTCCGGACCGAGGTGGCCGACCAGCCGGTGCTCGTCCCCGGTCGCGATGAGGTCGAGCATGCCGAGGCGCCAGCCAATCGCCGCCCACTCCTGCGTCGCGAGCAGAGCGCGGATGTCGGCGGCTCTGGCGAAACGCGGCGTCACCTGCGGTGTCGGGCGCACCCGCCACGAGCCCTCCATCCGCAGATGGGAATGGATCGTCAGGCCCGAGTCGAGGCGGTGCAGCAGGTGCTTGCCGCGGCTGTGCACGCCGGTGGTGACCATGCCGTGCAACGGGCGGTCGGGGATGCCGGGCCAGCGCAACTCGGCTCCGACGAGCGGTTGGTCGCGCAGCGCGGCGTTGAGTCGGTCGGCCGCCTTCCAGACCACGTCGCCTTCGGGCACGTCGCCACCGTAACCGTCGGGTCCCACAGGGTCCGGGCGCGGTTGTCAGCGGATCTGTGGTGCCGGCGTCACTTTCCCGCTAACAACCGCAAGGACGGTGCGGTGGTGGTCAGCGGATCTGTGGTGTCGGCGCCACTTTTCCGCTGACAACCGGGCACTCGACCAGGTCAGCGGCGCAGGCGCAGGCCGCGCGGGGTGGTGTGGAACCCGGCCTTCTGCAGAGCGTCGGTGAGTGGCGACTGTGCACCGAGGACCGCGTCGCCGTCGGCGGTGTGCACGGTGAGCTGCCCCAGTGCCCCCTCGCGTACGGCGAGCACGAGGGCGTCTGCCGCGGCCTCCAACTCCGACTCCTCGGTGGACCAGCTGAGCAGCGACTTGCCGCCCCGCTCGATGTAGAGCGCGAGCACGCCGTCGACCAGGACGACGAGGGCACCGGCCTTGCGGCCGGGCTTGTGGCCCCCTTCGGCCTCCGGCCAGGGCAACGCGGCACCGTACGGGTTGGCGGGATCCGCAGCGGCGAGTACGACGGCGCGAGCTGCCTCGGTGGGTGCGGGAGCATCCCACGGGTTGCGGTGGCTCGTAATGGGTTTCGCACCCGCGCGCAGCCGGTCGATCGCGCCGGAGGTGGCGAACTGAGCGGCGCCGAGTCCCTCCACGAAGTAACCGCGACGTACTCGGCCGGTCTCCTCTGCCGACGCCAGCACCTTGTAGATGACCGAGAACCCACCGGGAACCCCCTCGGCCGCCACCGAACCGCGGGTCACCACTCCGTAGCGGTCGAGCAGCACCTCGGTGGTCGCCAGCGCCCGGAGCGTGGCATCGCTGTCCGCGGCCGGTAGCGCCGACCAGCGACCGGCAGACGTGGGTGGCCCGCCGCGAGTGGGCATGGCCGGCCTGGCGGCGCCCATCGCGCGCAGGCCGGATCCGGGACGGGCATATCGAGTACGCCGTGGACCGGAGGTCTTCGCCTTGTGGGCGGTGCGGCCGCCGGCGAGGAGCGCGCGCAGCGGCGCCAGGGTGTCGCCGGTGACCCGCCCCGCCCAGACCAGATCCCACAGCGCACCGACGAGCTCGGTGTCGTTGGTGGAGTGGGCGGCGTCGGACAGCATGCGGAAGAAGTACGCGCCGCCGGCACCGAGGGCGTCCATCAACGCGGTGTGCGTCTCGGTGAACTCCAGGGTGTCGTCGGCCGGCGCGAGCGTCAGGTGCGCGGTCTCGGTCAGGTGCAGCGAGACCCACCCGTCGTCCCCAGGTAGAGCGGCATGGCCCTGCCAGAGCACCTCGCCACTGGTCGTCAGCTCGTCCAGCAGCCCGGGGGTGTATCCGACGACCCGCGCGGGGAGCACCAGGGTCTCCAGCGCGCTGGCCGGCACGCGGGCACCGGCCAACTGCTCCACGGCCCGCAGCAGTCCGTCGGCCCCGCGGGCTCGGCCCTGCACGCCCTGCCACGAGGGCATGAACCTGGCGAGTTCGACCGCCGGCACCGGCTCGACCTCGGCACGCAGCGACGCCAATGAACGGCGCTTGAGGATGCGCAGCACCTCGCGGTCGCAGAACTCCAGGGCGGCGCCCTCGCCGGACTGCATGCCAGGGCGGAACTCACCCTCCACCAGGCGACCGGCGCCGACCAGGCGCCGCAGGCCGTCGTGGACGACGGCCCGCCCGAGGCCGAACGATTCGGCGGCCTCCATGACGGTGAACGGGATGTGGGTGCGTGCGTAGCGGGAGAGCAGCTCACCGAGCGGGTCGTCGACCGGCTCCAGGAACGCCCCCGGCACGCCCGGCGGCAGGGCGACCCCGAGCGCGTCGCGCAACCGTGAGGAGTCCTCGATCGCGGCGTACCGCACGGTCCCGCCCCAGGACGGTTCGATGAGCCGCCGGGTGCCGATCAGGTCGGTGAGCCAGCCGCGGACGGCGTCCTGCCCGCTGTCGCTGCGCTCGGTGATCTCCTCCAGCGTCAGGGGGCCGAGCACGCGCACCAGGTCGGCGACCTCCTCGGCGTTGCGGGCACGGCGACCCTCTGCGAGCCGCTGCAGCTCCAGGCCCGTATCGGTCACGACCTGGGGGTCGAGCAGGTCGCGCAGCGAGGCGCCCTCACTCGTGCCGAGCAGATCGGACAGCAACGACGGGTCGAGCGCGAGCGCTGCGGCGCGGCGTTCAGCCAGCGGCGAGTCGCCCTCGTAGAGGAACTGGGCGACGTAGCCGAAGAGCAGGCTGGCCGCGAACGGCGACGGGCGCTGCGTGTCGACCTGCACCATCCGGATGCGACGGGCGCCGATGTCACGCATCAGCTGGGTGAGCCCCGGCACGTCGAAGACGTCCTGGATGCACTCCCGGACCGCTTCGAGGACGATGGGGAACGACGGGTAGCGGCTGGCGACCTCGAGCAGCTGGGACGCGCGCTGCCGCTGCTGCCACAAGGCCTGCCGTTTGCCCGGCTGTCGTCGCGGCAACAACAGCGCGCGAGCCGCACACTCACGGAAACGCGCTGCGAACAGGGCAGATCCACCGATCTGCTCGGTGACCAACTGGTGCACCTCGTCGGGATCGAGGGCCACGATCTCCATCAGCGCGCTGCCCAGCGACTGCTCGCCCTCGTCGAGATCCAGGTCGAGCAGCCGCAGCACGATGCCGTCGTCGCCGTGCATGGCCTGCACCTCGAGACCGAAGCGCTCCCGCATCCGGGCGGCGATGGCGAGCGCCCAGGGCGCGTGCACCCCGGCGCCGTACGGCGAATGGATGACGATCCGCCAGTCGCCGAGCTCGTCGCGGAAGCGTTCGACGACGATCTGCCGGTCGTGGGAGAGCTGGCCGGTCGCCTCCTGCTGCTCGCGCAGATAGGCGATCAGGTTGTCGGCGGCCCATTGATCCAGGCCGGCGGCCTTGACGCGCTCGTGCGCCTTGTCGTCGGGCAACGCGCCGACCTCGCGGACGAACGCGCCCACGGCGGCGCCCAGCTCGGCCGGCCGACCGAGCGAGTCGCCCTTCCAGAAGGGAAGTTTGCCGGGCTGACCCGGAGCCGGGGTCACCAGCACCCGGTCGTGGGTGATGTCCTCGATCCGCCACGTGCTGGTGCCGAGGGTGAACAGGTCGCCGACACGCGACTCGTAGACCATCTCCTCGTCGAGCTCGCCCACGCGGCGCCCGGGGCCGTCGCCGGAGGCGAGGAACACGGCGTACAGCCCGCGGTCGGGGATCGTGCCCCCGCTGGTCACCGCCAGGCGTTGCGCGCCCGGGCGGCCCGACAGGCTGCCGCCGACCCGGTCCCAGACGATCCGCGGCCGCAGCTCGGCGAACTCCTCGCTCGGGTAACGGCCCGAGAGCATGTCGAGCACCGACTCCAGGACCGTACGGGCGAGGGTGCCGAACGAGGCCGACCGCTGCATCAGCGCGAAGAGCTCGTCGACGTCCCAGTCGTCCATGGCGCACATCGCCACGATCTGCTGGGCGAGGACGTCGATGGGGTTGGCCGGCACCCGCAGGGCCTCGATCCCGCCGTCGCGCATCCGCTCCACGACGACGGCGGTCTGGACGAGGTCACCACGGAACTTGGGGAAGACCACGCCATGGCTGACGGCGCCGACCTGGTGACCGGCGCGGCCGACGCGCTGCAGCCCGCTGGCCACGCTCGGTGGCGACTCGACCTGGATGACCAGGTCGACCGCGCCCATGTCGATGCCCAACTCGAGAGAGCTGGTCGCGACGACCGCCGGCAGCGTGCCGGTCTTGAGGGCGTCCTCGATCTCGCCTCGCTGCTCCTTGCTGACGGACCCGTGGTGAGCGCGAGCGAGAACAGCCGGCGCACCCCGGGCGCTGCCCGCCTGCGCCATCACCTCCGCAGGTGGCCGCGAATCGCCCTCAGCGACAGCCTCGTCCGCCTCGGCCGTGCGCTCCTGCCAGATCTCGTTGAGCCGGGTCGTGAGCCGTTCGGCGAGACGACGGGAGTTGGCGAAGACCAGGGTCGAGCGGTGCTGCGCGATCAGGTCGACGATGCGTTCCTCGACGTGCGGCCAGATCGAGCTGCGTTCCCGCGGTCCGGCCGCCGCGCCGGTGAGATCGTCGGTGGGTTGACCGAGCTCGGACAGGTCGGGCACCGGCACGACGACGTCGAGGTCCCACTCCTTGGTCGATGGCGGCTGGACGCAGGTGACCGGGCGGCCGCCAGCAAGGAACCGCGCGACTTCGTCGACCGGTCGCACGGTCGCTGACAGTCCGACCCGCTGAGCGGGCTTGTCGAGCAGCGCGTCGAGGCGCTCCAGCGACACGGCGAGGTGGGCGCCCCGCTTGGTGCCGGCCAGTGCGTGGACCTCGTCGAGGATCACCGTCTCGATGCCGGTCAGGCTCTCCCGGGCGGCCGAGGTGAGCAGCAGGAAGAGCGACTCGGGGGTCGTGATGAGTACGTCGCTGGGGCTGCGCGTGAACGCGCGCCGCTCCTGCGCCGGGGTGTCGCCGGACCGGACGGCGACGGTCACGTCGGGCGGCTCGGCGCCGAGCCGGGTCGCCGCGTGACGCAGCCCCACCAGGGGAGCACGAAGGTTGCGCTCGACGTCGACCGCGAGCGCCTTCATCGGGGAGATGTAGAGGACCCGGCAGCGTTTCTGCGGATCCTCCGGTGTCGTCTCCGTGGTCATCCGGTCCAAGGCCCACAGGAACGCCGACAACGTCTTGCCGGAGCCCGTCGGCGCGACGACCAGGGTGTGCGAACCGCTGGAGATCGCGTCCCACGCCCCGACCTGCGCGGACGTGGGCTCGCTGAAGGTGCCCGTGAACCATGCCCGGGTGATGGGGGAGAAGCGATCGAGAACGTCGACGCCGGTGCTCATGTTGCTGCCAGCCTGCCATCAGCCACCGACAACCACCTCGCGGGTCAGCGGGGTACGTCCCGCGAGATCAGGGAAGGGCGGGCTGCTGTTGCGTGATGCAGTGGATGCCGCCGCCGCGAGCGAAGATCTCGCGGGCGTCGACCCCGACCACCTCACGGCTGGGATAGACCTGCCGCAGCACGTCCAGCGCACGGTCGTCGTGGGCGTCGTCGAAGGTGCAGGCGACGACCCCGCCGTTGACGACCAGGTGGTTGACGTAGCTGTAGTCGACCGGCCCGTCGTCATCGAAGAGCGTTGCTGGTGCTGGTATCTCGACGATCTCCAGCGTGCGTCCGCCCGCTTCCACGACGCCGCGCAGGCTGTCGATCAGCGACCGGCTGACCGCGTGGTCGGGGTGGTCCGGGTCCTCCTGGGAGTGCACGAGCACCACGCCGGGGGACGGGAACGTCGCCACGATGTCGACATGGCCCCGGGTGCCGAACTCGTCGTAGTCGCGGGTGAGCCCGCGGGGCAGCCAGACGAAGGTGTCCACCCCGAGACTGCGCGCGAACTCGGCCTCGATGGACGCCTTCGTGGCGCCCGGGTTGCGCCCGGGGTCGAGCTGCACCGTCTCGGTCAGCAGCACGGTCCCCTCACCGTCGACGTGGAAACCTCCACCCTCGTTGACGATCGGCGACGTGACGACCTCGGCACCGGCGAGCCCTGCGACATACCTGCCGATCTGCGCGTCGTACTCCCAGCTGGCCCAGGACTGCGCACCCCACCCGTTGAAGACCCAGTCGACCGCGCCGAGGCGCGAGCCGTCGGCCGACAGCACGAACGACGGGCCCATGTCGCGCATCCAGGCGTCGTCGAGATCGGTCTGGTGCAACTCGACCGCGGGGTCGAGCAGGCCGCGCGCGAGGTCGGCGTCCGCCGGCGCGACCACCATCGAGACCGGCTCGAAGCGGGCGACGGCGTTGGCGACTGATGCCCAGGTACGCCGCGCCGCCTCGGCCTCCGCAGGCGTGTCACCGAGCGTGTAGCCCTTCGTCGGGAACGCCATCCAGGTGCGCGCGTGCGGCGCCCACTCCGGCGGCATCCGCCAGTCGCCGGCCATCGGCGCCGTCACTGGTCGACCGTGCGCCGGTGCTCCGGACGGATCGGCGCGGAGAGCGACGCGTAGGTGTCTGGACGACGGGTGGCGAGGAACGGGAAGAGGTCGAGCCAGTCGCGTCGCTGGGCGATGTCGAGGTCGGCCACCAGCACGCACTGTTCGTCGCGGGGTGCCTGCACCAGGACGCGGCCGTACGGATCGGCCACGAACGACGTGCCGTAGAACGTGATGAGTCCCTCGCTGCCGCAGCGGTTGGGAGCGATCACGAAGAGCCCGTTGGCGATGGCGTGCGCGACGATCGTGTGCTGCCACAGCGGCTGGGTGTCGAACTCCGGGTGGTCCGGCTCCGAGCCGATGGCCGTGGGGTAGACGAGGACGTCGGCACCGGCGAGCGCGTACGACCGCGCGACCTCGGGGAACCACTCGTCCCAGCACGTCGGCATACCCAGCTTGATCGCCGGATCCTCCACGATCGCAACGGGATAGGCGTCATCCGCCGGACCCGGGCGGAAGTACTTGTCCTCGTAGTAGCCGGCGGTCACAGGGATGTGCGTCTTGCGGGTGCGCTGCACCAGGTCGCCGTCGGGCGAGACCAGGATCGCGGTGTTGAGGCCGCGGCCGTCCTCGGCGTCGGCGCGTTCGTAGAGAGAGGCGTGCACGTAGACGCCGTGCTCGCGCGCGGCGTCGCGGGCGAAGCGCATCGTCGGGCCGTCTGAGAGATCCTCGGCCGTCTCGGATGCCACGCCCGAAGGGAGGGTGTCGGCCGGATAGCGCGACAGGGTCAGCTCGGGCAGGAAGACGAATCGGGCGCCGGCATCCGCGGCCTGACCGATGCCTTCGTGCAGCGTCTGCGTCAGGCGCGCGGCGTCGGGATCCCACGCGTGCTGCACCAGTCCGACGCGCACGGGAGCGTCCTGTGGAGCGTGCACCCGTGCGGGGGAGTCGGGGACGGCGGGAGCGGTGATGAGGCGCATGGCTGAAGTATCGCGCGTGGCTCGGGTGGGCCGCGCCGAGTGGGCTGCTTTGCGCAGCGTCGTTCGGGCACGCCGACGGCTGTCAGACTGGCGGCGTGCGATTGAGCGAGTTCTGGCGGCTGATGGACGACGAGTTCGGCTCGGGATACAGCCGGGTGCTCGCGCGGTCGCACGCGATCCACGCGCTGCAGGATCGCAGCGCGGACGAGGCCCTGGAGGACGGCGTGGGCCCGCGCGAGGTGTGGCGCGCGCTCTGCGTGGACCTCGAGGTGCCCCCTGAGCGGTGGCTGGGCCGCGATCTGCCGGGCACCGAGACGAAGGAGCCGTAGGCGTGAAGCGGATGGTGAACGCCGCCCTGGACTTCCGGGTCGACGGGCCGGCCAGGATCGTGCTCGCGGTCGCTGCGGCGCGGTGCAAGGGCCTGCAGATCGACGAGTCGATGCGGATCACGCGTGATGGTGACGATGTCGACGTCCAAGAGGTGGAGGACACCCACGACGGGGTGCTGCACCTCTTCGAGGCGACGCCCGGCGCGTACCAGATGCGTTACGAGGCAACGGTTTCCGGTTACGAGGAGGACGGTGACGAGGGCACCGGCGCGCAGCTGGGCAACCAGGTGCCGAGCCGGTACGCCGAGTCCGACCGGCTCTTCGGAGTGGCTGCGGAACTCTTCGGCGATCTCGACGGAGTCGAGCTGGTGCTCGCCGTGCGGCAGTGGGTGCAGCGGCGCACGGCGTACGTCGCGGGCTCCTCGCGGCCGACCGACGGCGCACTCGACACCTTCCTGCTCGGCAACGGCGTGTGCCGCGACTTTGCGCACCTGGCCATCGCGATCCTGCGCGCCCGTGGCGTGCCGGCGCGGCTGATCGCGGTCTACGCAGCCGGTCTGGATCCGATGGACTTCCACGCGGTCGTCGAGGTCTACGTCGAGGGGGCGTGGCACACGGTGGATGCCACCGGCCTCGCACCGCGGCAGTCGCTGCTGCGGGTGGCGACCGGACGTGATGCCGCGGACACCTCTTTCATGACCAGTTTCGGCGGACTGGTGACGCTCGACGCCATCAGCGTGGGCGCGGTCATCGACGGACAGCTGCCGCAGGACAATCACACGGGCCTGGTCAGGCTGAGTCGCTGACGAAGCGCGCAGCGAGGTGCGCCCGCAGCGGAGTGTCAGGAAGCGGCTCGAAAGGTTGAGTCGGTTGGGGATCCGTCGCACGTTTCGTGTGTGGTGGGGGTTTTGCGTCGGTGGCCAGGGCTGCAGCACTGGCCGCGGACGCAGAACGCACACGTGGTGGGTCCGGCCGGTTGAGTCGGCGCCGGGGGAGTGCCGACGTACGGCGTGTCGCTTCGTACGCGTGTTCGGTCACTGGTCTACGCTTTCCACAGGTGCCCTCCCGGGGAGCTGCTTGTCCACACGTGCCGGACCGAGCCCGGTGGCTGTCGGTGGGGGTGCCTAGCGTCTGACCAGATCTCACGTCATCGCACGTTGACGCAGGGAGAAGGTCGACGGCAGGCGCGACCACCTCGAGCAGAAAGAAGCACCCGATGAGTCCAGCACCGGCCGGCCCCAAGCCCGGCGAGAAGGTCAAGGCCCTCGATGCCGTCATGGCGCAGATCGAGAAGGCGCACGGCAAGGGATCGGTGATGCGGCTCGGCGACGACGTGCGCCCGCCGATCGACGTCATCCCGACGGGTGCGATCGCGCTCGATGTGGCCCTCGGGATCGGCGGCCTGCCACGCGGTCGCGTGGTGGAGATCTACGGCCCGGAGAGCAGCGGTAAGACCACCGTCGCGCTGCACGCCGTGGCCAGCGCGCAGCGGGGAGGCGGCATCGCGGCGTTCATCGACGCCGAGCACGCGCTCGACCCGGAGTACGCCAAGAAGCTGGGCGTCGACATCGACTCGTTGCTGGTCAGCCAGCCCGACACCGGTGAGCAGGCGCTGGAGATCGCCGACATGCTGATCCGCTCCGGTTCGATCGACATCATCGTGATCGACTCCGTCGCGGCGCTCGTGCCGCGTGCGGAGATCGAGGGGGAGATGGGCGACAGCCACGTCGGCCTGCAGGCCCGGTTGATGTCCCAGGCGCTGCGCAAGATCACCGGCGCGCTCAACAACACCGGCACCACCGCGATCTTCATCAACCAGCTGCGCGAGAAGATCGGGGTGATGTTCGGCTCGCCGGAGACCACCACCGGTGGCAAGGCGCTGAAGTTCTACGCGTCGGTGCGCCTTGACGTGCGCCGCATCGAGACGCTGAAGGACGGCACCGACCCGGTCGGCAACCGCACCCGCGTCAAGGTCGTCAAGAACAAGGTCGCGCCGCCGTTCAAGCAGGCGGAGTTCGACATCCTCTACGGGCAGGGCATCTCCCGCGAAGGCGGCCTGATCGACATGGGCGTCGAGCAGGGCTTCGTGCGCAAGTCCGGTGCCTGGTACACCTACGAGGGCGACCAGCTCGGTCAGGGCAAGGAGAACGTCCGCACCTTCTTGAAGGACAACCCCGACCTGGGGGATGAGATCGAGAAGAAGATCAAGGAGAAGCTGGGCATCGGCCCGCAGGTCGACAAGCCCGCCGACGTGGTCGCGTCGGCGACACCCGCCGAGGTGCCGGTCGACTTCTGAGATGACGACGCGGGGAAAGACCTCGCCGGCGCCCGAGACCGATCCGGAGCCGAACCCGCACGACATCGCGCGGGCCATCGTGTTGCGTCAGCTCACGATGGCCCCGCGCAGTCGTCGGCAGCTGGAGGACAAGCTGCGCGCCAAGGGGTGTGACGACGAGGTGGCGCGGGTCGTCCTCGACCGGATGCAGGAGGTCGGTCTGGTCGACGACGAGGCGTACGCCGGCATGGTCGTGCGCTCCCAGCAGGCCGGGCGCGGGCTGGCCCGCCGGGCGTTGGCGCAGGAGCTGCGGCGCAAGGGTGTCGACGACGAGACCGCCCAGGAGGCGCTGGAGCAGATCGATGACGAGAGCGAGCGGGACCGGGCGCAGGCGCTGGTCACCAAGAAGCTGCGCTCCATGCACGGACTCGATGCCGCCGTGCAGACCCGCCGCCTCGCGGGGATGCTGGCGCGCAAGGGGTACCCGTCGGCCCTCTCCTGGTCGGTCATCCGGGCGGCCGTCTCGGACGCCCCGGAGCACCAGCGCGACTGAGGCGGATGCGCGAGAATCGTTCGATGTCGTCGACGCTTCCCCTCCTCGTGGCCTGGTTCGTCGCCGTGGCGATCCCCGGGCCGGACTTCGTCGCGGTGTTGCGCACCTCGGCCGCCCACGGCCGTCGGGCGGGTCTGTCGGTGGCCGTCGGCGTCGTCGGCGGGATGGCCTGCTGGGCCACGTGCGCGCTCGTGGGGCTGAGCGCCGTCATCGCCCGCTACGAGCACCTCTACCTGGTGATCCGCACGGTCGGTGCCGTGCTCCTCTTCCTCTACGGCGCGCGGGTGCTCATCGGCGCCTTCCGGGGTCACCGTCCCGAAACCGGACACGGCGTGCTGGCCCCTGACCAGGGCGGGAGCCATTCCTTCTGGCGGCTCGGCCTCTTCACCAACCTGGCGAATCCCAAGGCGGTCGTCTTCTTCGGCGCGCTCTTCGCCTCGCTGCTGCCGCACGGGCTGAGCGTCGGTGGCCGGGTCGGCGTGCTCGGCGCGATCCTGGCCATCGGGCTCGCCTGGTACGTCGTCGTCGCGTCCGCTGCGTCGTCCGCCCCGGTGGTGGCTGCCTATCGACGAGCGGGCCGAGCCATCGATGTGGTCGCGGGATCGGTCTTCGCGATCACCGGCATCGCGCTCGTCCCGCGCAACTGACCGACGCGGCGTAACGTCGCACGGGTGACTGTCACAGCCGATGCTCTGAGCTCACTGCACGACGTCCTCGACGCCTCCGCCGTCGTCAGCGACCCGGATCTCATGGCGAGCTACCTGCACGACGAGGCCGAGTGGGCGCCCTACGGCACGCCACTGGCGGTCGTACGCGCCCGCTCCACCGCCGAGGTGCAGGCGCTCGTCCACTGGGCGATCGAGCACGACACTCCGGTGGTGCCACGCGGCGCCGGGACCGGCCTGTCGGGAGGCGCGAACTCGCTCGCGGGTTGCGTGGTCGTTTCGCTGGACCGGATGAACGCCGTCCGCGAGATCGACCCGCTCGAGCGGCTCGCGGTCGTGGAGCCGGGCGTCATCAACGACGACCTTCGCAAGGCGGTCGCCGAGCACGGCCTCTGGTATCCGCCGGATCCGGCCAGTTCGCCGTGGTCGACGATCGGCGGCAACGTCGCGACCAACGCAGGGGGTATGTGCTGTGTGAAGTACGGCGTCACCCGCGACTACATCCGCGCGCTGGAGGTGGTCACCGGCACCGGAGAGGTCGTCCGCCTCGGTCGGCGGACCGCGAAGGGCGTGACGGGGCTGGACCTGATGGGTCTGTACGTCGGGTCGGAGGGCACGCTCGGCATCGTCACCGAGGTCACGGTGCGCCTCCTGCCGTTGCCGGACCCGGGCCACACCGTCATCGGCTACTTCGACGATCTGGCCGGCGCCGGTCAGGCCGTCCGCGACGTCGCGGCGCAAGGGCTGACGCCCGCCGCGCTCGAGCTCGTCGACCGGGTGTCGCTGCAGGCCGTGGACGACTATGCGCATCTGGGGATCGGCGGCGAGGCGAACGTCGTGCTCATCGGCCGGTTCGACGATGCCGGCGAGGCGGGAGCCGCCGGCGCCGCAGCGATGCAGAAGGCGTTCAGCGGAGCGGGGGCGACCTTCACCGCGGAGGCGGCCGACTCGGAGGAGGCGGACGCGATGATGGCCGCGCGGCGGTTGGCCTACCCCGCCCTCGAGCGGCTCGGCGACGTGTTGACCGAGGACGTGTGCGTGCCCAAGGCGGCCGTCCCACAGATGCTCGAACAGATCGCCGCGATCGCCGCCCGCTACGACACCACCATCGCCAACATCGCGCACGCCGGCGACGGCAACCTGCATCCGCTGATGATCACCGAACGCGGCGACGAGGCAGCGAAGGCGCGCGCCCAGGACGCGTTCACCGCGATCATCGACGCGGCGCTGGCCGCGGGCGGCACCGTCACCGGGGAGCACGGGGTGGGTCTGTGGAAGCGAGCAGGGATGGAGCGCGAGCTCGGGCCGCAGGTCGTGGCCATGCAGCGCGCCGTCAAAGCTGCGCTCGACCCGCACGGCATCCTCAACCCGGGCAAGGCGATCTGAGCGACCTCGGCACGCCGTACCCTGGACCGCGTTATGCGCACGTACGAGGTCCGCACCCACGGGTGCCAGATGAACGTCCACGACTCCGAGCGGATCAGTGGGCTGCTCGAGCATGCCGGGTACGTCGACCGGCTGACCCTGGCGACCGACGGTCGCCCTGACGCGGCCGACGTGGTCGTCTACAACACCTGCGCCGTGCGGGAGAACGCCGCCGACAAGCTCTACGGCAACCTCGGTGCGCTGAAGCCCGTCAAGGACGCCCACCCCGGTATGCAGATCGCCGTCGGCGGCTGTCTCGCCCAGAAGGACCAGGGCGCGATCGTGCAGCGCGCGCCCTGGGTCGACGTGGTCTTCGGCACCCACAACGTCGGATCCCTGCCGGTGCTGCTGGAGCGGGCGCGCCACAACGCAGAGGCGCAGGTCGAGATCCTGGAGTCGCTGGAGACCTTCCCCTCGACGCTGCCCACCCGACGCGACTCGGCGTACAGCGGCTGGGTGTCGATCTCGGTCGGCTGCAACAACACCTGCACGTTCTGCATCGTCCCGGCGCTGCGCGGCAAGGAGAAGGACCGCCGTCCCGGCGACGTGCTCGCCGAGGTGAAGGCGCTCGTCGAGCAGGGCGTCGTCGAGGTGACCCTGCTGGGCCAGAACGTCAACACGTACGGCGTGGAGTTCGGCGACCGTCTCGCGTTCGGCAAGCTGCTGCGCGCCTGCGGGGAGATCGAGGGCCTGGAGCGGGTGCGCTTCACCTCGCCCCACCCGGCCGCGTTCACCGACGACGTGATCGACGCGATGGCGCGGACCCCAAACGTCATGCCGTCGCTGCACATGCCGCTGCAATCCGGGTCCGACCGGGTGCTGAAGGAGATGCGCCGGTCCTACCGGTCGGCCAAGTTCCTCGGGATCATCGAGCGGGTGCGCGCGGCGATGCCCGAGGCGGCGATCACGACCGACATCATCGTGGGCTTCCCCGGCGAGACCGAGGCCGACTTCGCCGAGACCCTGCGCGTCGTGCGCGAGTCTCGCTTCTCCTCGGCGTTCACCTTCCAGTACTCGATCCGCCCCGGCACCCCGGCCGCCGACCTGCCCGACCAGTTGCCGAAAGCCGTGGTGCAGGAACGCTTCGAGCGGCTGGTCGCGGCGCAGGAAGAGGTCTCCTGGGCCGAGAACCGCACGCTGGAGGGCCGTGAGGTCGAGGTGCTCGTCGCTCCCGGTGAAGGTCGTAAGGACGCAGCCAGTGGCCGGATGTCCGGCCGCGCCCGAGACAACCGCCTGGTGCACTTCGCAGTGCCGGACGGTGCCGAGCGTGCGAGGCCCGGTGACATGGTGACAGTCGGTGTCACCTACGGCGCTCCGCATCACCTGGTGGCCGACTCCGGCATCCAGGGCGGGGCCTACTCCGTGAGGCGCACCCCGGGCGGAGACGCGTGGGCCGCGTTGCAGGACGGCGCCACGCCGGGCGCGACGGGCGCGACGGCCAAACCCACGGTGACCCTCGGCATGCCGTCCATCGGCGCCCCGGCCCCCCGCGCGGCCGCCGACGGACCCGCCTGCGCCTGCTAGCGCACCCAGGTCTGTCGCAACTTGCCGAGATGTCGATCGAGGAGGGTTCCAGGGTTCCGCGACCCTCCCGAACTGACATCTCGGTGCGGGGTTCGGCGCAGTGCGCCGGTTCGACTGAGGGACGATGACGGGGATGGCTCAGACGACAGCTCCAGCCCCCGCGGGTTACCGGCGAGGTGACGCGGGATACCGGCGGATCACCCTGTCGCTCTTCGCTGCCGGCATGACGACCTTCGTCGCGATGTACGCCGCGCAGGCTGTGCTGCCCGCGCTCTCCGACGCGTTCGACGTCTCACCCGCCGGTTCGGCCCTCGCAGTGTCGGCGACCACCGGCATGCTCGCGTTGGCGATCATCCCGGCGAGTGCCCTGTCGGAGCGGTTCGGGCGCACCCGGGTGATGGTCACTTCCGCGCTGCTGACGGCCGCGGTCGGCATCGTGCTGCCGTGGGTGGGGTCGTTCGGGCTGCTCGTGGCGCTGCGCGGGGTGCAGGGGATCGCCCTCGCCGGGGTGCCGGCCACCGCAATGGCCTACCTCGCCGAGGAGGTACACGCCCAGGACCTCGGCGCGGCCATGGGTCGCTACATCGCGGGGACGACGGTCGGTGGGCTCGCCGGGCGGGTGGTCGCCTCCCTCACGCTCGACCTGTCCACGTGGCGGTGGGCCCTGGAGGTCGCGGCCCTCGTCAGCCTCGCGTTCACCCTCGTCTTCGTTCGCTTCGCGCCGCCGTCGGTCTACTTCCGTCCGCAACCGATCGGCGTACGCCGCACCGCGCGGGCCGTCGCCGGGCACCTGCGCAGTCCCCGGCTGCTGGCACTCTTCGGCACTGCGTTCCTGCTGATGGGCGGCTTCGTCTCGATCTACAACCTGCTCGGATACCGATTGCTGGCAAGGCCGTTCAGCCTGTCGCAGACCGTTGTGGGCCTCGTCTTCCTGATGTACCTGTCCGGCACTGTGTCGTCGGCAGCGGCCGGCCGGCTGTCCGACAGGTTCGGGCGGGCGGCGGTGCTTCTCACCTCCGAGGTCGTCGCACTCATCGGCCTCCTCCTCACCTGGGTCACGGCACTGCCCCTCGTCCTGATCGGGGTGCTGCTCTTCACGGCCGGGTTCTTCGCGGCGCATGCGGTCGCAAGTGGCTGGGTCAGTCGCATCGCGCACGACCACCGCGCGGAGGCCAGCTCGCTCTACCTCTTCGCCTACTACGCCGGAAGTTCGGTACTCGGTGCGGCTGCGGGACTTGCCTACTCGGCGTACGGCTGGTCAGGAGCCGTGGCCTACGTCGGCGTCATCTTCCTGCTGGCGCTGACGGTCGTCGGTTGGCTGCGCCACGGCGTACGCGAGCCCGCGTGAGATTTTGGACATGCACACCGGGGCATATCTGCCCCGGTGTGCATGTCCAAAACCGCGTAGTACCGCGTCACGTGGGCGCGACGAGGCGCCCGTCGACGACCCGGCTGCCGCCCTGTTTGACCCGCCGCAGGTACGGCAGTAGATCCAACTGCAGTACTCCGGGTAGTGCGCCCACCTGTTCGGTGACGTAGGTGAAGAGGTCGTCCTGGCTCCGGCAGGTGACGGTCGCCATCACGTTGGCTGACCCCGTCGTGGCGGTCACGAACCCCGTCGGCCGGTGCCCCGCGAGGGTCTCGCAGACGTCGACGACGCGGCCGGGACTCACGGTGAGGCACATCATCGCTGAGGCGTGATAGCCGAAGGTCTCGGGAAGATGGTCGGTGAGCACGTAGAGCGCGCCTCCGAGCAATGCATCCAGCCGGCCCGCTACACGAGACACCGGCCAGTCCAGCCCACGGGCGAGGTCGGCGGCGGTGGCACGTCCGTCGCGGGCGAGGGCGGCGACCAACGGGGCGTCGGCATCGGTGATGGCCTCGGTCCCGGCGTGCCGTCGGTGACGCGCAGCCGCGCGCAGTTCGGCGGCCTGCAGCGTCGTGAGCGCGGTGTCGAACATCGTCCATTCGTCGACCGCGCCGGCGAACGCGCGGAGCATGGCCTGCGCCGAGAAGTTGAGCACTGCACCGGTGTGCGGAAGTCGGCGCAGCACGCCTTCGCCACTCGAGCCCACCGGACCGCTCGTGGCGCAGACGACCTCGCTGCCGCCCGAGGTCAGAGCGATCCACCCGGTGTCGTCGCGGTTGGCCAGCGCATCCGCCAGCGCCTCGGCGGAGTCGGGGCGGCTCTGGATCCGCACCGTCCACGCCTGACGCGTTGCCGTGAATCCGGACCGCACCGCGTGCACCCGGACCTGCCCGGCATCGCGCATCGCACGGTACCGACGCGAGACGGTCTGCTCCGAGACGCCGACCACCTCGCCGATGCGGCGCAGGGGCATCCGCCCGTCGATGATCAGGCACTGGAGGATGTGTAGCTCGATCGAGCCCATCCTGGAAGCTTACGAGCCCCGTGGGTCGCCGGAGAGAGTTTTCGTGGCGACGAGGCCGACTTGGTGGAGCTGAATTCGCGCTGGAAGCACCGTTGGAAGCGGCCCGTCCTTCGTCCATCGAGGAGTTTCCCATGCGCAAGTGGCTCCCAATGCTCGCGATCTGTCTGGGCAGCTTCATGCTGCTCATCGATGTCACGATCGTGAACGTCGCACTACCGGCGATGGCCACCGATCTGTCCAGTTCGTTCGCCGCGCTGCAATGGGTCATCGACGCGTACGCGCTCGTTCTGGCGGCATTGCTGCTCGGCTTCGGCTCGCTGGCAGACGCGCTCGGCCACCGCAGGACGTACGTCCTCGGGCTCGTCGTCTTCTCGGTGGCGTCGTGCCTGTGCGGAGCGGCTGTCAATCCGGCCATGTTGATCGCCGCCAGGGCACTGCAGGGCGTCGGTGGTGCGGCGATGTTCGCGACCACCTTCGGCCTGCTGAGCTCTGCCTACACCGATCGCGATCGCGGCACGGCGTTCGGGGTCTGGGGCGCGGTGAGCGGCGCGGCATCTGCGGTCGGCCCGGTGCTGGGAGGCGTGCTGACGCAGACGATCTCCTGGCGCTGGATCTTCCTGGTCAATGCTCCGATCGGGGTGGCGACGGTGCTGATCACGCTGGCGGTCATCACGGCGCCGAAGGCGGGTGGGCACCGCCGCATCGACGTCGCGGGCACGCTCGTCTTCGCGGTGGCGGCCGGCATGCTCACCTTCGCGATCACCCGCGCGGGCGACGACGGTTGGGCATCCCCCGTCGTCCTCGGATGCCTCGTCGTGGCCGTCCTCGCCTTCGTCGCGTTCCTCATCGTCGAATCGCGGGTGGCCGCGCCGATGATCACCCTGTCGCTCTTCGGCCGGCGCGTGTTCGGCGGCACGGTGGGGGCCGCCTTCGCGCTGTCGTTCGCCGGGTTCGGCGCCCTCACCTACGCGGTCATCTGGGCGCAGACGATGCTCGGCCTTTCACCCATCCAGGCCGGCCTGGTCTGCCTGCCATTACCCGTCTTCTCCGCAACGCTGTCGCCCCTGTCCGGTCGGTTCATGCAGCAGGTGCCGCGTGGCCTCGCGATCGGCGGCGGGCTCGGGCTCATCGGTGCCGGCGGTCTGCTCAGCGCGGTGCTCATCTCGATCGAGGCGAACTGGCCATCGCTGCTTCCTGGCCTCGCCCTGATCGGGATCGGGTGCGGGGTGTCGGTGCCGGTCATGGCCGCCGCCGCGACGTCGGACGTCGGCGACGACCGAGCAGGTGTCGCGTCGGGGGCGATCAACACTGCGCGTCAGCTCGGTCAGGCCCTGGGCATCGCGGTGCTCGGCAACCTCGCAGCCGCGGCCGCCACCTCAACTCTGCGCGGCGACGGCGTAACGGACCCGGCCCGCACCGCGAGCCGGGTGATCGGGGGCGGCGCCGGGACGGTGCTCAGCCGACACGCGGATCTTGCGCGAGCACTGCACGAGGCGTTCGCCGCAGGTCTCACGCTGGCGTATGTCGTTTCAGGGGCCGTCGCGCTCGTGGCAGCCGTGGGCGCCGGGTGGCTGGTGCGCACCCGACGTCCGGCTCACGTGCCCGACGAGTCGACCCTTGCCCGCTCCTGAATCGCGCAGACATTCGGACATGCGCAGCGGGGCAGATATACCCCGGTGTGCATGTCCAAAAGTGAGTTCGGGTCAGGTGTGCTTGCCGGGGGGCGTGGGCACGAAGAAGCTGGTGCGCTCCTGGTAGTTGCGGTAGCCCTCGCGCTGCGCCATCGACTTCTCCAGGCGTCGCGCGCCCGTGGCGACGACGAGGAAGAACACCATGGCGACCGGTGAGAGCACCGTGAGCACCCCTGGCCACACCGACGCGGAGACGAGGTAGACGCCCACCCAGACGCAGGCGTCACCGAAGTAGTTCGGATGCCGCGTCCAGCCCCACAGGCCGCGGTCCATGATCGTGCCCTTGTTCGCAGGGTCCGCCTTGAACGCGCTCATCTGCGCGTCGCCGATGGCCTCGAAGGCGATGCCGAACACGGTCACCAGGGCTCCGACGACCGCGACGACCCACCAGATGCCGCGCGGATCGTGGGTGGCCCCGGCGACCTGCACCGGCAGCGAGATGAACCACTGCGCGATCCACTGGGTCACGAAGATGCGCCCGATGATGGCCCCGGTGCCCTTGCCCTCGAGCAACTCGGCGTAGCGAGGGTCCTCCTCGCCGCCGCGGCTTCGCTTCCAGATGTGGTACGACAGCCGCGCACCCCAGCCGATCACCAGCACGGCCAGTGTGATCCGTCGAGCGATGCCGCCCGTGCCCAGCACCAGCGCCACGAGCGCGACGAGGGCGAGCCCCGATCCCCAGATGACGTCGACGACGTTGTAGCGGCCCTTGGCGCGGCCGACGAAGAACGTCACTGCCTGCAGGACCGCCAGCAGCAGGAGGCTGACGCCGGAGACGAGCAGGAAATCAGCCACGCGGGTCACTCCAGCTCGCCGGTCGTACGGCGGGCAGTGCGCTCATGCCGGACCTGCGGCGCACGGCGGTGATCTGATCGACGCCCATCCGCCCCTCCTGGAACGCCAGCAGCCCGCCCGCAAGGTAGAGCTCCCAGACCCGCACGACCTCGTCGCCGACGAGCTTGACGAGCTGGTCCTTGGCGGCGTCGAACCGACGCTGCCAGGCGCGCACCGTCCACACGTAGTGCTCGCGCATGGCATGCACGTCGCGCACCTCGAGGCCGGCCCGCTCGAGGAAGGCGACCGTCTGACCCACCGGGCGCATCGTCATGTCGGGCGCGATGAACGCCTCGATGAACGGCCCGCCGCCGGGGTGCTCGTCGTGTCGGGACATCTGCTGGATCACCACGTGTGCATCGTCGGAGGCGCACCGCGCGAGCGTGTCCGCGTACGCCGCGTAGTTGCGTTCGCCGACATGTTCGCCCATCTCCAGCGAAGCCACCGCGTCGAACGGCTCGTCGGCGATCTCCCGGTAGTCCTGCAGACGGATCTCCACCAGGTCGCCCAGGCCCCGCTCGGCGACGCGTGAGTCGATGAACGCCTTCTGCTCCTTGGAGATCGTCACGCCGGTGACCTGCGCGCCGTACGCCGCGGCGGCATGCAGCGAGAGCGAACCCCACCCGCAGCCGATGTCGAGGAATCGCATACCGCGACGGGCATCGAGCCCCGCCTTGCGGCACACCAGGTCCAGCTTGTCGCGCTGAGCGTCCTCGAGCGAATAGTCCTGCAACTCCTTGCCGTTCAGGTCAGCGCCGGTGACATAGGCACTGGAGTACGCCATGTGATCATCGAGGATGAGGGAGTAGAAGTCGTTGGACAGGTCGTAGTGGTTGTGGATGACGTCGCGGTCCCGGCTGACGGAGTGCAACCGTCCGCGGACGGCGATCTGCGTCTTCGGCGCAGGCAGGGGCCGACCCAGCACACCGAACTCGCGTGCCAGTCGGGTCGCATCGGCGAGCATCCGCGCGGAGGGACGCTTGGCGGTGACTCCGCGGGCCGCGAGCGTCGCCCGCACCCGGGAGAGGCCCTCGACCAGGTCGCCCTCGACATCGAGCTCCCCGGTGACGTACGCCTGTGCCGCGCCGAGTTCGCCCGGATGCCAGAGCAGTCGGCGAATCGCACGGGGGCTGGCCAACGTCACGTGCGGCGCGTCCAGGGGTCCGGAGGCGCTGCCGTCCCACGCGGTCAACCGCACGGGAAGCTCGCCCCCGGACAGCGGTGCGACCAGGGCGGCGATACGGCCCGCGACGTCCGAGTTCATGCTGCTGCGCCCTTGGTGAAGGTCAGCTGATGCACGTCGAGGTAGTCCGCGCGGAACCCGCCCTCGCTGTAGCGCAGGTAGAACCGCCACATCCGCCGGAAGGTCTCGTCGAAGCCCAGCTCTTCGAGACGCTCGTGGGCGGCGTCGAAGGTCTCTGCCCAGATCCGCAGCGTCTCGGCGTAGCTCTGACCCATCGGAAGGTCATCACCCAGCGAAAGCCCTTGTCGCGCTGCGGTATCGCGCAGCATCTCGACCGATGCCAGCGCGCCGCCCGGGAAGATGTACTTGTGGATCCAGGTGTAGGTGTTCCTGGTCTCCAGCACCCGATGGTGCGGCATGGTGATGGCCTGGATGACCGCCGTCCCCCCGGGTGCGAGCACCTGCGCGATCTTGGCGAAGTAGGTGTCGAGGTACTCCAGACCCACCGCTTCGATCATCTCCACCGAGAGCACCGCGTCGTACTGGCCGAGGGTGTCGCGGTAGTCCCGCAGCGCCAGGTCGACGCGCGCCGCGAAGCCCGCGTTGTCGATCTTCCCCTGCGCCCAGGCGAGCTGCTCGCTGGACAGCGTGACGGAGTCGACATGAGCCCCGCGTGCTGCGGCCCGCAGGGCGAGTTCGCCCCAACCCGTGCCGATCTCGAGCACCCGGCTGCCTTCGCCGACGCCGGCCTGGTCGAGCATCCGGTCGATCTTGCGGTGCTGCGCCAGCTCGAGCGAGTCGGCGTCGACCGGTCCTTCGATGAGCGCGGCGGAGTACGTCATCGACGGGTCGAGGAACGTCGCGAACATGTCGTTCGAGAGGTCGTAGTGCCGCTCGACGTTGCTGCGCGAGTTCGCCGTCGATGGCTTGTCGGAGAGCGGCTTGCGCGTGAGGTACGCCGATCGCATCCGCTTCAACGACGTGGGCACCAGGTGGTCGATGCCGCCGGCGAACGCCGCGATGAGCCCGGCGAGATCCTCGCTGTCCCATTCGCGGGCCAGATAGGACTCGCCGAACCCGATCAGGCCGCCGGTGCCGATCCGGCGCATCAGGGCGCGCGGGTTGTGCACGTGCATGGTCGGCGCCGCAGGATCGTCGGCGCACCCGCCGAGCGTGGTCCCATCCGGCATGACCACGCGGATCGCGAGTCGCGCGACCGCCCGACGGAAGAGGCCGCGCGTGACGCTCTCGGCCGCGCTTGCCTTGAAACTGCGGGGGATTCGCACGACATCAGGCCACCGGATCGGATCGATCCCCATGGTCGAGGGGTCGGACAGGGCGGTCATACTGCCTCCTGGGGCGCGTGCTGTGGTCGTGGTTGGATCGGGAGCCGCCGCGACCACAATCGCACTCCGTGCAGGTGGATCAGCGTGGTGACGAGGTATGAGGCTAGAGGAGTGGCGACGGCAGCTTTCAGGGTTTCGCCGCGACCACGAATTCGTCGGCCGGTCCAGGTGGTCGCGAAGGGTCGCTCACCGGTGCGGCGCAGGGTGATCGCGACCGCGAACTCGTCGTCCGGCTCGGGCAGGGACATCGTGTATTCGCCGTCGGTGTCGTTGAACGGGGAGACGTAGAACTCCTTGCCCACCTCAGCGCGGCCGCTCTCATCGGGCCGCACCAGGTAGGCGTGTCGCTCGCCGTAGGTGTTGTGCACCTCGGCGATGACACAGGCGAGCGCGCCGCCCCGGTCCCGGCACCAGTAGACGCTGACGGGGTTGAAGACGTAGCCGAGGGAGCGAGCTCCCGTGAGGACGCGCACCGTGCCGCCGTCCAGATCGATTCCATGCGTTGCGGCGTACGTCGTCACATTGTCTCGCCAGGAACAGCTCGGGTCGCCTAGATGGTCCGAGGCCTTGAAGCGGGTGAACGCGCTGGCCCACCAGGGGAGTTCGGCCGGACGTTCGGAGCTGCCCAGCTTGTCGAGGTCGACGAGATAGCTGATGCCGGGATAACTGAATCCATGCTTGATCGGGGAGGTGCGCTGGTGGCGTACCCGTGTCAGGTAGGCGGTGGCCGTCGGGTGCGGGCTCACTCCCACGTCCCACCGAGGCGCGTCGCCGCTTGCAGTCCGGAGAGCGCCCCGTCCTCGTGGAAGCCCGACCCGTGGTAGGCGCCGGCGAAGGCGACCCGGTCGTCGGAGAGCGAGGGCGACTCGCGTTGCGCACGCAGCGAACCCAGCGTGTAGAGCGGGTGCTCGTAGGTCATCTGCGCGATCACCGTGCGCTTGTCCACACGGTGCTCGCCACCCAGCGTGACGAGCATCCGAGTGCCGTCCGGGCTCGGCAGTCGCATCAGTCGGGTGAGGTCATAGGTGACGACGACACCGTCCTCGTCCTCGGGTGACAGGTAGTTCCACGAGCCCCAGGCGCGCGGGTTGCTCGGCAGGACGGACGAATCGGTGTGCAACTGGGCGGTATTGACCGAATAGGGCATCGCGCTGAACACGCGCTCCTCGGCGGCCGTGGGCTGCGCCAGCATCGCGAGCGCCTGGTGGGGATGTGTTGCGATCACCACTCCGTCGTACACCTCCCGACTGCCGGCGAAATCACCGACCTCCACGCCATCGGCAAGCTTGCGCACCGATGCGACGGGGGTGTTGAGCAGGGTGCGGTGCAGACCCGCCACGACGCGCTCGACGTAGACGCGCGACCCGCCGGTCACCGTGCGCCAGGTCGGCGATCCGCTGACGGTGAGCATGCCGTGGTGGTCCAGGAACTGCAGCAGGGATCGCGCGGGGTAGTGCAGTGCCATGTCGGGCGGGCACGACCAGACCGCAGCGATCACCGGGCGGATGAAGTTCTCGGTGAAGTCGCGACCGTAGGTCGTCTCACCGAGCCAGTCCTGCATGGTCACATCATCCTGCTCCGGGCCGTCGAGCAGGGCGCGAGCGCGGCGGTGGAAGCGTTTGACGTCGATCAGCATGCGGCAGAAACCGGGACGGGTCGTCGTGTGGGCGTCCGCCAGGATGCCGCTCAGGCCCTTGCCCCCGGCGTACTGGAAGCCGGTCTGCGGCACGTAGACCGACATGCTCATGTCGGTCGGCTGAGTGGGCACGCCGAGCTCGCGGAAGAGCCGCTGCAGCGTGGGGTAGGTGCGGTCGTTGTGCACGATGAACCCGCTGTCGACGGCGATGGTGCTGCCGTCGGGGAGCGGCACGTCGTGGGTATGTGCGTGACCACCGGGTCGCTCGTCGGCCTCGTACAGGCTCACGTCGCCACTCTTGCTGAGGACGTGCGCGGCCGTCAGTCCGGCCACACCGCTGCCGATCACGGCGTACCTGCGCGGTGACATGGATGCTCCTCGGTGGTGGACGTCTTGAACTACGTGTGATTCGAGACGACCCAGATCACGGATGGGTACGCGTCGCGGTGAGGCGTACGTCACACCCGCGCGCCGGCGTCGTCCCCGGACCGAGCAGCGGAGCGTGACGACGTCCATTCGCCGCGGCCCGGGGACCGCGTCGACGGCGTTGGATACTTCCCTCATGGATGTGGGCGGTCGGGCGACCGTGGTCGCGGTGGTCGGGCCGACGGCGACCGGGAAGTCCCACCTCGGGCTGGACCTGGCAGAGGCGCTCGACGGCGAGATCGTCAATGCCGACGCCTCGCAGCTCTACCGCGGCATGGACATCGGCACGGCCAAGCTGCCGGTCGCCGAACGACGCGGCATCCCCCACCATCTGCTGGACGTGCTGGACGTCCGCGAGGAGTCCACGCTCGCGGCGTACCAGGAACGCGTCACCGTCGCCATCGACGACGTGTGCGCGCGGGGGCGTACGCCGATCCTGGTCGGCGGCAGTGGCCTCTACGCGCGGGCGGCTCTGGACGTACTGGAGATACCGCCGACCGACCCCGGTGCGCGAGCCGCGTGGGAGCAGCGCCTGGAGACCGAGGGCCCCGATGCGCTCCATGCACAGCTGCGGGAGCAGGACCCCGCGGCGGCGCGTGCCATCGGACCGGCCAACGGACGCCGTCTCGTCCGGGCCCTGGAGGTCATCGAGCTGACCGGTCGCCCGTTCAGCGCGACCATGCCCACGCGCACCTACCGCCGCCCGGCCGTGCAGGTGGGGCTGCGAGCGGACCGACCCCTCCTGCACGAGCGGATCGCTCGTCGTGCGCGTCAGATGTGGGAGGACGGGTTGCTCGACGAGGTGCGCCGGCTGGACGGTCAAGGGCTGCGCGACGGACGGACGGCCAGCCGGGCGATCGGGTACGCGCAGGCACTGGGGCAGCTCGACGGTGATCTGACCCGGGATCAGGCGATCGACGAGACCGCCCTCGCCACAAGGCGATTCGCACGCCGACAGGTCGCATGGTTCAAGGCCGATCCCCGGATCACCTGGCTCGATCACGACGACCCGGATCTCACCGATCGCGCATTGGCGCTGATCCGTGCGGCGCGTCCGTGACAATGGCACGCATGCCCACCGTCGACTTCGTCAAAGGCCACGGCACGATGAACGACTTCGTGCTGGTGGCCGACCTCGACGGTGCGCTGTCGCTGACCGCCGCCGACGTCGGCTTCCTCGCCGATCGGCACGCGGGGATCGGCGGGGACGGCGTGATCCGGGTGACCCGCACCGAGTCGGTCGCCGATGCTCCCGCGGACATCGACCCGCAGCTGTGGTTCATGGACTACTACAACGCCGACGGATCGGCCGCCGAGATGTGCGGCAACGGCACGCGGGTCTTCGCCCGCTACCTCGTGGAGCACGGACTGGCGAGCGGTCCGTCGTTCGAGATCGGCACCCGTGCGGGCGTCAAGCGCATCGACCTGGTGGGCGACGGCTACAGCACGGACCTCGGGCCGTGGAGGCTGTCGCGGGCGGACGAGGCCGCCAAGCGGGGGATGGACGCGGTCGTCCAGGTCGTCGGCGCGCCCGACGCGCTGCCCGCGCTCAGCCTCGATCTCGGCAACCCGCACACCGTCGTCGCGCTGCCGCCGTCGATGGATCTCGGCACCCTGGACCTGCAACGGGCACCGCACGTCGACCCGCGACCGTTCGACGGCACGAACGTGGAGTTCGTCCGCGCGCACGGGCCCGGGCACATCAGCATGCGGGTCTTCGAACGCGGGGTGGGGGAGACGCTCAGCTGCGGCACTGGAGCGGCGGCCGCCGCTCTGGCGACCTGGTGGTGGAGCGGGCAGTCGCCCGATCAGCTCCAGTGGACGGTCGACGTGCCCGGTGGCCGCCTCGGCGTCCTGATCGAAGGCGACCGGGTTTCGTTGTCCGGTCCCGCCGCGCTGGTGGCCGACGGCCGGGTCAGCCTGCCCGGCTGACCTGCAGGATGCGGTAGCCCTTCTCGCTCGTGTGCCGGGTGGTCACGAGCCCCTGCCCGGCGAACTCCTCGCTCGACCACCGGTGCAGGGAGTCCGAGCCGAGGTTGCGCTGGACCACGAGATAGGCCTCGCCCGACGCGCTCAGCCGCGGCAACCAGGTACGGAGAAGGTCGTGCAACGCCGGCTTGCCGACCCGGATGGGCGGGTTGGACCAGATCAGGTCGAAGCGGACGTCGGCGGGTACGTCGTCGGGGAGCTCCGCCCGTAGGCCGTTAGCTCCGACCGCCGCGGCATTGCGGCGAGTCAGGTCGAGTGCGCGTTCGTTGACGTCGACGGCGTAGACGCTCGCCTGCGGCGAGCGCAGGGCCAGGGTCAGCGCGACGGGTCCCCAGCCGCACCCGAGATCGAGGAACGTGCCGGTGGTCGGCGGCTGTGGAGCGTGCCGCAGCAGCACCGATGTGCCCTGGTCGATGCGGTCGGGGGAGAAGACGCCGCGGGCGACCTGCACGGCGTACGTCGTTCCGGCCAGCGGGATGTTGATCGTGCGACGGTCCGCGTCGCTCGCGGGCTGCGCGGTGAAGTAGTGCTGATGTTCCTCGGAGTCCGCCACGCGAGCACGCTACCCACCTCCCGGCGCGCGGGTCGTGCGCCGTCCACTCGCACAACCTGCGTTTCGGGCTGAACGGGCCGAAACGCGAGCGGGCGTACGGGCTGGGCGGCGCGTTTGGGGCTGAGCGGGCCGAAGCGTGGCCCGCGTCAGGCCACTGAGCTTGCGGACGGCTGATGGAAGTAGGTGCACCAGGCGGTGGACAGGCGAGGTACCCGCATTCCCTGCGTGCGCATCGCCGCCGTCACCCTCGTCAGGACTCGATTCGGGTGCGAATAGAGGTCGTCCGCGGTGATGACGACGAACCGCCATCCTTGCCCCTCCAACTCCTCGCGGCGCAGAAGGTCACGCTGCCACTGCTCCTGCCGGTCGATGTGGTGGCGGCCGTCGTACTCGATGGCGACTCTCGCCCTCTCGTACGCGAGATCGAGCTTGCGCTGAATCTCACCGTCGGCCCCTCGGATCGCAGTGTTCACCGCGGGCTCGGGGAGGCCGGCGAGGACGAGCAACAGCCTCAACCTCGTCTCGTTCGGCGAATCCACGCTCCCGCGCACCCACGTCGCGGCTCGGCGAACAGTGACAGAACCCCTGCCCGATGCGACCGATGCGGCCGCGGAGAGTCGATCGATCGTGGTTCGTTGCTTCCTGATCAGCGAGTCGCCGAGGACCACCAGATCCACCAGTTCGAGATACGCGCCAAGATCCACGAATGTCTGCTCGGGTGTCGTTGTCGGTACACCCGATCGCTGCATGACGCGCGGGCTCACGTCGTAGCGATGCGTCCGGATCCCACGGCGTTTGGTGCGAACGTCAGTGGTCACGGCGAGGTGCACATCCGACGTTCGCGGAACTATGCCGCCCCACAGCTGAGCGGCCGAGTGGTGGCTGGCCGCGAGGGCTTCGGGCGCGCAGAAGAGCGCCGCCTGAACGAGAAGTGTCTGCGTAACGGGGGTGCTTGCCGGCACGTAGCAGTCGAAGAACACCCTGGTGTACTGCGTGCTGAGCAGCTCCTTCATCGGCAGACCACGTGTGCGCGCGGTCCGGCGATCGATGAACACGCGGGCGTTGTCGGAGGCGGCCATCCGGACAGCATCGAGGACTCCGGGAGGCTGCCCACGGTTATCCACAACCCACGGGGGTTCGGTGGCGCGTTTGGGGCTGAGCGGGCTGAAACGAGAGCGGGCGTAGGGGTGGGTGGCGCGTTTGGGGCTGAGCGGGCTGAAACGAGAGCGGGCGTAGGGACGGGGAGTAGGGACGGCGTACCGGCATAAACGGTTCGCAGATGCTGTTGACGTCTGGGAACCTGAGGAGAACATGACTGCACACGACGACTTCTTCGACACCCGCGCCACGGCGCTCGCCAAGGACGACGGCGAACCCGTGCTGGAGCGCTACGACGCCGACGGCTTCGTGCTCGATCCCGGCACCGACGGTGACCAGTTCGAGCGCGAGAACAGGGCTGCGCTACGCCGCGTCGAGGGCCTCTCGACCGAGCTCACCGATGTCACCGAGGTCGAGTACCGGCAGCTGCGGCTCGAGCGGGTCGTGCTGGCCGGTGTCTGGCACGACGGCACGATCCAGGATGCCGAGAACTCCCTGCGCGAGCTGTCCGCCCTCGCCGAGACCGCCGGTTCGACGGTGCTCGCGGGCGTCCTGCAGCGCCGCAGCAAGCCCGACGCGAGCACCTGGATGGGCGCCGGCAAGGCGAAGGAACTGCGCGACGTCGTGATCGCCGAAGGGGCCGACACCGTCGTCGCCGACGGCGAACTGGCACCCGGCCAGCGCCGCGGCCTGGAGGACGTCGTCAAGGTCAAGGTCATCGACCGCACCGCCCTGATCCTGGACATCTTCGCCCAGCACGCGAAGTCCAAGGAGGGCAAGGCGCAGGTCGAGTTGGCCCAGTTGCAGTACCTCCTCCCGCGGCTGCGCGGCTGGGGTGAGTCGATGTCCCGGCAGGCCGGTGGCCAGGCCGCCGCGGGTCAGGGCATGGGCTCGCGCGGACCCGGTGAGACCAAGATCGAGCTCGACCGGCGCCGCATCAACACCCGCATCGCCAAGCTCAAGCGCGAGCTGACCGGCATGAAGACCATGCGTGACACCAAGCGGTCCTCGCGGCGCAACCACCACGTGCCGTCCGTCGCCATCGCGGGCTACACCAACGCCGGCAAGTCCTCGATCCTCAACCGGCTCACCGGGGCCGGCGTGCTGGTGCAGAACCAGCTCTTCGCGACCCTGGACCCGACCGTACGACGCGCCGAGACCGCCGACGGGCGTCTCTACACGCTCGCCGACACGGTGGGTTTCGTGAGCAACCTGCCGCACCAGTTGATCGAGGCGTTCCGCTCGACGCTGGAGGAGGTCGGCGACTCCGACCTGCTGCTGCACGTGGTCGACGGGTCGCACCCCGACCCCGAGGGCCAGATCAGCGCCGTACGCGAGGTGCTGGCCGAGGTGGGCGCGCACGACGTCCGCGAGGTCATCGTCATCAACAAGGCCGACGTCGCCGATCCCGAGGTGATCGACCGCATCCGCCGCTCGGAGAAGCACAGCATCACCGTGTCCGCCCGGACCGGCGCCGGTTTCGCCGAGCTCAAGGCGCTCATCGACGACGAGCTGCCCCGTCCGGAGATCCGCGTCGACGTGGTGCTGCCCTACGACCGGGGCGATCTGCTGAGCCGGATCCACGACGAGGGTGAGGTGCTGGAGACCGAGCACCTGGCCGACGGTACGCACGTGCATGCGAAGGTGACGCCCGCCCTGGACGGCGAGCTCACCGCGTTCGCCCGCTGATCCACACCGTCTGACGTGGTCGGGCCCCCGCACCCGCGGGGGTCTGGCACAGTCGGACGGGTGAGCGCCGAACACGACCGCCTGGCCGCCTCGCACGACGACCTGGCGCCGTGGCGGCTCTGGGGTCCGTACGTCAGCGGCCGGCAGTGGGGCACCGTCCGCGAGGACTACTCCGCCGACGGGAACGCCTGGGACTACCTGCCGTTCGACGACGCCCACCGCCGCGCGTACCGATGGGGCGAGGACGGGCTGGCGGGTCTGTGTGACCGGTTCGGCTTCTTCAACCTGGGCCTCGCCCTGTGGAACGGCCAGGACGACCGCCTCAAGGAACGGCTCTTCGGCCTCACCAACGGCCAGGGCAACCACGGCGAGGACGTCAAGGAGATCTGGTGGCCCACCGACGCCACCCCCACCCACGCGTACGCCAGTTGGCTCTACCGCTATCCGCAGCGGGCCTTCCCGTACGCCGAACTGCTCCGTGAGGCGGCCGTGCGCGGTCGCGCCGACACCGAGTTCGAGCTGACCGACACCGGCATCCTGGCCGACGACCACTTCTTCGACGTCGAGGTCGTGCACGCGAAGGCCACCCCGACCGACATCGTCGTCCGGGTCACCGCCACCAATCGCGGCCCGGATCCCGCACCTCTCGATGTGGTCCTGCAGGGCTGGTTCCGCAACACCTGGGCGTGGGGTCGCGACGACCGCCGACCGACGATGCAGCGGGCTCAGCAGGCCCAGGGTTCGGGCGCGGCCGTGGAGTTCCACCACGCGTGGCTCGGCGACTACCGGATCGTGCCGGACGGCAGCCCGCGAATTCTGTTCTGCGACAACGAGACGGACGACCTCGCGCTCTACGGCACACCCAGCGCCACCGACTGCCCCACGAGCGGCCTCGACCAGGCCGTCGTCCACGGCAACCTCGCCTGCACGCGCCCCGACCAGGGCACCAAGGTGGGCTTCTGGTGGCACCACGACACCGTGGCGCCGGGTGCCTCCGTCACGGTCGGCCTGCGGCTGACCGCGGCCGCCACCGCGGAGCAACCCGCGCAGGAGGGGAGCGGTGCGGGGGCCGACCTGCGCGCCACGGCAGGGGTCGCGCACGCCCCGGTGGCAGCACCGGACGACACCCCGAGCGACCGCGTCGTCGAGGTCCGCGCGCAGGAGGCCGATGCCTTCTACGCCGAGGTGCTCGCGGACGTCCACGAGGATGAGGACCGGCACATCGCGCGGCGCGCGTTCGCGGGTCTGCTGTGGGGACGGCAGCTCTACCGCTACAGCATCGGCGAGTGGCTGGAGGGCGATCCCGCCCAGCCGGTGCCTCCGGCCGCTCGCCGTACCGGGCGCAACAGCAGGTGGACCCACCTCGACATCGCCGACGTCATCTCGATGCCGGACGAGTGGGAGTACCCGTGGTTCGCCTCGTGGGATCTGGCGTTCCACACGCTGCCGCTGGCCGATATCGACCCGTGGTTCGCCAAGCAGCAGATCGAGCTCATGGTGCGCGAGTGGGTGCAGCACCCGAACGGCCAACTCCCCGCGTACGAATGGGATTTCGGCGACGTCAACCCCCCGGTGCTCGCATGGGCGACCCGGATGGTGCACCGCATCGACGGTGGCACGGACACCGGTTTCCTGGTGCGCGTCTTCAGCAAGCTGTTGCTCAACTTCTCGTGGTGGGTCAACCGCAAGGACGCCGACGGCTCCTACCTCTTCGAGGGCGGCTTCCTCGGGATGGACAACATCGGGCTCTTCGACCGCTCGGCCCCGCTGCCCGGCGGGGTGCGACTGGAGCAGTCCGACGCCACGAGCTGGATGGCGTTCTATGCGCTGTCCATGCTGCAGATCGCCGTCGAGCTCGCGCGCGACGCGCCGGGCTGGGACGACGTGGCGCGCACCTTCTTCGAGTACTTCCTGCGGCTCGCGGGGGCAATGGACGACTTCGGCTCCGCGGGCGTCTCGCTCTGGTCGGAGCAGGACGGCTTCTACTACGACACCCTCGTGCATCCGGACGGCACGACTGAGCAGCTGCCCGTGCGGTCGCTCGTGGGTCTGTTGCCGCTCATCGCCGTGCACTCGGTGCATCCCGTGGTCCTGGATGAGATCGGTGAGCTCATCGACGAGGTCGAGTGGACCCAGCGTCGCGACACCGCGCTCGCGGATGCGCTGGTGCACCACCAGTCGCACGACGACGACCGGGTGACGATCGCCCTGGTGCCGGCGGAGCGTCGTACGGCGTTGTACCGCAGGCTCTTCGACGAATCGGAATTCCTCTCACCCCACGGCGTCCGGTCCTTGTCCGCGGCGTACCGCGACGGGTTCGCGGTCGACGTGGACGGCGCGCGTACGTCGATCCGCTACGTGCCCGCGGAGTCCGACAGCGGACTGTTCGGCGGCAACTCCAACTGGCGCGGCCCGGTCTGGATGCCGGTCAACGTGCTGCTGCTCGATGCGCTGCGCAGCTACGCGGCGGCCGAACCGGACCTGCAGGTGGAGCACCCCACGAGCTCCGGGGCGGGTACGACGCTCGGTGCCGTCGCCGACGACCTGCGCGAACGGCTCGTCGGCCTCTTCCGGGCAGGACCCGGTGGTCGTCGTCCGGGCACCCCGCGGTGGTATCCGGACGGTCCGCTCTGGGACCGGGAGGTCACCTTCAGCGAGTACTTCGACGGCGACACCGGCGCTGGTCTGGGCGCGACCCATCAGACCGGGTGGACCGCCCTGGTCGCCCACCTCATCTGCCATCCGGGCGGGTTGCGCGACTGACACCGGCCTCCGCGCGTCCACAGGGGCGCGGCGGGGCCCTCCCGCACGTCATACCCTGGCCTGATGCCCGACGACTTGGACGCACTGCTCGCGGCGGCGGTCCAGGGGGTGGGAGGGACCCCCCGGGAGGGGCAGACCCGGATGGCGCACGCCGTGCAGGACGCGTTGAGCGACAAGTCACACCTGCTCGCGCAGGCCGGCACGGGCACCGGCAAGTCGCTGGCCTACCTGGTGCCGGCGATCGCGCACGCGGTGGAGAGCGGTAGACCCGCGATCATCGCCACCGCGACCCTGGCGCTGCAGGCACAGATCGTCGACCGCGACCTGCCCCGGATCGCGGACGCGCTGGCACCGGTGATCGGCCGGCGCCCGACGTACGGCCTGGTCAAGGGGCGCCGCAACTACGTGTGCGTGAACAAGCTGCAGGGCGGATACCCCGACGACGAGGACGAGGGGCTGCTCTCGGTCGGCGATGTGGATCAGCAGGCCGGGAGGCTCGGCCGCGAGGTGCTGCGGCTGCGGGAGTGGGCCGAGGAGACCGACTCCGGCGACCGCGACGACCTGGTGCCCGGCGTCAGCGAACGCGCCTGGCGGCAGGTCTCGGTGTCCGCGCTGGAGTGCCTGGGCTCCAAGTGCCCGATGGTCGCCGAGTGCTTCGTGGAGCAGGCGCGGGCGCACGCCAAGGACTGCGACGTCGTCGTCACCAACCACAGCTTCATGGCGATCGACGCGTTCGAGGGGCGCCGGATGCTGCCCGAACACGACCTGCTGGTCATCGACGAGGGCCACGAACTGGTCGACCGGGTCACCTCGACCGTCACCGACGAGCTGTCCGGGGGTATGGCGTCGGCGGCCGCCCGGCGGTGCGGGCGCCTCGCCGACACGGCCGCGCTCACCGACGCCGGCGAGTTCGTCCAAGGGATCCTGGACCGACTGGCGCCTGGCCGGCTCACGGGTATCCCCGACGATCTGGCGCTGGGCCTCGGGCGGGTGCGCGACACCGCGCGCGAGGTGTCGAGCCAGCTCAAGCCCGAGCAGGGTGCGGCACCCGACGGTGGGCGCCAGATGGCCCAGGCCGCGGTCGACGAGCTGTTCGACACGGCCGCGCGGGTGCTGGAGGAGCGCGAGCTGGACGTCGCGTGGATCTCCGAGGACCTGCGGCGCGGGCACCTGCTGCGGGTGGCGCCGATGAGCGTCGCGATGGCGCTGCGGGAGGCGGTCTTCGGCGAGCGAACCGTCGTCCTCACCTCCGCGACCCTGGAGCTGGGCGGCAGCTTCGACGCGGTCGCCGGCACCCTCGGGCTGCGTGGTGCGGGAGGACCCTCCTGGACCGGCCTCGACGTGGGCTCACCGTTCGACTACCCGACGCAGGCGATCGCGTACGTCGCCTCGCAGCTGCCCCCGCCCGGCCGGGACGGTCCCGCCGACGCGGTCTTCGACGAGATCGAGACGCTGGTCCGAGCCGCGGGCGGTCGCACCCTGGGTCTGTTCTCCTCGACCCGGGCCGCGAAGGCGGCCGCGGAGGCGATGCGCACCCGGCTCGGCGACGAGATCCCGGTCCTGTGCCAGGGCGATGACCAGATCGCAACCCTGGTGCGGCAGTTCGCGGCCGACGGGCCGACCTGCCTCTTCGGCACCATGAGCCTGTGGCAGGGCGTCGACGTCCCGGGCAGTGCCTGCCAGCTGGTGATCATCGACCGCATCCCCTTCCCGCGGCCGGACGACCCGCTGTCGTCCGCACGCACGGAGGCCATCGCCCGGCGCGGCGGCAACGGCTTCATGGCCGTCTCCGCCACGCACGCCGCACTGCGCCTGGCTCAGGGTGCCGGTCGGCTCATCCGGCGGGCCGACGACCGCGGCGTCGTCGCCTTCCTGGACCCGCGGATGGTCACGGCCCGGTACGCCGGCTTCCTGCAGTCCACGCTGCCGCCGTTCTGGCCGACCAGCGACCGGGCACTGGTGCTCAACGCCCTCCGACGGCTCGACGAGACCGCGGGGCCGGTGATCGCCGTGGCCGCGCGGGGCGGCGCTGAGAAAGCGTCTCCGGTCGCGGTGGTGCGCGACGACGACACCTCGGCGCACCCGGGACCGTCCGTCGCCGGACCGGTCGAACATCCCGCCCCGGACGACCTGGCCGCCCCGAACGAGCCGGTCGCCCCGGACCCGCAGCCCACGCCCGCCGGGCACGAGCCCGAGCCCGCCCTGTCGGCGCGGCCGAGCGGGCAGCAGCAACAGCTTCTCGACCAGTTGCGTGCGCAGGTCGCCCAGGTGGAGGAGCAGCCTCTCGCGCAGCCGTCGATCATGCCGCTCGGTGCCAAGCGGCCGAAGGCGCCGGACACCCCGCCGAGCGCACCTCCGGCCGTGCCGGACGGAGCGCAGGAGCCCGCCGACGTCACGGAGGCGCCGGGCCCCGGTGAGGTCCCGGGCCCTCCGGAGCCGCGCGCGCTGCGCGTCGTCACCGACGGTGGTGAGCGGGTCTGGAGCGCCGAGGACGACGAGGAGCTGCGGGACGGCGCCGAGATGGGGTTGAACGTCACCGAGCTCGCCGAGCACCTGGACCTGCCGACCGAGGAGCTGCGCGCGCGGGCCGGTGTGCTCGGCGTACGTCTGGACGAGTGAGAGCACGGCGCCCACAGGTGGGCGGTCTGACCCTGGCCGGCGCGCTGATGGTGCTGGTCGCCCTGTCGCTGGCCACGGTCTGCACGCGCCTCGGGGCGCGGCGCACCGGTGAGCTGCGAGTCAGCGTCTGGGCCACGCACCACGACCCGGGCTGGGGCCGGCAGGCCGGCCGGTGGATCGACAGTGGGTTCGGCACCGTCGGCGCGGTTGTGATGATCGTGCTGGTGCTGCTTGTCCTTCTGGTCGGCGGTCGCCGCCGGGACGTCGTGGTGGAGGCGGCCCTCTTCTTCGCGACCTGGGGTGCCTGCTCCCTGGTCAAGCACGTCGCGGAGCGCGCCCGGCCACCCGCGCCACCGGTGCGCCGGACCGTGGCCCTGCAGGATCCGTACTCGATGCCGAGCGGGCACACGGCGATCGCGACCGGAATCGTCGCGGCGATCTGCTTCACCGTCTGGCTCGGTCAGGGCTCGCACCGGGTGGCGCTGGGGATCGGCATCCCGGTGGTGCTCGTGGTCGCCGCGAGCCGGGTGTTCGTCGGCGCGCACTACCTCGGTGATGTGACGGTCGCGATGCTGCTCGGCGCGGGCGTCTGCCTGCTCGTCCTCGCGCTCGGCCGCGGTCTCGGGCGCATCACGCCGGACCTGCAGGGCAGCGAACCGCTGCACAGGCCGGCACGGCGCACCTGAGCATCGCGGGTGTCGGGCCCGCGTGGCAGGGTGTGCCCATGCCCGAGCCGCCTGCCCTCGTGCTCATCGCCGGTCCGGAGCGGGTCCTGTCCGATCGGGCGCTGGACAGCACGCTCGAGGTCTTCCGGGCACACGACCCGCAGATCGAGGTGGTGCGCCTCTACGCGGCCGACTACGCGCCCGGGTCCCTGATCGTGCACGCCAGCCCGAGTCTCTTCGGTGGGGCGACCGCGATCGTCCTGCACGACGCCGACGAGGCCTCCGACGACCTGCAGGCCGACCTGCTCACGGTCATCGAGCAGGCCGCCGGCGACGACCTGCGTCTGGTGGTCCTGCACAAGGGCGGCAACCGCGGCAAGCGGGTGCTCGACGCGTTGAAGGCGGCCGGCGCCCGCCGCATCGACGCCCCGGCGATCAAGACGGATCGGGAGAAGAGCGACTTCCTCACCCACGAGTTCCGCCGCGCCCGGCGCAAGGCGACCCCCGAGGCGGTCCGGGCCCTGCTCGACGCGGTGGGTCGCGACGTGGGGGAGCTGGCGTCCGCCGCGCTGCAGCTCATCGACGACACCGAGGGCCTCATCGACGTCGAGCAGGTGCAGGAGTACCACGGGGGCAAGGTCGACGCGACCGGCTTCCGGGTCGCCGACGCGGCCGTCGCGGGCCAGACGTCCGACGCCCTGCGGCTGCTGCGGCACGCCATCGCCTCCGGGCTCGACCCGGTGCCGATCGTCGCGGTCCTGGCGAGCCAACTGCGTCAGGTGGCCCGGGTGGCGACGGCGGGCGGGGGGTCGTCGGGTGCGCTCGCGGGCAAGCTCGGGATGGCGCCGTGGCAGATCGACCGAGCGCGTGCGGCGGCACGCGGGTGGGACGGTGACCGGCTCGGACGCGCGATCCAGGCGGTCGCAGCGGCCGACTTCGAGGTCAAGGGCGGTGGTCGCGACCCGGTCTACGCCGTCGAGCACGCGATCCTCACGATCACCCGGGAGCGCGGCGCGGGCTGAGGCCGACCGCCCGCCGACGATTTGGGTGGTTCCGTGCGGCGCTGGTAGATTTGGCGATCGCGTGCGCGCCCCGGTCGTGCGCGCATGCAGCAGCATCTCGTAGGACGATTCGCCCGGAGTGTTCCCACGCCCCAACCCGTCGTCGTACGTGCCCTCGACATCCCTGACATTTCGACCAAGGAAGTTCATTCGTGGCAAACATCAAGTCGCAGATCAAGCGGGTCAAGACGAACGCGATCCGTACGGAGCGCAACAAGGCGCACAAGTCCGAGGTGCGCACCTGGATCCGCAAGGTCCGCGAGGCCGCCGAGTCCGGTGACAAGGCCGGCGCCGAAGAGGCCCTGCGCACCGCGTCCAAGAAGCTGGACAAGGCTGTCACCAAGGGTGTCATCCACAAGAACCAGGCGGCCAACAAGAAGTCGAACCTGGCGAAGAAGGTCAACGCTCTCTGAGCGTCCCACTCTCCTGTGCAGCGCCGGTCAGCCCCGTTCGGGCGGCCGGCGCTTCGCGTTATCGGGCGGCAGGGCGTAGGACCGTTGCGGTAGTCTGCCTCGCATGTACGACAAGCACCTCCTTCGGCAGCCGCGGCCGATCTGAACCGGATCCGGACGCGGCGACCCCTTGCATGCGCAGGGGGTTTCTTCATGCACACGAGCGTCCCGCGCGGTGAACCCGGCGCCGCAGGCGAGGACCGACCGAAGGATGAGCAGGAGAAGCATGAGCGACACCGAACCGCAGCACCGCTACACCCCTGAGCTGGCCGGCGAAATCGAACGCCGCTGGCAGGAGCACTGGGAGGAGCACGGCACCTTCCACGCCGAGAACCCCAGCGGTCCGTGGGCGCATCAGGGCACCGACGGTGCTAACGGCGCGGACCACATCGGCGACCGGCCGAAGTTCATGGTGCAGGACATGTTCCCCTACCCCTCCGGCGCGGGCCTGCACGTCGGCCACCCGTTGGGGTTCATCGCGACCGACGTGATCGCGCGCTACCAGCGGATGCAGGGCCGCAACGTGCTCTACACGCTGGGTTACGACTCCTTCGGCCTGCCCGCCGAGCAGTACGCCGTGCAGACCGGGCAGCACCCTCGCAAGACGACCGAGGAGAACATCGAGACCTACATCGGTCAGCTGCGCCGCCTGGGTCTGTCGCACGACGACCGGCGCGCGGTGCAGACCATCGACCCGGCGTACTACAAGTGGACCCAGTGGATCTTCACCAGGATCTACAACAGCTGGTATGACGAGCGCGCGGGCAAGGCGCGACCCATCGCCGACCTGGTCGCGGGGTACGAATCGGGCACCGTGGCAACGCCGTCCGGCGCTTCGTGGGACGACCTGACCGCGGCCGAGCGGGCCGCCGCGGTCGACGCGCGCCGCCTGGCCTACAAGTCGACGGCGCCGGTCAACTGGGCCCCCGGCCTGGGCACCGTCGTCGCCAACGAGGAGGTCACCAACGAGGGCCTGACCGAGCGCGGCGACTTCCCGGTCTTCCGGCGCAACCTGCCCCAGTGGATGATGCGCATCACGGCGTACGCCGACCGCCTGATCGACGACCTGGAGCGGGTGGACTGGCCGGAGTCGGTGAAGGCCATCCAGCGCAACTGGATCGGTCGCTCGCAGGGCGCCGCCGTCACCTTCCCGCTGGCCGGATCCGCTGGTGGGATCGAGGTCTTCACCACCCGCCCGGACACGATCTTCGGCGCCACCTACATGGTGCTGGCGCCCGAGCACCCCCTGGTCGACACGATCACCCCTGACACCTGGCCGGAGGCGATCGATCCCCGGTGGACGGGTGACGCCAGCGACCCGCGGGCGGCGGTGGCGGCGTACCGAGCCGCGGCCAGCCGCAAGTCCGACTTGGAGCGGCAGGTCGACGACAAGGCCAAGACGGGGGTGTTCACCGGCGCGTACGCCACCAATCCCGTGACGGGGCAGCATGTCCCGGTCTTCATCGCCGACTACGTCCTGATGGGCTACGGCACCGGCGCGATCATGGCCGTCCCCGCGGAGGACCCGCGCGACTGGGACTTCGCCAAGAAGTTCGGGCTGCCTCACCCGCGCACCGTGCAACCCGCCGAGGGCCATGACGAGGACACCGCCTACACCGGCAGCGGCCCGATGATCAACTCCGCGAACGACCGGATCTCGTTGAACGGCAAGGACGTCGACGACGCCAAGGCGACGATCATCGCCTTCCTGGAGGAGCACGGCAGCGGTCACGGCACCATCACCTACAAGCTGCGCGACTGGCTCTTCAGCCGGCAGCGTTACTGGGGCGAGCCGTTCCCGATCGTCTACGACGAGGACGGGGCTGCGCACGCGATCCCCGAGCACCTGCTGCCGGTGGAGCTGCCCGAGGTGGCGGACTATTCGCCCAAGACCTACGACCCGCAGGACGCCGACTCGATGCCGGAGTCACCGCTGGGCCGGGCGACCGAGTGGGTGAACGTCGAGCTCGACCTGGGCGACGGCCCCAAGACCTACACCCGCGAGACCGACACCATGCCCAACTGGGCCGGATCCTGTTGGTATGAGATCCGGTACACCGATCCCGCCAACACCGAGCGCTTCGCTGACCGAGAGTGCGAGGAGTACTGGATGGGGCCCGGCCGCGGTGACGGCGAGGGCGTCGCGAACGACCCGGGCGGTGTGGACCTGTACGTCGGCGGCGTGGAGCACGCGGTGCTGCACCTGCTGTACGCCCGCTTCTGGCACAAGGTGCTCTTCGACCTGGGCGAGATCAGCTCGAGCGAGCCGTTCCGCAAGCTGTTCAATCAGGGCTACATCCAGGCGTTCGCCTTCCGCGACGCCCGTGGGCAGGTGGTGCCGGCGAACGAGGTGGTCGAGGACGGCGAGGGCGCCGCGACGACGTACACCTGGAACGGCGCACCCGTCACCCGGGAGTACGGGAAGATGGGCAAGTCGCTGAAGAACGTCGTCACACCCGACGAGATGTGCGCGCAGTACGGCGCCGACACCTTCCGCGTCTATGAGATGTCGATGGGTCCGTTGGACATGTCGCGGCCGTGGGAGACCCGGGCGGTCGTCGGCTCGCAACGCTTCCTGCAACGCCTGTGGCGCAACGCGATCGACGAGGAGACAGGTGCGGTTCGGGTCGTCGGCGACGCGCCCGACGCCGATCTGGACCGGTTGCTGCACCGGACCATCGACGGCGTACGGCGCGACTTCGAGCACCTGCACTTCCACACGGCCGTCGCGAAGCTGATCGAGCTGAACAACGTGCTGACCCGCACCGGCGTGTCGCCGCGCGCGGTCGTGGAACCCCTGGTGCAGATGACCGCTCCGCTGGCGCCGCACCTCGCCGAGGAGCTGTGGCGCGCGCTCGGTCACGACGAGACGATCAGTTTCGTGCCGTTCCCGCAGGCCGACCCGGCCAAGCTCGTCCAGGAGACGGTGACCTGCGTGGTGCAGGTGATGGGCAAGGTGCGCGACCGCATCGAGGTGTCGCCGAGTATCGACGCCGACGAGTTGGAACAGCTGGCGCGTGACAACGCCAAGGTCCGAGAAAGCCTGGGCGACAAGCAGATCCGCAAGATCGTCGTCCGCGCGCCCAAGCTGGTCAACATCGTGGCCGGCTGAGGTGGACGCGTGAACGTCGCCGTCGTGACGGACTCCACGGCGTACCTGCCGGGGGATCTGGCGGCCCGTCACCACGTGCGCGTGGTGCCGTTGCACGTGGTCATCGGCGGCACGTCGTACGAAGAGGGCCGGGACATCTCCTCGGCCGACGTGGCGGAGGCGCTGCGGGCGTTCCGTCCGGTGTCGACGTCGCGTCCCTCGCCGGGGGCGTTCCTGGAGGTGTACGAGGAACTCGCGCACGCCGGGGCCCGGCACATCGTCTCGGTGCACATCTCGGGTGCGATGTCGGCCACGGGCTCCTCGGCCGAGATCGCCGCCGAGGAGTCACCGGTGCCCGTCACCGTCGTCGACAGCCGCTCCATCGGGATGGCGATGGGGTACGCCGTCCTCGCGGCCGCGGAGGTCGCGGCGGGCGGCGCCGCGCCGGAGGTCGTCGCCCAGGTGGCGCGCGACCACGCGGCCGCGGCGTCGGTGGGCTTCTACGTCGACACCCTGGAATACCTGCGCCGCGGCGGTCGGATCGGCAAGGCCGCCGCGCTCTTCGGCTCCGCACTTGCCATCAAGCCGCTGCTGACGATGACCGATGGTCAGATCGAGCCGCTGGAGCGGGTGCGCACCACCGGCAAGGCCCTCGCGCGGATGCGGGAGCGGGCCGTGGAGGCGGCCGCCGCGATGGACGGACCCGACGGCGTCGACATCGCCGTGCACCACCTGGACTCCCGCGAGCGCGCCGAGCAGCTCGTGGAATCCCTGGCCGACGCCGTGCCGCAAGCACGGCGGGTGCTGCTCGTGGAGCTCGGCGCCGTGGTCGGCGCCCATGTCGGCCCCGGCACCCTGGCGACCGCTGTCAGTCCCCGCCTGGGAGCGCGTTCGGCGATCCTCGGCGCATCCGCCTGACCGCTTTCCCTCCACATCCCCGCCGCGCGGGCGCGGTTGTCCACAACCGCGGATCCGCTGGCGGACGGGCATGCGGCCAGATCCCTAGCGTGCCCGTATGCCACGTGTTCGTGCCGAACAGGCCGCCCCCGATCGCCTGGCCGCAGTCCTGGACGAGCTCGATGCCGTACGACGCCCGCTCGGCTGGGTGCCGACGCAGGAGTCACTGCTCGACAGTCGGCGTCCGGCGATCCAGCCCGCAGCGGCGGGAGAGACCAGGGGTTCCGCCCGGCTGGCGCGACGAGGCGGTGGAGGACGTCACGCCGGGACGAGCGGAGACCTCCGCCCGCACGCTCCGCTGTTACGGACGCCTGCCGCCCTCCGGGACGCGCAGGTGGCGCCGAGCAGGCTGGCGGTGCTCGGGGTACTGGTCGTGGTGCTCGTCGCGGGGCTGGTCCTCGGTGGACGTGTGCTGCTCGCTCGCGCGTCGGCGACGTCGACGCCCGTCGCCGCGGGGAGCGCCCCGCGGTCGGCCGCCACGACCACCGCCGGGGTGAGCCGGTTCGGCAGCAGCTCCACCGCCCCGAGCGCAGTGCCCACGAGCTCGGCCGCGACCACCGTCGTCGTGCAGGTGGTCGGCCAGGTGCGCCACCCCGGCGTGGTCACGCTGCGTGCCGGCGCACGGGTGCAGGACGCGGTTGCCGCCGCTGGCGGCGCATTGCCGTCCGCGGACCTGACCGCCGTGAACCTCGCCCGGGTGGTCACCGACGGAGAGCAGATCCAGGTGCCGAAGCCTGGCCAGACGATGACGCCGGCGCCGGGCGCCGTGGGCGGTGGCAGCGGCGAGGGCTCGGCGCCCGTGACGGCGGCGGGCGGCGGCTCCTCCGACGCCTCGGCCGGGGGAGTGATCGACCTCAACACCGCGGACGTCACGAGCCTGGACGCACTGCCGGGGGTGGGACCGGTGCTCGCCCAGCGGATCGTCGACTGGCGCACCCAGAACGGCCGGTTCACCAGCGTCGACGAGCTGGGGGAGGTGAGTGGCATCGGCGACAAGGTGCTCGCGCGGCTACGACCGCACGTGACGGTATGAGCGCGGATCGCCTTTCCGGCGACCTGGAGAAGGGAGACGGCGAGCCGGTGGGCCGCCCGCCGCTGGACCTGCGGATGCTGGTGCCGGCACTCATGGCCTGGGCGTGCACCGTGGTGGCCCTCCCGCAACCCGTGACCGTGGTCCTCGGCATCGCGATCGGATGCCTCGTCCTCGGCGTGCTCTGCCTCCTCGTCGGCCGCGGGCGCCGCTCCTCGGGGTGGCGGGCGGGCATCGCCCTGGGCTGGCTCTGCACCGCGCTGCTGCTCGGCGCATTGGTAGCCCACCAGAGCGCCCGCACCGCGGGCCCTGTCGAGACACTGGCAGCTCAGCGGGCGATCGTGCGGGTGACCGCCGTGGTCGAATCCGACCCACGTCTCGTCGTGACGAATCCGGCGCGACCGACGGTCATCTACCGCGCCTCGGTGCGTGCGGTCGTCGGGCGGGGCGCCCGCAGCACCCCCGATACCCCCGTGCTGGTCTTCGCCAGGCCCACGTGGCGGGCACCGGCCTGGCACGACCGCATCGAGTTCACGGGGCGGCTGCAACCGGCGGATGCCGGTGACGACGTCACGGCCCTTCTCGACGCTCGATCGCCCCCGCGCGTGGTCGGCAGGCCCGGTCCGCTGACCCGGTGGGTGGAGTCGTTGCGGTCCGACACCCGCGCCGCGACGGCATCGCTGCCCGCCGATCCGCGCGGCCTGGTCCCGGCCCTGGTCACGGGCGATACCGCGCGGATGCCCACGCGGTTGAACGACGACATGCGGGCCACCGGGCTCACCCACCTGTCCGCGGTGTCGGGATCCAACGTCACGTTCGTCCTCGTCGGTGCGGGCTGGCTGGCGGGCTGGTGCCGGGTCCCGCGCCGGTGGCGTACGCCGCTCGCGTTGCTCGTCCTCGGCTGGTTCGTCCTGCTGTGCCGACCCGAGCCGAGCGTGCTACGGGCCGCGGTGATGGGCGTGGTCGGTCTGCTCGGGGTGTCGATGTCACGCCGCCGGGTCGGTTCGTCCGCGCTGGCGGCGGCGATCGTCGTACTCCTGGCCTGGGATCCGTGGCTGGCCCGCTCGTACGGGTTCGCCCTCTCTGCCCTGGCCACCCTGGGTCTTCTGCTCTTCGCCCGGCCGTGGAGTGACGCGATGGCGGCGCGGTTGCCCCTCAGGTTGCGACCGGTCGCCGACGCGATCGCGATCCCGCTGGCAGCGCAAGCGGCGTGCGCCCCCGTGATCGTGCTGCTGCAGTCGTCGGTGAGTCTGGTCGGGGTGCCCGCCAATCTGCTCGCTGCGGTCTTCGTCGAGCCGGCCACCCTCGCCGGCGTCGTGACCGTGCTGGCGAGCCCGCTCGGTCCGGCGGTCGCCGCAGTTCCGGCGTGGTGCGCGGCCGTCCCGGCCTGGGGCATCGCCTGGGTGGCCCACGTCGGCGCCCGGGTGCCGGGCGGGGTCCTGCCGTGGCCGAGCGGGCTGGGCGGTGCGCTCCTGCTCGGCGCGCTCACCGTGCTCGCGATCTGGGGCGGCGTCGGGTTGTGGGGGCGTGCCCGTACCCATCCGGCGCTGGCCGCCGGCTGCGCGCTGGCGTTGACGGCCGCGGCGTGGCCGCTGCCGCATCTCGGCTGGCCGCCGCAGGGGTGGGTGTGGATCTCCTGCGATGTCGGGCAGGGCGACGGCGGGGTGCTCGCCACGACTCCGGGGCACGGCGTCGTCGTCGACACCGGGCCCGACCCGCAGCACATCGACGCCTGCCTGCATCGCGCCGGCGTCACCCGTATCGACGCGATCGTGCTCACTCACTTCCACCTCGACCACGTCGGCGGTCTGACCGGTGCCCTGCGGGGGCGATCCGTCGGGGAGATCTTCGTGACGCCGGTGGTCGCGACGAGCGCGCCCGGTACCCGGGAGGCGGCCAGCAACGCCCCGCTGGTGCACCGGCTTGCCGCCGCGAGCCACATTCCGGTGCGCACCCTGGTCACGGGAGACACCGTGAACTGGCCCGGGGTGCACGCCGTCGTGCTGTGGCCGAGCCGCGAGATCGACGCCGGCTCGATCCAGAACAACGCGAGCATCACCCTCGACGTGCGCACCCACGGCCTGCGGATCCTTCTGACCGGTGACATCGAGCGTGAGGCGGGCGCTGCCGTGTACGGCGAGCTGAGTCATCAGCCGACGGGGCCGCCCTTTGACGTGCTCAAGGTGGCCCACCACGGCTCGGCCAACCAGTCCGCCGACCTGGTGCGCTTCGTGCACGCACCGATCTCGATCATCAGCGTCGGTGCTCACAACGACTACGGACTGCCGACGCCCTCGACGTTGTCGTTGTTGAAGAGCCTGCCCGGAGCGACCTACCGCACCGACCGCGGAGGGGACGTGGTCGTGGCTGTGCGCGACGGGCGGGTCACCGTCGACAGGCCCTGACGGGCAGGTGGGGGAGTCTCAGGCGACCGGTGTCGCCGACCGCACCGAGGTGGACGCCGCGCACAGCGCCTCCAGGGTCGCGGCGACGGCGGGCACGCGCGTGAGGTCCGGGGTGGTGACGGCGTAGACGGTCCGACGGGGGGTCGGCTTGATCGGCAGGATCGTCACGCCGTCGTTGTGCGCCGAGTGCAGGATCAGGTCGGGCACGAGGGCGACCCCCAGGCCCGCGGCGACGAAACCCAGCACCGCTACGTAGTCCTCGGTCTCGAACGAGACCGACGGGCTGAATCCGGCGCGCTCGGCCAGGGAGAGCAGGTGTCCGCGGCATCGTGGGCATCCCGCGATCCACTGCTCGTCGACCATGTCGGTCATCCGCACCGACGCGGCGCCGGCGAGCGGGTGGTCCGACGGCACCACCAGGCGCACCTCGTCGTCGAGCAGCTTGCGGGACTGGAACGCCTCGATGTCGTCCTCGCCGCGGGCCAGCGGCGCACCGTCGTATGCGAACGCGACGGCGATGTCGCACTCGCCGGCCCGCAGTGCGGCCAGCGACTCGGGGGGCTCGGCCTCGGTGAAGGTCACCTCGACGTCGGGGTAGGCCTTTCGCACCATCGCGAGCGCGTGCGGGACGAGTGTCGAGGAGGAGGAGGGGAAGGCCATCAGGCGGACGCGGCCGGCGCGCAACCCGGCGATCGCGGCGACCTCTGATTCGGCGGCCTCGAGGGCGCTGAGCACGGGGCCCGCGTGACGGGCCAGCACCGCGCCGGCTTCGGTCAGCCGCACGCTGCGGCCCAGGCGCTCGACCAGGACGGTGCCGATCCGGTCCTCCAGACGGCGCACCATCTGGGAGATGGCGGGCTGGGAGTAGCCCAAAGAGGTGGCCGCAGCGGTGAAGCTGCCCTCGTCGGCGATGGCCCGGATGACCCGCAGGCCCGCAGCGTCGATCATCCGCCAATCATATAATGGAAGGTTATCCATCGGAACCCATCTTCGTGCTTTCGTTCTGCACCAGCCATGCATCGCAGTGGCCACCCGCGCACCCACGGGGCCACGGGGCCGGTGCGACACTGATGACGTGCTCGAGTCTGCGGTCTCCCCGGTGCCCGAGGGAGTGCGCCCGGATCAATGGGACGGACTGGCGAGCTACCTGGCGGATGGCGGGCTGGTCGCCCTGACCGGAGCCGGCCTGTCCACCGAATCGGGTCTGCCGAGTTACCGCGACGCCCGCGGCGTACGTCGGGTGCAGCCGATGACGGTGACCGAGCTACGCGCCAGTCATGAAGCGCGGCAGCGGTATTGGGCACGTTCCTACGTCGGTTGGCCACGCTTTGCGGCTGCCCGACCGAATGACGGCCACCGCGCGGTCGCCAGGCTTCTCGCCGCCGGCACCCTGACGAGCGTCATCACCCAGAACGTCGATGGGCTGCATCAGGCGGCCGGTGCGAGCGAGGTGCTCGAGCTGCACGGCAACCTGGAGCGGGTGGTCTGCATGGCCTGCTCGAGCACGCATCGCCGCGATGACATGGACGACTGGTTGCGCGACGCCAACCCCGGATTCGACCGCGCGATCGGAGGCGCGGTCCGACCCGACGGTGACGTCGCGCTGCCCGAGGCGATCGTGCGCGCGTTCGTCACGGCCGACTGCCCTGTGTGCGGTTCGGACCTGCTGAAACCGGACGTCGTGATGTTCGGCGAATCGGTGCCGAAACCGTTGGTGGAGCAATGCTTCGGCCTCGTCGAAGAGGCGTCGGCGCTGCTCGTCCTGGGGTCGTCGCTCGCGGTGATGTCCGGTTACCGGTTCGTGCGCCGGGCCGCCCGCATCGGCGTGCCCGTGATCGTGATCAACGACGGATGGACCCGCGGGGACGGCGAGACCGACCTGAAGATTGAGGCGCCGCTGGGCAGCACCCTGACGGCGCTGGCGGACCGACTGGGAGCGCCGGCCGTGGGTGCACCGGGCGTCTAACGCGCCTGAGGAGCGCCGGGCGACCGCGGTCGCTCAGACCCTGCGCAGCACCGCCGTGACCTTGCCCAGCACCACGGCGTCGTCGCCGTCGATCGGGTCGTACGCCGTGTTGTGCGGCATCAGCCAGACCTTGCCCCCGGTGCGCTTGAAGGTCTTGACGGTCGCCTCGTTGTCGAGCATCGCCGCGACGATGTCGCCGTTGGTCGCGGTCGGTTGCTGACGCACCACGACCCAGTCGCCGTCGCAGATCGCGGCGTCGATCATCGAGTCGCCGACGACCTTCAGCAGGAAGAGGTCGCCCTCGCCGACGATCTGCTTGGGCAGCGGGAAGACGTCCTCGACGACCTCGTCGGCCAGGATCGGACCGCCCGCGGCGATCCGTCCGACGACCGGGACGTACGACGCACTGGGTCGTCGGTCGCCGATGCCGGTCTCGTCCTCGACGCTCAGGTCACCGTCCGGCGCGTTGGTGACGCTGGACCCGCCCCGGTAGCCGCGCTGGTCCTTGTCCTGGTCCGGTGAGATGACCTCGATGGCGCGCGGCCGGTTGGGGTCGCGGCGCAGGTAGCCCTTGCGCTCGAGCATCGACAGCTGGTGAGCGACGGAGCTGGGGCTGGTCAGGCCGACGGCCTCGCCGATCTCGCGCAGGCTCGGCGGGTAACCGCGCCGGTCCACGGAGTTGCGGATGACCTCCAGCACGCGCCGCTGTCGGGTGGTCAAACCGTCGTCGTCGCGCTCGGGCATCTGGTGCACCTTGGCCATGGTCTTCGTCCGTCCCTCTCCGAGTGGATCGTGCTGCCACCGCCCGCCCCAGGTGTCCGAACGGCTGCGTCCCCGGGACCGATGAGTCGCCGTATTCGGCGTCGTTCCGCGGATTCACAACTGCTGAGCAGGGGCTGTCGGTGGTCGGTGTTTCAGTTCTGCAGGTGAGCACGAGATTACGAGAGTCGGACACACTTTCCAAACATCTGTTCGGGGCGTGTCTGGATTTTCTCGAACGCGCGTGCTAGACATCAGACAGATGATCGATCGCACACACGTACGATCGACGAGTTATCGGAGGATCTCATGAGTGCCGTCACCGCTGTTCCCAGCTGGGTCACTCCCGCCACCCCTGCCCGGCCGGGTCGTCCCGGCGCATCGCGACGTACGGCGCCCGCGTCCATCCGTCGCGGCCACCTGCGCGCGGTCCCTGATCTGCCCGCGCTCGTGGACGCACCTGCGCCGACGATGCACATCACTCGTCGCGGTCGCCTGCTGATCACGCTGTGCGCACTCCTGCTATGTCTCGTCGGGGGAGTGGCGGGAGCCCGTGCCGCAGTGGGCGGCGGCGGGTCCGCGCAGCGCTACGACACCGTGGTCGTCCAGTCGGGCCAGACCCTGTCCTCGGTCGCCCACCACGCCTACCCCCAGCTGCCGATCGGCAATGCGGTGCAGCGGGTGCAGGCCGCCAATCGACTGAACACCCTGCAGGTGTTCGCCGGCGAGCAACTGCGCCTGCCTCGCTGAGTCCGGCCGCGCGCCTTCTGGCGCCCCGTAGCAGGGCCGACACCGCCTCCGTGTCGCCCTCGGCGGCCCTCTGACCAGCACGAACGACCCCGCGGAAACCGGGCAGTCTCTAAAGGTTGCATCACCCCCTCCACCGGAATACGATCCCTACATCTAGTAGTTACATCGATGTAAGTTGTCCACATGTAGTCCCCAGGTCGACCCGGGTTATCCCAAGGCACAGCGCGGATATCCCCCGGTTGTCCACGAGTTACCCACAGGTGGGCGGCTCGTTCGGCGGGGCTACGGCGTGGACGGCGAGTGATCGGTGTGAGCCGATCGTCGAGGGTGAGGGAGACACGCATGCACTGCCCGTTCTGCCGGCACGAGGACAGTCGCGTCGTCGACTCCCGCTCGAGCGAGGACGGCACCTGCATCAAACGGCGCCGCCAGTGCCCCAGCTGCGGCAAGCGCTTCTCCACTATGGAGACCACGAGCCTGACCGTCGTCAAGCGGTCCGGAGCCAGCGAGCCGTTCAGCCGCCAGAAGGTGCTCGTCGGGGTGCGCAAGGCGTGCCAGGGCCGCCCGGTCTCCGAGGACGACCTGGCGCTGCTGTCCCAGCAGGTGGAGGAGTCCATCCGGATGCAGGGACTGGCCGAGATCGACGCCCATGACGTCGGTCTGGCGATCCTCGGCCCGTTGCGTGCCCTCGACGAGGTCGCCTACCTGCGATTCGCCTCTGTCTACCAGGCCTTCGACGACCTGGGCGACTTCGAGGCGGCGATCGCGCTGCTTCGCGCCGAGCGTCAGGTGCTCGGCCCCTCGTACGCCGCCGACGATCCCGTTGTCAGTGGTGCCGGGGAGGATCACTGATACCCGGTTATCCCGTGCGCCGGGTGCTGCAGCAGTAACCCGTGCGCGTACCGCAAGGCCCCACAGCATCACCAGCACCACCCGCATCAGCAGCCCAGCTCACCACGTCACACGGAGGAACAGCATGACCGAGACCACCGGCGCCCGCGCCGACGCCGCCCGCGCAGACCGTGGGGTGCACATCGAGCGCATCTTCACCACGCCCGGCGTCCACCCGTACGACGAGGTGACCTGGGAGCAGCGCGACGTCGTGCAGCAGAACTGGAAGACCGGCGCGACGATCTTCGAGCAGCGCGGTGTCCTTTTCCCGGACTTCTGGTCTCTCAACGCCTCCACCATCGTGACGACCAAGTACTTCCGCGGGGCGCTCGGCACCGCGGTGCGTGAGACCAGCCTCAAGCAGCTGATCGACCGTGTCGTCCTGACCTACGTCAAGGGCGGGCGCGACAACGGCTACTTCGCGAGCGACGAGGACGCGGAGATCTTCGAGCACGAACTGACCTGGGCGCTGCTGCACCAGGTGTTCAGCTTCAACTCCCCGGTGTGGTTCAACGTGGGCACCAAGAGCCCGCAGCAGGTCTCGGCGTGCTTCATCCTGTCGGTCGACGACTCGATGGACTCGATCCTCAACTGGTACAAGGAGGAGGGGTTCATCTTCAAGGGCGGTTCGGGCGCCGGCCTCAACCTCTCGCGGATCCGCTCCTCCAAGGAGTTGCTGTCCAGCGGCGGCACCGCTAGCGGTCCGGTCTCCTTCATGCGCGGCGCCGACGCGTCCGCGGGCACCATCAAGTCCGGTGGGGCCACCCGCCGTGCGGCCAAGATGGTCGTGCTCGACGTGGACCACCCCGACATCGAGGAGTTCATCGAGACCAAGGCGCGCGAGGAGGACAAGATCCGCGCGCTGCGCGACGCCGGCTTCGACATGGACCTCGGCGGCCGTGACATCACCTCGGTGCAGTACCAGAACGCCAACAACTCGGTGCGGGTGAGCGACAAGTTCATGCGCGCGGTCGAGGCCGGCACGGAGTTCGGGCTGACCGCCCGCGGCACCGGTGAGGTCATCGAGTCCGTCGACGCCCGTGAGCTGTTCGCCAAGCTCAACAAGGCGGCGTGGGAGTGCGCCGACCCCGGCATCCAGTACGACGACACGATCAACGACTGGCACACCACCCCCGAGAGCGGCCGGATCACCGCGTCCAACCCGTGCTCGGAGTACATGTCGCTGGACAACTCCTCGTGCAACCTCGCGTCGCTCAACCTGTTGAAGTTCCTGCGGGACGACGACACCTTCGACACCGCGACGTTCCAGAAGGTCGTCGAGCTGGTCATCACCGCGATGGACATCTCGATCTGCTTCGCCGACTTCCCGACCGAGGCCATCGGCGAGACCACGCGCAACTACCGCCAGCTCGGCATCGGCTACGCCAACCTCGGCGCGCTGCTGATGGCGACCGGCCACGGCTACGAGTCCGAGGGCGGCCGCAGCCTGGCCGGCGCGATCACCTCCCTGCTGACCGGCGCGGCGTACAAGCGCTCGGCCGAGTTGGCCGAGGTCGTCGGTCCGTACGCGGGCTACGCCCGCAACGCGGATGCGCACCAGAAGGTGATGCGCAAGCACCGCAGCGCCAACGACGAGCTGCGTCCGCCGGACTCGATGGACGGTGAGATCCACCGCTACGCCAGCAAGGCCTGGAAGCAGGTCGTCGAGCTCGGCGCGGCTCACGGCTACCGCAACGCGCAGGCCTCGGTGCTCGCGCCGACCGGCACGATCGGCTTCATGATGGACTGCGACACCACCGGCATCGAGCCGGACTTCTCGCTGGTCAAGTTCAAGAAGCTGGTCGGTGGCGGATCGATGCAGATCGTCAACCAGACGATCCCGCGCGCGCTGAAGAAGCTGGGCTACCAGCAGGAGCAGATCGAGGCGATCGTCGAGCACATCGCCGACAAGGGCCACGTCATCAACGCGCCGGGTCTGAAGCCGGAGCACTACGAGGTCTTCGACTGCGCGATGGGCGAGCGGGCGATCAGCGCTCTCGGTCACGTGCGGATGATGGCGGCCTGCCAGCCGTTCCTGTCCGGTGCCATCTCCAAGACGGTCAACCTGCCGGAGACGGCGACCGTCGAGGACATCGCCGAGGTGCACCTGGAGGGCTGGAAGCTGGGGCTGAAGGCGCTGGCGGTCTACCGCGACAACTGCAAGGTCGGTCAGCCGCTGTCCGACGGTGGCTCGACCGCCAAGGACAAGGCGGCCGCCGCTGCCGACGCCGCCGTCGAGAAGGTCATCGAGTACCGCCCGGTGCGCAAGCGCATGCCGAAGCGTCGTACCTCGCAGACCACCTCGTTCGCCGTCGGCGGTGCGGAGGGCTACCTCACCGCGGGCACCTACGACGACGGTCAGCTGGGCGAGCTCTTCCTGAAGTTCGGCAAGCAGGGCTCGACCCTCGCCGGCATGATGGACGCCTTCTCGATCGCCGTGTCCATCGGCCTGCAGTACGGCGTGCCGCTGGAGACCTTCGTGGAGAAGTTCACCAACCTGCGCTTCGAGCCTGCCGGTCTGACCGACGACCCGGACGTGCGGATGGCGCAGTCGATCATGGACTATGTCTTCCGTCGTCTGGCGCTGGACTACACCGACTTCGAGACGCGGTCGTTCATGGGCATCCACACCGCCGAGGAGCGCACCCGTCAGCTCGAGACCGGCTCCTACGCCGAGGCGACCGAGGCCGACGGTGACGAAGATGTCGCCGGCGAGCTGGAGTCCTACTCCCAGTCAGCGGCGCCGTCCTCCAAGCGGCCCGAGCAGTCGACGTCGACGGTGGCTGCCGAGGACATCACTTCCGGTGCCGGCGCGGCTGACGTGCGCGAGGTCTCCTCGGAGATCCACTCCTCGGCCGAGCTGATGGAGAAGTTCCAGGGCAAGTCCGCGGACGCGCCGATGTGCATGACCTGCGGCACGAAGATGCGCCCGGCCGGTAGCTGCTACGTGTGCGAGGGCTGCGGAAGCACCTCCGGCTGCAGCTGACGCTGCCGCTGATTCGACCATGCACGCCGGGGCAGATGTGCCCCGGCGTGCATGGTCGAATCGTCAATAGAGGCGGGTGGTGGAGGTCAGGACCCGCAGCGGCTCGGCGGGGCCGGCGACGACCGTGGTGCCCGGGAGGTCGGTCCACGCCCCGCCGTCGACGGAGTACTGCCCGCCGTAGGTGGTGCGGACCGACGTGCTGAACGAGCCGGGTGCGTCGTAGGCGTGTGTGATGTCACCGGAGGGGTAGGTCCCACCCATGGACTTGGTGGCTCCGCTGGTCGAACCGTCGCCGAAGACGAAGGTGTTGGACTTCAGGGTCGGTTTGATTCGTACGGCGTGACCGACGAGGGTCACCGGCCGGACCTCGCCCGGTGCGTACCCGGCGACGGGCCAGTTCGCCTGGAAGTAGGTGGGCAGGGTGACCAGCGTGCGGTTGTTCACCGGTTGGATCGAGAGCTGTGGTCTGGCGAACGGCGTCACCGACCAGGCGTGCTCGATCATGGCGAGGGTGAGCTGAGGTTTGTGCTTTCCGGGGAGGACGTCCGGATAGCACGTGGTTCCCGGCGACTCCCACGGCCCGTAGACGTTGTCCCCGGTGTCGACGCGTCGGTAGATGAAGACCCATGGACCCGGGACATGCTCGACCTTCTCGCAGTAGCTCAGGGCGTTGGGGCAGATGAACTCCTGATGATCCGGGCCGTTGCCCGCGCACCTCAACACGGTGCTGTATTGGTATGCCGTCCCGGGCTTGTAGGTCCTACTTCCCACCGTGCCGCCGGTCGTCGTCTTCCCTGGAAGGTGAGCCGTCTCCGATTTGCTCAGCCCCGCATACGATCCTCCTCCGCTCACCTGACAGACGAGGAAGCCGCACTTCCCCTCTGGCGGCAAATCGTGACCCGCAAGCGTTATGTATGTGACCAGGGCAAGCGAAGAGTGGATAACTGCCCTGACCATCAAGACTGTGACCCCGCCTGCTCAACTTTGATCTCCGAGACGCGCCAGAGTCCAGACCACGGCGCGAGGAATACAACAAACTGGACGTCCGATGCAGGGGGGTAACCGCCGCGGATCCGGCCAGTCGAATCCGTCTCTATAACCTTCAGAACGTCGCCAGATATTTGCACCAGCGAATGATCCGAGGACTGGAACGCGGCGTCTCTGATCTTGAAACTGTCTCCTGTGTAATGGGTCTTCCCCTTCACAAGCAGCGAGACGGTCATGGAGTAGTTGGCGCAGCTCTTGCAGGTGGGAAGGGCGAGGGGCTCTAGGACGCCCACCTTCGGGTGCTTCCCGGTCTCGTTGATCTGCTGCACGTAGTACTTGGCGAAGGCGATGCGGCCCGCATCGGTGTGGGCGCGGGCGGCCGTGGGAACTCCGGCCGGGCCGTCGTACGCAGAGGTCGAGCTGCTTGGTGCGGGGGAACTGGTCGTGGAGCTGCTCGTCGACGCCGGACTGCTGGTCGTCGACGACGTGGTCGACGGCATGGTGCTCGACCCTCCGGAGCACGCGCTCACGCTTGCCGCCCCGGCGATTGCGAGCAGCATGGCGACGGACCGGCCACGGGTGCGCGGCATGAGGACCCTCCCTGACCGGTGGCGCACCGGCCTCCTGCTGGACGTGGAACGTCCACGGTGACCCAGCATGCGTGATCCAGCCGGCTCGCGTGAGCTATCCACAGGCAAAAGTGGTGCACATTCGTGCTTCGTGCGACGCGAGTGGGTGAGGGGGTCGTTGAGCCGGATGTGATCGCACGCCCGGGTCATCGGACGCTGCGTCGTCCGGCAAACGGTCAGGTCCGGCGCAGGACTGCTACTCACGGGTAGGTTGAGCGGGTTACACCTGATGAGGAGACTTCGTGACCCAACGGGCCCAGCCGCCGCTCGACTCAGAGATCGAATCAGAGCTCGACGCACATCGCGAGGCACACCTCGCTGCCCCCGCCGATAGCCAGGTCGCCGCCGCTCACCGCGCCGGCACCGCCGTACGCGGCGTCACGGGAGCCATCCGTGACACCCACGGTGCCGTCGCGAGCAAGGTCTTCGCGTCTGCGCGCCGCACTGTCGGCCCGGTCGTCACCCCGGTGGAGTTCGCGCACGACCACATCGCGCGCGCTGCGTACGGCGCGTCGGCCGTCGCGCTCGAGGGCGTGGCCGAGGCGGTCGGCGCGACTGCGGCGAAGGCCGCGCAGGCGGGCCGGACGAGCAAGTTCGGGCGGGGCACCACGCGGCGGGCGAGCGGAGTCCTCGCCTTCGTGCACGGGTTCAACGGCGACAAGATGGCCTCGTCCGGGCGGATGCCGTTGTCCTCCCCGATGAGCCTGCGCCGCTCCGGGGAGCGGGTCCCCGCGACCGCGGACGGCCTGGCCCGCGCCTACCCGGACGCCACACCCCAGATCGTCATCTTCGTGCACGGCTTCGTGGGCACCGAGCAGATGTGGAAGCGGCACGCGCACCGCGACGATGATGGGCGACGGCTCAGTTACGGGCGGCGTCTGGAGGCGCACGGTGACTGGTCGGCCCTCTGGGTGCGCTACAACACCGGGTTGCGGATCAAGTCCAACGGCTTGGAGCTTGCCCTGCTGATCGAGCAGGTCGTCGACCACTGGCCGGTGCCCGTCGAACGCGTGGTGCTGGTGGGGCACTCGATGGGCGGTCTGGTGGCGAGCAGCGCCCTGCTGCAGTGGCCGACCTCCTCGACGTGGGGACCCCTGGTGAGTGACCTGATCACCCTCGGCACGCCGTACCACGGGTCGCCGATCGAGCAGGGCGCCAACTACCTCGCCGAGTTCTTCTCCGGGTACGGCGCCACCCGGTGGCTGGGCGACGTCATCCAGTTCCGCAGCGAAGGGATCAAGGACCTGCGGCCGGGCAACCTCTTCCTCGCCGACACCCGCGGCGCGATGCCGGACGCCGCCGAATGGCGCCAGGCCCTGGCCCCGCAGATGGTCGTGCGCCATCTGGCCGTCGCAGGCGTGCTCACCAAGGATCCGCACGCGCGGCTGGGCGGGATCATCGGCGACGGGATCGTGCCGCGCGCGAGTGCTCGCGCGGGAGCGGACAACGACCTGAGCCGGTCCACCATGATGGGGTCCATGAGTCACAACGACCTGGTCAACGACCCGCGGGTCTACGAGGTCATCGCGGACGTCCTCGGCGTGCAGGCATGACCGGCGCCGCGTTCTTCGATCTCGACCGCACGCTGCTCCGCGGGGCGTCCGGGCCGATCATCACCGATGCCCTGCGCGAGGCCGGCCTGGTCACCACCAAGCTGCCCGGCGAGAGCCTGCTCTACGGCGTGTTCAACCGGTTCGGCGAGACCCTTCCGTCGATGGTCCTGGCGCGCAACGCGACGCTGGTCGCCCGCGGCAAGCGTGCCGGCGCGTTCGACGAGGCGGCGCGGCGCGCGGCGGTCGGCCTCATGGATCTGATCGAGCCGTTCGCCCACCTCACGCTGGAGAAGCACCGCGCCGCCGGGCGCAAGGTCGTCCTTGCCACGACGACACCGCTGCACCTCATCCAGCCGCTGGCCGATCTGCTCGAACTCGACGCCGTGATCGCGACGCGTTACTCCGTGGACCCGGTCTCGGGTCGGTACGACGGGGGCCTGGACGGTCCGTTCGTCTGGTCCACGGGCAAACTGGCCGCCGTTCGCGACTGGGCCGGTGACCACGACGTGGACCTGACGCAGTCCTTCGCCTACTCCGACTCCGTCTACGACCTGCCCCTGCTGTCCGCGGTCGGACACCCGCACGCGGTCAATCCCGACCCGCGGCTGCTCGCCTTCGCGACCGTACGGCGCTGGCCGGTGGAGCACTTCAGCGCGTCTCCCGGCGTCTTCAAGGTGCCGTTCGTCGACATCGAACTGCAGCGGATCGGCCAGTGGATGGCGCGTCCCGAGGCGTTTCCCTACGCGCGGTTCGAGGTGCTCGGGACCGAACACGTGCCGAGCGAGGGCGGCGTCCTCGTGGCGGCCAACCACCGCAGCTACTTCGACCTGCCGACGATGTTCCTGGCGATGGGTCGCGCCGGCCGCACCGGCCGGTTCATGGCCAAGCGGGAGATCTTCGACGTACCGGTGGTGGGGCAGCTGATCGCCGGATCCGGCGGGATCCCGGTCGACCGGGAGAGCAAGGACCCCGATGCTCCGGACCCGCTCGCTGCCGCCGAGACCGCGTTGCGCGGTGGCGAGCTCGTCGGGGTGATGCCGCAGGGCACCATCCCGCGCGGGCCGGATTTCTTCTCCAGTGCGCTCAAGGGCCACACGGGGGTCGCCCGGCTGGCCAAGAGCACCGGGGTGCCGGTCATCCCGTGCGCGATCTGGGGCACCGAGCAGGTCTGGCCCCGCTCGTCCAAGCTGCCGCAGATGCTCAACTACCTGCACCCGCCGCAGATCACCGTGCGTTTCGGTCCTCCGGTCGAGCTGAAGTACCGCTCCGCCGCCGCCGACACCGACCGGGTGATGAAGGCGATCGCGCGCCTGCTGCCCGACGAGGCGCGCAGTCGCCGCCGCCCCACGATGGAGCAACTGGCATCCAGCTATCCCGGCGGGAAGGTGCCGCCGGCGGACCGGTCGTTCGCCCGCGCGGACGAGGCGCAGGACGAGTAGAGCCGCCCGCCCCGGATGAACATCGGGTGAACACGGGCCGTCATCCGCGTTTGCGCAGGTCAGGTGGGGTAGGCCGGCGTTCACTCGACTAGACGTCGAGTCCTCGTGGCACCCACACTTGCGCCATGAGCGCACACGCCCAAGAGGTCGTCGTCCTGGTGCTGGTCGTCGTGACCGCCCTCGGGTTCGACTTCACCAACGGCTTCCACGACACCGGGAACGCCATGGCCACCTCGATCGCGACGGGTGCGCTGAAGCCGAAGGTGGCCGTCGCCATCTCCGGCCTCCTCAACCTGGTCGGCGCCTTCCTGTCGGTGGAGGTCGCGACGACTGTCACCACGTCGGTCCTGAAGATCCAGCAGAAGGGATCGGGCAACCTGCTCGGCGGCATCACCGCGGAGACAGCGCTCATCATCATCTTCGCGGGGCTGGTGGGCGGCATCCTGTGGAACCTGTTCACGTGGTTGCACGGGTTGCCCTCCAGCTCCTCGCACGCCCTCTTCGGCGGCCTGATCGGCGCGGGTCTGGCCTCGGGCGGGCTCAGCAGGATCAACTGGGACGGCCTGGTCTCCAAGGTGCTCCTGCCCGCCGTCGCCTCACCGTTCGTCGCCGGCATCGTCGCGGCCATCGGCACCTTCCTGATCTACGCGATCACCCGGTCGGTGCGCGACAGCGAGAAGGAGAGCTCCTTCCGCTGGGGCCAGATCGGGACGGCCTCGCTGGTGTCCCTGGCGCACGGCACGGGAGACGCGCAGAAGACGATGGGCGTCATCGCGCTCGCTCTGATCGCCAAAGGCTCCCTGACCTCCGGTGACATCACGAAGAATGGCATCCCGATCTGGATCATCTTCAGCTGCGGCGCGGCGATCGCGCTCGGCACCTACCTCGGCGGCTGGCGGGTCATCCGCACCCTCGGAAAGGGTCTGGTCGACATCGACGCACCGCAGGGCATGGCCGCCGAGGCCTCGTCCGCGGCGATCATCCTGACCTCCAGCCACTTCGGGATGGCGCTCTCGACGACCCACGTCGCCTCCGGGTCGATCGTCGGCACCGGCCTCGGCCGGCCCAATTCCCAGGTGCGATGGAGTGTCGCCGGGCGGATGGCGGCCGGCTGGGTGCTCACCCTCCCGTGCGCCGCGATCGTCGGCGCCGCCTGCTACGGCGTCGCGCACCTGATCGGGGGTGTCGGCGGTGCGGTCGTCATCTTCATCGTGCTGCTGAGCGCGGCCGGGTACATGTATCTGCGCAGCCGGGCGACCGCGGTGCACGCCGGGAACGTCAACGACGAGTGGGAGGGCGCTCCGTCCGTACGTTCCGAACTGTCCGAGCGTCAACCCGCCGCCTAGGAGGCCACGATGATCACTGCGGACGAATTCACCTCACTGTTCCGGGTCCTGCTCGCCGGGCTGGTCTTCGGCGCGGGCCTGCCCGCCCTGTTCGCTGTCGGGGTCCGGCTGCTCGCGCAGGGACACGGCGGGTCAGCAGGCGGTGCCTTCGCGGGCGACGCCGGGACGTCCGGGGGAGCGAGCCGCGGCAACCCGGTCGCCCTCGGTGCGGCGTACCTGCTCTTCGGGCTGATCGCCGTCGCGATCCTGCTGGGGGTGCTGTGGATCACCAAGGCCAGCCTGAAGCACTACCTCGGGATCGAGGTCTTTTGATGGATCGACCCGTCTTCATGGCCAACCTGATGACCTGGCTGCGCGCGGGCTATCCGGACGGCGTCCCGGAGCGCGACTATCAGCCGCTGCTCGCGCTCCTGCGTCGGCAGTTGTCCGACGAAGAGGTCAAAGACGTTGCGCGTCAACTCATCTCAGGTGCACGCGAGCACGGCGACGATGCGGCGATCTCCCGGGTCGACGTCGGCGTCCTGGTCACCAAGTACACCGACGGGGTGCCGTCCGAGTCGGATCTGCGGCGTGTGCAGGAGCGGTTGGAGAAGAAGGGCTGGCCGCTGCACGACGCCCGATGACGAGGGGCTCGCAAGTCGCCGAAGGCGGGTGACCTCGACCTAGACTCGAAGCCCATGCATCAGTCCGAGATCGTCCTCCCCGCATGGGCGCGACTGTCTTTGGCGCATGCCGTCGTCGAGCACCTGGCACGTGACGCCGGGGTGGACCTGCTGCACATCAAGGGGCCGGCGACCACGGCCCGTTTCCGGCTCGTAGGTCGCACCAGCAGCGACGTCGACGTGCTGGTCCGGCCCTCTCACGTGCCCCAGCTGACGTCCGTGCTGGAGGCTGCGGAGTTCGAGCCGCGCACCGGATTCGAGTCCGGCTCGATCTTCCGGCATGCCGCCAATCTGCATCACCGTTACTGGGGCTGGGTCGATGTGCACCGCTTGTTCCCCGGTTTCGGGGTCGATGCCTCCGTCGCGTTCGAGCAGCTGTGGCAACGTCGGTGCACCGCCACGATCGCGGCGTACGACGTGCAGGTGCCGAGCGTGCTCGACCAGGCGTTGCTCATCCTTCTGCACGGCGCCCGCGACACCGCTCGCGGACGCGCGGACATCGATCGCGTCCGTGCCGCGCTCACCCCGGTCGAGCTGGATGAGGTCGCGCGCCTCGCGCGCGGGTTGGGGGCGGAGGTCGCCCTGGCGGCTGCCAGCGGAGATCTCCACCGTTTCCGCGACCGTGCCGATCACGACCTGTGGGTGGTCGCCTCCGAGGGCGGCACGCGGTTGCAGGAGTGGCATGCCCGCTTCCGTGCGGCGACCACCCTGCCGGAGAAGGCGAAGCTGTGCGGTGAGGTGCTGCTGGTCAACCGCGACCACCTGCAGATGCGGCTGGGCCACGAGCCGTCTCGCGCGGAGTGGCTGCAGGCGACGGTGCGCCGTCCGATGGTGGCGGCGCGCGAGATCGGCGTGCTGCTGACCCGCCGTCTGCCGCGTCGAAGGGGGCGGTGATGCAGCCGGCGTACGTCGTCCCGGACGGCGTCGCGTGGGTCGTCGACGAGGACGGCGGCCCCCACGGCCCGGCCGTCTATCTGACCCGCGTCAGAGCCGGTCTCCCGATCGCCCTGGAGGGTCCGGCGGCACAGATCTGGGATGCCGCCCGCTCGATGCCTGAGGACGAGATCACCGCCGAGGTCGCGCTGGCCACCGGGCAGACCCCGGACACGGTCCGGGACTCCGTCGAGAGCTTCCTGCGCGAACTGCTCCGGCGTGGACTTCTGCAGGTGCGCGAACCCGATCAGGGGGCTGTGGACGGGTAGCATTCCTGCTGCCCACAAGAGCCGGATCGGCGCCCGTCGATCGTGGCCCGCCCTCAGGCCAAGGACCCAACACCACGTGACCGTCGTCGACTTCCTCCGGCTCAGCCGTGCGAACTGGCATGTGCTGCTCGTCGCGATCGTCGTGTGCACCCTGGGTGCGTACGCCTACGTGCTGAGCCTGCCGGTGACCTACGCGTCGTCGTCGTCGGCGTTCGTGCAGGTGGGTGGCACCGGCAATATCGCCGACACCATCAACGGCAGCCAGGTCGCTCAGCAGAAGGCACAGGCCTACACCACGCTCGTGGGCACGCTGCCGGTCGCCAACGAGGTGTCCAAGGCCACCGGCATCCCGGTCGGGCGCATCGCCGGGCACATCACGGCCAGTGTCGGAACGGCCGCCCTGATCACGGTCTCCGTCACCTGCGACACCCCCTCGGACTGCCCGAAGATCGCCAACGCGGCCCTGGTCGCGACCGCGAACACGGTGAAGAACCTGGAGAGCGACGGCGGCCAGACCGTGATACGGGTCGTGCCGTTGCAGAACGCCACGGGCGATGGCGGTCGGATCAGCCCCAACGTGAAAAAGCACGTCGAGGCCGGTTTCGCCGCCGGCGTCGTGCTGGGCTACCTGCTCGCCGTCCTGCGGCTGATGCTCGACCAGCGGCTGCGCACCGTCCAGGACGTCGAGACGATCACAGGTGCGGGCACACTCGGCATCCTGCCCAAGACCTCGATGCTGCGGGGCAACTCGCGCCGGGACGCCGACCCGCACTCGCACGCCGGTGAGGCGCTGCGACAGCTGCGCACCAACCTGCGGTTCGTCAACGTCGACAACCCGCCGAAGGCGATCGTCGTCACCAGCCCCAATCCCGGTGAGGGCAAGTCCACCGTCGCGTCGACGCTGGCGCGCGTGCTCGCCGACGCCGGCACGCCCACCGTGCTCATCGACGCCGACCTGCGCCGTCCGACCGTCGCCGAGGTCTACGGCATCGACGGGTCGGTGGGGTTGTCGCAGGTCCTCGCCGGCACGGTGGAGTTGGAGGACGCGCTGCGCTCGGTCAGCACCGAAAACCTGCGGATCCTGCCCGCCGGGCGCGTGCCTCCGAACCCCTCGGAGCTGGTCGGTTCGGACCGGATGCGCTCCCTGCTCTCCACCCTGCGCGAGGACCACATGGTCATCATCGACGCGCCGCCGATCCTCCCGGTCACCGATGCGGGACTGCTCGCCGCGGCCGCCGACGGCGCCGTGCTCGTCGCGGTGATGGGCCGCACCGCGAAGGAGCAGTTGCGGGTGTCGGTCTCGATGCTGGAGCGGATCAACGCCCGCCTGCTCGGCAGCGTCATCAACCGTGCGCCGGCGCGGGGCATCGGTGCCGCCTACTACGGCTACGGCTACGGCGGCTACCGCCGGGCCAGCCAGCGTTACTACAGCTCCGAGGTGACGGAGCCGAAGCAGCAGACGGAGAGCACCCCCGACGTGGACGCCGCGACCGGTGCCGTCGACGACGGGGCGTCGGTCAGCAGCCGCAGCGAGCGGCACGTGCACCTCAAGCGGCGCGCCAAGGTCTGAGGGTCGGCCGGTTCACCCGGTCGCGAACGAGGCCACGGACTGCCGCAGTCGCTCTGCGAACCGGGCCTCTCCGAACATCGCCGCGTGCCCGGCGATCACCTCGGGGTCGAACTCTTGCTCGCTCAGCCGGTCCAGCGCGCGCGAGATCGCCATACTGGTCGGCTCGTCGAAGAAGACTCCGGTGACGTCCTCGCGCACGCTGTCCAGGAAGCCCCCGGCGCGGAGTGCGACCGCAGGTGTGCCGAACGCCGCCGCCTCCAGGATCGTGAGCCCAAAATCCTCGTAGCTGGCCGCGAGCAGCGCCGACGCGTGCGCGTAGCACCAGCGCAGGTGGGCGTCGTCCAACTGCGGCGCGAAGGCCACGTTGGGGGGTGCGGCGCGCCGCAGCTGATCGCGCATCGGACCGTCGCCGACGACGAGCAGCCGCTCGGAGCGACCGACGTACGCGGCGAGGACCTGGTCGACGTTCTTGTAGGGCAGCAGCCGGGCCACCAGGAGGTGGAACGGCTCCGGCGGCACCTGGGGCGGCCGCGCCATCGGACCGGTGACGTCGATCCCGTACGGCGGGTGCAGCAGCTCCGCATCGATGCCGTAGACGTCGTGGATGCGCGTCTGCACGACGCGGGAGTTGGCCCAGTAGTGATCGGCTCGCGCCGCCGCCGCGCGGTCCCAGCGGATGAGCGGCGTCCGTACGGCGAGCGCCGCTAGACCGCGTGGGCTGCGCCAGGAGGCCCGGCCGACGTACTGGTCGGTCAGATAGAGCCAGCGTGCGGGGGAGTGGCAGTAGACCAGCATGCGACCGTCGGTGCGGAAGCCGTGCGCCCATCCGCTGGTCGAGGCGATGACCACGTCAGCGGGGATGTGGGTCCGCCCGACGGTGGCCGCGAGAAGGGGCAACGCGAAGCGGTGTTCACGGCGCAGGGGAGCCACCCGATTCAGGCCCGTCATCACGATGTTCGCGTCGCGGAACTCCGGGAAGGTGCGGTCCGGTGCGTAGAGCGTGGTGTAGATCGGTGCCTCGGGGAACGCGCGATGCATGGCGAGAACCACTCGCTCGGCGCCACCGCGTTGGGTGAGGTAGTCGTGGGCGATCGCCACGGTCGGCTCACTCATGCCGGTGGTCCACACTCCCTACTCCTCAGGGCCTTTCGGCCGACGCGAACGCCTCAACGATAGGCAATGCGAGGGAGCAGTGGCGCTGCGAGGTCCGGGTAGGCTTCCGCGACGACACATGGCCCCGGGGAGATCGATGACGAACGCGCGACCGGTGTACGACGCCCGCTGGAGCGGCCCGCACGGCATCGGCCGGTTCGCCCGGGAGGTGAGATCACGGCTCACCGGGGACTGGGAGGACGTGCCCGGCGCGGACCCGGTCTCGATGCGCGGGCTCGTGCAGCTGCAGCAGCTGACGGCCGCGCGAGCACGCCACCGCCGCCTCTTCGTCAGCCCGGGGTTCGCCGCCCCGGTGGGCTGGCGCGGGCCGGTGGTGCCGACCCTGCACGACCTGATGCACCTCGACGTGCCGGGCGAGGCCGGCCGGGGCGTGCGCAACTACTACGAGCGGGTGGTGCGCCCCGCCGTACGACGTGCGCCGCTCACCCTGACCATGTCCCACCACGCCAAGAGCAGGATCGTGGCGTGGTCGGGCGTCGACGGCGCCCGGGTCCTCGTCGTCGGCAACGGTGTCGACGCGTCGTACACGCCGCGGGGACCAGTGCACCAACCCGGCTATCCCTACGTGCTCTACGTCGGTAACCACAGGCCGCACAAGAACCTGCCGGTGCTGCTGCGGGCGATGACCGACCCGGGGCTGCGCGAGCTGCACCTGGTGATGACCGGCGATGCCGTCGCGGACACCGTGCGCGCAGCGGGCGAGCTGGGGCTCGGGGAGCGGATCCACTTCGCCGGCCTCGTCCCCGAGGCGCAGTTGCCGGCGTACTACCGCGGGGCGCGGGTGGTGGCGATGCCGAGCCGGTACGAGGGCTTCGGTCTGCCGCTGCTCGAGGCGATGGCGTGCGGCGTGCCCGCGGTCGGCGGTGACGCGACCGCTGTGCCGGAGATCGCCGGCGACGCTGCCCTGCTGGTGGATCCGGCCGACAACGATGCCGTGGCTGCGGCTCTGGTCACCGCCGCGCACGACACCGCCGTGCGGGATCGGTTGGCGCTCGCCGGGCCGCGCCGGGCTGCACGCTTCGAGTGGGACGTGGTCGGTCGCACGGTGGACAGCGCGCTGCGCTCGATCGAGGTGGACTGAACCGATCGGCTCATGTCACGCAGCTGGATTCCGCCCTGGTCGGGTGGGCATGAGTCCTGGTGTGAGGTCCCAGGTGACGCCGGTGGGTGTGACGGTGGCGGTGAGCAGGTCGCGGTGCACGATGGTGTGGTGGCGGGCGTACAGTAAGGCTGCGTTGGTCAGGGTTGTCTGTCCGCCGGCCCACCAGGGCCTCACATGGTGGGCGTCGCACCAGTCGGGTGGTCTTTCGCAGCCGGGGAAGGTGCAGTGCTGGTCGCGGTGGATGATCGCGGTGCGTAGTCCGCCGGTGAAGAGGCGTTTGGCGCGGCCGACATCCAATGGTTCGGAGTCGGTGCCGAGGACTGCGGGGATGAGGTCGGCGTCGCACGCCATCCGTCGTAGAGTCCCGGCGTCGAGATGCTCACCGTCGGTGGTGCGCCCGATGCCCGGCAGGTACGTCGGCGCCGATCTGGTTTCGTGCGAACCGTTTTCGCTGAGATCGTCGAGCCGGCCTGCGTCGCGAAGGCCCTCGTAGAGGGTGTTGTAGTCCATCGTGACCAGGATCTTGGCGGTCCCGCCGAACTCTCCGACGGGCCGCGAGCTGGTGCCGTCGAGGACGCCTGCGGCGGTGTCGATCAGTCGCACCAGGGCGTCCGCGCGCCGTTTGGCCGGAGTGCGGGTGTCCCGCTCGGCCACGCTGGTGCCGGCCTGGGTTTCCACTGGCGCGGGCGCGGACAACGCGCGCAGGGCATGTTTGACCACCGCGGCGTGCCCGCTCGAGAGTTCGGCCACGAACCGGGTCAGCCCGGACGGTAGGTCGGCCCAGAAGACCGATTCGCAGTCCTGCTGGCGTTCTTCATCGCGCACCAGGCGTTCGGGGGCGTACTCCCCCAGGATGCGGGTGCTGAGCTCCCGCAAGGCACGTGCCCCGTGAGCCGACAGGCTCGGGTAGCGGCCCAACAGGTCATCCCGGTCCGCGGTCGGCAGCTGCGGCAGGATCCGCGGCACCTCCCGTAGCGCCACGTCGGCGACCGGCACGCTCGCCGACCCATCGGCCAGCGCGTCAACCACGACCTGGTTGCGAGGATCGGCGCAGTCCACGCCCACCCTCCCGACTCGTCGTACGACGGTCGGCTCCACACCGGTCGCCTGCCGGGCCACCCACGCCGGTGCCCCGGTCGCGGTCGAGTTCGCCACCGTGCCGCGGCTCAGCGCATCCGCGGTGGCCAGCGCCGCGACGTTCTCCATCCGGCCGCCCATCCGCAGCATGCTCCCGACGACCTCGCCCAGCGCCGCTTCGTCCAACTGCCACAACGCGCCAGGCCACTCCTCCAGTGCGCTGCTGAAGTCGCCGAGCAGGGCCATCAACCGAGCGCCAGCACCCGGTGCAGCAGGCCCATGGATGTCGGTCGTCGACTGCGCCATGGCCCCTCCTGCGCTGGTGACGGCACCCCTGGCCATCTACCTTGAATCATACGCCTGTTCGACCGTGCGAACAAGGGTAATTAATTCGAAAGATATTGCGAATGTTGATCTTTCGCGATCGAGTTGTCCACATCCCCTCCACGGACGTGGTCATTTACAGCTCGTCGCGAACACGTGGTCGCCTCGGGCTCTCGGGCCACCGTCTGGGACGCCGAGCAGGCCGGCACCCGACTAGCTGCCGAGTGAGTCGTTGGCGTCGCCGTCATCGGCGCCGTGCTCGTCCCGCGATATCTCCAGGTCCGGGTAGGGCTGCGCGGCGTACATCAACAGATAGGTACGCCGCTGCGGGTCGCGCCCGCGGGTGCGCGCCGCCCAGGTCGACACGACGTCGTTCAACTCCTGGACCATGGCGCGGGCCTCCTCATCGGTCAGGCGCAGCGCCGTGTCGCTGATGGTGACCACCGCGCCGTCGTCGACCGAGGTCCGGCGCATCGCGGCGCTGATGACCGCATGGGCCCAGCGTTCGAAGTGGCTGCGCCAGACCAGGCTCGCGGCACGCGTCTCGGGCGCGGCCTCGAGGGCGCGCAGATTGACCAGGTAACCCCCTTCGGCCACGACCTTCCACACCCGGTCGCGCCGGTCGCGGGCCGCTTCCGGCGCCTCCTCGACGAGTCCGTACTTGGCGAGCTGCCGCAGATGGAAGCTGGTCTGGTTGGCGGGGATGCCCAGGTCCTGGGCCAGGTCGGCGGCACGCGCCGGCCCCGTGGCGGCCAGTTCGGTCAAAATCCGGTTGCGCACCGGATGGGCGATGGCCCGCAGGGTGCGCGGGTCCTCGACGAGGGTGCTGGCCGGCCTCTTCGACACCATCCGCCGATCATAGCCAATCGTGCACGTTCTATTGCGCAACACAACGTGCGCAAGCTAGCGTGCGAGATATGGCAGGGTTCCGGAGTCTGACGCGGCAGCACGACTTCACGCTGCTGTGGGTGGGCGAGACCATCAGCGAGCTGGGCAGCCGGGTGAGCATGTTCGTCTTTCCGCTCATCGCCTATGCCCAGACCCGTTCCACGCTCGCGGCCGGGCTCGCGGAAACGGCGAATCTGCTCGGGGTCGCCGCGATGCTGTTGCCGGCGGGCGTGCTCGCCGACCGGTTCGATCGGCGCCGCATCATGCGGTGCGCGAGTGCCGTGGGCCTGGTCCTCTACCTGTCGCTGGTCGTGGCCATCGGCATGCACCGCCTCAGCCTGGTGCACCTCATCGTGGTCGCGCTGGGCACCGGTCTGGCAGCCGGCGTCTTCTCACCGGCCGAGGTGTCCGCCGTACGCACCGTGGTCCCGAGCGATCTGCTACCCACCGCTCTGGCCCAGAACCAGGCACGCCAGCACGTGGCGTCCCTGGTCGGCGGACCGATCGGGGGAGCGCTCTACGGGGTCACCCGGTGGCTGCCGTTCGCGGCGGACGCCGTGTCGTACGCCGTGTCCTGGGTGCTGCTCGGACGGATCCGCGCCGATCTCACCGCACCGGCCCGTACGGCGCCTCGTCGCCGGGTGCGCGCCGAACTGGCCGAAGGGGTCCGCTTCGTGACCCGGCACCGGTTCTTCCGGGTGCTGCTCGTCTGGTCACCGCTGCTCAACCTGACCGTCAACACCATCGCCTTCACGGCCGTGCTCCGCCTCATCCAGGCCGGTCGCAGCCCGGTGCAGATCGGCCTGGTCGAGACCGCCGCCGGCGTGTGCGGCATCGCCGGCGCCGTCTGCGCACCCCGCGTGGTGAGGGCCCTTCCGACCGGGCTGCTCACCGTGCTGGTCGGGTGGAGCTGGGTGCCCCTGGCCGTGCCGCTGATGTTCTTCAACACGCCGCTGGCGGCCGCAGTGTCGTTGTCCGTCGGAATCTTCCTCAACCCGTCGGGCAACTCCGGTATCGGCGCGTACCGGTTACACATCACCCCGCCGGAGCTCGTGGGCCGGGTGCAGTCGGTCAGCCAGTTCGTGTCCTATCTGCTGCTTCCGCTCTATCCCGTCGTCGCCGGACTCGCCCTGCACAGGTTGGGCGGCCCGGGGGCCATCGCCCTGTTGGTCGGCCTCACGGCGGCGGTCGCGCTCATCCCGACGCTCAGTCGGGCGGTCCGTTCCGTGCCTCGTCCCGCGACCTGGCCACAAGCGGCCGGGAGCCGAACGGGCGGCGTCTAACGGGTGCCGGAGGCGAACGGCAGACGGTCCGCGGGACGGGACCGCTCCCACAGGCCCAGCGGGGGCGGCGCGTTCGGATCCATGATCCGGCGGCGGCTGAGCGCCAGATGGCGCAGCGCCACGCCCACGGCGATCATGGCCGGCGGCGCCAGGAAGACCTCTCCTAGGTTGGCCGCGCACACGAGCACGCCGATGAGGGAGGCCTCGATCCACGGCTTGCGGTGCCCGGCGGGCAGGCGCAGCAGATTCCACAGCAGGAGGGCGTAGAGAGCGACGACTATCAGGAGCAGGATCCAGCCTCCTTCGGCTCGCAACGCCAGGTAGGAGTTGTGGAAGTAGAAGGTGTCACCGTCGACGTTGGTCCGCGCGCTGCCGGCGCCGTGCCCGTAGAGCGGGTGCTCGGAGACGGTCAGCCGCTCGGCGCGGGAGATCCTGCGGCGCAGCGCATCACTGCCGCCCCGGCCGGCGAAGATGCCCGTGGCGTAGTCGGTGGCCGGCAGGGTGTGGACGTACCACATGACCGAGCCGACCACGACGACCCGGACCCAGACCTGCACCCGGTCTCCCACGACCACCCACAGGATCACGATCACCATCGCGAAGAGGGAGGTGCGCGAGAAGGTGGCGAAGACCGCCGAGGCCCCCGCCACCGCGATCAGCACCCGCGCGAGACGGGTGCGGACGTACGCGAACGCGACGCATCCGAGCACCACCAGGCACAGGCCGGCGTTGTTGGGGTCGCCCCACCCGCCGACGAGACGACCGACGTACCCGTTCGCGCCGAGCGTCCCCAGCCCCCAGAGCGATCCCAGCACCACCGCGATGCCCGCTCCGCGAGCCACCGAGATCACACACAGCCGGCCCGAGGCGATCACCAGCACGAGCAGCGCCTCCATGCCCAGGTTCGCCAGTCGTTTGGTGCCCGAGATGTGGTTGAGGTAGGAGCTGACGACCAGCCAGCCGGGGATCGCCAGCGTCAGCCAGACGCCCCAGTTCGGCCGCGGAACGCCGCGGGTGGGCACGACGAACGCCGCACCGAAGACGGCCGCGCCGAGCAGGAGCGAACTCGGCGGCACCGGCAGCCCCGCGCCGTACTTGTCGGCGGCGAGGGAGGCGAAGATCGCCAGCACCGAGAGGGTCGCCGAGATGACCTTCGGGTTGTCCATCCGCTCGAGCGCACCGGGTACGTCGGCGTCCTTGGGCTGCCGGTGCTCGGCGAGCGAGCGTTCCTGCAGCAGGGTCATGGCGGTCTTCCGGGTGGGTTTCTGCGAGCTCGGGTGCGGGCAGAGTCTATGGTTTCGCGGCGTCGCGCGGTCCGCTGGAGACCGGGCGGTCCAGGCCGTCGTAGACCTCGCCGATCGCGGCGGCCATCCCGGCCGGGGTCGGCCAGGACGGGGGCAGCCGGGGCCGCTGTGCGGGTATGCCGCCCTGACGTGCGATCGCGGCGGCCACCTGCGCCGGTGCGTCCGGATCGGCCAGACACTGCTCGGGCAGGATCTCGGGGTTGCCCCCGACCGGGCTGGCCACCACTCCGACGCCGGCTCCGACGGCGTCCAGCAGCGTGTAGGAGCAGTTCTCCCAGACCGAGAGCTGGGCGACGACGTCACAGTCGGCGAGCGCACTCGAGGGGTCGACGAAGCCGGGGAAGTCGACCCGGTCGGAGATACCGAGACGACCCGCGAGGGCGCGCAGCGACCCGTCGAACTCTCCGTCGCCGGCGACCGTGAGGTGTGCCCCGGGGTGCTCCCGCACCACCAGCGCGAACGCCTGCAGGAGTGCCTCGATCCGCTTCTCCGGTGCGAGCCGGGACAGCGACAGCACCCGGGGGGCATCGGTCGCGGGACGATTCACACTGTCGGTCGGTGGGTCGAAACCGTTGGGAATGATGGTGATCGAAGCATCGGTGTGCCAGTTGGCGCGCATCGCCCCGGCGGTCGCGCGTGAGACCGCGATCAAGCGGTCGGCGCGCCGTAGCCGCGCCTGGTGGGAACGGCGCATGATCTGCGAGCGCCACCTGCTGCCCTGATAGACCAGGTCGTCGGCTGCGATCCCGTGCTCGGTGCTCACTCTCGCCGCACCGTCTAGGGGAGTGAGCGCCGCGACGATGTCGGCGTATGCCAGGTGGGTGTGCACGAGCGCGGGCCGCAGGGTCGCGCAGGTGTGCCGCAGGGTCTGGATCGACGCGCGCAGCCCGGCGTCGGGACCGAACGCCGCCGCCACGACCGGCACCCCGGCCTCCTGCAACCGGGTCACCAGGGGACCCGGCGGGCACAGCACGACCGCACGCCAGTCGGGGATGCCCGCGGTGAGCGCATCGAGGGTGTGCCGGGCGACGCCCGCCAGGTTGGCGACCGGCAGCGCCCACAGCGCGATCGGGCGGGTGTTCAGAACCACGCCTCGAGTCGGTCGAGCGCCACCCAGAATCCCTCACCGCCCCCGACGTGGCCCTGCCAGATCTCCGGGATGAACCCCGCATGCGGCGCGAGCTGGTCCAGCTGGGTTGCCAGTGCCGCGAAGTCGACCTCACCGTCGGCGATCTGCACCCCTTCGCCGTCGACGCCCGTGGCGTCCACGATGTGCAGGTGCTCGGTGTGCGGGCCGAGGATGTCGACGTACTCGCTGAACGGACGCCCGGCGAAGTTCGCGGCGAGCTTGCTGTGCGAGACGTCGAGGGTGAGCTTGCGGTCGTATCGCTGCGCGAACGCCGCGGTGTCGCGTGCGTCGAGGAAGAGGTTGTGGAACTGCTGCCCGCCCATCAGCCACGGGTACGGCGGCAGTGTCTGCGCGGTCAGCCGCACCCCGGTCTCGTCGACCTTCGACAGGCCCTCGGCCACCCGTGCGTACATCCGCTCCCGCAGCGACGGGTCGACGTGCGCGTCGGCGGTGAACCCGCCGAGCGTCGCCACGATGAGCGGATCCTGCGCGCAGGTGAAGTGCGGGTGCAGCGAGCGGGTGATGTCGATGACGCGCTGGAGCTCGGTGATCGAGCGCTCCCAGATGGCCGGGTCCTCACTGGCGAGGTCGAGGATGAAGTCGCCGCTGAAGAGGTCGGGGGTGTGGGTGGTGAACGCGTACGGTGCGGCAGCAAGCTCGACGTTCGTGCGGAAGATCTGCGACAGGTCGAGGTCGAGATCCTTGTAGCTGAAATGGAATTCGACAAAATCGGCGTTCGAGCCGCGGACCAGCGAGCGGAAGTCGTGGTAGCGCACGGGCAGGCCCCAGGGCCGTCGGAAGGAGAACTCGCGACGGTCGATCTGGGCGGTGCCGAGGTCTCCGTCGTAGAAGAAGTCGCCCTCGTCGATGTCACGGCGGGACACCCGACCGACCAGCTGTTGCAGCGCGTTCGGCTGCAGACCCCGACCGGGGCTCTTGATGGTCACGGCATCGGCGGTGATGGTCTCACCGGTCGCGATGGCGCGGGTCGCGACCAGGCTCTTGGCCAGGTTGACCCGGTTCATCATCTCCCCGGTCGACACCTCACGGGGGGCGGCGCTGCCGAGCGCCTCCTCCACCTCGCGGATGCGGGCGACCATCTGCGCGAACTCCTGCGGCAGCAACGACACCTTGTGGTCGTTGCCCTCCAGGGACCGGTCGAGGGTGAAGTGCTTCTCCACGATGTGCGCACCCCGGGCGACGGCGGCGACGGGCACGTGGAAGCCGCGCTCGTGCCCGGAGTAGCCGACGACGCACTGGCCGATCTGGGCGAGGCGGTCCATGTAGGCGAGGTTCACGTCCTTGAACGGCGCCGGGTAGGTCGACTGGCAGTGCAGCAGCGCGAAGCTCGCTCCGGTGGACCGGACCAGCGCGGCGCTCTCGCGGATCTCGTCCTCGCGGGACATGCCGGTCGACAGCACGAGCGGCAGTCCGTATCCGGCAGCTTCCCGCAGCAGCGCGTGGTTGGTCAGGTCGGCCGACGCGATCTTCAGGGCCGGGATGCCGTAGTCCGCAAGGGCTTTGACACTCGGACTGTCCCACGGCGTGCACATCACGTCGATGCCGCGATCGCGACAGTGATCGAAGACGATGCTCAGCCGGTCGAAGTCGAGGGCGAACTTGGCCAGCAGATCGAGGGTGTACTGCGCGCCGAGATCCTCACCCGCCGTCGAGCCCTGGGGGCCGCGGTAGAGCGCGGCCATGTCGCGCAGCTGGAACTTCACGGCGTCCGCACCGGCATCGGCGGCGAGGTCGACCAACTGCCGCGCCAGGTCGACGGACCCCTGGTGGTTGTTGCCGATCTCGGCGATCAGGAACGCGGGGTGACCCGGTCCGATCGCGTGGGCGCCGATCCGCAGCTCGTCGTCGCGGTCGATGGCGATGGCGATCATCCGGTGCTGCTCGTCAACGAGCGGGACGTGGGTGACGCCGGGCCGGAAGGCCGCGCGCAACGACGCGGTCGGCGTACCGAAACGGCCGCTGGCGACGTCTCGGTGGGCCACCTGGACCGCCGGGGTCTGCAGATCGGCATCCGGGGTGGCGACGATCCAGCGACGGAAGTCGCCGTCGGACAGCGACCCCTCGAGGTGGCCCTGCTGCCCGACGCAGAAGACGATGCGCTCCTTGTTGTCGCTGATCTTGCCCAGCGCACGGACGATCGGGTCTTCGGAGAAAACGATGTACGGCGCGATGTTGCGTTCGATGATCATGCGGAACCACCTGGTGTCGAACGGATCTCGGCGAGGCGACGCATCTCGTGCGCTGCCAGGCGCAGGTCGTGCTCGGTGTCGATGTCGATGCCCTCCACCTCGTCCATCACGAAGAGCTCGATGCGGCCGCCGAGACGGTTGTCGCACTGCTCATAGACCCATGGTCGGGTGAGGTAGAGCGAGCCCGTCTCGCGGTAGCGCAGTTGCCCCGAGGTGAGGTCCTGCCGGCGGGGCCGCGCGGTGACGTCGTAGTCCGCCCGCGGCGGCAGCTCGTCGCGTGCCTGCCACCAGAAGAACGGCGCGAACGGCACGACTCCGACCAGCGAGTCCGCACCCGAGGAGTCGAACTGGCTCATCGCCCGCTCGAGCGTGCCGGGCAGCCGGAGCGGCGAGGTCGCCTGCAGCAGCATCACCGCGTCCGGTGATCGTCCCTCACCCACCCGATGCGCGATCGCGTGCCGCACCACCGGCTCGGTGGGGGTGTCGTCCCGGGCCAGCTCGGGAGGCCGCAGGAAGGGCACGTCGGCGCCCGCCGAGCGCGCGACCTCGGCGATGCGTTCGTCGTCGGTGGAGACGAGGACGTCCAGGCCCGGTGTGTTCAGCGCCTGGTCGATGGTCCACACGACGAGGGGACGGCCCTCGATCTGCCGCAGATTCTTGCCGGGCACGCCTTTGGAGCCGCCGCGCACGGGGATCACACAGAGGGTGTTCACCTGCTGGTCCTTCCGCTGAAGTCGATGACCGCCGCCCGGATCGCGGCGGTGGGGTCCGTCCCCGTCGACGGCGCCGGAGTCGGCTCGCCGCCCCAGGGGCGCATGTCGTACCTGGCCCAGAACTCTTCCAGCCACGGTGGCGGGTCGGGGTAGTGCACGAAGGCGGGCACCCCGCGCGCCGCGGCCTCGAGCACGCCGGTGGAGAACGCTGCGGCGACCGGCCCGGCATGCGTCCGCAGCGGCGTGCCGCTCCGGTCGAGGGTGATGCCGCGGCGTTCCCATACGCGGTGCTGGGAGCGCGAGAGCCGGTCGGTCTCGGACGGGTGCGGGCGGTAGGTCGCGCCGGTGTCGCGGCAGAAGCCGTACGCCGCGTGTGCGAGCCCGCGCCGCGGCAGTTCGGCGCCGTGCAACTGACCCAGATAGGTGAGGGGGGCCTCGGCCGAGGCCGCGCCTGCCGGTGCGACCGCGGCCGCTGCCAGCAGTTGCGATCCGACCACCTGCGCGGTCACGTCGTCGCGGCCGAGCGTCCAGAAGTCCGCGTCGGCCGCCGACCATGCGAGGGCGTGGGCGTGCGGTGGCAGCGGCGGTTGGTAAGGCGTGAGCAGTCCGTGCTGCAGCACGAGCTGTGCGCGTCCGGTGCGCTCGGCGAACGCGTGGGCGGCCGATCCCACCGCGAGGTAATGGCCGTAGGAGAGCACGGCACCCACGTCGGGCACTAGTGCATTCAGGTCGTCGGCAGAGACCGCACGCGAAACACGTTCTCCTGCTGCGACATCCGGCACGGGCCGCTCGCTCAGGACCGCGACGGGCAGGTCCTTCAACGGCTCCAGCAGCCACTGTCTCTTGGGGCCCTCGGTCACGTCCAGGGCGACCAGGACACGTGCGCTGCCGTCACGAGGCAGGTCCAGGACGAACTGCGTGGGCGCCCCCGTACGGCGCACCCGCTGTGCGACGCGGCGCACGCGATGACGGGAGTCCTGCCAGTCCTGCCAGGCGCTCAGGTCGCGCGGATGAATCAGGCCCACAGCGACTCCAGCACCGTGGCGCGGTGGTCGAAGGTGTGCTCGGCGAACGTCCGAGCCCGGCCGCGAGCACGGATCCCGTCGGCCCACCGCGGCTCCCGCACGCACCGGCCGGCGACTTCGCGCAGCTCCTCGGGAGAGGTGACGACGAGCACCTCGCCCGCTGCGCCGTCCACCTCGTAGAGATCTCTGACGTCCGACCGGTCGATCAGCTGCACCCCGCCCACGCCCGCCGCCTCGAAGGTGCGCATGGTGAAACCGTCCTGGTCGCCGTGCAGGTTGAGCGTGGCGGCGGATCCGGCCATCACGCCGTACGCCTGCGACCGCGACAGCTGCCCACCACTCGGCACCCGGGCGGCGCGCAGCGTATGGGTGTGCAGGCGGTCGCCGAGCCCGCGGGACCAGTCGCGCCCGTACGCCCGCACCGGCACCCCGGCATCGTCCAGGCCGTGCAGCGCCGTCTCGCGCGCGGGGTAACGCGCACCGATGAAGGTGACGACCGACTCCCGGCGCGGGGTGTAGGTGGTGCGCCGATCGAACCCCAGCGGCAGGTGGGTGGCGCCCAGCGCCTGTGCGTCGGTGCGGCTGTACGTCGCGAGCGGACCCAGCCCCGCGAGCGCCTCGAGCGTGTAGCGGGTGCGGCGCACCTCGTCGTAGAGCCAGGTGACGCGGGGAAGGCGCAACTCGTCGAGCAGGTGCCAGAAGGAGTCCTGGAGCAGGTCGCCCTTGACCACGACGACGACCTGCGGGGCGTGTGCCCGCACGGCTGCGATGGCACGTTCGGTGAGCCGGGCGTGCAGCCGTGCGGGAGTCACCGCGTCCGGCAGGTCGTGCAGCAGCTTGTTGGCGATCCTGCCGGGCAGGCTCGGCGGCGCGTCGTACACATGGGTGTCCACGGTGTGCCCGCGGTCCTGCAGCGCTGCCGCGATGGCCCGCCAGTAGCCGTGGAACCCGGGGCTGACCAGCAGCACGCGGCGGGGCGTCACGAGGTCAGCCCGCGATCGCGCAGCTCGTCCAGCGCCCTGTCCCAGGCGTCGGCGCGGGCGCCCGGCTGATCCCACGACGTGCGCACGAAGTCGGCGACCGCGTCGGCGGCACACCACCGCGGCGAGGGGGTTCCCAGCTCGCGTGCCCTCGTGAGGTCGGCGCAGGCGTCGCGGATGTCGCCGGCGCGGTGCACGTCGACGTGCACGATGTCGACCGGTGCGCTCAGCGACGCCGCGACCGCGTGGTCGGCCAGCTCGCGCAGCGTCGTACGGACACCGCTGCCGCAGTTGATGATCCGCGGGCCGTCCGCGGCCGGGGCCGGATTCGCGACGGCCCAGCCGATCATCGCGGTGAGGTCGGTGACGTGCACGAAGTCGCGGGTCTGCGCGCCGTCGCCGTAGACCGAGATCGCACGGCCCTCCTTGAGGCAGGCCAGGAACGCCGCGAGCACGCCGGTGTAGGGGTTGTGCAGCGCCTGGCCGGCACCGATCACGTTCTGCGGCCGGATCACCGTGGCGGACCCTCGGCCACCGAGCTCTGCGGCGATCACCTGCTCGCCCTCGGACTTGGTCTCGCCGTAGACGGACACCGGTGCGTGCGGGTCGTCCTCACGGGAGTCCGCGGCCCGCGAACCGGGACGTACGACGCCGTCGTACGTGCGGGTGCCGTCGGCCTCGACGCGCGCACCCTCGCCGTAGACGGCGCGCGAGCTGATGGCGACGAGGGGTACGCCGCGGCGCGCCGCCTCACGCGCCGCCAGACGGGTGCCCTCGACGTTGACCTGGTGATAGCGGTCCTGCTGGTACATCGACTGGCCGGTGCCGGTCTCGGCCGCGAGGTGGATCACGACGTCGGCATCGCTGCACCGCGCCCAGGCGTCGGCGTCGCACACGTCGCCCACGACCATGCGGCCGGGGAAGCCGGCGCGCGCGGCTTCCGGCTCCCTGTGCACCTGGGGGCTCAGCAGGTCCAGTGCGATGAGGTCGTGACCCTGCAGGCGCAGCTCGGTCGCCAGATGCCGACCGATGAAGCCGGCTCCGCCGCTGATCAGCGCTCGCATGGCAGATCCTGCTCCGTGTCGGTCGGGACCCCGGCGGGGGACGGCGGTCGGGCGGCGGCGTGGCCGGCGCCGCGCCCCTGGATGAGGCGCAACTCCTCGCGCAGCACGTCGACCGGACGCACCGGTCGCCGTAGTGCCCGGCGGGAGACGTTGGCGCACAGATTAACCGCGCTGGCCCCCGCGAGTGCCATCTGCAGCCGGCGCAATCCGCCCCAGGTGCGCGCGTACTGCAGACGGGAGGCGACCAGCCACTGGCGGCTGCGCGCCGGGTCCGACGAGCCGCCGCCGCGATGCACCACCGACACCGTGCCGAGCACCACCGACGGGATGCCGAGCCCGCGCAGGCGACGCTGCAGGTCGACCTCCTCGGCGTTCATGAAGTACCGCTCGTCGAAACCGCCCACCGCCCGGAACGCCGCGACCGGGACCAGCACGGCCGCGCCCACGACCCAGTCGACCGGCACCACGGCGTCGCCGACCGCACGCGTGTCGTGGCCGACGGCCTCGTGCAGCCGCGGCAGGTGCCGGAACCTGGCCAGCGGGGTCAGCCACTCGATCACCTGGTGGCCGATCGTGGGGAAGTGCCGGCCCACCCACTCCGGGTCGCCGTCGAGGGTGGTGACCTGCGGGCTCGCCACCACCGGCTGCCAGGGCGCTGCTGCCGCGAGCAGGTCGGCGACGAAGGTGGGGCCGATCTCCAGATCGCTGTTGAGGATCAGCGCCAGCTCGGTGGGCAGCCGCGCCATGCCGGTGTTGACGGCCGCGCCGAACCCGCCGTTGACCTCCCGGCGTACGACGCTCGCGCCGGAGATCGGCGCCAAGGGCTCGGGGGAGCCGTCGTCGACCACCACGATCGACAGTGCCTGCCCGATCAGCGACGCGACCAGGTCGCGCGTCGGTGCGGGATCGCCGTAGTGGGGCACGACGACGCCGACCTGCTGGATCGCCTCGTTCACTCCCCACCCGCCAGAGCGCGCGCCGGCACACCCGCCACGACGGCGCCCGCGGGCACGTCGCGGGTGACGACGGCCCCGGCGGCGACGGTGGCGCCGTCGCCGATGCTGATGCCGCCCAGCACGATCGCCCGCTGCCCGATGAAGACGCGGTCGCCGATGCGCACCGGTCCGCTGTGCACGATCTCGTGCCGCCCGTCGCGCCCGTGATCGGTGGTGGCGACGAAGACCCCGTCGGCCAGCACGCACTCGGCGCCGATCTCGAGCGGATCGGCCGCGTGCAGGTGCACGTCGTGGCCGAGGTAGGTGCCGTCGCCGATGCGCAGCGAGCCGCCGTCCTCGGTCTGCAGCCAGGCGCCGGGGTAGACCGCGACGCGCGCGCCCAGGCTGATCCGGTCGACCCCGCGCAGGATGCGCGGCGCCACGACGACGCTGCCGGCGCCGATGGCCGCGAAGGAGCGCCGGTAGAGGGAGGTCGTCACCGCCCGGCCGAGGTGCCAGCGGACCGACGGGCGCGCCTCGGTCAGGCGGCGGGCGAGGCTCACGGGTGCGCTTTCGGTCGTCGTCGGCTCCGGGATCCGGTCGGCCAGGGCTCATTGTGCCGTCTGGGGCCGCGCGCACCGTACGATCGGCGCTCGTGAATCTCAGCGCTGCCGACGGCACCGTCCGTCCCGTTCGCCGGATCGTCGTGGCGCCGCACATGGACGACGAATCGCTGGGTTGCGGGGGACTGCTGGCCAAGCACCCGGAGGACAGTCTCGTGGTCGTCGTCGCGGACAGCGGCGACGTGCGGGCGAAGGAGCACCGGGCCGCGCTGGCCGCACTGGGCGTGCGGGATTCGGTGCGGCTGGGCCTGCCCGACGGACATGTCGGCGAGGATCCCCAGGCCCTGGTGCAGGCCCTGGACGAGGTGTTCGAGACGTATCGACCGCACGAGGTCTACCTGCCCTACCCGTCGCTGCACCAGGACCACATCGCGGCCTACGAGGCCGGCATGCGCGCCTGCCGGGCCTCCATGAGTGTCACGCACTTCTTCCCGCCGTCGGTCTTCGTCTACGACATCGCGGCGTACGACGTCAACCTCTACCAGGCCGAGTTGCGCTGGAACGTCTTCGAATCGCTCCAGGAGGAGCACATCGACGCGAAGGTCGCGGCCTGCCGCGCGTACGCCACGGAGATCCCGGACGAGGTGCACGCGATGACCGGTCTGAAGGAGATGGCGGTCGCGCTCGGGCACGCGCGCCTGGTGCGGTACGCCGAGCAGTACGCGCTCGTGCGGAGCATCCGCCCGTGATCGTCGCCATCCACCAGCCGGATCTGCTGCCCTACTCCGGCTTCTGGTTCAAGATGATCTCCAGCGACGTCTTCGTGATCGCCCAGCACGACCAGTTCCAGAAGCACGGCTACCAGCGCCGGGTCACCATGCGCGACGCCTGGTGCTCCCACCAGTTGGAGGGCAAGCCGTCGCTGGTGCCGATCACGGCAGTGCGGGTGCTGCCGGGCTGGCAGGACCGGCTGATCGGCGTCGTGCGGGGGCGCTACACCGGCGCCCGGTACTGGAAATCGCGCGGCCTGCCGCTCCTGGACCGGATCGCGGACTGCAGCGGGGACACCCTCGCCGAGGTCAACCTGTCGATGATCCATGTGCTGCGCAACGTGCTCGACATCCGTACGCCGCTCGCGTTCACCGATCCGCCAGCCGCCTCCGGCGTGCCCCGACTGATCGAGCAGGTGCAGGCAGTCGGTGGCACGGCGTACCTGTCCGGCGCGGGTGCGACGGCGTACATGGGCGATGACGCCACGGCGACCTTCGCCGAGGCGGGCATCGAACTGCGGTGGTCCCACCACGAGATCACCTCGGGTGACTCGGTGCTCACCCTCTTGATGGACCACGACGACCCCGTCGAGGTCATCTCCCGCGCATCCTGACCGCCGGCACGGCGCCGTCTCACGCCGCCGTCGGTGCGTAGGGTGCCGCCATGGTTGTGGATGCGCAGGCGGTCGTGCTCGATCTGCAGCTGCGGGGCCAGGCCGCCCGGTTCTCCACGGCGCTGGACGGGCGGCACCGCAGCGCGCAGGCACTGGACGACTTCTTCCACGAGGTGGTCGAGACCCTCGCGCCGGATCTCTTCCTGGAGGTCGGCGCGTTCGAGGCGACCGCGTCGCGTCGCGTGCGGGCGGCGGTCCCGGCATGCCGTGTGGTGGCCTTCGAGGCGTCGCCCGTCAACTACGAACATCACCGGGCGAGGACAGACTTCGACGCGGCCGGCATCGAGTACCTGCACAGCGCCGTGTCCGATCACACCGGAGTGACGACGCTCCTGCTGAATCTGGAGCACGCGGGCGACGAACCCGCGCCCGTCGGATGGACCTCCATGCTGCGGCACCGCGGTTTCGAGCACGTGCGCCCGGTGGAGGTGGCCTCGACGACGCTGGACGACTTCGTGGCGGACGCCGCCGACCGGGTCGCCCTCTGGATCGACGTCGAGGGTGCCGCGGGGCTGGTGCTGGACGGAGCCGCCCGCACCCTGTCGCGGGTCGACGTCCTCAAGGTCGAGGTCGAGGACGTCCCGAGCTGGGAGGGCCAGACGCTCAGTCTGGACATCACTGCGCGACTTCTGCACGCCGGGCTCTACGCGGTCGCGCGCGACGTGGAGTACTCCGGTCAGCACAACGTCGTCTTCCTCAGCGAGCGTGCGCTGCGCGACCACCACGTGCGGCGTCATCTCGACCTGCATCTCTACGACGTGGCGCACCGCTTCGCCCGCGAACCGCATCCGGTACGCCGTTCGGAGCGCCTGCGTGCCCTCGCCCGGCCGGTGCGCAGGGTGGCGCGGCGGGCGCGGCCGGGGACGCACGGCTGACGCGCCCTCGCTCGTTGCGGCCGGGTCAGGCCGCCCGTCCCGTGTAGTAGAGCCAGACGGCGCGGTCGTCCCGCTCGACGGCGTCGCCCGCCAGGTCGAAGGTCGCGATGTCGGCGAAACCGGCCGCACGCAGCTGGTTGCGCGACTCGTCCGCTCCGACGTAGTAGGTGAGCATCGAGTAGTCGTGTGCGTCGTCGTTGATGACCGCCCAGGTCGGTCGGATGACCTCGTGAGCCCGGAGCCGTCGCCGGTTCGCCCGGGCGCGCCAGGCGGCGTAGCTGCTGCGGAGCACGCTCCGGCCCGGTCGCGGGCGACCCTGCCACGGCAGCAGGTGGAATCTGAGGTGGTCGCGGTTGTGACTGGACAGCAGCAGCAGGCCGCCCTCGCGCAGCACCCGGCGCATCTCCCGCAGCGCGATCGCCCGGTCGTCGTGGCCGATGTAGTCCAGACCGTTGAAGGAGAAGATCACCGCGTCGAACGAGGCGTCGTCGAAGCGGCGCAGGTCGCGGACGTCGCCCTCCTCGATGCGCAGATTCGGGAAGCGCGCGGCCGTCGCGGCGGCCAGCGCCGGCGAGTAGTCGAGCCCGACGTACTCCCGCGCTAGGGGCGCGAGGTGACCCGTGGTGCGTCCACCGCCGACACCGATGTCGAGCACCGTGCGCCCGCGCAGGTCGCCGTCGTACGCGTCGAAGAGGACCTTCTCCGCGGGGTGCAGGTGCGACAACCGCGGATAGTGGCGCACCGCATCGGCGCCGGTGTACGACGCGTGGTTCGCGCGGTCCTGGACGTCGGGGTGGGCGTGCGACATGGGTGGGGCCTCTCGAACGGGTGGGGAGCGCAGGAAGTCTAGGGTCACCATCGGTCGCCGCGGTGTCGATGGGCCGCCCCCACTCCCTTACCGTGTGCACCGTGTCGACGACGTCCCCCGATACCCTCCGGCAGCCGGATCTGCTCTTGTTCGTCTGTGACGGCAACCTCGCCCGGTCGCCGGCCGCCGAACTCATCTCGCGCCACCGCGCCGTGGCCGACGGGCCCTGGCGGTTCGCGAGCTGCGGTGTGCGCGCCGTGCGCAGCGACCGGGTGCTGCGCGAGGTGGAGCGCCAGCTCGCCCTCATGGACGTGCCGGCCGGGGGCTTCCGCTCCCGCCAGGCGACCCCGGCGATCCTCGGCGAAGCCCGCCTCATCCTCACCGCCGGCAGACCGCAGAACGACTGGATCGTCGACGAGACGCCCACGCTCTACCGCCGCACCTACACGATCCGCCAGGCCGCCCGCCTGCTGCGGGACCTGCCGCCCGGCGCGGATCCGCTGGCGCACCTGGCGCGTACGAAGGACCGGATCACCGAGCTGGACGAGGTCGAGGACCCGATCCGCAAGGGCGGCGCGGCCGCGGGACAGGCCGTGGGGCAGATCGACGAGGCCCTGCGCGTCATCCTTCCCGCCCTTGGGGCGCTGGGGCCCGTCCGGCCCTGAGCGGCCGACCGGCACCCGGACACCCGAGCCGGGTGCGAGCGGGGCCCGGCACAATGGGCCGCGTGAAAGCACTGCTCCTGGAGAACATCCATCCCCTCGCCGTCTCGCTGCTGCAGGACTCGGGCATCGAGGTGCAGTCGCACGCCGGCGCGTTGGACGAGGACGAGCTGATCGCGGCGCTCGACGGGGTGGACCTGCTCGGGATCCGGTCCAAGACCGAGGTCACCGAACGCGTGCTGCAGTCCGCCACGCAGCTGCAGGCGATCGGAGCCTTCTGCATCGGCACCAACCAGGTCGCCCTCAAGGCGGCCGCCGAACGCGGAGTCGTGGTCTTCAACGCGCCGTTCTCCAACACCCGCAGCGTGGTCGAGCTCGTCATCGGCGAGATCATCGCGATGGCCCGCCGTCTCACCGAGAAGGACGGCGACCTGCACGCGGGCACCTGGAACAAGGATGCGACCGGAAGCCACGAGATCCGCGGCCGCAGCATCGGGATCGTCGGCTACGGCAACATCGGCAGCCAACTGTCGGTCGTGGCCGAGATGCTCGGGCTGCGGGTGTTCTTCTACGACACCGAGGACAAGCTGGCCCTCGGCAACGCCCACCGCTGCGAGAGCCTGGAGGAGCTGCTGCAGGTCGCCGAGGTGGTGACGCTGCACGTCGACGGACGGTCGGGCAACGCCGGGTTCTTCGGGGCCGAGCAGTTCGGCCGGATGCGTCCGCGCGCGCTCTTCCTCAACCTGTCGCGCGGTTTCGTGGTCGACTACGACGCGCTTCGCGAGGGTCTGCTGTCCGGGCACATCGCGGGCGCGGCGGTCGACGTCTTCCCGACCGAGCCGAAGGTCAAGGGCGAGCGGTTCGTCTCACCCCTTCAGGGCATCCCCAACGTGATCCTCACCCCGCACGTCGGCGGATCGACCCAGGAGGCGCAGGAGGACATCGGCCGGTTCGTGGCGACCAAGCTGCGCGACTTCGTGCAGCGCGGCACCACCACGCTCAACGTCAACCTCCCGACGCTGACCCTGGAGGCGCGTCCCGGCGGGCACCGGGTCACCCATCTGCACGTGAACATGCCCGGCGTCCTCGCCAAGGTCAACAGCATCCTGGCCGCGCACGGGGTCAACATCGAGGGGCAGATGCTGAGCACGCTCGGTGACAACGGTTACGTCGTCACCGACGTCAACGACATCCCGCGCGCCGTCGTCGACGAGCTGGCGGCCCTGCCGGAGACCATCCGGCTGCGCGTCATCTGAGCGTCACGTCGCCCGCGCGGTGACCTACCTGCATCACGGTGGGCGGCCCGATCAGTGGGCGACGGGGCAGCCGGAGACCCCGGATGCCGTTTCCGCCTCTGACGGGCGTGGATCGGTAGACCTCGCAACGTCTTTCGGCGTACGTCGGGTGACCCCGAGGCGGAAATCCCGCGGCATCAGCGTGAGCCGCTCGGCGATCCGCAGGTCGTAGGACGGGTCCGGCGTGAGGTCGTAGCGGTGCACCAGCCGGGCCAGCGCCAGCACGGACTCGTGCAGGGCGAACTGCCGCCCGATGCACGCCCGGTCGCCTACGCCGAACGGCAGGTAGGAGTGGGCGGGCCTAGCACGCACGTTCGCGGGCAGGAAGTGGTCCGGGTCGTAGGAGTCGGCGTCCGCGCCCCAGACGGACGGGTCGCGGTGCACGGCCGTGAGCATCACGAGCACCCAGTCGTCGCGGTGCAGCGTCCACCGGCCGCCGATCGTCTCGGAGCCGTGCCGCGGTCCGCGCGCGAAGCCCGGAGCCGTCGGCCACAGGCGCAGGGCCTCGTCGAGGCAACGGCGGATGTAGCGGAACTTCGGCACCTGCTCGAAGGTGGGCACCGCGTCGGGATCGGTCCCGAGGATCGCGTCGGCCTCCTCCTGGGCCCGGCGCATCACCTCGCGGTCGCGGCTCATGTAGTAGAGCGCGAACGACAGGGCGCCCGAGGTGGTCTCGTGTCCCGCCACGAGGAAGGTGTTGATCTGGTAGCGCACGTTGGTCAGGTCCAGGGCGGCACCGGTGTCGGGGTGGCGCGAGTTCAGCATCAGGCCCAGCAGGTCGTCGGTGCGACGGTCGCCGCTCGCCCGGCGGGCCTCGACGATGTCGTCGATCATCGCGTCGACGTACGCCCGACGCTCGTCGTAGACCTTCCGTCCGCGCCGCATGAGCAGCCGGCCGCCGGGGACCGCCGACAGGAACGCGCGGCGCTGCCCGCCCGCGAGTGCGGTGATCATGGCGGTCACGAACGGGTGCTGCTCGTCGCTGGTGAACGAGCCGAAATCGGTGCTGAACGACGTCCGCCCGATGGTCTCCAGCGTCATCCTGGTCAGCCAGGGGGACACGTCGACGGGCTCGCTCTCCTGATCCCACGCCGAGATCAACTCCGAGCACACGGCGTTCATCGTGTCGTGATACCCGCGCATCGAGGCGCGGGTGAACGCCGGCAGCAGCAGGTCGTGCGCCAGGGCCCAGTTCGGTTCGTCGGTGTACGCCGTGAAGAGCCCGTCGCCCGCCACCTCGCGCAGTGCCTTCACGCCGGGCGCGAGGGCCTTCTGGAAGCGGCCCTCGTCGCTGAGTTCCGCGGTCAGCGCCGCGTCCGTGGTGAGCACGAACTTCATCCCGAAGGTGCGCAGCTCGAACAGCGGCCCCGCTCCCTTCGACAGGTGCAGCATCTTCTGGACGGGACCCCCGCCCGGAGCGCGCATCACGGAGACGACGTCACCGAGCACGCGTCGGCGTCCCGGGGGGTGCGGTAGCTCGGTGTGGGCGAAATTCGCGGTCATCCTGGGGACTCTCCGGACGCTCGGGTGGATGTCGTCACTGTAAGCCACTTCACACAACAGGTGTAGTGCCCGACCGGTCCCGGGTGCCCGCTGGGGCCCGCTGTGCCCGGCTAAAGTGGGCGACATCCCGGATCCCGCACCGTCCACGCACCGACCCTGAGAGTCCAGCCTCACGTGGCCCAACCGCACACCGCGCACGATCAGCCCGCGACCACCGATCAGCCGTCGCCGGAGCACCGACGCGACCTCGAGCGATGGCGTACGACGTACGACCTGCTCGCGGCAGCCGCGCGTCAGGACGCCACCGCGCAGGCCCGCTGGGCCGCCGAGGACCGCCACGGCGACGAGCGGTGCGCCGAGATGCGGGAGATCCTGCAGGATCTGACCCTGCGCCGGGACGTACGCGCATTCGCGGATGCCGTTGCCGCGTGGGGTGGGCGGCCGGGGCCGTTCGCCCAGTTCGCTCCCTCCGGCCCGGCATGGCTGCACCAGCTCGTCGAGGCGAGCGCCGGACACGAACGCGATCTGGCCGACCTGTTCGTCGCGGTGTGCCGCACCCCCGACGGTGACGACGAGGCCGCCGCACTGATCAGGGCTCTGGAAGACGTCGCCAGAACGGGCGGCCACACCACCACGCCCGTTCTGCCGGTGCTCTCCGTGTTCTGGACGACCGACCGCGCCGCCCAGTGGCCGGTCGCGTGGTCGCCCGCCGTGGCGTCGTTCCTCACGCTCGGCTGGATGGGGCGGCACATGACCCACGCCGAGCGCTACATCGCGTTCGCCCAGCTGTGCCGTGGTCTCGCCTCGCACGACCCACGCGAGGCGGAACGGCTGATGGTCTACCTGGAGGCCGCCGGCCCGTTCGTCGGCGTGGGCAGCGGCCTGCCGCAGACGTGCGACGAGGCCGCGGAGCTGATGGACGAGCATCAGCCGATGCGGGGGTATCCGCGCGCGGAGTCCGAGGCACGGGCAGCGGGCCTGGCGGGCCAGTTGCGAGGTGCGGCAACGCTGCTCACGCGCTCGCTGCACCGGCCGCTGGAGCAGGCCACCGGGCTGCGGCTGCGGGAGACCAACCTGCAGACGCGTGTCGGCACCGGCCGGGACGCCCCCTTCCGCGCCGACCTGCACGCCACCTGGTCGCTGCCCGGCGACGCAGGGGCGCCGGCGCTGCGACTGTGGGTCACGCGCTCGGGGGTCGCCGTCGGGCTGCACGCGGGCTGGCCCGGGGCCGGACACGTCGGTGTCGGCGCCGAGGACCGCCAGGCGCGGATCGCCGCCGCCGTGCAGCGTCATCTGCCGCCGGAAGTCCAGTTCCTCGCCGTCGACGGTGCGGCTACCGCCGACCGGGTGTCTCCCGCCGGCCGGTCCTATCCCGGCGGCGAGATCTTCGTGGGCCGCTGGTGGCCCCACCCCGAGGCGCTCGACCGGGCGGACGTCGCCCAGGACCTGCTCGCGACCGCCCGCGCGGTCACGCCCCTCGTGGACGTGCTCGCCGGCCACGACCCGACACCGACGGGCCCGGCCGACCTGGAGCTGCTGGCGCACCTGGAGCAGTTCCGGGTCGGCCGGCCCTACCCCACGGAGCGCGACGGCTGGCACGAGGAGCAGCGTCGATCGCTGGCCGCCCACCTGGACCCGGACGGTCTCGACGCCTTCGACCTCGCCTCCTTCCGCCGGCTGGTGACCGGACGCGCGTACGGCGCGGTCGGCAGCCATTCGGTGCTCCAGGCGGCCCTGGCCGGCCTCGACGCGCCCGGCCTCGACCGGCTCGCCGGCGCGCTGAAGACGTTGCTCTGGGGCAGCGGCAGCGACGCCGAACGGATCGACGCCGTCCTCAGCGACCCGCCCGTGCCCGGCCTCGGTGAGACGGTCGTGATGAAGCTGATGGCGGTGGTCCACCCGGCGCGCTATCTGCCCGTCTACCCCCTCGGCGGGGCCGACGGCAAGGTCGCTCTGGCCCGCGTGCTCGGGGTCGATCTGCCCGAAACCTCGGATACGACGCGCGCGCGGCTGCACCTCACCGCGTCCGCCCGGTTGCGTGCGCGGCTCGAACCGCTGCTGCCCGGCGACCCCTGGGGGCAGGTGCAGTTCGCCCGGTGGCTGCTGCACCGCGGAGAGGCGGTCGCGGATCCGGATCGCGATCTGATCGCCGAGGCAGCCGCCGACCTGCTGGTCGACGAGGACTTCCTGCGCGAGGTGCACGGCCTGCTGGAGGACAAGAAGCAGGTGGTCTTCTACGGGCCGCCGGGCACCGGCAAGACCTTCCTCGCGCAGCGCTTCGCCGCTGCCCTGCAACCCGATTCGACCAAACGGGCCGTCGTGCAGTTCCACCCCTCGACGTCGTACGAGGACTTCTTCGAAGGCTTCCGACCACGCCTGGACGCCCAGGGGCAGATGGTCTACGAGCTGCGCAAGGGCCCGCTCGCGCTGCTCGCCGAAGCCGCCGAGGCCGACCCGACGACCCCGCACGTGATGGTCATCGACGAGATCAATCGGGCCAACCTGCCGCGGGTGTTCGGTGAGCTGCTCTACCTGCTCGAGTACCGCTCGAGCAGCGTCCTCACCTCCTATCGGCCCGACGAGGGCTTCGAGCTGCCGCCCAACCTGCTCTTCATCGGCACCATGAACACCGCCGACCGCTCCATCGCCCTGGTCGACGCGGCGCTGCGCCGGCGTTTCCACTTCGTGCCGTTCATGCCGCACGAGGGTCCGATGGAGGGGCTGCTGCTGCGCTGGTTGAGCGCACACGACGGTCCGGTCTGGGTCGCCGAGCTGGTCGACCGGGTCAACGAGGAGCTGCGGCACGCCCTGCGGGGGCCGCATCTGCAGATCGGCCACAGCCACTTCATGGTCGATCAGTTGGATGACGCTGCGCTGCAACGGATCTGGAACTACAGCATCTACCCGTTCATCGAGGACCAGTTCTACGGCCGGGAGGATCTGCTGCGCACGTTCACCTGGGCGGCAGTCCTCGAGCGGCACGGTCCGACCGGGTCCACCCGCCCGCTCCCGCCCGCCTGACGTCGTACGCCGTGCGCACCGTCACGCTCACCGAGCACTCCACGTCCGACCCGTTCCCCCTGGGCGGCACCGCCCGCGAGCGGCTGTTCGATCTGGTGGCGGGGCGACTGGAGGTGCAGGCCACCGCCGACCCCGGGCAGGTGCGACTGCGGTCCACCTCCTGGGTGGGCGCCGTGCACGTGCCGGGGCTCACCGTGCGGGTCACCCCGCGCGCGGGGATGGCGAACCTCTTCACGATGTTCTCCGCAGGGATCCCGGGCGGCACCCTCGGACGTGAGGAAGTCGGCTGGGAGGGCGGCGTCGACCTCGTGGACGGCGTGGCCGCGTTCCTGCTGCGGGCGATCGACGACTGCACCCGCCGCGGGCTGCTGCACGGTTACCTGCACCGGGAGGAGTCGCTGCACGTGATCCGCGGGCGGCTGCTGGTCGGGCAGGTGGCGGTCCGTCCGTGGGCAGCGGCCCGGCCGCCCTGCGGATACGACGACTTCACCGTCGACGTCCCGGAGAACAGGATGCTGCGGTGCGCCCTGGAGCAGCTGCTGCGCTGGCCCGCCCTGCCGCCGGTGCTGCGTCGCGGAGCGACCGCGCTCGCGGTGCGCTTCGACGGGGTTTCGCCCACGGTCCCCGACGACCACCGCGGGGGAGTGCCGATCACCCGGCTCAACGAGCACTACGCGGCGGCGCTCGACCTGGCCGGGCAGGCCCTGGAAGGCGTCACCATCTCCCATCGGGAGGGCGAGCACCGGGCCCACGCGTTCCTGATCGACCTGCAGGATGTGTTCCAGCGGTGGGTCGCCGCCGAGCTCCAGGCCCGGCTGTGGCCGATGCTGCACGTGAGTGAGCGGCCGGCGTACTCCTTGGACGACGATGCCCGGCTGCCGGTCCGTCCGGACCTGGTGGTCATGCGTGGTGCTCGGCCGGCCCTGGTGCTGCAGGCTCGCCATCGTCTCGTCGGCGCATCGTCGGCCCTGTCGCAGGAGGTCTCGGCGCTGCTGCTGCAGGCGGCGTCGCTACCGGTGCCGACCGCACTGCTGGTCTACGCCGACGCCGAGCACCCACCCGAGCCGCAGATGCGCATCCGCGGCACCGGCACTCGGCTGCTGTGCCTGCCCCTCACGCTCGACGCGACACCGGACGCGCTCTCGGCTCGCCTGGACGAGATCGCCGAGCTGGTGCGCGTTTCGGCGCTCGGCCCGCTGCCGCAACGGAACCGGACGCAGGCGAGCGCCGTCGTACCCACGATCTGATGACGGACCGGCGCCGTTGCGGTGACGGCTCTCAGCGATTACTTACACAGGGATCCGGTGCTCAGCGAGAATGTCGCCACCTTCGGACGGGAGACGGAAGATGACGTATCTGCTGACCCGGCGCGGCGGGCGCGGGGTCCGGCGCGGCGGGCGCAGGGTCCGGCTCGCGGTCGTGGCGTCGGCGATCGGGTCGGTCGGCGTCCTCACCGGATGCGGCGCAGGCACCGACGCACCGACCGTCGTCACCCCGAGCCGGGACATCGTCACCAGCGTCACCTCCGCGCCGAGCACCACGTCGTCGTCGACGACCAGCGCGTGCGGGTCCTCCCTCGAGTTCGGTCCCACCACCGCGCCGAGCACCAAGTCGCACCGGTTCGGCACCACGGCCCAGACCACCGACGCAGATTCCGACGACGTGCGGCTTGCGGTCACGGTGCAGGCCCCCAAGGTCGTGTCGGCGGTGACCGAGGACCCCCCGGACGACGGCTACCAGTACGTCGCCGTGAGCATGTCGGTCACGCTGACCGGTGGGGACTCCACGTACATCGGTGCCATCGACACGTTCAGCATGATCGACGCTCAGGGCAACCGATGCGACTACCGCGACGACTCCGGGGCCATCCCGGCCGCGCAGGTATGGAAGGACGGAGAGCTGAACGCGAGGAAGAAGTCCGAGACGGGCTCGATGGTCTTCCAGGTGCCGATCGCCACGAAGCCGTCCATGTTGACGGTCGCATTCGTCGGCGGGCTGAACGAGACGGCCACCGACAGGTGGACCGACTGAGCCATCGGGCGACCGAATCCTGGATCTCGTGAGCTCCGGGTCTTTTCTGGATCCGGCCGTTCGGGTTCCCGTACCGTCGACTCGATCAGGTCGGCCTAGTGCGAGGAGGAGCGAGTGCGGGGGTCCGGACGCCGTGTGGGGTGGGTCGCCATCGCGGCGGGATGTCTCGGCCTCGTCACCGCATGCAGTGGTGGCGCACATGCGTCGTCCTCCTCCGCGACCACGGCGGCCTCTCGGCCACCGGCGCCGACCTCGCCGACCTCGCCGACCTCGCCGACCTCGAGCGTGAAGTCGGCCCGCTGCGACGCACCGCAGTTCGGGTCGGACCCTTCGCCGGACGCCCAGACACCTACCCGCCCCTGGGGCTCCGCGGTCGCCGTCCGCTCGGCTCCGGATCCGGACGGCCTGGACGGACCGCCGGCGGTCGTCCAGATCCTGGCCAAGACGCCGTCGCAGGTCGCCTCGCCGTCGGAGGCACCCGATCCGGGCCACGTGTTCGTCACGGTCGCCGTCACCCTCAAGGTGGTGGCCGGTTCGGACCATTCCGTGAGCGCTGACCAGTTCGCGCTCTTCGATCCGCGAGGCGACGCCTGCAAGGATGCCAAGGACTCCGATGTCGTGCCGGATGCCCAGCTGTTGCAGGACTCACACCCGAGCGCCGGGTCGCCACCCGCGTCCGGTGCCCTGGTCTTCGAGGTCGACGCCGGGTCCGACCCACGTGCGCTCGTGCTGGCCTACAACGGGGCGTTCAGCCGGGTCGCCAGTGCGCGGTGGCAGTCGTGACCACGGCCGGACGACGCGGTCGGCGGATGGGCACGCCAGGTCGTGGAGGTGTCTGGGCAGCGCTCGCAGCAGCCGGTGTGATCGCTCTCGCCGGGTGTTCGACCCGGGCACCGGGCGTCGTCGTGCCCCCGTCGCGCGCGGCGACGTCGTCGTCACAGCCGATACCGACAGTGAGCGAAGGCGGTGTCGCGGGCCCGGCGGGTACGGTCACCTGTCCGTTCGACGCCGACCTGTCGGCCGTGCTGAACCCGAAGGCGCAGGTCGTGTCGTTCGGGAAGACCGTGTCGGTGCTCACGGCGTACCCGGCAGCGAAGGTGCAGATCACGGTCGGGACGCCCAGGATCGTCAGCTCGCAGAGTGAGAACCCGCCGCCCGACGGGATGCAGTACGTCGCGTTCCCCACCCTCACCCACCTGGTCTCAGGTGCCTCCTACGGGCAGTCCGACGAAAACTTCGCGCTGTACGACCCGCACCGCATCTCCTGCCAGCAGGCGTCCGACTTCGACGACGTCCTTCCCGCGGGCCAGTTGCTGGCGTCGACGGCAACGGTCAGCACGGCGCATCGTGATGCACGGGGATCGGTGATCTACGAGACTCCCTCCGGCGCCGACCTGACGTCGTACACGCTCACGTTCGGAGACGACTCCGATGAGTTGGCGAAGGCGGAGTGGACGCGCTGACCCGCTCCGCGACACGAGCTGGCTCCAATGTGCCGCGTCGGGGCATCGCATGAAGGACACTGGTCCCCTGCTCCCCGATGTCGTCCCGTCCGTGAGGAATTCACCCATGTCGCGCGCCTCGTCCCTGTGTCTGCCGGCCCTGATCACGCTCGCCGCGACGACGGTCGCTGCATGCGGCACGGCGACCGCGCCCGGCCTCGAGACTCCCACTGTTGCGGCGTCGGGCACGACCTCGGCATCCTCCGCGCCGTCGGACTCCTCGAGCACGTCCGGTGACAGTGCCAGTCCCAGCACGTCGAGCAGTGCGCCGCAGAGCTCGGCCGGCGCAGTCTGCAAGACCGACTCCACCATCGGCCCGACGTACTCCGCGACCATGGCGACCAAGCCGTTCGGGACCATGGTGCAGGTCACCGATGAGCTCCAGCGCACGCTGCAGGTCAGCCCGGCCAAGCCGCGCCAGATCACGGCCGCGGACCCCAGCCTGCTGGACCCGGGAATGCAGTACGTTGCCGTCGACGTGCGTACCCATCTGGTGTCGGGGTACTCCCTCTATATGAGCTACATCGACTTCAACCTCTTCGATGCCGCTCACCGCACCTGCTACCGCACGAGCAGCCCCAGCGCGCTGCCCGAGGCCCAGCAACTGTCGGGGACCACGCTCAACTCGACGACCAAGGACGCCAACGGAGCCGTCGTGTTCGAGGTGCCGGTCGGCACCGACCTCAGCACCATGACCCTGGCGTTCGCGGGTGGTCTCAACGACACCCCACAGGCACAGTGGAAGGGCTGATCTGATCTCCGAAGTACCTCCCATCCCTCCTCTGGGTCCGCTGCTGGGCGCCGGTGACGCGGCCCGCCGCGCCGGTCTGCGCCGGATGCGGACGGTGGCGCTCGGGCTGCTGCTACTAGCGGCGGTGATCTTCGTGCTCACCCACGGCCATGGGGGAGTCTGGGGTTACGTGAACGCCGCGGCGGAGGCGGCCATGGTCGGCGCCGTCGCCGATTGGTTCGCCGTCACCGCCCTCTTCCGGCACCCCATGGGCGTGCCGATCCCGCACACCGCGATCATCCCGGAGCGCAAGGACGCCATCGGCGCGAGCCTCGAGGACTTCGTGGCGGAGAACTTCCTCACGCCCGACACGGTCCAGGAGCGGCTCGCAGCTGCGCAGATCCCGGCGCGGGTGGGGCGGTGGCTCGCGGTGCGCGACAACAGCGTCCGCGTCGTACGCACGGCAGCGCCGCCGCTCGCGCGCGGGCTGGAGTCCATCGACGACCGCGAGGTGCTGGAGCTGCTCGACCGGCTGGTCCTGCCCCGGCTGAGCAGGGAACCGATCGCCCCGGTGGCCGGGCACCTGCTCGAGGGCATCCTGCGCGACCGGTCGCACACGTCGCTGGTCGATCTCGGGGTGCGGGAGCTGCACGACTGGGTTGCGGCCAACCCCGAGACCATCGTGGCGATCCTCGGCTCCCGGGCACCCTGGTGGTCCCCGAAGTGGCTCGACGACACGGTGACCTCCCGTATCCACCTGGAGATCCTGCGATTCCTCGCCGACGTGCGTGACGACCCGGAGCACCAGACCCGGCAGGCGCTGGACCACCTGCTGGGGCAGCTCGCCCACGACCTGCAGCACGACGAGGCGACGATGGCCCAGGCCGAGTCGCTGAAGGAGCACCTGCTGAAGCACCCCTCGGTGCCGGGGACGGTGCTGGCCCTGTGGGCCTCGGTGCGGACGACGATCGTCGACGGACTGCGCGACGAGGACAGCGACCTGCACGCACGCCTGTCGCGCGCGCTGACCGATGCGGGGGAGCGGCTCGGGACCGACGAGGCCCTGCGCGACTCCATCGAACGCCGCCTCGAGAGCATCGTCGGCCACGTCGTCACGACGTACGGGCGCGAACTCACCTCGGTGATCACCACCACGATCGAGCGGTGGGACGGCAAGGAGGCGGCGTCGCGGATCGAGCTGCACGTGGGGCGTGACCTGCAGTTCATCCGCATCAACGGCACGATCGTCGGAGGCTTGGTCGGGCTGCTCATCTACACGATCGCCCAGCTGCTCTGACCTCGCGGTTGTCAGCGGATCTGTGGTGTCGGCGTCACGAAAGCGCTGACGACCGTCGTCCGTATATCGAGATTCACCTCGCGCCGGCCTTGGGGTGTCATAACCTCACGTTCTAGGTCATGAGTGCCAGCGTCAGGCCCCGGCGTGCTGGCCGGCAACCCTCCTCCGCGGTGGGGTGCCCCGGGTGAAGACCTGGCCGGTGGATGCCGATCGTCCCCCGGCAAGCGCGGATCGTGGGCCCCCCGCCATCCGCTGCAGCGTCGGCGCAGTGCGAGCTCGCCGGTGCCGCACCCTGCGTCACGAAAGGCGACACGATGACCGACAGCCCCGGCTGGTCCTTCGAGACCCGTCAGATCCACGCCGGCCAGGAGCCCGATGCGGCCACCACCGCACGCGCCCTGCCCATCTACCAGACGACGTCGTACGTCTTCCCGGACACCGACCGCGCGGCCAAGCTCTTCGGCCTGCAGGAGTTCGGCAACATCTACACACGACTGATGAACCCGACCACCGACGTGGTCGAGCAGCGCCTGGCCAACCTCGAGGGCGGGGTCGGCGCGCTGCTGGTCGCCTCCGGCCAGGCCGCAGAGACGCTGGCGATCCTCAACATCGCCGAGGCCGGGGACCACATCGTGGCCAGCCCGTCGCTCTACGGCGGCACCTTCAACCTGCTGAAGTTCACGCTGCCCAAGTACGGCATCGACGTGACCTTCGTGGAGGACACCAAGGACCCGCAGAGCTGGCGCGCAGCCGCCCAGCCCAACACCAAGCTCTTCTACGGCGAGACGATCTCCAACCCCAAGATCGAGATCCTGGACATCGAGGCCGTCGCGAACGTCGCGCACGAGCTCGGCGTACCGCTCGTGGTCGACAACACCGTCGCCACGCCGTTCCTGCTGCGCCCGATCGAGTACGGCGCGGACATCGTCGTGCACTCGGCGACGAAGTACCTGGGCGGGCACGGCACGGCGATCGCCGGCGCGATCATCGACAGCGGCAACTTCGACTTCGGCAAGGACCCGGAGAAGTTCCCCAACTTCAACACCCCCGAGGAGAGCTACCACGGGCTGGTCTACGCCCGCGACCTCGGCGTCGGAAGCCCGCTCGGCGCCAACCTGGCGTTCATCCTGAAGGCACGGGTGCAGGGTCTGCGCGACCTCGGGTCCTCGATCTCGCCGTTCAACGCGTTCCTGATCGCGCAGGGTGTCGAGACGCTCAGCCTGCGCATCGAGCGGCACGTGCAGAACACCCGCGCGGTCGCGGAGTGGCTGCAGCAGCAGGATCAGGTCGAGTCGGTGCGCTGGGCGTCGCTGCCCGGTGACGAGTACTACGAGCTGGCACAGAAGTACACGCCGCTCGGATCCGGCGCGGTGCTGGCGTTCGAGATCGCCGGCGGCGCCGAGGCGGGCAAGACGTTCGTGGAAGCGCTCACCCTGCACAGCCACGTCGCCAACATCGGCGACGTGCGCTCGCTGGTGATCCACCCGGCGTCGACGACCCACTCCCAGGGCAGCGACGAGGACCGGCTGCTGGCCGGTGTCACGCCGGGTCTGGTGCGGCTCGCGGTCGGGCTGGAGCACATCGACGACATCCTGGCGGACCTCGAGCAGGGGTTCGCGGCCGCCAAGTAGGCACCCGTCGTACGACGATCCGCCGCCGCTCCCGTCACCGGGTGCGGCGGCGGTTCGCATCGGGCGCTGGCGAACGTCGCTCCGGCACCTCGACCCGACGGTCGGACTCGAGGCCGCGCCGCGTCGCGCCGCCTAGGGTGGCCGGATGAGGGAGCCCCGCCGGGTCGTCGTCGCTGTGCTGACGATGATCTGCGCGTCGGCCCTCGCCGGTTGCGCCCTGCCGAGGGACGAGGCGCCGCCCAGTTACTCCGCTCGATCCTGGACCGGAGGGGCGGCTGCGCTCTCGACGGTCACCGCGTGCGGCGACGTGGCGCCCGGCCAGACCTACGACGTCGGCGAACTCAACTCCTGGATGCAGTCGTTGCAGGGCTTTCCGCTCTGGCGGGCTGCCGACGTGGGCGCGAGCACGCCGTTGAGCGACGGACGGGTGCTGTGGGCGTTCGGCGACACGCTGCGCGATCCGAGCGCGGCGAGCCGGTTCGCCGCGAACTCCATGCTCGTCACCTCGGGGTTGTGCACCTCGCAGGTGGTGCCGGCCGGCCGGGGTCCGGTGATCGCCGACACCCCGCCGACGGTGTGCTGGCCGACCTCGGTCACGGCCGTGCCCACCGCGCGCGGCGACCAGGTCTACGTCGCGTGCTCGCGCATCCGGCGTGGCACGTCGCTCCTGGACTTCACCATCTCCGGTACGGCGATCGCGCGGTTCGACGTGCCGCGTGGCGGGACGCCGGTGCCCGGCCCGGTGGTCGCCGTACCCGCTCTCAGGAGATCACCTGGGGTTCGGCCCTGGTCCGCGACTGGAACGAGGTGTACGTCTACGGCACCCGCGGCGGCTCCGCGCGTGGTGCGGGACGCAGCTTGTACATCGCGCGGGTGGCGGCATCCGGCGTACAGGATCCGAGCGCGTGGACCTACTGGAACGGCCTCGCCTGGGTCCCCGACGCCGCAGCCGCCCAACCCCTGCTCGGAAGGGACACCGTGAGCCAGGCCCTGAGCGTCAGTCACCTCGGAACCTCCTGGGTCGCCGTCTCGATGCGCGGCGGGGATCTGCAACAACGCGTGGGGGTGTGGACCGCAACGCAGCCGCAGGGCCCGTGGGCGCTCTCGCGCACCGTCGCGGTGCCGGCTCCCGGCGACGGCACCATCACCTACCAGCCGCTGGCACACCCCGAGCTGGCCCTGCGCGACGGCAACCTGCTCGTCTCGCTGTCTCGCACCGCCACGACCCTCGCGGGTATGGCGCAGGCGCCCCAGGCATCGCGCCCGGTGTTCATCGAGGTGCCCATGCCCTAGGGCTGCACGGAATGCCAGCACCCACAGGGTGGTTGGCACCCTCATGCCCCGTGTCTTCATCGCTCTGCGGCCCCCTCAGGAGGAGGTGGCGCGCCTCGACGACTTCCTCGACGTACGACGCGACGCCGCGCCGTTCAGCTGGACCGACGCCGAGCAGTTCCACCTCACCCTGGCCTTCCTGCCCGATGTCCCCGAACACCGCCTCGACGACCTGGTGGAGGCCGTCGCGGCGGCCGCCGGGCGCCGGGACCGGTTCGATCTGTGCCTCGGCGGAGGAGGGGCCTTTCCCGATCCCGCGCGCGCCAAGGTGATGTGGGTCGGGCTGCGCACCGACGAGCACGCCGACCAGGAACTGCAGGCGCTCGCGGCCGGCGTCCGTGGCTCCGCCGCCCACAGCGGCGCGCAGGTCGACGGACAGCGGTTCCGGCCGCACGTGACCGTCGCCCGCTGCGGTCGCCCGACCCCGCTCGACCGCTGGGTGCGTCTGCTCGACGGCTACAGCGGAGCGTTCTGGACGGCCGAGGAGGTCGAGGTCATCGCCTCCCACCTGGGCGAGGGGCCACGTGGCAGAGCGCGACACGAGGTGCTGGCGCGCCTGCCCCTCGGCGACCTCGGGCCGTCACCGTCCCTCTGAGATCCGGCTTCGCGATGGTGCTGAGCGCGACACACCGTCCCGAACGCGGATCTCACCTCAGCGCGACCTGCCCGGCCGGTACGGGAGAATGGACCAGATCCCCGATGACCCAGCCCTCACGCCGCACCCGCCCGACCCGCCGCCGCCCGCGTACGACGTCCGGGGGGCGTCCGCCGCGCCTGGACGAGGCCGCGCAGCAACGCCGCCGGTCGCTGCTGCCCGCGATCGAGTACCCGCCCCAGCTGCCGGTGGTCGCCGAGCGCGAGCGCATCCGTGCCGCGATCGAGGCGCATCAGGTCGTGGTCGTGGCCGGCGAGACCGGCTCGGGCAAGACCACCCAGCTGCCGAAGATCCTGCTGGAGATGGGCCGCGGCATCGCGGGGATGATCGGGCACACCCAGCCGCGCCGGATCGCCGCGCGCTCGGTCGCCGACCGGATCGCCGACGAGCTGCACGTCCCGCTCGGGGGAGTGGTGGGCTACCAGGTGCGCTTCGCCGACCACTCGGGCCCGGACAGCCTGGTCAAGGTGATGACCGACGGCATCCTGCTGTCGGAGCTGCGCCGCGACCGCGATCTGCGCCGCTACGACACGCTGATCATCGACGAGGCCCACGAGCGCTCGCTCAACATCGACTTTATCCTCGGCTACCTCAAGCAGCTGCTGCCGCGGCGACCGGACCTGAAGGTCATCGTCACCTCGGCCACCATCGATCCGGGCCGGTTCGCGGAGCACTTCGCCCAGCACGGCGTGCCCGCTCCCGTGATCGAGGTCTCCGGGCGCACCTTCCCGGTGGAGGTCCGCTACCGGCCCCTGGTCGAGGAGATCGCCGGGCCGTCCGGGCCCCAACTGGTCGACGTCGACCAGGTCACCGGCATCGTGCGCGCCGTCGAGGAGCTGTGGAGCGAGCCGGTGTCCGACGGGGGACCGCAGGACATCCTGGTCTTCTGCTCCGGCGAGCGCGAGATCCGTGACGCCGCAGAGGCGCTCGACGCCCTCGACCTCCCCGGCACCGCGACGCTGCCGCTCTACGCGCGGCTGTCCGCCGCAGAGCAGCACCGGGTCTTCGGCTCGCATGGCGGACGACGGATCGTCATCGCCACCAACGTCGCCGAGACCTCACTGACCGTTCCGGGCATCCGGTACGTCGTCGACAGCGGCACCGCGCGCATCTCCCGTTACAGCCAGCGCACCAAGGTGCAGCGTCTGCCCATCGAGCCCGTCTCGCAGGCGAGCGCGCGGCAGCGGTCGGGCCGATGCGGCCGGGTGGCCGATGGCGTGTGCATCCGGCTCTACTCCGAGGAGGACTTCCTCGGACGCCCGGAGTTCACGGATCCGGAGATCCTGCGTACCAACCTCGCCTCGGTCATCCTGCAGATGGCGTCGCTGGACCTGGGCGACGTGGCCCGGTTCCCGTTCGTGGAGCCGCCGGACTCCCGCCAGATCAGCGACGGCGTGCGGCTGCTGGAGGAGTTGCAGGCCGTCGAGGAGCGCGGCTCCCGGGGCACCCCGCGCCTGACCGCCGCCGGTCGCGCCATCAGCGCCCTTCCCACCGACCCCCGGCTCGCCCGGATGCTGCTCGCCGGCGCGGAGAACGGCGCCCTGGCCGAAGTGCTGGTCATCGTCGCGGCCCTGTCGATCCAGGATCCTCGTGAGCGACCGGCCGAGAAGCGTCCGCAGGCCGACCAGTCGCATGCCCGCTTCCGCCACGAGAGCAGCGACTTCCTGTCGCTGCTCAACCTGTGGCGCTATCTGAAGGAGCAACAGAAGGCGTTGTCCAGCAGCGCTTTCCGCCGGATGTGCCAGCGGGAGTATCTGCACTATCTGCGGGTGCGTGAGTGGCAGGACCTGCACACCCAGCTGCGCGAGGCCTGCAAACAGCAGGGGATGCGCCGCGCGGACAACCCGGCCGGAGAGGACGCCGTTCACCAGGCGATGCTCACCGGTCTGCTGTCGCACGTCGGTCTGCGTGACCGCGAGAAGCGCGACTTCCTGGGTGCCCGCGGCGTGCGGTTCGCGATCCAGCCCGGGTCGGCGCTCTTCCGCAAACCGCCGGACTGGGTGATGTCTGCAGAGCTGGTGGAGACCAGCCGGCTCTGGGCGCGGACGAACGCCGCGGTGGACCCCGCCTGGGTCGAGCGCGCCGGTGGTCATCTGGTGAAGCGCAGCTACGCCGAGCCGCACTGGGAGCGCCGCCGCGGCAGTGTGGTCGCCGCCGAACGGGTCACCCTCTACGGGCTGCCGCTGGCCGCCGGTCGCAAGGTCGACTACGGGTCGATCGACCCCGTGATGTCGCGCGATCTGTTCATCCGATCCGCGCTGGTCGAAGGCGACTGGGAGAGCCGGCACGCCTTCACCGAACGCAACCGTCAGACGCTCGCGCGGCTGCGCGATCTGGAGGCACGCACCCGGCGCCGTGACGTGGTGGTCGACGACGAGACCGTCTATGCGTTCTACGACGCCAAGATCCCCGAATCCATCGTTTCCGCAGCGCATTTCGACGCGTGGTGGAAGAAGGAGCAGCGCAGCTCACCCGACCTGCTGACGATGTCCGAGGACGACCTGCGCGGCGACGACGCCGCCGACATCGACCTCGACGAGTATCCGCGGACCTGGTCCAGCGGAGAGCTCGACCTGCGGCTCAGTTACCGCTTCGAGCCGGGATCCGACGATGACGGTGTGACAGTGCACGTCCCGGTAGAACAGCTCAACCAGGTCGACCAGGACGGTTTCGACTGGTTGGTGCCCGGCGTGCGCGGCGAGCTGGTGACCGCGCTCATCCGGTCGCTACCGAAGGCGACGCGTCGCAACTTCGTGCCCGCGCCCGACGTCGCGGCGAGGGCGCTGCCGCTGATGGACCCGGCGCGCGGCTCTATCACGACCGAGCTCGCCGGAGCACTCCAGCAACTGACCGGCGTGCGCGTCCCGGCCGACCAGTGGGACTGGGACCGAGTGCCCAACCACCTCAAAGCAACGTTCCGCGTTGAGGATTCGCGGCGCCGCGCGCTCTCGCACGGTGAGGACCTGTCCGCCCTGCGCGAGCAGCTGTCCGGTCGGGTGCGCTCGGTGCTGTCCCGGGCCGGCAGCGAGATCGAGCGTTCCGGACTCACCACCTGGGACTTCGAGGAGCTGCCCGCCGAGCTCGCCGAGCGCGTCGGCAAGCGGACCGTGCAGGGTTACCCGGCACTCGTGGACGAGGGTGACAGCGTCGCCCTGCGGGTGCTGCCGAGCGCCGCGGAGCGCGACGCCGAGCACCCGGCCGGCGTACGCCGCCTGCTGCTGCTGCAGTTGGACGTGCCCTGGTCGCGGTTGCTGGGGATGCTCGACAACGCCCAGCGGCTCGCGCTCGGTTGGGGACCGCACGCCGACCAGCAGGCGGTGCTCTCCGACGTCCTGGCCGCCGCCGTCGACGCGGTGGTGGCAGCGGACTCCTCACCGGGGCCGGTGCGGACCCGGGAGCGGTTCGACGCGGTGCTGCGGCAGACACGCCAGCAGGCGTCGGCGCAGGTGCTGTCGATCGTGGAGGGCCTGGTGCCCGTGCTGCACCACTCCCGCGAGGTGCAGCTCGCACTGGACTCGATGACCCGCCCGTCCGTCGCGGAGCTCGTCGCCGACGTGCGCCGGCAGCATGAAGGCCTCGTCTATCCCGGGTTCGTAGCGGCGACGGGCGCCTCCCGGTTGCGTGACCTGGACCGTTACCTGCGCGGGATGCTCGAACGCCTCGAACGTGCGCCGGAGGACATCGCCCGCGACGCCCAGCGGATGGACGAGGTGCACGCCGTCGAGCGGGAGCTCGGCGACCTCATCGAGGGTCTGCCGCCCGCCCGTCGCCGCGAGGACGCCGTACGCCGACTGCGCTGGCAGGTGCAGGAGCTGCGGATCAGCCTCTTCGCCCAGCGGCTCGGCACCTCAGGGGCGGTCTCGGTGCAGCGACTGCGCAAGGCGATGGACCGGATCGAGGCGGCGCCGACCACCTGAGGTGCCGTTCGATCGAACGAGTCAGCCCGGGATGTCGGAAGGTGTGGCCACGACGACGCCGAACAGGTCGGCGACGGCGGCCAGGCTGGCGGCCTGCAGGGCAGCGGCCGACACCGGGGCGCCGCCGTCCGTGCCCGGAAGATCCCGGGTCGCCGTCGCCCCAGCGACCACCGACGGCGAGTAGCCGAGGCTGAACGCGCCGCGCGCCGTCGAGTTCACGCACATGTGCGTCATGAATCCGGCGAGGACCAGGTCACGGCCGGGCCCGGCCTGCAGCCGGTCGTGCAGGTCGGTGCCGGTGAACGCGTTCGGGAACTTCTTGACGATCACCGGCTCGCCGTCGCGAGGGGCCACCCGCGAGACGATCTGGCCGATGTCGTCCTGAAGGTCGTAGGGCGAGCCCGGTCCGGAGTCATGCATGATGTGCAGGATCGGGACGCCGGCGTCCCGGGCGTTCGACAGCAGCTCCTCGGCCTGGTCCAGCGCCGCCTGGACGCCGTCCAGCTCCATGACGCCACGGGTGTAGGTGTTCTGCAGGTCGATCATGATCAACGTCGAGTCCGCCAACGGGGCGGGCGCCTCGGGCATGCCGCTCAACTGTCGCAGCGTCGCGTGCTCGGTCATCGCGGTCCCATCCAGTGCTGTCGATGCTCGGAGCTCCCACGCTAAGCCCGGCGGCGCCGCAGTGCCGAACCCGGTGAGAACTGCCGCACGCCGACGACGGCCGCGAGCCGCCAGCGCCACGGACGGGGATGAGACGGCACCGGTGACCTGAGATGCTGGCCGGACCCGATGTCCCTGCGGTCGAGAGGCGCCCCGTGAGCACCCTGTTCGAGAAGATCATCGACGGAGAGATCCCCGGCCAGATCGTGTGGCAGGACCCGGTGTGCGTGGCGTTCCTCTCGGTCGACCCGCTCACCGACGGACACACGCTGGTCGTGCCGCGTACGCCGGTGGATCAGTGGCTCGACGCTGACGACGACCTCATCGCCACCCTCATGTCGGTCGGCAAGGTGATCGGCCGCGCGCAGGTGCAGGAGTGGGGCGCACGGAGGGCGGGAGTGCTGATCGAAGGCTTCCAGGTGCCCCACCTGCACGTGCACGTCTGGCCCGCGAACGGTCACGGCGACTTCGACGTCAACGCCGTCACGCACGGACAGGACCCGCAGGTGCTGGCCACGAACGCCGACCGGCTCCGTGCGCGGCTGCGCACTCTCGGATACGGCGAGCAGGTCCCCGCCTGACGCGTGCCGGCGTCCCGCGCGGGCAGTGACGCAGACCGCGCGACGGGGGAGTGCCACGCGGGAATCGTGCGCGCTGGCCGGGCGTTGGAACGGGCAGAGGAAGGCGCGAACAGCGCATCATTCGTCAGCAGGAGAGCACCGTGCAGGATCCACAGGAGTTGTATCGCTTCGAGAACGACACCCATCCCAGCGAGCTGGGCGCTCACACGATGGTCGTGGCGCTCGGCGGCCTCATCGACGCTGGCAACACCCAGAAGCAGGTGGTGTCACACCTGCTCGGCACCCTCGAGCACACGGTGGTGGCGTCCTTCGACCTGGACCAGCTGCTCGACTACCGCGGACGCCGTCCGGTCATGACGTTCGACCGCGACCACTACAGCGACTACGACGACCCGGCGCTGACGCTCTTCCGGATGACCGACGACGACGGCACCCCGTTCCTGCTGCTCGCCGGCCCGGAGCCGGACTACCAGTGGGAGCGCGTGATCGAGGCCGTGCGGATGCTCGTACGCCGCCTCGGTGTGCAGCTCGTCGTGAGCGCTCACGGCATCCCGATGGCCGTGCCGCACACCCGCCCGGTCGGTATGACGCGCTATGCCAGCGACCAGCGGCTGATGCCGGAGAACAACCCGGTCTTCGGGATGGTGCAGATCCCCTCGAGCCTTGAGTCGCTGATGCACCTGCGGTTGTCCGAATCCGGCATCGACACTGCCGGATTCGCGATCCACGTGCCGCACTACCTGACCCAGACCGACTTCGGTGACGCCGCCGTGGCCGCGCTGCGGGCGGTGTGCGCTCTCACCGGCCTCAGCATCCCGATGCAGGAGCTGACCGCCGTCGCGGGACTGCACCGCGCCGAGATCGGCCGCCAGGTCGCCGAGAACCCCGACGTGGTCGAGGTGGTGCAGGGGCTGGAGCAGCAGTACGACGCGTTCCAGGAGGGACTGCAGCGGCAGAACCTGCTGGCCAACGAGATGGCCGAACTGCCGAGCGCCGACGAGATCGGCGCCGAGCTGGAGAAGTTCCTGCGCGACGAGTCGGGAGACAACTCCAACTGATCTCACGTTTCGGACATGCAGGGCGGGGCACATGTGCCCCGCCCTGCATGTCCATTTTGTCGAGTCAGGGCTTCGCGTCGGCCCAGCTGCGCACGATGCCGGTGGCGGAGACGAAACGCGCCGGTGAGCCCTCGGTCCAGCGGCGTGCGGCGTCCTGGAGCGCGGAGTCGACCGCGGCCGCCGTGGCGGGAGCGTGCTCCTCGGGCACGTGCACGAGGAGTTCATCGTGCAGGCACAGCACGATGCGGGCGTCGTACGCCGCGATCGCGTGCCGCGCGGTGAGCGCCCAGGCCTTGAAGAACTCCGCAGCAGCCCCCTGCACCACGGCGTTGCGGGAGAAGCGCCCCCGCGCCCGCGCCTGGGCCTGCTCGGTGCTGCGCGGCACAGTGATGAGTCGTCCGCCGTACGTCGTGATCGAGCCCCCGCTCTCACCGGTGGCCTGCGCTGCCCGCAGATACGCCATCGCGGTGGGGTAGGCCCGGTCCAGACCCTCCAGCGCCGCGGCCGCCTGACCCGCCGCGCCGCCGTACATCGCCGACAGGACCGCGACCTTGGCGATCGGCCGCTCGACCCGCAGCTGATCGGCCACGGTGCGGTAGAGGTCGTCCTGTGCGGTCGCGGCGATCAGGGCCGGGTCGCCGGAGACGACGGCCAGCACGCGCGGCTCGATCTGGCCGAGGTCGGCGCGTACGAAGAGGTGCCCGGGCGCGGCGACGACCGCCGGGCGCAGCGCGGCCGGCAGGTTGTGCAGCCCCGCCTCCGCGGTCATCCGCCCCGCCCCGCCGTCGAAGGAGTGCCACCGCCCCCGCAGTCGGTCATCGCGTCCGACATGGTCGCGCAGCCACGCCCAGCCGTACGTCGTCGCGATGCGCTCGTCGGCCCGCCACTGCAGCAGGGCGTCGACGACGGGGTGGGTGCTGCGGTATCGGTCCAGCTCCCACTTGCGGGTGTTGTCCACCCGGATCCCCAACCCGTGCAACATGTTGAGCACCTGCTCGGGGTTGCGCAGATCGACGGCCCGCCCCGGCGGGATCAGCGCCAGCACGGCGGTATCGCGGACCGCACGCGCGTCGATCTCGTCCTGCGGAGTGTGCGGCCGAGGTCCGGCCGAGGCCTCGATGAGCCGCTCGAGGGTGGGCCGGTGCACGGGCAGGCCGGTGCGCTCCAGCTCCAGCGCGAGCATCGCGGCGCCCGACTCGCTGTACGCCGTCGCCACCGCCCGAGGACGCTCCTGCAGCTGCTGTGTCTGCTGCTCGGCCACGCGCACGGCCAGATGCGCCCACTGCGAAGCGGTCGACCCCTCTGCGGCGAGGAAACCCGGTCGCAGGTAGCCCTGCTCGTCCAGGGGCTGCGGCCCGTCGCTCCCGACGGGCGGATCGTCCGGGCTGTCGAACAGATCACCCTGGTGGCGGGCAGGCACGCCGTCACGGTCCAGGCCCATCGCGCGGGCCCAGATGTGCTCGGGCGCGGCTCGGGCACCGCCGTGCAGCAGCAGGTCGGTCTGCAACAGGTCGAGTCCGCGGCCGGGGCGGATGCCGTGCGCGAGCAGCGCGCGAGGGACCTGGTCGGACCACCAGACCCAGCGCACGGGATGGGCGGTGTCGCCGTCCCGTGCGGCGATCAACTTGCCCGCGCGGACGGGTTCGGACAAGTGCGCCTGGTGGTCGATCTGCGCGGTGCCGGGTGAGCCGGCAGTCGTCGCGATGGCCACCTCGCCCGTGCGCGCGTCGACGGCAAGGCCGAGCAACGGGCCCCGCATCCACGAGGGATACGGGGCCCGTGCGGTGACAGTCGACTGGTTCAGCCTTGCCCGCCTTGGTCGTCGGTGCCGTGCTCGTCACGCTCGCCCTGCGGGCGCCGGCCACCGTCCTGACCATATTGGTTCTGCTGACCCTGTTGGTCATCGACGGGAAGTCCCGAGATGGCCGTGGTGGGCGCGTCGGCCGGATCGACCGGGGTCGAACTGTGCCCCTGTTGCCCCTGCTGCCAGGGCTGCTCGCCGTAGCCGCCCTGCTGACCCTGCTGGCCGTACCCACCGGACTGACCCGGCTGCTGGCCGTGTCCGCCCTGTTGGGAGGGCAGCTGGCCGTAGGCGCCCCCGGGGCCGGGCTGGCCGGATTGACCGGACTGAGGTGCGTATCCGCCCTGCTGGCCCGGCTGCTGGCCGTACCCGCTGCCGGACTGACCGGACTGACCGGACTGACCGGCCGGTGGGGTGTATCCGCCCGGCTGCTGGCCGTACCCACCCTGCTGAGCGGGCTGACCCTGACCGTAACCACCCTGCTGAGCGGGCTGACCCTGACCGTTACCACCCTGCTGGCCGTACCCGCTGCCCGACTGACCGCCCTGGCCGGACTGGGGTGCGTACCCGCCCTGCTGGCCCGGCTGCTGGCCGTACCCACCCTGCTGACCGTAGCCACCGGACGGACCGGGCTGGGCGGGCTGCTGGCCGTAGCCGCCCTGCTGTGCGGGCTGACCCTGCTGGCCCGGGTGCTGGCCGTAGCCGCCCTGCTGTGCGGGCTGACCCTGCTGGCCGTAGCCGCTGCCGGACTGAGGTGTGTATCCACCCTGCTGGCCCGGGTGTTGGCCGTACCCACCCTGCTGGCCGTACCCGCTGCCCGACTGACCGCCCTGGCCGGACTGGGGTGCGTACCCGCCCTGCTGGGCGGGCTGCTGACCGTAGCCACCCCGGTGGCCGGGCTGGCCCTGCTGGCCGTACCCGCTCTGCTGGGCGGGCTGCTGGCCGTAGCCACCCTGCCGGCCCTGCTGACCCGAGGACGAGCCGTACGCGCCGGGCGCGCCGTAGCCCTGGCCGTAGGCGCTGCCCTGCTGGTAGCCCGAGTACTGCCCCTGGGCGCCGCCCGCAGCCGTCTTCCTGCGACCCAGCAGGCTGAGCAGGACGACGCCGAGCAGACCGCCGATGAGCAGGATCAGGCCGAGGACGATGCCGGGTACCTTGAAGCCGCCGCCGACCTTGTCAGCGCGGGTGCCGGCGAACAGGTTGTTGCTACCCGCACAGTTGACGGTGTAGTCGCCCTTGGTCATGCCGTCGGTGCTGCGCGCGACCTCCCAGTAGGTGCTTCCGCCGCTCTTGACCGAGAAATCAGAGCTCGGACGCCCCATCGTGGAGGTCTTGCCGTTGGACACCGCCGTGCACACCGTGGCGGCGCGCGCGGCCTTGTCCTTGCTGTAGAGGGAGAAGCCGGCGTCGGAGGAGGTGACGCGGGCGCCGTTGGAGAACGACGAGACCTTCGCACCCCCACCGGAGGCGAATCCGATGATCAGCAGCACGAGGCCGATCACCGCGATCACTGCGGGGATCGCGATCAATGCCTTCTTGTTCATAGGTGTTCTCGAACCTCACCGGTGTGGTCGGGCACAGGCATCCCCGACGTACGTTCGCGGACCTGTCTCTTGATGCGGGAGAGCATGGCCAGCATCCCACGCATTCGCAACGGAGACACCGCTTCTGCGAGCCCGAACCTCCATGCGGCGTCATCGGGTACGTCGAGCACCGCACGCGCGGGCTGACCGTCGAGCCCGGCGTGCAGGATGCCGGCGAACCCCCGGGTGGTCGGCGCCTCCGGTGGGGCCTGGAAGAAGAGGCGCACCCGTTCCTGGTCGTCCACCTCGACCGCGAGGAAGAGCGGGGACTGGCACTCGTGCACCTGCTCGAGCTTGCCCGGCTCGTCCGCGTACCGCTGCGGCAGCGGTGGGAGCTCGTCGCTCAACTCCAACAGCAGTTGCAACCTGTCCTTGGGCTCCAGGGCGTTGAAGTCGTCCGCCAGCTCCGCCATCGGGGCGGGAAGGTCCTCGTTCACGGTGCGCCGGTCTCGATCGGCACCCGCACCGAGTTGCCCCATTCGGTCCACGAGCCGTCGTAGTTGCGCACCGATCCGAAGCCGAGCAGATGGGTGAGGACGAACCAGGTGTGCGACGACCGCTCACCGATGCGGCAGTAGACGACCACGTCGTCGTCGGGCGCGAGCCCCTGCTCGCCCTGATAGATCGCCTCGAGTTCGGTGCGCCCGCGGAACCGGCCGTCCTCGGCGGCCGCCCGCGCCCACGGCACGGATCGCGCGCCGGGGATGTGGCCGCCGCGCATCGCGCCCTCCTGCGGGTAGTCCGGCATGCTCAGCAGCTCACCGCTGTACTCGCCGGGGGAGCGCACGTCGACCAGCGGGCCGGGCAGGTGCGCCAGGACGTCGTCGCGGTACGCGCGGATGGGCGGGTCCTCGCGTCGTACGACCGGGTACTGCACCGGCGTCGCGGTGGGCACCTCGCGGGTCAGCGGGCGGTCCTCGGCCGCCCACGCGGCCCGGCCGCCGTCGAGGAGCCGCACGTCCTCGTGGCCGAAGAGCGTCATGACCCACAGCGCGTACGCCGCCCACCAGTTGCTCTTGTCGCCGTAGATCACCACAGTGGTGTCACGGCCGATGCCGCGCTCGCCCATCACCTGCGCGAAGTGCTCGCCGTCGACGAAGTCGCGGCTCACCGGATCGTTCAGGTCCAGGTGCCAGTCGAGCTTGTGCGCACCAGGGATGTGGCCGGCGTCGTAGAGCAGGACGTCCTCGTCGGATTCGAGCACGACGAGGTCCTCGCCGCGGTCCAGCGCGTCGGCCAGCCACTGCGTGGAGACGAGCCGCTCCGGGTGTGCGAAGTGCTGGAATGCCGGGTCGTTGTCAGTGGGGGCAGCCATGGCGCCACGGTACGCCGGGAGGATCAGCAGCCGGCGCCTGCGCAGCCTCCGCGGGCCCGGCTCGGCTACTGGCACGATGGGTTCGTGGCCCTCCTTCATCGCAATTCCAAGAAATCGACCGAACTCGACCTGAACAAGGGGGCGTTCGCCGGTACCTCGATGAACCTCGCGAACCGGCTGATGGACGTCGGCATCGACGGGAAGGGGCGCTTCGACTCGGCGGATCACGTGGCCCGGCGGGCACTGCAGGAGAGCGGCGGCGACGTCGACGCGGCCATCGAGAAGGTGATCGCCGACCACCGACGACTCGCTGCTGCCGGCGGGTTCGTGACCGGGCTGGGCGGATTCGTCACGATGACCGTCTCGTTGCCGGCCAACATCGCCGGCTTCTACGCGCTGGCGACCCGGATGACGGCGGCGATCGCGCACCTGCGCGGCTACGACCTGCGCAACCCCGATCTGCGACTGGCCATCCTGCTGGCGCTGGTGGGAGGCGAGGCGGACGCGCTGCTGAAGAAGGCCGGCGTGGTGAGCACCGGCCGGCTCGCCAACCTCGCGACCAGGGGTCTGCCGCCGGCCGCCCGGATGGTCATCGACAAGGCGGTGGGCTTCCGGCTCATCGCCCAGGTCAGCGAGAAGCTGCTGCCCCGGCTCGGGAAGTCGATCCCGTTGGCCGGCGGGGTCGTCGGAGCAGGCCTCGACGTCTACCTCCTGAACAAGGTCGCCAAGACCGCCCGCACCCAGTTCCCGGTGGCCCGGCCGGGATCGCCCGGCACTGCGAGCGCCAGCGCATGAGCCCGCGGCAGAGTCGTCGGATGAGTGCCTCCGCGGTCCGTTCCCTGCGGGACTCGATCGCCTCGGTGGCGGACCCGTCCGGGCCGAGCGTCGCGGCGCGGCTGACCGCGCTGCCCCGGATGGTGCGCGCGGTGGCCGCCAAGGAGTACACCGGATCCTCACCCGCCCGGGTCGCCGCGATGGTCGCCGCCGCCGCGTACATCGCCTCACCCGTCGACCTGATCCCGGAGAAGCTGGCACCGATCATGGGCCTGGCGGACGACGCCGTGGTCCTCGCCTGGCTCGCCAACGCGCTGGTGCACGACACCGACGACTTCCTGGCCTGGGAGGCGGCCCGCAAGCACACGGTGCGCGGGCGTCGTCTGCGCTGACCCGTCGGTCGTCCACATCCCCCGAGGCACCCAGGCGACATCCACACCCCCTGAGGGCGGACGTCCCGCGTGCGCCGCGCCGCACCACGGTGGGCGCATGCGCAGCACTCTGCACGGCCTCGGCGAACTGATCGCCTACCTGCCCTACGAGCTCGGCTTCCGGCCCACCGACTCCCTGGTCGTCGTCGGGCTCGCCGACCAACGGATCCGGGTGGTCGCCCGCCTGGACCTGCGGGAGGAGGACGACCTCCTGCCCGGGACCGGTCGTATCGGGCAGGTCTTCGCCCGGGCCGGGGTGCGAAGCGCGCTGTGCTGCGCCTTCGTGGACACCCCTCCCGTGCCGCAGGATGCGCCGACCCGACTGCTCGACGTTGCCTGCGACGTGCTCCGGGCCTACGACGTCGACGCGGCGCACCTGTTGGTGACCCGGGACGGCGGATGGTGGGCCCACCGGTGCGGCTGCGGGGGCTGCCCGAGACGTCCCGCCGCGCTGCCGGACCCGGACCGGGTCGATGCGGTCTTCGAGTCGGTGCTGGACGGGATCGCGCCGCACGCCTCGCGTGCCGACCTGCGCGCGTCGTTGAACCAGTGCCGCACGGAGGTCGCGCAGGCGGTCGGCGCCGCGCCCGTCGTTGATCGGCCGATGCGCCCGGCTGCCCTCACCGCCGCGATGTGGGAGATCCTGCACGGCTCGGCACCGATCCATGAGATGCCGGTCCCCATGCTGGCCTCCTTGAGCCGCGCGATCGCCGACCCGGCCGTGCGGGACGAGGTCTTCGGCTGGGTGGCGCCCGGCCTGCCGGGCCCGACGCCCTCGACGCCTGCGCTGTCCCCCTACGTGGCGGGGGCTCTCGATCCCCGCGCCGTTCGGGCGAGGCTCGTGCAGTGGCTGCACTGCCTCCCGGAGTGGATGCGTCCTCCGGTGCTGACCTTCATCGCCGGTTCGGCGTGGAGCAGCGGCTCCGGAGCGCTCGCGGCCGTCGCGGTGGAGCAGGCCCTGCGGATCGACCCGGGATACCGGCTCGCGCGGCTGCTGGGCAGGGCGGTGGAGCTCGGCGCCCGTCCCCGCCGGTGCGCCTGACTCCGCCCGGGTGGGTGTCGGCGGTGCGGTCACTTTCCTGCGCCCGCGTGCGTCGCCCGCCCGCACCGGTGTGCTGGAGCCGAAGTCGGGCACGAAGTCCCGCTGCTACGGTGGTCGACGTCAAGAGTCCCAGTGCCAAGCCCCGGCTGACTGGGCGGCAACCCTCCACCGCGGTGGGGTGCCCCGGGTGAGGACAAGGCCGATGTCGACATGGCACCGGCAAGCGCGGGGTCAGCCATCCCTCCAGGCACCGGCCCCCTGAGCCGGAAGTCGCCGATGACTGTGACGCAACAACGCCACCGACCGACCCCGGAGCGCGACGCTGCGCGCCCGGCCGACCGGTGGGTGCGCCCGCCCGTCGGCACCAACCCCGCATCTCGAGCCCTTCTGCTGCCCGAGATCACTCTGGAGAGCGGTGTGCCGCTGCCCCGGGTGACCGTGACGTTCCAGACCTGGGGGACCCTCAACGCGAACGCCGACAACGCCGTCCTGGTCGAGCACGCACTCACCGGCGACTCCCACGTCGTGGGCCCGGCCGGGCCCGGGCAGCCCACCGCCGGCTGGTGGCCCGGGCTCATCGGGCCGGGTGCGCCGCTGGACACCCGCGAGCTGTTCGTGGTCGCCAGCAACGTGCTCGGCGGCTGTCGCGGCACGACAGGTCCGGGATCATCGGATCCGGCGGGTCACCCGTGGGGCTCGAGGTTCCCGGCGACGACCGTGCGGGACCAGGTCGCCGTGGAAGCACGGCTCGCCGACGCGCTCGGCATCGACCGCTGGCGGCTGGTGCTCGGCGGGTCGATGGGCGGGATGCGCGCACTGGAATGGGTGGCGGGTCACCCCGACCGGGTCGACGGTGCGCTCATCATCGCCAGCACCGCCCGCGCCACGGCCGACCAGATCGCCTGGGGCCAGGCGCAGGCACTCGCGATCACCTCCGACCCGGACTACCTCGGCGGCGACTACTACGGTCACGGACCGGGCCCCCGGCAAGGGCTGGGCCTCGCCCGCCGGATCGCGCACACGACGTACCGCAGCGCCGCCGAGCTGGACACCAGGTTCGGGCGCGACCCGCAGGGCGCCGAGGACCCGATGAGCGACGGCCGGTTCGCCGTCGAGAGCTATCTGGACCATCAGGCCGCCAAACTGACCGCCCGCTTCGACGCCGGGTCCTACCTGCAACTTTCCCGGGCGATGGCGACGCATGACGTGACCCGCGGGCGCGGCTCGCTCGCGCACGTGCTCGGGGCGTACGACGGAATGTTGCGCACGGTCGCCGTCGACTCCGACCGGCTCTTCCCGGTGGAGTTGTCGCAGGAGATCGTCGACGCCCACGGGCGAGGCGGGGTGCACGTGATGTCGTCCTCCCACGGGCACGACGGCTTCCTGATCGAGACCGACGCCATCGCCGCAGCGGTGGCTGAGGCGGTGGATGCCGTCCGCGGGGTGCGACCCCGCGAGGTCGGGTAGCGTCGGCCGCAGACGTCGAGCCCGCCCCGCCGGTCCAAGGAGGCAACGATGAGCGTCGTGGTCAGTTACCTGCCGAGCCCGGAGGGGGAGGCGGCGATCACCCGCGCGGCCGACGAGGCGCGCGACGGCGGCGGCCCGCTCATCGTCGTCCCGTCGCGGGGGCGTCGGGATGAGCTCAACGCGGCGCTGGAGCGGATCCGGGCGGACGGGGTGCAGGCGGAGGTCGCGGACCCGGACGGCGATGACATCACCGACTTCCTGCTCGATCTGGTGCGGTCCCGGTCCGCTCGACTGCTGGTCATCGGCCTACGACGGCGCAGCGCGGTCGGTAAACTCATCCTCGGCTCGCACGCGCAACGGATCCTGCTGGACGCCGACTGTCCGGTGCTCGCGGTCAAGCCCTGAGTGGCCCGATCGGCCGGTGGACGGAGCACGGCCGAAGTCGTTTTATAATGGTAAGCAGAGGCTGTCGCCGACCTGGGCGGACGAGCTTCACGATCCCCAAACTTCGATGCCGCCCTGAGCGGTCGGTGTCGCGCGCGCTCATCGCGCCGATGCTGTTGTTTCGAAAGGTAGTTGGTGACCACCCGTGGCCAAAGTCAACACTGCGTCCAAGCTGCCGCAGCACATCTCCCACCCCGCCCTGGAGAAGCTGGTGCGTACGTCGCGGACCAGCGGAGGCGTGAGCGGTGCGGAGCTGACCTCGGCCATGCATGAGGCCGGGCACGACGTACGCCGCGCCCCTGCTGTGCTGCGCGCCCTCGCCGCGGCCGGTGTCGAGGTGACCCCCGCCGCCGAGCGCACCCCCGTGGTCGCTGCGACCACCACCAAGAAGGCCGCGGCCACCAAGAAGGTCGCCGCGAAGAAGGCACCGGCCAAGGCCGCCGTCGAGTCTGGCCAGGACGACGGTGTCACGGTGACCAAGGTGGCTCCCAAGACCACGAAGGCCGCGGCCGCCAGGACCGCCGCTGCCGCGAAGACCGCGACGGCCAAGCGTGCACGGGCCGCGAAGGCTGCCGACGCGGCCGCCGCGTCGTCCGAGGCCGAGCCGGAGGAGTCCACCGACGAGACCACCGCGAAGCAGGACGGTCAGGCCGCCAAGGAGGCCTCGGAGGCCGCCGGCGGATTCGTGCTCAGCCAGAACGACGACGACGACGCCCCGGCCCAGCAGGTCGTCACCGCGGGAGCGACCGCCGACCCGGTCAAGGACTACCTGAAGCAGATCGGCAAGGTCGCGCTGCTCAACGCCGAGCAGGAGGTCGACCTCGCGAAGCGCATCGAGGCGGGTCTGTTCGCCGAGGAGAAGCTGAACTCCGGCGACAAGATCGACATGAAGCTCAAGCGCGAGCTGTGGTGGATCTCCCAGGACGGCAAGAACGCCAAGAACCACCTCCTGGAGGCCAACCTGCGCCTCGTGGTCTCGCTGGCCAAGCGCTACACCGGTCGCGGGATGCTCTTCCTGGACCTGATCCAGGAGGGCAACCTCGGTCTGATCCGTGCGGTCGAGAAGTTCGACTACACGAAGGGCTACAAGTTCTCCACGTACGCCACCTGGTGGATCCGGCAGGCGATCACGCGTGCCATGGCCGACCAGGCCCGCACCATCCGCATCCCGGTGCACATGGTGGAGGTCATCAACAAGCTGGCCCGGGTGCAGCGTCAGATGCTGCAGGACCTGGGCCGGGAGCCGACCCCGGAGGAGCTCGCCAAGGAGCTCGACATGACCCCGGAGAAGGTCGTCGAGGTGCAGAAGTACGGCCGCGAGCCGATCTCCCTGCACACCCCGCTCGGTGAGGACGGCGACTCCGAGTTCGGTGACCTCATCGAGGACTCCGAGGCCGTCGTGCCCGCGGACGCCGTCTCGTTCACCCTTCTGCAGGAGCAGCTGCACTCGGTGCTCGACACCCTGTCCGAGCGGGAGGCCGGCGTGGTCTCGATGCGCTTCGGCCTGACCGACGGCCAGCCCAAGACGCTCGACGAGATCGGCAAGGTCTACGGCGTGACGCGCGAGCGCATCCGCCAGATCGAGTCCAAGACCATGAGCAAGCTGCGTCACCCGTCGCGGTCGCAAGTGCTGCGCGACTACCTGGACTGACCTCCAGGTCGACATCGGACCACCAGAAGGCCGTGCGCTCGCAAGAGTGCGCGGCCTTCTGCGTGTCTGTCTCGGTCTGTCGCCGATCCCTCAGCGCCGCGTGCGCCTCGAGAACAGGGAGCGCACCGCGCGCCGTCCCGATCGCGGGAACAAGGTGGCGACGACCCGCGAACGGAACGAGCGGCTCCGGCGGATCCGCATCAGCAGATCGTCGGCGGGAGCCGACAGATCGTCACCCGGACCGGGTCGCGGGCTGTAGCGGACCCGCTCCAGGACGTCGACCGCGCGGTGCAGCGACTCCTGCCCCTCCCGACCCACCACCAGGTGCAACCGGTAGTGCGCCTCCTGGGAGCGCGGCGACACCTGCGGCGCCGGGTCGATGCCCAGGTCCTCCATCCGCGAGACCAGGTCGTCCCACTGCGCCTGCACGCGGGCGGCATCATCTGCGGCGCCGTGCCCGACCTGCAGTCGGCGCCGGGACCACCGGGCCAGCAACGGCAGGACGGCGAACGCGGCCGCGAGGACCAGCAGGGCGGCGAACACCCACAGCAGCCAGACCAGGTGCAGGTTCACGGAGTGCGAGGAGGTGGGGGTGGTGTTGCCCGGTGCGCTGGTCACCGAGTCGCTGCCCCGTGCGGTGCGGCCGCCGGAGGCGGAACGTCGGGGGGCGGCGCTCTCGGGGCTGCCGATCGTCGGGCTCGCGTACGGCGGCGCGAGACCCGTCCGTGCCGCAGGGGTGGGTTCGAATCGGGTCCAGCCCATCCCCGGGAAGTACAGCTCGGGCCAGGCGTGCGCGTCGGACTGATGCACCTGGTAGGAGCCGGAGGAGTCCACCGTGCCGGGCAGGAAGCCCACCCCGAGGCGCGCCGGCACCCCGATGGACCGGGCCGCCATCACCATCGCCGTGGCGAACTGCATGCAGTAGCCCCGCCGGGTCACCAGGAAGTTGCTGATGGGGTCTAGTGGCCGGCCCGCGGAGTCCTTGCGGGTCGGGTCCAGCGTCAGCGAATAGTTGAAGTTGTCACCGTCGCGGAAGTAGTCCTGGATCGCGATGACCCTCTGGAAGGGCGTCCCGCTCGGCGCCGCGGTGTGCACGAGCGCGTCGATGCGGCTCCGCGAGGCTTGGTCGACGACGAGGTCGGGGCCGAATCCCGTGGTGTCGATGGTCTGCGACGAGGGCCTGGCGCTCGCGGGTTGACTGAGGTACCGGACCGTGTAGCTGTTTTCGAGCCGGGTCGTCGACGGCTGGGTGGTGTCCGGGTCGTAACTCCAGGTGGCGCCCCCGAAGTTGGCGCTGGCGACCTGGGTGGGGGCCACGACGTACGGCGGGCGCATCGTGTTCTGGGTGATGACCATGGTGTAGGGGGAGCTGGTGGTCGGCACCGTGTTCTGCCCGTAGCGCTGCAGCGGCGCTCCGTTGACTCCGCGCAACAGGTACGACGGCCGCGTCGGGACCCAGTGGTCGCCGGTGTAGTCGTCCGCGACCAGCGCGCGGAGCGGCGGTGGGTTGAGGTCCGCGGTGCGCAGCGTGAGCACGGGGGAGTGGTCGCGGTCGACGAGGTTGTTGTGCAGGTCCAGATCGGTCGAGAAGCCGACCGTGGTGGCCGGGCCGTTGCCGCGTGCGAGACCGTTGGCCACGAACTTCTGTGAGGCGGCGGGAAGCGATGCGGCGATCACCAGCGCCGCGATCAGGGCGCCGACACCGGCCGTCCGGGTGAAGGGACCGAAATCGTGTCCGCCGAGCAGGGCGGTCGGATTGTTGGGGCGTCCGGGGATGCGCGCCCGCAGCCCCGACCAGTCACGCGCGGACCGCTCGGAGGCGGCGTAGAGCATCGCCAGCCAGGCCAGGCCGAGAGCGAACGAGTAGCGGGGGTGCAACGACCCGCCGGAGTTGGCCGCGGAGATCACGAACTCCACCAGCAACGGGACGCCGGCCAGGCCGGGCGAGCGGGCCGACACCGCCAGGAAGTCCACGGTGATCGCGATGATCGCGATGATCAGGCCGATGAAGAAGACGACGCCGACCGTGGACGGGGCCGGCGCGGCGTACGCCGTCACCGTGTGGTGCGCGTCCGCCCCGAGCGCGCGCAGCGCCGAGGGCAGGCTGGTGTCCAGGTGGTCGTGCAGGTGAGTGACCACGGTGACCGCGGTCACTCCGATCAGTTGAACCGACAGCGTGAGCATCGGGGGCAGATCCAATGCCCGCCCGGCCATCCCGAGCAGGGCTGCCAGCGTGACCAGCCCGAGTGTTTCGTCGATCCACGCATTACCCACGAAGAGGGTGGTGATCGGCCAGGCCGCGATCATCGTCGCGAGAGCGGCGAGGAACGTCTGTGCGGGACGGGCGCGGGTCATCGCATCGCCGCCCCGACCGGCGCGATGCCGGCCACCGATCGCCACGCAGCGGGCACGCCGGATCGCGGGCCGACCACCACCGTGCGCCAGCCGGCCGCCTGGAACTCATGCGCGACCGCCCGGGCGTCCGCCCCCTCCACCTCCGAATCGCGTCGATAGGCGTCGGTGTCGACCACGATGGCGATGCCGACGGCCCCGCGTCCGCAGCATGCGGCCAGCTGGCGCAGGCCGGCGGCCGGGCGGTCGGTGAGGACGGCGACCATCGTGGTCGAGCCGGACGCCGTCCGCGACGCCTGCGCGAGCACCTGCGCGTGCAGCCCGTCCTCGCATTCCTGCGCCTCGGCCAGGTCGCGCAGCATGGTGTCGGAGGACGACGGCGTCTCGTACCGTTCCCCGTCCAGCAACTCGGGGGAGAGCAGATGGGTCAGATAGTTCAGGTCGTGCAGCAGCAGCGCGATCGAGGCGGTGGCGCTGATGGTCCACTCGAAGGAGTCGTAGGCGCCGTCGACGCGATGGGCACTGGTGCGGGCGTCGTACATCAACAGGGCGTGCTTGTACGCGGGCCGGTCCTCGTGGCGCACCATCAGCTCACCCCGGTGCGCGGTCGCGGCCCAGTGGATCCGGCGCAGCTCATCGCCTTCGACGTAGGCGCGGATGCTGACGTCCTGCTCTCCGTGCAACGCGATGGAGTGACCCGAGTCGCCTTCGCCGCCGCTGGCGTACGGCAGCCGGTGCCGCACCAGGGGGAAGGTCTGGGGCAGGACGAGGATCTGGTCGTCGGCGGGGATGACGGTGCCCGCCCAGCACATGCCGAACGGATCGGGGTGCTCGATGGTGGTCGGTCCGATCGTGTGCAGCCCGCGGGCGCGACCCCGGACGGTGTACTCGACGACGGCTTTGCCCCGCGCCGGGATGCTCGGCAGCGTGTAGCGAGGTCGGTCCCCGAGGCTGGCTTCGATGCTGTCCTGGGCCGTGCCGAACCGGCTGGCGCGCTTCGCCCGGTTCGCGAACACGGCGCGTACGGGCGCCGGCTCGTCCGGGTGCAGGATCACCGGCGCGATGGTGCGGGTCAGTTCCAGGTGCGCCGCGCGGCGGGAGGCGAGCAGCGTCGCCAACAACGGCAGCAGGAGGAGGAAGATCCCGATCCGGGTGATGTCGCCGTAACCGAGCGCCAGCCCGGTGATCGTGAGGGCGACTCCCGCGGCCACGACGGCATGCCCGCGGGAGGTCAGGCGCGCGCGCGCGTGCCGCCGCCCGGCAGCGGGTGCGCGCACCATGGTCAGCGGGCCTGCGCGGGGACGGGGACACGCTTCAACAGCTGCGCCAGAGTGTCGGTCGCGGATCGTCCGCTGGCGTCGCCGCCCATGATGACGCGGTGGGACAGGACCGGGATCCAGAGCCGCTGCACGTCCTCGGGGAGCACGTGGTCACGGCCGTCGAGTGCGGCCTGCGCGCGGGCGGCGCGCAGCAGCTGCAGCGCGCTGCGGGGTGAGGCGCCGAGGCGGACGCCGGGCGCCGTCCGGGTCGCGGTCACGAGGTCGACGATGTACTGGCGCAGCGCGGCGCTGGCATAGACACCGGAGACCGCTTCGATGGCGCGCAGGACCAGGGCGGCGTCGGCGACCGGCCGCAGCGCCTCCAACGGACGGTGCGCCGAGTGCAGGTCGAGCATCCGCATCTCCGCCGCTGCGGTCGGATAGCCCATCGAGATGCGCGCCATGAACCGGTCACGTTGCGCCTCGGGGAGCGGGTAGGTGCCCTCCATCTCGATCGGGTTCTGGGTGGCCATCACCATGAACGGGCGCTGCAGCAGGTAGGTCTGACCGTCAACGGTGACCTGGTTCTCCTCCATGCACTCCAGGAGGGCCGACTGCGTCTTGGGCGAGGCGCGGTTGATCTCGTCGCCCACCACGATCCCGGCGAAGACCGCGCCACGGCGGAACTCGAACTGGTGGGTGTCCTGGTTGAAGATGCTCACCCCCGTCACGTCGCTGGGCAGCAGGTCGGGGGTGAACTGCAGGCGACGCATGGTGCAGTCGATCGACCGCGCGAGGGCCTTGGCCAGCATCGTCTTGCCGACACCCGGGACGTCCTCGATCAGCAGGTGTCCCTCGGCCAACAGCACCACGACCGCGGTGGCGATGGCGTCGCTCTTGCCCTCGATCACCCCGGCCACCGAGGCCTGGATGTCGCCGGCGACCCGGCGCACGTCGTCCAGGCTCATCGCCGATCGCGAGGTCGCCGTCTGCGAGAGCGCATCGACCGATGCGGAATGCTTCATGGATGAATCCTGCCTGATGGGCAGGCGCCATGTAGCCGGGTGCCCGACCTCGGGTCCGACCGGTCATACGGCCGACGTACGCCGTCGCCGATCCTCCACCATCCTCCACCCGCCCTGACCTGCACTTTTTGGGGCGACATGAGATTCAGCGGGCTCCTTTTGCTTCGTTTGTGGGGGGATGTGGAGTAAAGTGGAGGACAGCGGAGAGTCGGGTCGGCCGAACCTCGTGGGACGACGATCGGGAGGTGTGGCGCGATGTTCCTCGGCACCCACCACCCCCGCCTCGACGAGAAGGGCCGACTGATCCTTCCCGCGAAGTTCCGCGACCAACTTGCGGGCGGTCTGGTCATCACCCGCGGCCAGGACCGTTGCCTCTACGTCTTCGCGATGTCGGACTTCGAGCGGCTCGCCGAGCAGATGAACAACACCCCTGTCACCAACCGGGGGGTCCGCAACTTCCAGCGCGTCCTGCTGTCGGCCGCCTCCGATGAGATCCCGGACAAGCAGGGGCGGGTCACCGTCCCCGCAGTGCTGCGCGAGTACGCCGGCCTGAGCAAGGACTGCACGGTCATCGGCACGGGCAACCGGCTCGAGCTGTGGGACACCGCCGCATGGACCCAGTTCCTGGAAGCCACCGAGGACGACTTCGCCTCCCAGGGCGAGGAGGTGATCCCCGGAGGGTTCTTCTGAGATCCGGCCTCCATCCGTTCGCCGGATGCACCGATGCCACTTCCCCGGCACCGGAGCATCAGCCGCCCGTCGGCAACGGCGACGGCTGGGGACCAGGCATCAGACAGCGCCCCGCAGCACATCGCACAGATCCCGCAGCACCCATCAGCACGTCACACCGTCCGAGCCGCACCAGAGGGGAGATCCGCCGCGATGAGCCACACCGACAGCAACGCCGCCGAGCGGCACACCCCCGTGATGCGCGAACGCATCCTGGAGCTGCTCGCACCGTCCCTGGAGACCCCTGGCGCGGTCTTCGTGGACGCGACCCTCGGAATGGGGGGACACACCGAGGCCGTCCTCGAACGTTTTTCCGGTGTCACGGCATACGGTGTGGACCGTGACACCGAGGCCCTGGCCCTCGCGGGGGAGCGGCTGCAGCGCTTCGGCGACCGATTCCGCCCTGTACACGCCGTCTACGACGACGCTTTCACCGAGCTGGTCCGTCTCGGCGTGCGCGAGTCGCAGGCAGTGCTCTTCGATCTCGGCGTCTCCTCCCTGCAGTTGGACGAGACGCAGCGGGGTTTCTCCTACAGCCAGGACGCGCCGCTCGACATGCGGATGGACCAGGGCGAAGGCCCCACTGCCGCCGATGTCCTCAACACCTACGACGCCGCGGCGCTCGAGCGCATCCTGCGCGAGTACGGCGAGGAGCGCTTCGCCCGCCGCATCGCCCGCGCCGTCGTCCGCGAACGCGAGAAGGCGCCCTTCGACCGGTCCGCGCGGCTGGTCGACCTGCTGCGTGACGCGATCCCCGCAGCGCAGCAGCGCACCGGCGGCCACCCGGGCAAGCGCACCTTCCAGGCGCTGCGCATCGAGGTCAACCGCGAGCTGGACTCCTGGGCCGGCGCCCTGCCCCAGGCCATCGAGCACCTGGCCGTCGGCGGCCGGATCGCCATCCTGGCCTATCACTCCCTCGAGGACCGGATCGCCAAACAGGTCCTTGCCGAGGGCACCACGAGCTCGGCGCCGGTGGACCTGCCGGTCGAGCTGCCCGAGCACGAGCCCTACCTGCGTCGCCTCACCCGGGGAGCCGAACGGCCCTCCGAACAGGAGACCTCCGAGAACCCGCGCGCGGCCTCCGCCCGGTTGCGCGCAGCAGAACGTCGTCGATCCACGAAGGGGACCTCCCGATGAGCATGAGCCAGCAGGCCGCCGTACCGCTGCGCGCCCCACGAGCGCGGGTGCCGCACCCGACCCCCGGGTCGAAGTCGCGGTCCCTGCCCACGAGCGGTGCGTCGTCGGTCCGGTTGCGGGTCGTCGCGCCCGCCGACTCCCGTGACGGGCACAGCGCCGCGTTCATCGCCGCCTGCGTGTTCGTGCTCGCGATGGGCCTCGCCACCCTGCTGGTGCTCAACACCCAGCGCGCCCAGCAGTCGTTCACGATGGACTCCCTGCAAGCGCGTTCCGCGACCTACACCGACACCCAGCAGAGCCTGCGTTCCGCGCTGCAGCTGGCCGAGTCTCCGGCCTCCCTCGCGTCCCGCGCACACGCCATGGGCCTCGCTCCCGCGTCCCGGGTCCGCTACGTGGGATCCGATGGGAAGACGATCGGCGTGGCGAACGGGGCCGCGGGCAGCACCCCCTTTACCGTGGGTCCGCTGACCACCGGCGGTGCTGCGAAGGTCGCCGGGACTGCCGCGACGGGGGCCTCCCTCGGTGCCGGCGTCGGGGCTCCGGCACCGAAGAAGGCGACCAAGACGGCCAAGCCGGACAAGACCGGCACGACGAAGAGCACCAAGGACAGCCCGAAGAGCAAGGGCAAGAGCACCAAGAGCAAGAGCAGCACGACGGGCACGAAGACCAAGACCAAGAACACGACCGGCACGCACGCGACGACCACGAGGTGACCCGTTGAGTCAGACCCGTCCTCCGGGCTCCCAGGGCTCGCAGGGATCCCAGAGTTCGCGAGGGGCCCGCGGCGCCGGCTCCGCCCGTCCGCGCACGACCGGGACGACCTCGCGCGGTCGCACCGGTGCACGACCGGCCGATCGGGTGGCGGGACAACGGGATCCGCGACGGGACTCCTCCAAGCCCGCGGCGACGCGTGCGAGGGCCACGGGGTCGGACCGACCGACCGGAGCGGGCGTACGACGCCCTGCATCCGTCAACGGCTCGCAGCGGCCGGGGCGCCCGGCACGCTCTGCCGGCGGCGGAGGCAACGGGGGGCCGCCGCGCCGCCGCCCGGTCACGATGCGCCTCGGTCACCCGGGCCGGCGTGCCCGGATGCTGATGGTCGCCATGCTGTTCATCTTCAGCCTGTTCACCGCGCAGATCATCCGTGTGCAGGGCGTCGACGCCGCCGCCGTGTCGACGAAGGCCCGTGACAGCCGGTTGCACCACGAGAACGTGCCCGCCCTGCGCGGTCAGATCGTCGACGACAAGGGTGCCGCGCTGGCGACCAGTGTGCAGCGCTACAACGTGACCGCGGACGCGACTCAGACCTCGCAGTACAAGAGCTTCGTGAACGGCCGCACCACGGTGCTGGGCAACTCCGGGGTGGCAGCCGGGCTCGCATCGGTGCTCGGCGGCAGCGCCAATCAGTACTACGCGACGCTGCAGGCCGCGACCCAGCGCAAGTCCAGGTTCGTCTATCTGGTGAAGAACGTCACGCCCGAGCAGTGGCAGCGGGTCCTGGCCCTCAAGCTCGGCGGGATCTACCCCGAGTCCACCCAGACCCGGCAGTACCCGCAGGGCGCGAGCGCATCGTCGATCGTCGGCTGGGTGGACGCCGGCAGCAGCGCGGGGGCCGGCGGGGTCGAGCTGATGAAACAGGGGATCCTCAACGGCCGGCCCGGTGTCCGCACCTACGAGGAGGCGCCCGACGGCACGGTCATCGCCACCGGTAGCAACTCCGACACCCCCGCGGTCAACGGCTCGAACGTGAAGCTCACGCTCGACTCCGACATCCAGTACTACGCGAGCAACGCGCTCGCTGCCGGTGTCAAGAAGACACGCGCCGAGGCCGGGGACCTCGTCGTGATGGACCGGCAGGGCAACGTGCTGGCCGCGGCGTCGTACCCGAGCTTCGATCCCACCAACCCGGGCGCGGCATCCCCGGGCAACCTGCAGCCCCGCGGGTTCGCCGAGACCTACGAGCCGGGCTCGACCAGCAAGATCATCACCATGGCCGCCGCACTGTCCGCCGGCGTCGCGACTCCCACCTCCCAGGTGATCGTGCCGTCGCAGCTGCGCCGCGGGGGAGCCCTCTTCCACGACTCCGAGCCGCACGGCACCGAGAGCCTCACGGTCGCCGGCGTCCTCGCCGAGTCCTCCAACATGGGCACGATGCTGACCGGGTCGAAGGTGTCCTCCGACTACCTCTACGGCTTCATGCGCAAGTTCGGCCTGGGCGCGCCCACCGGCGTGGGCTTCCCGGGAGAGACCGGCGGCATCGTGGCGCCACCGTCGCAGTGGAGCGGTTCGCAGAGGTACACCGTGATGTTCGGGCAGGGCCTGTCCACCACGTTGATGCAGCAGGCGTCGGTCTACCAGACCGTCGCGAACGACGGGGTGCGTCTGCCGGTCAACCTGATCGCGGGGGTGCAGAACGCGTCCGGCGGGTGGACCAAGCCCGCGGACTCGCGCAAGCCGGTGCGGGTCATCTCGACCGGCGTCGCGAGCCAGCTGCGCACGATGCTGAGCGGTGTGGTCGGTCAGGACGGTACGGCGCAGAAGGCCAAGGTCGCGGGCTACAACGTCGCCGGCAAGACCGGCACCGCGGAGCTGTACGACGCCAAGCTCGGCCGCTACAACGGCTACACCGCCTCCTTCATCGGGATGGCTCCGGCGGAGAACCCGCAGTACATCGTCGCGGTCGCGCTGCAGAACCCGAAGACCACCATCTACGGCGGTGAGGCGGCCGCGCCGATCTTCTCCCAGGTGGCCGGCTACGTGCTGCGCACGCGCGGCGTCGCGCCGAGCCGCAAGCCGGTCTCGCTCTACCCGATCCAGTACGCCGCCGTCAGCACCGAGCAACGTCCGAAATGATCCCTCTGGCATTGAGCGAGATCGCCCGGGTCGTGGGCGGATCTCTGGTGGGCGACGACGTCCTCGTCGACGGCCCGGTCGTGACCGACTCCCGGGAGGCGCAGGCCGGCAGCCTCTACGTCGCACGGGTCGGTGAGCACGCCGACGGGCACCAGTTCGCCGACGGTGCCGCTCGCGCAGGTGCGGTCGCGACCCTCGGCAGCCGACCGGTCGAGGCCACCCCGACCGTCGTCGTCCCCGACGTGCAGGACGCATTCGCGTCCCTGGCGCGCTCGGTCGTGGACCGGGTGCCGGGTCTGAACATCATCGGCATCACCGGCAGCTCGGGGAAGACCTCCACCAAGGACCTGCTCGGGCAGGTGCTCGCGCAGGACGGGGAGACCGTCGCGCCCCAGGGGTCCTACAACTCCGAGGTGGGCGTGCCGCTGACGCTGTGCCGGGTCACCGCTGCCACCCGTCACCTGGTGGTCGAGATGGGGGCCTCGGGTGTGGGACACATCGCCTACCTGACGCGCATGGCGCCGCCCCGGATCGGGATCGTGCTCAACGTGGGTCACGCCCACGTCGGCGAGTTCGGCTCCGTGGACGCCATCGCGCGCACCAAGTCCGAGCTGGTCGCCGCCCTGCCCTCCGACGGCGTGGCCGTGCTGAACCTGGACGACCCGCGGGTCGCCGCGATGGCCGAGAAGACGTCGGCCCGGGTGATCGGGGTGGGCCGTTCGGAGGCTGCGGACTACCGGGCGGTCGACGTACGCTCCGACACCTCCGGCCGGGCGAGTTTCACCCTGCTCACCAGTGAGGGGAGCATCCCGGTGACCCTCGCCGTGCACGGCGAGCACCATGTCGGCAACGCCCTGGCGGTGCTGGCGGCCGCGGTGGAGTCCGGTGTGGAGCTGTCCCGGGCGGTGCAGACCCTGTCGGGTGCATCGGCGCAGGCGCGCTGGCGGATGGAGGTGCACCAGCTGGAGCGGGGCATCACTCTGGTCAACGACGCCTACAACGCCAACCCCGAGTCGATGTCCGCCGCGCTGGCGGCGCTCGCGCAGATCGGGCGCGCACGTCGTACCGTGGCGGTGCTCGGGGCGATGCGGGAACTCGGCGACGAGAGCGTCTCGGCGCACCGCGCCGTGGGCACCGACGCCGTGGCGCGGGGGATCGACGTCGTCGTGGCGGTGGGTCCCGACGCATCGCCGGTCGCCGATGCCGTGCAGGACGCCGCGGGGGCGGCGCAGCGGGTCGTCGACGCCGACGCGGCGTACGACCTGCTGGTCTCCATGCTGCAACCGGGGGACGTCGTGTTGTTCAAGTCGAGCCGCGACTCCGGCCTGCGTTACCTTGGCGACCGGATCACCGAACGGTTCGAAGCGGAGGATGTTTTGTGAAGGTTGTCCTGATCGGCGCGTTGATCGCGCTGGCAGTGGCATTGTTCGGGACCCGGATCTTCATCCAGTTCCTCGTGCGGCGCGGGTACGGGCAGTTCATCCGCGACGACGGACCCACCAGCCACCACACCAAGCGCGGCACGCCCACGATGGGCGGCGCGGTGATCATCGCGGGTTCGGTGAGCGGCTACTTCCTCGCCCACCTGCTCAGCTGGTCGCCGCCGACCGTCTCCGGATGTCTGGTCATGTTCCTGCTGGTCGGACTCGGTCTCGTCGGGTTCGCCGACGACTGGATGAAGATCTCCCACCAGCGCTCGCTCGGCCTGCGCTCGGTCCAGAAGCTCGTGCTGCAGGTGCTCGTCTCGACGGTGTTCGCGATCCTCGCGACCCGCTTCGGCGACAAGGGCGGTCGTACGCCGGGCAGCTTCCACATCTCGTTCGTGCGGGACACCTGGGTCAACCTGGCCTTCGGTGGCACGGCCCTCGCCGTCGTCCTCTTCGTCCTCTGGGCCAACCTCATCGTGGCCGGCACCTCGAACGGCGTGAACCTCACCGACGGCCTCGACGGTCTCGCGACCGGCGTCAGCGCGATGGTCTTCGGCGCGTACATCCTGATCAGCGTGTGGCAGTACAACCAGAACTGCGAGTACCACTTCAGCAACAAGTGCTACCAGGTGCGTGACCCGCTCGACCTCGCCGTCGTCGCGGCGTGCGTGATGGCCTCGTGCTTCGGATTCCTGTGGTGGAACGCCACCCCGGCCAAGATCTTCATGGGCGACACCGGTTCGCTCGCGCTGGGCGGCGCGCTGGCGGGCCTCGCCATCTGCTCGCGCACGGAGCTGCTGGTCGTCATCCTCGGCGGGCTGTTCGTGCTCGAGACGCTCTCGGTGATCCTGCAGGTGGGGTCCTTCAAACTGCGCCGCAAACGGATCTTCCGGATGGCGCCGCTGCACCACCACTTCGAGATGCTCGGGTGGGAACAGGTCACCGTGGTGATCCGGTTCTGGATCATCGCGGGCCTGTGCGTCGCGGTGGCGCTCGGCCTGTTCTACGCCGAGTGGGTCGTCACCTGATGGGTGCCCGGCGCGTCCGGCAGGCACAGACGGTCCGCGGCTGATGCCGGTCGACGACGGCCGCCGTACCCGCCTCGCCGCCCTCGACCATGCCGACGCGGACTGGGCCGGGCTGCACGTGGTGGTCTTCGGTCTCGGTGTGAGCGGGTACGCCGCTGCCGACGCCCTGCTGCAGCGCGGTGCGCACCTGACGGTGCTGTCTGGCGCCCCCACCGACCACCAGCGCGAGCAGGCGACCGTGCTGGAGATCCTGGGCGCCGTCGTACGGTTCGGCGCCGAGCACCAGCAGCGCCCCGGACCGGGCACCGACCTGGTGGTGACCTCGCCGGGCATCCCGCCCACGCATCCGTACATGCGGGCCGCTGCGGCGGCCGCGGTGCCGGTGTGGGGCGAGGTCGAGCTCGCCTGGCGGATGCGCCCGCGCGAGGGCGCCGCGCCGTGGCTCTCGATCACGGGCACCAACGGCAAGACCACCACCGTCACCATGCTCGAGCGGATCCTGCAGGCAGGCGGGCTGCGCGCGATCGCGGCGGGCAACGTCGGCACGCCGCTCGTCGAGGCGGTGCTGCATCCGCAGCCCTACGACGTGCTGGCCGTCGAGCTGTCGACCTTCCAGCTGCATTGGTCATCCAGCCTGTCGCCGTACGCGTCCTGCTGCCTCAACGTCGCACCGGACCACCTGGACTGGCACGGCTCCTACGAGGAGTACCGCCGGATGAAGGGGCGCGTCTACGAACGCACCCAGCGCGCGTGCGTCTACAACGAGGACGACTCCACGACGCGCGAACTCGTCGAGGACGCCGACGTCGTCGACGGTGCGCGCGCCATCGGATTCACCCTCGGCCTGCCGGGACCATCGATGCTCGGCGTGGTCGACGGAGTGCTCGCCGACCGCGCGTTCGTGCCCGACCGCCGGTACGCCGCGCAGCTGTGCACGGTGGCCGAGCTCGCCGCGGGTGATGAGGCGCCGTCGCCGCACTACGTCGCCGACGCCCTCGCGGCCGCGGCCCTGGCGCGGTCCTACGACGTGCCGCCGGCGGCCGTGCGCGCAGGCCTGGTGGGCTACACGCCCCAGCCGCATCGCGGGCAGGTCGTCGCGACCGGTGCCGGGGTGCGCTGGATCGACGATTCGAAGGCGACCAATCCCGGTGCGGCAGCGGCCGCCCTGCGCGCGGTGGAGCACGTGGTGTGGGTCGCGGGCGGCCAGCTGAAGGGCGCCGACGTCGAGGATCTCGTGCGCGACGCCGCCCCGCGGCTGCGCGCCGCGGTGTTGCTCGGGGCCGATCGCGAGGTGATCGCGCAGGTGCTGCGGCGACACGCGCCCGATGTCCCCGTCGTGCAGATCGACAGCATTCAGACTGACGCCATGGATCTCGCTGTGACCGAGGCTGCCCGCCTCGCCCGGCCGGGCGACGTCGTACTCCTCGCTCCCGCGGCCGCGTCCAAGGACATGTTCTCCGGCTACCCCGAGCGGGGCGACCTCTTCGCGCAGGCCGCCCGTCGGGTGAGCGGAGCCGGTCGATGACCGCGAGTGGCGCCAACCCCGGCTTCGATCCGGCGCGCGGCTATCTGCAGCAGGTCAAGGAGCGGGTGACGTCGCCGGTCGGCCCGTACTACCTGATCCTCGGATCCGGCACCCTGCTGCTGATCTTCGGCCTCACGATGGTGCTGTCGGCGTCCAGCGTCACGTCGTACGCGTCGGCGACGCACTCCTCGTACACGATCTTCTTGAACCAGGCCTCGTTCGCCGTGGTGGGTGTGATCGGCGCGTTCGTCGCAAGTCGGATCAGCGTCCGGATGTGGAAGACCATCGCATTTCCGGTGTTCTTCTTCGCGGTGTTCCTGCAGTTGCTGGTCTTCACGCCCCTTGGCCTGACGGTCAACGGCAACACCAACTGGATCGGTGCGGGCGGCTTCACGATGCAGCCGTCCGAGGTCGGCAAGATCGCTGTCGTCCTGCTCGTCGCGACCGTGCTCTCCCGCAAACGCCGGGTCCTCGACAGCTACAAGCACCTGCTCCTGCCGCTCGGGCCGCTGCTCTTCATCGTGCTCGCCGCTGTCATGGGCGGCGGTGACCTCGGCACCTGCCTCGTGCTGCTGGCCATCATGGGCGCGATGTTCTTCGTGGCCGGTGTGCAGCTGCGTATCTTCGGTGTCGCCGCCGGCGCCGCGGCGCTGGGCGCGTTGACCTTCGCGCTCACCAGCGGCAACCGCACCGGTCGCATCGACGCCTGGCTCGGTACCTGCATGGACGCCCAGACCCCTGGGTGCTGGCAGAAGGTGCACGGCATGTATGCCATGGCCGACGGCGGCTGGTGGGGCGTCGGCCTCGGTGCCAGCCGTGAGAAATGGTTCTGGCTGCCCGAGGCGCACAACGACTTCATCTTCGCCATCATCGGCGAGGAGCTCGGCATCCCCGGCACCATGGCGGTCGTCGGCCTCTACGTCGTGCTGGCGTACGCCTGCTACCGCCTGATCGTCACGAGCAACGACATGTTCGTACGGCTGGCGACGGCAGGGATCATGCTGTGGATCGTCTTCCAGGCCATGGTCAACATCGGATCGGTGACCGGCCTGCTGCCCATCATCGGGGTGCCGCTGCCGCTGGTGTCCGCTGGTGGATCTGCCCTGGTGACGACACTCTTCGCACTCGGAATGCTGCTGTCGTTCGCACGTGCGGAGCCGGAGTGCCGGGCCGCCCTGCAGGCGCGCCCGAGCCTGTTGCGCAAGGCTTCGGCCGTCCTCGCGTCCTCCCGCGCCGGGCGATGAGCGGCGGGCAGAGCCCGCAGTCGGCGCCGCTGCGCAGCGTGCTGCTGGCCGGCGGAGGCACCGCGGGGCACATCTCACCGTTGCTGGCGACGGCGCAGGAGCTTGCCGCCCGCCATCCGCAGGCGCGGATCACCGTGCTCGGCAGCGAAGGCGGCCTCGAGGAGCGGCTGGTGCCCGAGGCCGGCCTGGAGCTACGGCTGATCCCGAAGGTCGCCTTCCCGCGCCGACCGAACTCCGCTGCGGTGCGTTTCCCGGTCGCCCTGCGTGGCGCGATCGCAGAGGCCGGCGCGGTGGTCGACGACGTCGACCCGCAGGTCGTCGTCGGATTCGGCGGCTTCGTCAGCCCGCCCGCGTTCTTCGCCGCCAAGCGACGCGGGATCCCGATGGTCGTCCACGAGCAGAACGCCCGACCGGGCCTGGCCAACCGTGCCGGTGCACGCCTCACGCCGTACGTCGCGACCACCTTCCGCACGACGCAGCTGCCGCACGCCCGGGTGATCGGCATGCCGCTGCGGACGCAGATCTCGCGGCTGGACCGGTCCGTCGGTCGCGAGGCGGCCCGCGCCTTCTTCGGACTGCGTCCGGACCTGCCCACCGTGCTGGTGACCGGCGGATCGCTCGGCGCGGCACGACTCAACTCCACGTTCGCGCAGCGGGCCCGGGAGCTGAGCGCCGCAGGCATCCAGGTGCTGCACGTGACCGGCCGCGGCAAGGAGATCGACCTGCCCGCAGTGCTCGGGGGCGCACCGTACGTCGTGCTGCCCTACGTCGACCGGATGGATCTGGCCTACACCGCGGCGGATCTCGCAGTCACCCGCTCCGGTGCCGGGATGGTCTGCGAGCTGGCGACCGTGGGGCTGCCGGCCGTCTTCGTGCCTCTGCCTGTCGGCAACGGCGAGCAGAAGCTGAACGCCGCAGAGATGGTCGCCGCCGGTGGCGCGCAGCTGGTCCCCGATGAGTACTTCACCCCCGAATGGGTCGACGCCCACCTGATCCCGCTGCTGCGCGATGAGGCTCGGCTGCAGGAGATGGCCATCGCCGCACGCGGCTCCGGCCACGGCGAGTCGGCCGGCACTCTCGTCACGATGATCGAGCACGCCGCCACGGGGAGCTGACCGGTGGCCGACGGCATCAATCGCCGCTTCGACTTCGCCGCGCCGCTGCCCCTGCTGCAGGACGTCCGCGCGGTCCACCTCATCGCCATCGGCGGCTCGGGGATGTCCGGCATCGCCGCGCTCTTCCTGGCGCGCGGGGTCACCGTGACCGGCTCGGACCGGGCCGAGAACGACGCCGTGCAGCGACTACGCGCTGCCGGTGTGCCCGTCGTGATCGGCCAGAGCGCCGACAACGTGACCGGGCTCGACGCGGGGACCCTGGTGGTCGTCTCCAGTGCCATCGGGGAGAGCAATCCGGAACTGGCGGCGGCGCGCGAGCGCGGACTGCGGGTGCTGCACCGCTCACAGGCCCTCGCCGTGCTCACGCAGGGACGCCGGGCGATCGCCGTCGGCGGCGCCAACGGCAAGACCACCACCAGCGCCATGGCGGTCGTCGCGCTGCGCTCCGCGGGGGCGGGACCGTCGTTCGCGATCGGCTCCGACATCGCGGGCATCGGCGCCAATTCCGGTGTCGGCGACGGCGAGTCGTTCGTCGTCGAGGCCGACGAGAGCGACGGCTCGTTCGTGGTCTACCGGCCGCAGATCGCCGTCGTGACGAATGTGCGCGACGACCACCTCGATTTCTACGGCACCAGTGAGCGGCTGCACGCGGCGTACGACGACTTCGCCGCCTCGATCCGGCCGGGCGGGTTGCTCGTCGCATGCGCGGACGACGAGGGGAGTGCGGCCCTGGCACGCCGGCACGCGGCCCGCCTGCGAGTGCTCACCTACGGCAGGTCGCCCGGCGCCGACCTGCGCCTGAGCGACGAGAGCGCCGAGGGGATGTCGGCATCCGCCCTGCTGTCCTTCCCGTCCGGGGAGCGGGTGGCGATGCGCCTGCAGGTCCCGGGCGCGCACAACCTGCTGAACGCCGCCGCGGTGGCCCTCGCGCTGACCGCCGGCTGCGGCATCGCGCCCGAGGCAGCCGTCCGCGGGCTCGCCGACTTCCGTGGCACCTCCCGCCGGTTCGAGGTGCGGGGGAACGCGGCCGGCGTGCGCGTCGTCGACGACTACGCGCACAACCCCGACAAGCTCCAGGCCGCGATCCGCACGGGCCTGGCACTGCGTGACGGGGGGCGCCTGATCGTGCTGTTCCAACCGCACCTGTACTCCCGCACGCAGGCCTTCGCCGAACAGTTCGCCGCGGCACTGCGACTGGCGGACGAGGCGTTCGTCATGGACGTCTATGCCGCCCGCGAGGAGCCGGTGCCCGGAGTGACCGGGCGACTGCTCTCGGACCGGGTCCCCGGAGCGGTCTTCGTGGCCTCCGGAGCCGACGCGGTGGACGCCGTCGCCGACGCCGCACGCGACGGCGACCTCGTTCTCACGATCGGCGCGGGCGACGTCACCGCCCTGGCGTCTCCCATCCTGCAGCGGCTCGCCGAACGCTCGACCTCTAGTTGAGGTCAAGGCGACTGTCGATGTCGAGCGGGGTCGCGTACGATCGCGGTCGCGTGGGTGAGCGGTCGTCTGCACCGCTCTTTCTGCGCACCTCGTGCAGGTCTGGGCGGTTTTCGACAGGTCGCGGCGCGTGTCGTAGGGGCACTTGCAACCGCCCCCGGCATGATCGTGGCCGGTACGGTGCCCTCTGCACGCCCGGACATTCGCCGCGCACCGCATCTGGACGCAGCACAGCAGCACCGCAGCACTTCACCCGGCAATCCTCGAAAGGCTCCACCTCGTGCCAACTCCTCAGAACTACCTGGCTGTCATCAAGGTCGTCGGTATCGGTGGTGGCGGTGTCAACGCGATCAACCGGATGATCGAGGGCGGCCTCAAGGGCGTGGAGTTCATCGCCATCAACACCGACGCCCAGGCGCTGCTGATGTGCGACGCGGACGTCAAGCTGGAGGTCGGCCGCGAGCTGACCCGTGGCCTCGGCGCCGGCGCGGACCCCGAGGTCGGCAAGAAGGCCGCCGAGGATCACGCGGAGGACATCGAAGAGGTGCTGAAGGGCGCCGACATGGTCTTCGTGACCGCCGGAGAGGGTGGCGGCACCGGCACCGGTGGCGCACCCGTCGTGGCGAAGATCGCCAAGAGCCTCGGCGCGCTGACCATCGGCGTCGTCACGCGGCCGTTCACGTTCGAGGGACGCCGTCGTGCCGGCCAGGCCGATCTCGGCATCAACGCGCTGCGCGAGGAGGTCGACACCCTCATCGTCATCCCGAACGACCGGCTGCTGTCGATCAGCGATCGCAACGTCTCCATGCTGGAGGCCTTCCACACCGCCGACCAGGTTCTGCTGTCAGGTGTCCAGGGCATCACCGACCTGATCACCACCCCCGGTCTGATCAACCTCGACTTCGCCGACGTGAAGTCGGTCATGCAGGGCGCCGGTTCGGCCCTGATGGGCATCGGCTCGGCGCGCGGCGAGGACCGTGCGGTGCAGGCGGCCGAGTACGCGATCTCCTCCCCGCTGCTGGAGGCCAGCATCGACGGCGCCCAGGGCGTGCTGCTGTCCGTGCAGGGCGGCAGCGACCTCGGACTCTTCGAGATCAACGAGGCGGCCAAGCTGGTGCAGGAGGCCGCCCACCCGGAGGCCAACATCATCTTCGGTGCGGTCATCGACGACGCCCTCGGTGACGAGGTGCGGGTCACGGTCATCGCTGCCGGCTTCGACGGCGGGACCCCGCAGCGTCGGGCGGACGAGCGGGCGATCGGTCAGATCCAGGGCGGCCCGACGGCGCGGCAGCAGCAGCCCGTGGCCGCCGCCGTCGGAGGCGCCTCGCCGAGCGCGCCCCACCAGCAGGCCCCGGTGCAGCGCGACGGTGCGGCGCAGCCCGCCCGCCCGGCGCAGGGTCAGCAGGGTGGCCAGGGCCAGCAGGGTTACGGCCAGCCGGTGCAGCGTCCCGTCGGAGGGGAGCAGGGCGGCCAGGGCGGTCCGGGCCGCGAGCAGGGCGCCGACGGTCGGCAGGGCGAGGGCCAGCAGGGTCAGCAGAGCGTCCCGCAGCAGGCCGCTCCGGTGCGCCCGCCGCGTCAGGCTCCGGTCGACCCGCCCGAGGACCTGGACGTCCCCGACTTCCTCAAGTGATCGCCGGGCGCGGTCGGCGTCGGTCCACGGCGCGGGTCTGAGCCCGTGTTCTGGTGGCGCGAGACGGTCACCGGCCGTGACGGCCGGTCCGCCGACGTGGCGTTCACCGACCGCACCGGCGGGGTGAGCAGCGGGCGGCTCGGTTCGCTCAACCTGGGCGCTCTCGTTGGCGACGACCCGGACGCCGTACGCACCAATCGCGCCACCGTGGCGCGGGCGATGGGCCTGGCTCCGCACCGGCTCGCCTTCATGCACCAGGTGCACGGCAACCGCACGATCCGGACCACGGCCGCGGGCAGCGGCGAGCCGCAGCAGTGCGACGGTCAGGTCACCGACGTCCCGGGTCTCGGGCTCGCGGTGCTGGTCGCGGACTGCACGCCCGTGCTGCTGGTCGACGTGCACGCCGGGGTGGTCGGAGCCGTCCACGCCGGGCGTCCCGGAATGACCAACGGCGTCGTGGACGCCGCCCTCGACGAGATGGCCGGGCTCGGCGCCGATGCGCCGCAGGCCTTCGTCGGCCCCTCGGTGTGCGGCCGGTGCTACGAGGTGCCCGAGCAGATGCGCGAGGACGCGGCTCGCCGCAGCCCCGAGAGTCGTGCCGTCAGCTGGACCGGCACTCCTGCCATCGACGTCGCGTCCGGTGTGGTCGCGCAGCTGCGCTCCCGTCACGTCCCGGTGACGTGGGTGCCCGGCTGCACCCGGGAGTCCGATCGCCTCTTCTCCCATCGCCGCGACCACGGTGAAGGGCGCTTCGCCGGCGTCGTCGTGCTCCGGGAACGGGCCGACCGTGGCGCCTGACCCCCGCGCCGACGAGCTCGCCATCAACCTGGCCGCGGTGCAGGAGCGCATCGCGGCGGCGTGCGCGTCCGCCGGGCGCGACCGCGGCGAGGTGTCGCTCATCGTGGTGACGAAGTTCTTCCCCGCGCAGGACGTGCTCCGCCTGCACGCCCTCGGGGTCCGCGACATCGGCGAGAGCCGCGACCAGGAGGCGGCGGCCAAGGTGGCCGACCTCGCGCCGGACGTCCGGGCCGACCTGCGAGTGCACTTCATCGGTCAGCTGCAGTCCAACAAGGCCCCGCACGTGAGCGCGTACGCCGACGTGGTGCACTCGGTCGACCGCGCGAAGATCGTGGCCGCGCTCGACCGGGGGGCCGTCGCCCACGAGCGGGCGCCGCAGGTGCTGGTGCAGGTCGACCTGTCCGGTGACGACGCCGGACGCGGGGGAGCGTCGCCGGACCAGGTGGCCGGGCTCGCGGACCGGATCGCCGCGTCGCATGCGCTGCGCCTGCGCGGGGTGATGGCGGTGGCGCCTCTGGACGGCGATGCGGGGGCGGCGTTCGCCCGGCTGCGCGAGGTGGCCGCCGACGTACGCGCGCATCATCCCGACGCGACGTGGATCTCCGCCGGGATGTCCGGCGATCTCGAGTCGGCCGTCGCCGCGGGTGCGACACACCTGCGTGTCGGCAGCGCAATCCTCGGTTCGCGACCTCCCCGGCGGTAGCGTTTTTCACACCACCAGGCCACCTGCCCGGCCGAATCCGGCCTGACGATACGAGGAGTACCACGAATGGCTGGAAAGCTGCGCGCGATGACGGAGTACCTCGGTCTCTCCGAGGCCGACCGTCGTTACGACGACGAGTACGACGACACCTACACCACGGACGAGTCGCACGAGTACGCCGACAGCGGCTACGACGAGACCGCCCACATCGAGCAGGAACGTGAGGCGGCACCCGTGACGCAGTTGCACAAGAACGCACCGGCCGGTGCGCCGGCGGCCGGTGGCCCGATCAGCCGGATCACCACCATCCACCCGCGCACCTACAACGAGGCCAAGGAGATCGGGGAGAACTTCCGCGGTCGCGTGCCGGTCATCATGAACCTGTCGGACATGGACGACAACGACGCCAAGCGCCTGGTGGACTTCGCCGCCGGCCTCGTCTTCGGTCTGCACGGCACCATCGAGCGGGTCACCGCCAAGGTCTTCCTGCTGTCGCCCTCCGGTGTCGAGGTCGCCACGACCGGTGCCGACGCCGCGCGCACGCCCCGGGGGCTTTTCAACCAGAGCTGAGGCAGCACCTCACGACCACCGGCCGGTCGGCGCGCACCCCGCGCCACCGGCCGTCGTCGTGCCGGGCGGCGCGTATCGGCGTAGCGAAGCGTCCGGGATGCCGATTCTTCTCGGCATCGAGCGGGCAGCTCGCCGGCCGTCGTCGTGCCCGGCGCCGGGATGAGTGACAATGGGGTCATGGCCACGTTGCTGGGCGTCATCTCGATCGTGCTCTACATCTTCCTGGTGCTGTTGTTGGCACGGCTGGTGTTGGAGTGGATCCAGGTCTTCGCGCGTCAGTGGCAGCCGCGCGGACCCGTGCTGGTACTTGCCGAGACGACGTACACCGCCACCGACCCGGCCCTGAAGGCGGTCCGGAAGGTGCTCAAACCGGTGCGGATCGGTTCGATCCAGCTCGACCTGGCTTTCCTCGTCCTACTGCTGGCTGTCTCTTTGCTGCTCAATCTCATAGGCTCTCTGGCCTGAGCACGACAACACATCCGATTTCTGTCGGCGGTCTGCCGTGCGCGCAGGAGCGCGCGCGAGCGCCGCGGCATCTAGGTGCACCGAGGTGAACACATGGCGTTGACGCCTGAGGACGTAGTCAAGAAAGAGTTCACCAAACCCAAGGGGTTTGGCCGAAGCGGCTACGACGAGATCCAGGTGGACGACTTTCTCGATGAGATCGTCGTGGAGCTGCGTCGGCTGAACGCCGAGAACGAGGACCTCACCGGCAAGCTGGAGGACCTGCGCCGCTCCAAGGGAGTGGCGGGCAAGGAGGGCGGTTCCACGGCCGCCGACACCGCGTCCGGCGTCCCGGCGCTCACCCCCGTGAAGGGCGATGCCGACAAGGCCGACGCCGACGCCACCGCGGCCATCCCCGTGCCGGCGAAGGCCGGCGCGACCGGGACCCCCGATGCCGCAGCACTGGCCAAGGCCCGTGAAGAGCTCGCGAGCGCCGAGCGTGACCTGGCGACCGCCAAGGGTGAGCGCGAGAAGGTGCAGCGCGAGGTCGCCGAGGCCAAGGAGCGGCTGGCCGCACTGCAGAAGCAGATCGAGCAGGCCGAGGCCGACTCCACGCAACGGACCGCCGCGGCCGCCAAGCGAGCCGAGGAGGCCGAGGCGCAGTCCGAGGCACGGGTGCGCGACGCCGGTACGGCTCAGGGCGGCTCCTCCGTGGCCGGCGTCCAGGCGCCCGGTACGGCGGCCACCGCGGGCAACGACAGCGCAGCCGGCGTCATCGCGCTCGCGCAGCGCCTGCACGATGAGCACGTGCGCGAGGGTGAGACCACCCGCGACCGCCTCATCAAGGAGGCCCAGGAGCGGCACGACTCGATGGTCGGCGAGGGCACCACGACGCGCGAGAAGCTCGTGCAGCAGGGCCAGTCCAAGCACGACGAGCTCGTGGGCACCGGCCAGAAGCGGCACGATGAGTTGATGCGACAGGCCAACGAACGCTCGACCGGACTGGTGAAGGAGGCCGAGGAGCGCAAGCAGCGCATCATCGGCCAGCTCACCACCGAGCGTGAGTCGATCAGCACGGCGATCGAGCAGCTGAAGTCGTTCGAGCACGAATACCGTTCGAAGCTCAAGGGATTCATCCAGGGTCAGCTCAAGGATCTCGACGGCGAGGGTGTGCAGGAGAAGGAGTCCGCCCCAGGCGGGCAGCACTGACACCCGCAGCACATGACGACGGCCCCGCACCCGGTGCGGGGCCGTCGCATGTGCCTGCAGGGCCAGGTGCGGGCATGATTGCGATCCGTCATTCGATCGTCCGTCGCGCCGCGGTCAGCAAGTCCCGCGTGATCCCCTATCCTGCGGCAGACACAAACGTGCCAGGCCGTTCCCGGCCTCGAGCGGCCGGAGGGGCGCAATGGGAAGCACACATCCCGCAGATTCGGCGCGGGTGATCGCAGCGGCGGCCGCCCGGGCGTCCAGAGTCACGTCGGTGTTGCGCAAAGCGGCGCGGGTGGTGACCGGTGCGGGGGAGACCTCCGAGCCGTCATCCGCGCGCCCGGCGACCGCGAAGCGGCCGGTGACCAGGAAGTCGGTCGCGACGAAGTCGGGCGCGGCGAAGACCGCGAAGAAGGCGCCTGTGAAGAAGGCGAGCGACAAGGCATCGGCGAAGAAGGCATCGGAGAAGGCGATCGTTGCCCGGCCCCCCGCCAAGAAGACGCCCGCGAAGAAGGCGGCCCTCACCGGGTCCGCCGCCAAGACAGCGGGCACGGCACGCAGGACAGCCCGGCCGGCCGCCGGCAAGGTCGCGTCGCGGGACGCCGCGACGCCCGCCGCTCGCGCGACGGCCGGCGCTGCGAAGACCACGAAGAAGACCGCCAAGAAGTCATCCCCGAAGACGAGCACTACGAAGAAGGCTGCCGTGAAGAGCACACCCACCTCCTCGACGATGAAGGATGCGGCGGAACACACCTCCGTGCAGGCCTCCACGCCCGCGCCCAAGTCCGCGGTGACCTCGCCACGCAAGCAGTTGAAGGTGCGCGAGGACGAATCGCCCTGGACCGCCGAGGAACTCGCCGGTGTGAAGGCCGAGCTGGAGACCGACGTGGCCCGGCTCGGCTCCGAGCTGGCCGGTATCGAGCACGAGATCGCCGACCTGATCGGCGACAGCGGTGACGGTGCCGGCGACGACCAGGCCGACGCCGGCAGCAAGTCCTTCGAGCGCGAGCACGAGTTCTCTCTTGCGCAGAACTCGCGGGAGATGCTCGAACAGTCCCAGCACGCGCTCGACCGGATCGCCGACGGGACCTACGGGATCTGCGAGAGCTGCGGCAAGCCGATCGGCAAACTTCGTCTGCAGGCCTTCCCTCGTGCGACCCTGTGCATGCAATGCAAACAGAAGCAGGAACGCCGCTGACCACGTCCGCCGGCCCGAGGCGCACCCCGACCCGCACCCGACTCCTCACGGTGCTGGGGTCGGTCGCCGTCCTCGGGTACCTCCTGGACCAGGGGACCAAGGCGTGGGCGAACGCCGCCCTCGACCCTGCGCGACCGCGTGATCTGGTCGGGCCGGTCCTCAAACTGCACCTGACCCACAACGCCGGCGCCGCGTTCTCGATGGCGACCAACGCCACCTGGGTGTTGACGCTGATCGCGATGGCGGTCATCGCGGCGACCATCTTCGCCGCACGCCGGATCGGCAGTCGGGCCTGGGCGGTCGCGCTCGGACTGCTGCTCGCCGGTGCGTTCGGCAACCTGACCGACCGGTTCGTGCGCCCGCCGCGCGGCGGGCAGGGTCACGTCGTCGACTTCCTCGAGCTGCCGCACTGGCCGATCTTCAACGTGGCCGACATGTGCGTGGTGTGCGCTGCGGCCCTCATCGCTCTGCTCGCGATCCGCGGGATCGGGATCGACGGTCGGCGGGCCGGCGCGTCGGGCGACACGACCGACGCCGGCGAGCGCACGGACACCGCCGCTTCGTCTGAGCGCCGGAGCGACGACGATGACTGAACTGAAGGCGCAGCCGGTCCCCGAGGGGCTGGAGGGCGAACGTGTCGACGCGGCCATCGCCCGTCTGCTCGGTCTGTCCCGCAGCCGCGCGGCGGCCCTCGCGGCGGACGGGTCGGTCACCTTGGATCACAAGGTCGTCGGCAAGTCCGAGCGGGTCAGCGCCGGCCAGTGGCTCGAGGTGACCCTGCCGGCCTTGCGGAAAGGACCGGCCGTCGTACCCCGCGACGTGCCCGGAATGACGATCGTGCACGACGACAGCGAACTGATCGTGGTCGACAAACCGGCCGGTGTCGCGGCGCACCCGAGCGTGGGCTGGGACGGTCCCGACGTGGTGAGCGGTCTCGCTGCCGCGGGATACCGGATCTCGACCTACGGCGCCGCGGAGCGGCAGGGGATCGTGCAGCGCCTCGACGTCGGCACCAGCGGGCTGATGGTCGTCGCGAAGAGCGAGCGCGCTTACAGCGTGCTGAAGCAGGCGTTCCGCGACCGCACCGTCGACAAGACCTACCACGCGCTGGTGCAGGGTCTGCCCGACCCGCTCGAGGGCACCATCGACGCCCCGATCGGGCGGCACCCCGGGCACGACTACAAGTTCGCGGTGCTCGGGGCGGGGCGACCCAGCGTGACGCACTACGAACTGCTCGAGGCGTTCCGGTCGATGTCACTGCTCACGATCCACCTGGAGACCGGCCGCACCCACCAGATCCGGGTGCACTTCGCGGCGCTGCACCACCCGTGCGTGGGCGACCCGATGTACGGCGCCGACCCGACCATCGCCAAACGGCTGGGCCTGGCCCGTCAGTGGCTGCACGCGCGGGCGCTGGGGTTCATCCATCCGGGGTCGGGGGAGTACGTGACGTTCGAGAGCCCGTACCCGGCCGATCTGCAGCACGCGCTCGACCTGGTCCGCGCGGGAGACTGACCCCGCCCGTCCGGTCAGCCCACGCAGACCGTGAACCACGCACTCAGGACGGCTCAGCATGAGCGGCGACGACCTGTTCGCCTCGTCATCCGACGCGAGCATCTGCGGCTGCGGCCGGCACCGGTATCGGCTGTCCCGTCGCTGGGGATCGAAGGGCGGCCCGACAGCCACCTTCATCATGCTCAACCCGTCGACCGCCGACGCTGACGTCGATGACCCCACCATCCGCCGATGCATCGGCTTCGCCAGGCGCGAAGGCTGCACCGGGCTCGTCGTCGTCAACCTGTACGCCTGGCGCGCGACGAAGCCCGCGGACCTGTGGACCGCGGACGACCCCGTCGGCCCCGAGAACGACGAGGCGATCAGCGGCGCGCTGAGGCTCGCTCGCCTCCACGGTGGACCGGTCATCGCCGCATGGGGAGCCCACGCGCGCTCCGACCGGGTCGGGGCCGTCCGCGAGCTGACCAGGGGTGTCGTCGCCCTGACCTGTCTCGGCGTCACCGAAGGCGGGCACCCCCGCCACCCTCTGTATGTCCGCGGCGACCAACCCCTCGTGGAACTGCCGCACCCGTCACCCTGACCGGTTCGGCGTGGGTCGGATCGCCGACCGACGTCCTCGACCAACGACGGATTCGCCTCGTCGAGGACGCGGTGTCGGGCAGCGGTTGCGGGCACCGACCGCCACCCGCGCGAGTCCTCCGCCGAGTACCACGCGGCCCGTGCGCCCCACCGTGCGCGTCGGGGACCGGGGTGTCGGTAGACCGACCTAGACTCATCGCGATGTCTTCTTCGCCTGCCTCGAACTTCGTGCACCTGCACGTGCACACCGAGTACTCCACGCTGGACGGGGCGGCCAAGATCAAGCCGATGTTCGCCGAGGCGGAGCGGCTCGGGATGCCCGCCATCGCGATGTCGGACCACGGCAACATGTTCGGCGCCTACGAGTTCCAGCTGGCCGCGCAGAGCAGCCCCGTCCGGCCGATCATCGGCATCGAGGCCTACGTCGCACCCTCCACCCGGCACTCGCGCACCCAGGAGTTCTGGGCCGGCTCGCGCGACCGCGACGCCAACGTCGACGGCGAGGGCGGCAAGGACGTCTCCGGAGGCGGTCGCTACACCCACATGACCATGTGGGCGCAGGACGCGCGCGGGTTGCGCAACCTGTTCAAGCTGAGCTCGCTGGCCAGTTTCGAGGGCTACTACATGAAGCCCCGGATGGACCGGGAGCTGCTCGCCGAGCACGGCAGGGGCATCATCGCCACCACCGGCTGCCCCTCCGGTGAGGTGCAGACCCGGCTGCGGCTGGGTCAGTACGACGAGGCGATCGCGGCGGCATCGGCGTACCAGGACATCTTCGGTGCGACCAACTACTTCCTCGAGCTGATGGACCACGGGCTGTCGATCGAGCGGCAGGTGCGCGACGGCCTGCTGAAGATCGCCAGAGAGCTGCACATCCCGCTGCTCGCGACCAACGACAGCCACTACGTCACCGAGGACCAGGCCGACGCGCACGACAACCTGCTGTGCGTCGGAGTCGGCAAGAACAAGGACGATCCGCACCGCTTCAAGTTCAACGGGTCCGGCTACTACCTGAAGACCGCCGAGCAGATGCGCGAGCTCTTCGCCGAGCTGCCGGAGGCGTGCGACAACACCCTCGCCATCGCCGAGCGCATCGAGGACTACAGCGAGGTCTTCGCGCCCGTCGACCGGATGCCGCAGTTCCCCGACGTCCCCGAGGGCCAGACCCAGGCGGCGTACCTGCGCGAGCAGATCACCGTGGGTCTGAAGGAGCGGTACGGCGACGACCCCGGCCCAGAGGTGCTCGAGCGCATCGAGACCGAGATGGCCGTCATCGAACCGATGGGCTTCTCCTCCTACTTCCTCGTGGTCGCCGACATCTGCCGCTACGCGCGCGACAACGGCGTGCCGGTGGGCCCGGGACGAGGCTCGGCGACCGGGTCGATGGTGGCCTACCTGACTCGGATCACCGAGCTGGATCCGCTGGAGCACCAGCTGCTCTTCGAGCGCTTCCTCAACCCCGAGCGGATCAACCCGCCGGACGTCGACCTCGACTTCGATGACCGCCAGCGCGACAAGATGGTCCGCTACGTCACGACCAAGTACGGCGCCGAGTACACCGCGCAGGTCAACACCTTCAGCACCATCAAGGCCAAGGCCGCGGTCAAGGACGCCAACCGGATCCTGGGCTTCCCGTTCGCGCTCGGCGAGCAGATCAGCAAGGCCATGCCGCCGGACGTGATGGGCAAGGGCGTGCCGCTCACCGGCCTGTTCGATCCCAAGCACCCGCGGTACGCCGAGGCGACCGAGTTCCGGGCGCTCTACGAAGCGCAGCCCGAGGTCCGCAAGGTCGTCGACACCGGGCGTGGGCTGGAGGGGATGATCCGCGGCACCGGCGTGCACGCCGCCGCGGTGATCCTGTCGTCCGAGCCGCTGCTCGACCTCATCCCGATGCACCGCCGGGACAAGGACGGCACCATCATCGCCGGCTTCTCCTTCCCGCACTGCGAGGAGATGGGCCTGGTCAAGATGGACTTCCTGGGCCTGCGCAACCTCGGCATCATCGACCAGGCCCTCGGCAACATCGACACCAACCGCGGCGTGCACCTCACCACGGCCACCATCCCGCTGGAGGACGAGGCGACCTACCAGCTGCTGGCGCGCGGAGAGACCCTCGGTGTCTTCCAGCTCGACGGCGGGCCGATGCGCAGCCTGCTGCGCCTGATGGCACCGACCCGGTTCGAGGACATCGCGGCCGTGCTGGCGCTCTACCGACCCGGCCCGATGGCCGCCAACGCGCACATCAACTACGCCGAGCGCAAGAACGGCCGGCAGGCCATCACCCCGATCCACCCGGAGCTCAAGGACGCGCTCGAGCCGATCCTCGGCACGACGTACCACCTGCTCGTCTACCAGGAGCAGCTCATGGCCATCGCCCGCGAGCTCGCGGGCTACACCCTGGGCGGCGCCGACCTGCTGCGCCGGGCGATGGGTAAGAAGAAGATCGAGATCCTGGAGAAGGAGTTCGGCAACTTCGAGGCCGGCATGGTCGCCAGCGGCTACAGCGCCGAGGCGACCAAGGCGCTCTGGGACGTGATGCTGCCCTTCTCCGGGTACGCGTTCAACAAGAGCCACACCGCCGGGTACGGCCTCGTCTCGTACTGGACCGCCTACCTCAAGGCCAACTACCCGGCCGAGTACGCCGCCGCGCTGCTGACCAGCGTCGAGGGCGACAAGACCAAGATGGCCACCTACCTGGCCGACACCCGCAAGCTCGGCATCAAGGTGCTGCCACCGGACGTGAACGAGTCGGTCGCCGACTTCACCGCCGTCGGCACCGACATCCGCTTCGGGCTGGCCGCGATCCGCAACGTCGGCGGCAACGTCGTGGAGGCGATCGTCAAGGCGCGCGAGGAGAAGGGCCGCTTCGCCTCGTTCGAGGACTTCCTGCGCAAGGTGCCCGCCGTCGTCTGCAACAAGCGGACCATCGAATCGCTGGTCAAGGCAGGAGCGTTCGACGATCTGCAGCATCCGCGGCAGGGGCTGGTGCACATCCACGAGGCCTATGTCGACGCGGTCGCGGAGGAGAAGCGCTTCGAGGAGCGTGGGCAGGACTCCCTCTTCGGCGGGTTCGGCGACGAGGCCGCGATCGAGCTGGCGGCGCTGCCTGCGATCCCCGAGATCGAGTGGGACAAACCCACCCTGCTGGCGTTCGAGCGGGACATGCTGGGGCTCTACGTCTCCGATCACCCGCTCTTCGGGATCGAGCACATCCTGTCCCAGCACGCGGACATGTCGATCGCCCGTCTGCACGGCGAGGACGCACCCAAGGACGGCGCGCAGCTGACCATCGCCGGGCTGATCACGGGGATGCAGTTGAAGCGCAACAAGCGCGGTGAGCTGTGGGCGATCGCGACCGTGGAGGACCTCGAGGGCGCCATCGAGGTGATGTTCTTCGCGAAGACCTACATGACCGTGTCCACCATGCTCAACCCCGATGTGGTCTGCGTGATCAAGGGTCGCTTCCAGATGCGCGACGACGGCCCGCAGCTGATGGCCTCCGAGCTGACGCTGCCGGAGCTCAAGGGCGACGTACGCGGCCCGGTCGTGCTCACCATGCCCCTGGCGCGGGCCAACACCGGGCTCGCGCACAAACTGCGCACCGTGCTGGTCGAGCACCCCGGCGCCACCGAGGTGCATCTGAAACTGCATCAACCCGGTCGATCCGTCACCGTCAAGCTGGAGGACTCCTTGCGCGTCACCGCATCACCCGCTCTGTTCGGCGACCTCAAGGCGCTGCTCGGCCCGTCCTGCCTGGTAGGTGCATGAGATGGCACCCCACGAGGTCTCTGCACCCGTCGCCCGACGTACGCCGACGGTGCGCGAGCACCACGGCGACCGGTTTGAGGATCAGTGGGAGTGGTTGCGCGACAAGAACTCCCGCGAGGTCATTGCCCACCTGGAGGCGGAGAACGCCTACACGCAGGCGCGCACGGCGCACCTGCAGCCGCTCGTCGAGACCATCTTCGAGGAGATCCGCGGCCACGTCGTCGAGACCGACGTCGACGTGCCCGTGCGCAAGGGCGACTGGTGGTACTACTCGCGCACGGCGGAGGGTGCGCAGTACGCCGTGCACTGCCGCGCGCCCTACCTTCAGGGTGCAGCGCGCCCGGTGCCGGCCCCCGGCGCGCCCGTCGACGGGGAGGTCGTCCTGCTGGACGAGAACCACGAAGCCGGCGCACACGAGTTCTTCGAGCTGGGCGGCCTGGAGATCAGCCCCGACGGTCGCTTCCTGGCACTGCTGGTCGACGTCAGCGGTGACGAGCGCTACGACCTGCAGGTGCGTGACCTCGTCACCGGCGCGGTGCTCGACCAGAGCGTGCAGGATGCGCACTACGGGCTCGCGTGGTCCTTCGACGCGCGCACCGTCTTCTACATCCGCCACGACGACGCCTGGCGACCCCACCAGATCTGGCGTCACACCGTCGGCAGCGACCCGGCGGGGGACGTGCTGGTGCGCGAGGAGGCCGACCCGGAGTTCGGGATCGGCTTCGAGGTGTCGCGTGACGACCGCTGGCTGATCGTGGAGTCCGAGTCGCGCACCAGCAGTGAGGTGCTGCTGGGCGACCTGACCCGGCCCGACGCCGACCTGGTGATGGTCGAGCCTCGTGCAGCCGAGGTGGAGTACTCCGTCGAGGTCGACGGGGACCGGATCTTCATCGCGCACAACCTTCGTCGACCCGACTTCGACCTGGCCCAGGCTCCGTTGGCGACGCCCGGTCGGGCGCACTGGACCCCGGTCCTGCAGCTGGTGGACGACGAGCGGCTCGAGGGGGTCGACGCGTTCGCCGGCTTCGTAGCGGTGTCCCTGCGCTCCGGCGGCCTGCCGACCGTCCGGGTGCTGCCCAAGCACGGCGACGGGCTCGGCGACGCGGTGCACGTGCCGACCGACAGCCCGCTGGCCGTCGTACGCCTCGGTGCCAACGCCGAGTACGACGAGTCGACGCTGCGCCTGGCGATGGGCTCCTACCTGCTGCCCCCGAGCGTGCTGCAGTTCGACCCGGCGAGCGGTGACCTGCAGGTGCTCAAACAGCAGGAGGTGCCCGGATACACGCCGCAGGACTATCTGGAGGAGCGCCTCTGGGCCCGCGGCGACGACGGCACCCAGGTGCCGATCTCGCTGGTCCGCCGACGCGACGTCGTCGCCGACGGGAGCAATCCGGGCCTCGTCTCCGGCTACGGGTCCTACGAGATCCCCTCCGACCCGCGGTTCTCCGCGAGCCGCCTGTCGCTGCTCGACCGGGGCGTCGTCTTCGCCGTGGCGCACGTGCGCGGCGGCGGTGAGCTAGGTCGCCGGTGGTGGGACGAGGGCAAGATGCTCGCCAAGCGCAACACCTTCACCGACTTCGTGGCATGCTCCCGCGCGCTGATCGACGCCGGTTGGGTCTCACCGGATCGTCTTGCAGCGGAGGGCGGCTCGGCTGGCGGCCTGCTCATGGGCGCAGTCGTCAACCTGGCGCCGGAGCTCTACCGTGCCGTGCACGCGGCGGTGCCCTTCGTCGACGCGCTCACCACGATCCTGGACCCGTCGTTGCCGCTCACCGTGGGGGAGTGGCAGGAGTGGGGCGACCCGCTGCACGACGCGTCGGTCTACGCCTACATGAAGACCTACAGCCCCTACGAGAACGTCGCCGCCACCGCCTATCCGGCGATCCTCGCGACCACCAGCCTCAACGACACCCGCGTCTTCTTCGTCGAGCCGGCCAAGTGGGTGCAGCAGCTGCGCGCCACCGTCACCTCCGATCCGGTGGATCGGCCGGTCCTGCTCAAGTGCGAGATGGTCGCGGGCCACGGCGGGGTGAGCGGGCGGTACGACGCGTGGCGCGACACCGCGTTCGAGCTGGCCTTCCTGCTCGACCAGCTCGGCGCCACCGCTCTGCGATGAACCGTCGCCGCCTGTAGCGACGGTCGGAGTGGGAGGGGCGCTCAGAGCGCGTCGTGCACGACTCGGCCGCCGACCAGAGTGGCCGCGACGCCCATCGTTCGCAACGCATGCCCCGCCACTGCTGAATCACCAGCGGCAGCAAGGGGATCGGCGTCGACGAGCACGAGATCGGCCGGTGACCCCACCGCGACAGTTCGCTGACCGTCGGTGCTCGCGGCGAGGGCTTCCGCGGGCGTGATGGCCTGCGCCGCTCCCCACGGCCCGCGGGTGTCGGCGCTGCGGTGCACCGCGGCTGCCATCGCCAGCCAGGGGTCCAGTGGCGCGACGGGGGCATCCGAGCCCATCCTCAGCTGCACTCCGGCGTCGACCATCGACCGCAGCATGAACGAGCGGTCGGCGCACCCGGGCCACAGCTGGTCGGACAGGTCGCGGTCGTCGTAGAGCTGCGCCGGCTGCACCGACGCGCGGACCCCCAGGGCAGCCATCCGCGTGATGTCGGTCGGATCGAGGAGCTGGGCGTGCTCGATGGAGCCGCGGATCCCGCTGTCCCGGAACGCATCCAGGACCATCGTGGCTGCGGCGTCACCGATGGCGTGCACGGCGGCGTCGAGGCCGTGCGCCCGCGCCGTGCGCAACGCTTGGAGAAGCTCCTCGGGCGAGACGTTGCAGGTCCCCCTGGTGGCGTGCCCGGCGTACGGCGCGCAGCACAGCGCGGTCATGGTGCCGAGCGACCCGTCGGCGATGATCTTCAGCGGTCCCATCGTGGCCATCCCGGCGCCGCCCGGCACGGCGTCACCGGTCCGCAGCCCGGCGGCGATCGTGGTGTCGAGACCGTAGAGGTAGGTCGATGCACGGACCCGCAGGGTGTCCAGCCCGAGGGGCACCATCCGGCCCCAGGTCGCGACGGAGCTCTCGAACTCCATGTCGGTGATGCCGACGACGCCCTTGCTCGCGGCGTTGCGCAGGACGGCACGGTAGGCCTGGACAGGGTCCGGTTCGGCGCCGGGTAGGGCGGCGAGCAGCGGGAAGACGTCGAACCAGGCGTTCTCGCTGATCGGGGTGTCGCGCAGCGGGAGGTCGAGCAGCCGCAGCGCCGTGGAGTTCAACCAGCCGTTGTGCGCGTCACCGGAGATCAGCACGACCGGGCGGTCCGGGACAGCCTCGTCCAGCTCGCGCACGGTGGGAGCAGCCGGCCAGCCGGCGGAGCGGTAACCGAAGCCCACGATCGAGGAGTGCCGGTCGCCGCTCGCCCGGTCGTGGGCTCGCACGATGCGGACCACGTCGTCGGGGCAGGCGCTGGCGCTCACGTCGAGCCGCGACAGGGTGTGCGCCCACTGCGTCATGTGCACGTGGTGGTCCCATAGGCCCGGTGTCAGCCATCGGCCGCCGGCATCAACCTGGCGGAAACCCCTGTCGGGCAATGCTTTTCCGACCTCGACCACTCGACCGTCTTCGAGGTGCAGATCGACCGCTCCCGACGGGGCGGGGCGGCCGACCGGGACGATGCGTGCAGCGCGGATGGTGAGGGGTTCGGACTGCACCGCACCAGGGTAGGGGTCAGCCTCGGGACCGCTTCGCCCCCGCCCCGGTGACGGGCTTCGTCGTGCTCGGCTCGCTCGGATCGCCACCCACCACGCCGTCGATCGCGGCGTCCACGACGTACTCGGCCAACTGCTGCACGGCGGCCCGGTCCTGCGCGTGCAGAGGTCCGCGGGTCGCCAGGTCGGACAGACCGTGCACGGCCGACCAGCACGCCCATTCGGCGTTCGCCCGGCGCGCAGCGGTCAGCACCCCGACCTCGACCAGCTCATCGAGCGCGGACATGAGCAGCACGAGAGGGTGCTGCACCTGGTCGGTGGGCGAGGCGTAGTGGGTCGCGACGTCCGAGGTCGCGTCGGACGGTCCCGGCGTCTGGAAGGCCAGTTGGAACAAGCCCGGCTCGGCCAGCGCGAAGTCGATGTACCCCAGACCCACCGCGCGGAGATGTCCGCGCGCTCGGCGGGCGGGATCTGTGTCGGCTCCGTGGTCGTCCATCCGGGCCTGCATGGCTCGGCCGGCCTGATGCAACGCCTGGTCGGCCACGGCGGACACGAGGGCGGCGCGGTCGGCGAAGTGTCGGTACGCGGCGCTCGGGCTGACGCCGGCGACGCGGGTGGCCTCGCGCAGGCCGAGGGCTGCAGGGCCTCCAGCGCGGACGAGCTCCAGCCCCGCCGTGACCAGGGCGGCTGCCAGGTCACCGTGGTGGTAGCGGCCATGAGCGGATGACCCCTTCCCCGCGGTGCCGTCGGTCATCTTGTCCCCTCCATCCGTCATGTGTACGGTGTGAACTTTCGTAAGTGCACGCCGTACACATTATGGCGGCGTATGCCGGTCGAGCCTGCACCGCCTGTCGATCACGAACCGGGAGAGGACCCCTGATGAGCACCGAACTGACCACCTTCCTCTGGTTCCCGGGCAATGCCTCGGAAGCCGCTCGGTTCTACGCCACCGTCTTCCCCGACGTGCGGATCGAGCGTCAGGACGAATATCCCCAGGCGGCGGCCGATGCCGGCGCCGGAACGGCCGGGGAGGTCATGACGGTGAGTTTCACCATCGGCGGGCAGCGTTTCGTCGGCCTGAACGGCGGTCCGCAGTTCCCCTTCACCGAGGCCGTCTCGTTCCAGATCGCGTGCGCCGACCAGGCCGAGACCGATCGCTACTGGGACGCGCTGACCGCCGACGGTGGTGAGGAGAGCCAGTGCGGGTGGTGCAAGGACCGCTTCGGCGTCTCGTGGCAGGTCACTCCCACGCGTCTGACGGAGCTGGTCTCCGACCCGGACAAGGACCGCGCCGGTCGGGCGATGAAGGCGATGTTCACGATGCGCAAGATCGACATCGCCGAGATCGAACGGGCAGCCGCCGGCTGACCTGTTTAGGACATGCACAGCGGGGCACATCTGCCCCGCTGTGCAGGGCGAAATCGAGGTCAGCGTTCGCGCTGGTGCAGCCGCAGGCCGCTGGCGAGGAGCCGGCGGATCAGGTCGCGCCCGGCCACCTCCTGCGCGCCCGCGGCGACGATCGCCTCGTAGCGCTCCTGCGGCACGTCGTAGTGGTCGCCATCGAAGAGCCGCTCGGGAAGCCCTGCCGCAACGGCGAACTCGCGCAACTCGTCGTACGACGTGTCACTCACCAGATGTGACCACAACCGTCCGTAGGCCGGCCAGGTCGGCGGGTCGATCAACACGGTCACTCTCGCAAACTACCCCTTCCGAGGACGCGGCCGGACGAGCCCGTCACGGTCTCGCCCCCGCGTCGGCGGCGCGGAGACTTCAGCGGGACGTGGCGATCTCCCGACCGGTCTCATCGAACTCCCGTGGACCGGCGTGCGTCTCGTTGCGCAGGGGTGACGGCTCGACGAAGAGCACCTTCGCGAGGCCGCCCGGCAGCCACCAGTTGTACTTGCCGAACAGGCTGACCAGGGCGGGCACCAGCAGCGCGCGCACGATGGTCGCGTCGATGAGGATGCCGACGCCGAGCGCGGTGCCGAGCACCTTGATGTCGGTGCCGGGCGACGAGGCGAGCGCTGCGAAGGCGAAGAAGAGGATCAACGCGGCCGAGGTGACGAGCCTCCCGGTGCGCCCGAGGCCGACCGTCACGGCGGCGCTCGTGCTGCCGGTGGCGTCGTACTCCTCGCGCATGCGGGCCAGGATGAACACCTCGTAGTCCATCGACAGGCCGAACAGGAACGCGAAGATGATGATCGGCAGCCAGAACGTGATGGCGCCGGTGCCGGCGATGTTGAAGACCGTGCCGGAGCCGTGGCCCTCCTGCCAGAAGAAGGTCACCGCGCCGAAGACAGCCGACAGGGAGACCAGGTTCATCACCACGGCCTTGATCGGCAGCAGTACCGAGCGGAACTGGCGCATCAGCAGCACGAACGTCACCAGGGCGATGAGGCCGAGCACGTAGGGGAACTTGTCGTAGACGGCGTTGAAGTAGTCGTCGACGACCGCGCCCTGACCCGCGACGAGCACATCGCCGTCGACGGCCTTCTCGACGGCGGTGCGCACGCGATGCACCACCTGGACGCCGGAGCTGTCGACGGTCTCCTTCTTCGGCAGGACGTCCACGACCGCCATCCGGCCGTCGCTGGTCCTGTTGCCCGTCGCGAGCTGGACGCCGTCGACCTTGCCCGCCGCCGCGATCGCCTTGTCACGCTGGTCGGCGGGGACCAGGACGGTGATCGGGGTCAGCACGCCGCCGCCGACTCCGTCGTCGCGCAGGGTGCCTAGCGTCTGGACGGCGGGCCCGGTCTTGCCGAGCGAGGCGATGTTGGACTGGCCGATCTTCAGCCCGAAGACCGGAGTGATGAGCAGCGCGAGCAGCACGACCCCGGCGGCGACGGCGACGACCCGGCGCTTCACGATCAGGCGCGCCCACGCCGTCCACCCGCGGGACGCGCGGCCCTCGTGCCGGATGCGCGGCCAGTCCACGCGTGGTCCGATCTTGGACAGCATCGCCGGTAGCAGGGTGAGCACGACGGCCACGCTCACCAGGGGGATGAGCATGCCGCCGAAGCCCATCGAGCGCAGGAACGGCACCGGGACCACGACGAGGGCGACCAGGCTGATCGCCACCGTCGCCCCGGATGCCAGCACCGCGTGCCCGGCGGTGCGCACCGCGGTGAGGATCGCCTCGTCGTTCGACTGACCGTGGGCGCGTTCCTCACGCCATCGCGACACCAGGAGCAGGGAGTAGTCGATGGCGATGCCGAGGCCCACGAGAGAGATCAGGAACTCCACGACGAAGCTGACGTCACTGAACGTCGTGAGCAGCAGCACGAGCAGGAACGTCGTCAGGATCGACACCGCCGCGATGATCAACGGCATCAGTGCGAGGAACGACGCGAAGACGAAGAGCAGCACAGCGAGCGCGCCCAGGGCACCCAACAGTGTCTCGACGAGGACGCTCGGGCCGCCGCTCTGGTCGGTGCCTGCCGAGAGCAACTGGTACGACGTGGTGCCCGACTCGAACCCGGCCCGCTTGGCCGCGATGTTGAGCGCTTTGCCGAATTCCACGCCGGAGCTGACCGCGAAACTCGTCGGTGGAGTGGCCTGGACGAGCGCGAAGGTCGTCCGGCCGCCGTTCACGATGAACTTCTGGTCACCGGTGCTGGCGTAGTCCACGACGCGGGTGCGGGGGACCGCCGACACGCGCGTGGCGGAGCCGAAGACCTGCGCGATCTTGGCCGACTGCTGCTGCACCGTCTGTCCCTGCGGCACGGTGACGGTGAGCACCGTGGTGTCGAAGCTGCTCACGCCGTACTGCTTGATCAGCGCCTTCTCGGCGGTGTCGCCGGGCTGACCGGGCAGGGAGAAGTCGGTCGTGAGTCGACCGGGGACGACTCCGGCCGCCGCGGCGCCGCCGATGAATGCCGCCAGCCAGAAGAGGGCGACGATCAGGCGGTGGTGAATGACCCAGCGGGCTAGGGCGTCCATGAGATCTCCCGGGTGACGGCGCGATGAATCTCGAGGTGGCGGGCACGTGCGGCAACGGGGCAAGTTTCCTGCATCGCACCCGATCTTGCACAGAGATTTCGACCGCGACGAGCGGCCTCCCGCCGGCAGCGGTTCCGGGTCGAGCGGTCGGACAGCTGCATTGCTCGGGTCTCCACATCGGGATCGGTGTGCGCTGAAGAGCTGATTGGACCATCACCCACCGACACCCTCAGCGCAACAGAGCAGGACCCGGGAGGATGAGCGCATGATCGACGACTCGAATGTGGGAAATGACGGCCACCGAAGCGACGCGATGAGCGGCATGGGGCAGGCACCGCTGGATCCGTTCGAGCTGCTGACGACGACCCGCGCGGTGCGCAAGCGTCTCGATCTCACCCGGCCGGTGCCCCTGGAGCTGATCAAGGAGTGCCTGACGATCGCGCTCCAGGGTCCCTCCGGCTCCAATCGCCAGCATTGGCAGTGGATCCTCGTCACGGACCCGGCTCAGAAGGCCGCCATCGGCGACCTCTATTGGCGGGCTGTGCAGGACTATGCCGCGTCCGAGGGGTTCGCCGGCAACCTCGCCGCGGATGACGCCGACCGGTCCCGCGTCCAGCAACGGGTCGGTGACAGCGTGCTTCACCTGGGCAAGGTGATGCGCGATGTGCCCGCGATGCTCATCCCGTGCATCGACACGGGTGGACCGCTGCCGGACGGCAACCAGGCGGGCATCTGGGGCTCGGTGCTGCCTGCGGCATGGAGCTTCATGCTCGCCGCCCGCGCCCGCGGATTGGGCACCGCGTGGACCACGTTGCATCTGGAGTACGAGCGGGAGGCCGCCCAGATCCTCGAGCTGCCCAACGGCGTGCACCAGGCTCTGCTCACGCCGATCGCCTATTTCACGGGTACGACCTTCAAGCCGGCGCCTCGCCAGCCCATCGACGAGGTCCTGCACATCGACTGCTGGTGAGACGACGGCCGACTGCCCGGACGATCGCACCGGGGCGAACGTCGATGACCAGGCCGGGGTAAGGCGCGCGTCGAGCGACGCGTCGAGCATGACGAAAGCGCCCACGCCGGTGAGGTGCCAGCGTGAGGCGCGTTCGTCCTTGCGGGTCAGGTCAGTTGTTGTACGCCCATTCCTTCACGTAGGCGAGCTGCACGGTGCCGGTGGACCCATTGGCCGGGGTGCCGTTCCACGCCTTGTTCGTCTGCAGCAGGAACCGCATGATCTGGGTGGGTGCGAGGTGGCCGGCTGCGGTGTCGTCGTACTCCAGGTAGCGCCGGTCGATCCACACCGACTGCCCGCCGGGCCACCAGTTGATCTGGAAGGTGTGCCAGTTGCTCATCTGCTGGTGCTGCCTGGCGGTGAAGCCTTGCTGTCCTGCCGCACCGTTGTAGTGATAGGTGCCGCCGACGGTTGTACCGGGTGTTTCGAAGCCTTCGGTGGCGTCCATCTCGTACACCCAGTTGTCGTCGGACGGCCACTCGAAGGCGGCGAACGAGTGTCCTGCCGCGCCCGTTGCGCGTAGCCGGTATTCGATGCGTCCATAGCGCCGGGAGCCGACCTTGTTGTCGGTGGCGATCGGGAGGACGGAGCCGCCCCATTCGGTGCCCTGGGTGCCGAGCGCCCTGATCGTGAGCACACCGTTCGCGACGGACATGGTGCGCTCGGGGTGGTAGTACCCCTGCGCCGGCGTGCCCCAACCGGACGGGTAGGTCGTCATCGTCGAGGCATAGGGGTTGGACGAGGGGAGGTCGCCGGAGTTGTCGGTGGGGTTCCACCGTGACCCGGCGGGCACGTTGCCGCGGTTGAACTCCAGGTTGGCTACCAGTCTCCGGTAGTGGTTGGTCGTGGTGGCCGCGTGCGCTGGGAGCGTGACGGCGGTTGCAGTGCTCAGGGTGAGGGCTACTGAGACGGCGACGATGCGACGTTTCATAGCTCCTCCTTCGAGGTGAGGATGAGGATGCGGTCAGCGGTGAACATGCCCATCGCGGCGGAGGCGACGGCGGTGACCCACTCCTTGAGGGTGGGTGGTCGGTCAGTCCTGCGCGACACCGTCTTGTGAGTCTCACGACCCTGGACCCAGGCGGCAGCGACAGTGAGGCCGCCGGCGTCTGCGAACCCGGCCGCAGGGTCGGGCGCTGGGATATCAGGGACGTGTAGGACCGGCCGATCTGGTTGGCCATGGGGATCGGTTTGGCTGCGGCGACGCAGATGGACCCGTACCCGGCCTCAGCATCGGCAATCACGAATTCATCTGTGAATGGCCGCAATACGCGCAGAACGCATCCACCGGGGCCCAGTAGGCAGTGTTCATGCGCCGGGCGGTGGACGCGGTCGGGTAGGCCTTCTGCAGGGTGCTCAGGGCTCGGCACCGTCACTTCGTGACCTTCGACACAGTTTCGCGAGACTTCTGAGCTCAGTCGGCCTCGCTGCGCGTGTTGCGGCCCCGACGGGCACACAAGCCAGGCGCTGCGCCCGCACGCTCGATGCGTACGGGCGCATGTGGCCGAACGCAGACGAGTCCTCACGACCCGCCGTACGCAGTGCGCCGGCAGCTCGTGAGGACTCGTGTCTGTCTGGGGCGGTGAACGCCTTGGGCGTATCAGATGGCTGTTCTTTCTACGGCATCTGATCCGTCGCTCCGCTCGAAGCGCGTGGCCGCCTCGCTTTGTACTGGTTCGTGCCCGGTCAGATGGCTGTTCTTTCTACGGCATCTGCTCCGTCGTTCTGCTCGGGGCGGCGTGTGCCCGCCTCGCTTTGTACTGGTTCGTGCCCGGTCAGATGGCTGTTCTTTCTACGACATCTGATCCGTCGCTCCGGGAAAGGCGGAACCTTCGCTGCGCTCCGGTCCCACCTTTCCCTGCGCGACTACTCAGATGTCGTAGTACATCTCGAACTCGTGCGGGTGCGGGCGGAAGCGGATCGGGTCCACCTCGTTGGTCCGCTTGTAATCGATCCACGTCTCGACCAGGTCCTCGGTGAAGACGCCGCCCTCGGTCAGGTAGTCGTGGTCGGCCTCGAGCGCGTCCAGCACGGCCGGCAGCGAACCCGGCACCTGGCCGATGTTCTCCAGCTCTTCCGGGGGCAGCTCGTAGAGGTCCTTGTCGACCGGCTCCGGCGGCTCGATGCGGTTCTTGATGCCGTCCAGGCCGGCCATCAGCTGCGCCGCGAAGCACAGGTAGGGGTTCGCCGACGGGTCGGGGATCCGGAACTCGATGCGCTTGGCCTTCGGCGAGGTGCCCGCGATCGGGATGCGGATACACGCCGAGCGGTTGCGCGCGGAGTAGACCAGGTTGACCGGCGCCTCGTAGCCCGGCACCAGACGGTGGTAGGAGTTCATCGTCGGGTTCGTGAACGCCAGCAGCGACGGTGCGTGCTTCAGCAACCCACCGACGTACCAACGGGCGATGTCGGACAGGCCGCCGTACCCGTTCTCGTCGAAGAACAGCGCCTCACCGTCCTTCCACAACGACTGGTGGGTGTGCATGCCCGAGCCGTTGTCGCCGAAGAGCGGCTTCGGCATGAAGGTGACGGTCTTGCCGGCGTTGTACGCGGTGTTCTTCACGATGTACTTGAACTTCATCATGTCGTCGCCGGCGCCGAGCAGCGTGGAGAACTGGTAGTTGATCTCCTGCTGACCGGCGGTGCCCACCTCGTGGTGCGCCCGCTCGACCTTCAGGTCCACGCCCTCGAGCCCCGCGACGATGTCGTCGCGCAGGTCGGCGAAGTGGTCGACCGGAGGCACCGGAAAGTAGCCGCCCTTGTAGCGCGGCTTGTAGCCCTGGTTGCCGCCCTCTTCGGCGCGTCCGGTGTTCCAGGCTCCCTCGATCGAGTCGATGAAGTAGTAGCCGGCGTTCTGCTTGGTCTCGAAGCGGACGTCGTCGAAGATGTAGAACTCCGCCTCAGCGCCGAAGTACGCCGTGTCGGCGATCCCGGTCGACTTCAGGTAGGCCTCCGCCTTGGCCGCGATGTTGCGCGGGTCGCGGCTGTAGCGCTCGTCGGTGAACGGGTCGACGATCGAGAAGTTCATGACCAGCGTCTTGTGCTTGCGGAACGGGTCCACGAACGCCGACCGGGGGTCGGGGATCAGCTTCATGTCCGACTCGTGGATGGCCTGGAACCCGCGGATCGACGAGCCGTCGAACATCGCGCCCTCGGTGAACGAGTCCTCGCTGATGGTCGAGGCGGGCACGTTGAAGTGCTGCATCACACCGGGGAGGTCGCAGAAGCGCACATCGACGAACTTGACGTCTTCGTCCTTGATGAACTTCAGGACCTCATCGCTGGTGTTGAACATGAAACCTCCATGGCTTTGGAAAAATGGCCGCGCGCCGTCAGCTGGCAGACCCACGCGCGGTGCGTCGAACCTAGCGGACCGCGATTACCCGCCCATGACTGAAGCGTTTCGCCGGTGTTACACGCTGGGATGCCGGTCTCAGGACCCGGACCGTGGTCATTACGCTGACCGGGTGGCATCCCCCCAGTCCTCACCGTCCACGGAGCCCGCCGCCGACACCGGGTGGCCGGGCAAGCGCTTCGGGTGTGCCGAGTCGGGCGTCACCTCCGTGGCTCGTCTCGGGCCGCGCGTCCTCGCCCTCATTATCGACTGGGCGCTGTGCAGCGTGATCGCCGCCGGATTGCTCGGCTACCGCTGGGGAGGGTCGGGCAGTTCCGGTTTCGCGCCCCTGCTGGTCTTCGCGGTCGAGAACATCCTGCTCGTCGGGGTCGTGGGCTCGACGATCGGTCACTGGATCGTCGGCGTACGCGTCACCCGCCTCGACGGTGCGGTCGCCGGGCCGGTCGCCGCGATCATCCGCGCGGTGCTGCTCTGCGTGGTCATCCCGGCGCTCATCTTCGACACCGACCAGCGCGGGCTGCACGACAAGCTCGCGCGCACCATCCTGGTCCGTACGCGCTGAGGGTTGATCGCTCGTTTGGGCCCGCTCGGCCCGAAACGGACCAGTTCACATGGCGTAGGCGCTCGTTATGGCCCGCTCGGCTCCAAACGTTCCAGTTCACATGGCGTACGCGCTCGTTGTGGCCCGCTCGGCCCGAAGCGTCGCCCACGTCAGCGGCTGGTCATACGAGCAGCGGCTGTTCTTTCTGCGGCCGCTGCCTCCGCACTCCGCTTCGGCCGGATGACTCGCTGCGCTCGCCCTCCAACCTGCGCTACGCGCTCCGTCAGCGGCCGCGGGCCGACTTGCGGTCCGGCCGCGCCGCGCGCGGGTCCATGCCCTTGGGGATCGGGGGCTTCACGCCGCCGAGCGCCCGCAGCCGCTTGTTGACGGCCTGCACCTCGGCATCGGTGAGCTTCTTGGGCAGCTTGGTCATCGTGGCGGTCAGCTTGCTCACCGCCACGGCGTCGTCACCCTCACCGACGCGCATCGTGTGCACCGGCACCTCCGGTCCCGACACCCGCGAGACCCGCTTGCGCTCGGACTCCAGCAACTTCGTCGCGCCACCGCGCGGGCCTTCGCCGACGAGCACCACGCCGGCGCGACCGACGGCGCGGAAGACCATGGCGGCGTTCTGCATCTCGCTCATCTTGCGCGCCCGACCGGAGTCAGCGGCCACGGGCTCCTGCTCGTAGTACCAGCCTTTGCGCAGACCGCTCATCGCCGCGCTCGTCGCGCCGGGCTGCCCTTCGAGCTGTCCGTACGCCGCCTTCTGCGCCAACCGCCCGAAGAGCAGCATCGCCAGAATGACGCCGAGGAAGACACCGAGGATGCCCAGGTAGATCGGGTGCTGGATCGCGATACCGATCACCAGGAGCACGACGAACCCGAGCAGGAACGCACCGATCAGGTAGAGCGGGATCCGCGGGTTCTGCTTGCTCGCGAGCGTGTAGAGGGTCTTGATCTGTGCGATCCGCCCCGGCTCGCCCCCGTCGACCGCCGTCGCTCCGGAGGCCTCGTTCTTCTTCTTCCGGGAGAACCGGCTCTTCTTCGCGGGTGTGGGTGTCGCCGACATGGAGGTCAGGATACGTGCGGCAGGGCGCGCTCCACGAGCGACGCCGCCTCCTGGCGTGCGGGGGAGGACGCCGCGGCTGCCAGGTGCGCGAGGTTGGCCGGGAGCTCGCGTCCCGAGCGCTCCATCGCCTGGGCGTAGAGCCGCCCGGCGCGGTACGACGAACGCACCAGCGGCCCGCTCATGACGCCCTTGAACCCGAGCCCCTCGGCGACCTCGGACCAGTGCACGAACTCCTGCGGCTTCACCCACCGGTCCACGGGGTGGTGGCGCGGGGACGGGCGCAGGTACTGGGTGATGGTGATCAGGTCCGTGCCGGCCTCGTGCAGATCGCGCAGCGCCTGCTCGATCTCGTGGTCCTCCTCGCCCATCCCCAGGATGAGGTTGGACTTGGTGACCAGCCCGGCGTTCTTGCCCATCGTGATGACCGACAGCGACCGCTCGTACTTGAACGCCGGCCGGATGCGCTTGAAGATGCGCGGCACCGTCTCGACGTTGTGCGCGAAGACCTCGGGGGCCGCGTCGATCACGGCGCCGACCTGCTCGGGCACGGCGTTGAAGTCCGGGATCAGAATCTCCACGCCGGTGCCGGGGTTGTTCTCGTGCACCTGGCGGATCGTCTCGGCGTAGAGCCACGCGCCGCCGTCCTCCAGGTCGTCGCGCGCGACGCCGGTGATGGTCGCGTAGCGCAGACCCATCTGCTGCACGGAGTCGGCGACCCGACGCGGCTCGTCACGGTCCAGGTCGCTCGGGCGGCCGGTGTCGATCTGGCAGAAGTCGCAGCGGCGGGTGCACTGCTCGCCACCGATGAGGAAGGTCGCCTCGCGGTCCTCCCAGCACTCGAAGATATTGGGGCACCCGGCTTCCTGGCAGACCGTGTGCAGGCCGCCGGTCTTCACCAGGTTGTGCAGCGAGGTGTACGCCGGGCCCATCTTGGCCGTCGTACGGATCCATTCCGGTTTGCGCTCGATCGGGGTCTCGCTGTTGCGCGCCTCGACGCGCAACATGCGCCGTCCCTCCGGTGCCACGGTCACGGTCTCGCTGCTCCCTTGCCTTCGACGTCGGGCATCTCGCCCAGCTCTGCCCTCTGGCGCAACCGCCGTGGGAGAGGCTTTGTTCCAGGGTACGCGGGCGCCGCGGGCCGATCGCCGTTGCCGTCGAGCGCAGCCCAGTCTGGCGGGGCGCCGTCGCTGCCTAGGCTCAGGGGATGAGTAACGCGGTGCAGGGCGTACCGAGCATCGACGCGCGTACGGCACTCGTGATCGTCGACGTGCAGCGCGGTTTCGACGACGCGGGCTGCTGGGGACCGCGCGACAACCCGCTGTGCGAGAAGCACGTCGCGGCCCTGCTGGGACGGTGGCGGGAGGACGGGCGCCCGGTCGTGTTCGTCCGGCACGACTCGCTCGACCCCCGCTCGCCGCTGCGCCCCGGTCAGCCGGGCCACGCGTTCAAGGACGTCATCACGGGTGAGCCGGACCTGCTGGTCGCGACGTCGGTCAACTCCAGCTTTCACGGCACGCCCGACCTGCACGCGTGGCTGCAGCAGGAGGGCATCTCCTCGATCGTGATCTGCGGGATCACCACCAACCACTGCTGCGAGACGACCGCGAGGGTCGGCGGCAACCTCGGCTACGACGTGCGCTTCGTCATCGACGCCACGCACACCTTCGACCGGGTGGGTCCGGACGGCGCCGAGTACACCGCCGCCGAGCTGTCTCGGGTCACGGCGGCGAACCTGCACGGGGAGTTCGCGACCGTCGTGAAGACCGCCGACCTGCTCGGGTGAGTGCGGCGGCTGCTCAGCCCAGGATGTCCGGGAGCCGCTTCTGTACGAAGGGCAGCACCTCGCGCACGGGGACGTCGCGGCCCAGCTCCTGGCTGAGCGAGGTGACGCCGGCGTCGGGGATCCCGCACGGGACGATCGTGTTGGACCAGGACAGGTCGCAGTCGCAGTTGAGCGCGAACCCGTGCATGGTCACGTCGCGGCTGACCCGGATGCCGATCGCGCCGACCTTGCGCTCGGGCCTGCCGTCCGATGCGGCGAACCACACCCCGCTGCGACCTTCGACGCGCTGAGCGGCCAGGCCGAGGTCAGCGCAGACGTCGATCATCAGCTGTTCGAGTCGGCGCACGTGCCCCACGACGTCGATCGGGTTGGGCAGTCGCACGATCGGATAGCCGACGAGCTGTCCCGGGCCGTGCCAGGTGATCTTCCCGCCGCGGTCCACGTCGATCACCGGCGTGCCGTCGAACGGACGCTCGTGCGGCTCGGTGCGTTTCCCGGCGGTGTAGACGGCCGCGTGCTCCAAGAGGAGCACGGTGTCCTCCTGCTCACCGGCGACGACGCGGGCGTGCACCTCGCGTTGGGTGTCCCAGGCGGCCTGGTAATCGACGAGATCGGGGGCGAAGCCGAGCTGCTCGATGCGCATCGTTCGAGCGTACGCCGGGACCTTCCGTACTCCCGCGTCACATTGACACGATCAACATTGGCGCGGCGTCGCGGCCCGGTGAAGCTGGCGCCATGACACAGACCGCTGACCCCGCACCCCTGATCGCGCCTCCGGGTCTGGCCGGCGTGGTCGTCGCCGACACCGCCCTCGGAGACGTCCGCGGCGCCGAGGGCTTCTTCCACTACCGGCAGTACGACGCCACCGGTCTCGCCCGCGACCACAGCGTGGAGGACGTCTGGCACCTGCTGCTGCGCGGCGATCTGCCGGACCCCGAGACCGTTCGCGCATGGCGTGGGGAGATCGCCGAGCATCTGCTCGCGACGGATCGCTACGCCGAGCAGCTCACCGCTGTCCTGCGTGCCGCGCCGACGCGAGCACCGTTGTCCTCGTTGCGGACTGCTATCTCGGCGTACGGCGTCCTCACAGGTGACGAGCCGCTGTGGGACCTGGACGACGCGGCGCGGGAACAGGCGGCGCTGCGGACCGCTGCCGCGGTCCCGTGGCTGGTCGCGGCGGCGTACGCCGTCGGACGCGGTGAGCAGCCCCGCCCGGCACGCGCCGAGCTGGGGTACGTCGGCAACTACCTCTGGATGGTCACGGGCGGCACACCGGACGAGCGCGCCGTGCGGGCGCTCAGCCGGTATCTGTGTCTGACGGTCGACCACGGGTTCAACGCCTCGACGTTCACCGCGCGGGTCGTCGCCTCGACCGGCGCCGACCTCACGGCGTGCGTCGTCGCGGCCATCGGCGCACTGTCCGGGCCGTTGCACGGCGGTGCGCCGAGTCGCGCCCTCGATGCGCTCGACCAGATCGGCACGGTCGAGAACGCTGCACCCTGGGCGCGCGCGCGGCTGGCCGCGGGGCAGCGGGTGATGGGCTTCGGCCACGCGGTCTACCGGGGTCTGGACCCCCGCTCGGAGCTGTTGCGGGAGACCGCGACCGAGCTCGGCGGCGACACCGCTGAGCTCGCGGTGCGGGTCGAGAAGGAGGTCGTGCGGGTGCTCGACGAGGCCAAGCCGGATCGCCCGCTGCGCGCGAACGTGGAGTACTACGCCGGCGTGGTGATGCAGGAGTGCGGCATCCCTCGTGAGCTCTTCACACCCACGTTCGCGTGCAGCCGGGTCATCGGGTGGACCGCGCACATCCTGGAGCAGGCGAGGGGCCGCAAGATCTTCCGGCCGAGCTCGCGATACGTGGGACCGCCTGTGCAGTAACGGTTCTCAGTCACCGGTGTAGATCGCGCGCGGGCGGAACCGCAGCGGGTGGCCGTGCTCCTCGATCCCGTGCGCGATGAAGCCGGCGATCCTGGCCACGGAGAAGATGGTCTCCCCGGCGCCGTGCGGCAGGTCGTGGCCGACGGCGAGCGCCGCCAACGCGAGGTCGACGTTGGGGTAGCCGCCGCCGCGCCGGTGCACCTCGAGGCGCAGCGCATCGGCGGCTGCCACCACCTTCGGCGCGGTCTCCTCCAGCAGCCCCAGCAAGGTCTCCGCACGCGGGTCGATCCCGCGGTAGACGGCGTGCCCGAAACCCGGTGGTGACCCCTCGTATTCGTCGAGCGCGGCCGAGGCGCCGTCGTCGATGCTGCATCGGAGCAGATGCTCCGCGCCCACTGAGGCGCTTCCGTGTCGCGGGCCGCCCAGCGCCGACAACCCCGCCAGCACCACCAGGTACGGCGGCGCGCCGGTGCCCGCGGCGGTGCGGGCCGCCAGCGTCGAGGTGGCGAGTTCGTGGTCGGCCAGCAGCACCAGGGCGGCGTTCAGAAGCGTCGTTTCCGCAGCGTCGACAGGGCGACCCAGCAGCCCGTGGCCCAAACGTCCCGCCAGCGTGCCCTGAGTGGTGTGGTCGGGCGTCCCGACGGACGCCACCGCGGCGAGCAGCGCCGCATGACCGGCCCTGGCGAATCGGGTCGTGTCGGTGGCGACCTGGTCTCCCCGCGTCCCGTCGTGCAGCAGGTGCACCGCCATCCGCACGCGGTCCGCGCCGGTGGCCTCCGGTCCGCACAGCCGGCGTGCCTGCGATGCCGCGCCGTCGGTCGACGGCGTCGGGGCCCAGTCGAACTCGGGACACTCCCAGAGCAGCTCGACCACCCGCTCGTACGCCGTGTCCGTCGCGAGCTGCGTCGCGTCGGCGCCGCGATACAGCAGCACTCCTTCGGGGATGAGGGAGGTGATCCGGGTGTCGATGGTGAGCTCGAACCGGCCGGCCACGGCACGCCGGTGCCGCTCGGCGAGGGCGAGGACCTCCGACCGCCGAAAGCGGGACCCGTCGTGCCGCGACCCGACGAGGTCGGCCCGGGTGAGGACGCCACGGCTCACGTACGCGTACACGGTGCGCACCTGCACGCCCAACAGCTCCGCGGCGACCGAGGTGCTGATCAGATCGGCGTCGTCCACGAGAGGCACGCTAGTTCCCTCACGAACGGGGGTGGGGGCTGTGGACAAGTTCTGCGGGCCGCGCCCCGCGGATGGCACGGTCAGGTGCCATGGACGCGCGACCGCAAATGCCGGGGTACGAGGTGCTGCATCCGCTCGGTGCCGGCGGGTCGGGCCAGGTGTGGGCGGTCCGCCGTTCGGACGGCGTGCGGCTCGCAGCGAAGGTGCTCGGCGCCGACGAGGGTGACGTCCTGCAGCACGAGGCGTCCCTGCTCCAGGCCCTGCGCCACGAGCACGTCGTGCGGCTGCACGAGGTCGTTACCCTCGACGACGGGGGACAGGCGCTCGTGATGCAACTGGCGGAGGGCGGGTCGCTGGCCGAGAGTCTGCGCACCCGCGACCACCTGACTCCGGGCGAACTGGTCACGGTGCTGTGCCCGGTGGCCCGCGCCCTGCACGATCTGCACAGCATGGGCCTGGTCCACGGCGACCTCAGCCCGGGCAACCTCCTCTTCACCCAGGAGGGCAAGCCGTTGATCGCCGACCTGGGCTTCTCCCAGCTGGCCGGGCACGACGGCCTCCCCTTGTGGGTCACCAAGAGCTGGGCCGCGCCAGAGGTCCTGGCGGGCCAGGAGGTCACCCCCGCGAGCGACGCGTACTCCTTGGGCGCGATCGCATGGACCGCACTCGTCGGCACCGCACCCGAGCCCGCCGCGCTGCGCCCCGACCTGGCTGATCTCGCCCCGCAGCTCGCGCCGGAGCTGCGCGACTTGGTGCTTTCCTGCCTGTCGCACACCCCATCTGCACGTCCGACCCCGGAGGACTTCGCGGTGGCGCTCTGGGCGATGGCACCCGCCGAGCCCGCGCCGGTGCAGGGGTCGGCAGGGCGGCGTACGGCGCCGCAGGGATCGGGGGACGATCCCGGAGTGCAGCTCACCCGCCGCATCCGTGAGGACGCCGGCCGGGAGGGCAGGAGCCCGAATCACGAGGGGGGTGAGCCGGCGGCGAGACCGTGGGAGGGCATCGGGCGGCACAGCGCGAGTGCGGAGGGCGGCGCATGGTGGCGGCGCCCGGTCGTGGTGCATACGGCGGGTGCGGCGGCGTTCGTCGGACTGGTCGCCGGCGGCCTGATGCTGGTGGGGGACGGCACGCCCGCCGGTGCCGACCACGCAACGCGGACGTCGTCTCGCAGCCTGGCCGGCGCCCCCCGCACCCGTGCGGCCCCGGTGGCCACCCCGACCCGCTCGGCGCCCAGCACGTCGCGCCCGCTCCACCCGACGTCTCCGTTCTCCACGACTGCATCGCCCCGGCAACGCTTGTCGCGCTCGCCGCTGGGCGTGCTCCAGCTGCTCGTCAGCGCCCGGGCGCATGCGTGGGTCACCGGGGATGCGGGTGATCTGCGGTCGGCGGTGCAGGTCGGTTCAACGGCATACCGATCCGACAGCGCGGACCTGAGCACCGCCCGCGCGGGCGGAATGCACTACTCGCGGCTGGATTTTCGGGTCCGTAGTGCGCGGACCGTCTCGACGACGGGAGGCACCACGCAGGTGCAGGCGGTGATCGACCGGTCGGCGTACACCGTGTCAGGGCCGGACGGCACCCGCACCCTGCCCGCGACGGCGGGGGAGCGCGCCGACGTCTCGCTCGTCTGGACCTCCGACGGGTGGCGGATCACCGCATGGACAGCGTTGTGATCGCGCCCGTCGGCGCGGTCAGGTGAGCAGCAGCACCGACAGTCGTCGGCTGACGATGCGGGTGCCGATGACGCCGAGCACCAGCAGGTAGACCACCGAGACCATCGATCCGATGCCCACCTGCCCGGTGGTGAGCTCGCGGCAGAGCACGACCCCGCGGTAGAGCGGGGTGCACTGCACGACCCACTGCAGCCACTCGGGGAAGGCCGAGACCGGGAAGAAGGTCGCCGAGAAGAGGAAGAGCGGCAACGTGCCGAGCGTGATGAATTCGAAGTCCTGCCAGCTGCGCATCCAGGTGGTGAGCGCCATCCCGATCCCGCCGAAACCGAACCCGATCAGCAGGGCCGCCGGCAGCGCCAGGACAGCCCACCAGCTGTGCACGAGTCCGAGGGCGAGCATCACGAGCAGGAACGCCGCGGAGTAGATGCCGCCGCGTAACAGGGCCCAGGTGATCTCGCCGCGGGCGACGTCGCTCGTCGTACGCGGCGTGGACAGGACCTGGTCGTAGAGCTTCTGGTACTTCAACTTGAAGAACACGTTGAAGGTGGTGTCGAAGATGGCTCCGTTCATGGCCGACGCCGCGAGCATGCCCGGCGCCACGAAGTCCGCGTACGGCACCGAGCGACCGCCGACATCGAAACCGTGCACCAGCTTGCCGACGCCGATCCCGATGGAGAGCAGGTAGAGCACCGGCTCGAGGAAGCCGGTCAGGAAGATGATCCAGCCGCGCCGGTAGACCAGGTAGTTGCGGTAGAGCAGCACGCCCGTCGCGGCAGCGCGGGACAGCTCGCGACCGCGGTCACGGGTGATCGGTGCGGACAGGATCGCCATCAGAAGATCAACCGCCGGGTGAGCGCCCGCACGCTGAGCCAGACGCCGACCGCGGCGAGCACCACGAGATAGGCCAGGTGCGTGGCCACGGGACCGGGCTCGCTCGTCCCCAGCGCGAACATCCGGGTCAGTGACACCCCCTGCCACAAGGGGCTGACACGGGCGATGGCCTCCAGCGGCGCGGGGAGGTTGGACAGCGGGAAGAAGGCACCCGAGAAGAGGGTCAGCGGGATCATCAGGAGCCGGAAGATCAGGGTGAATCCCATCTCGTTGCGCAGGGCCGCCGCGTACGCGTAGATGGGCGCGGCGAAGGCGAGGCCGAGCAGCAACTGCACCAGCACCACGCCGCAGGCGCCGAGCACCGAGTGGAAAACACCGAACGGTGCGAGCACCAGGGTGAAGACCACCGCGGTGAGCGCCAGCCGTAGGACGGCGAAACCGAGGTGCGCCACGACCAGGTCGACGACCCGGAGCGGTGTGGCGGCCATCGAGAAGTAGGTCTTGTGCCACTTGAGCATGGTCATCACCGGGAAGGTGACCTCGCCGATCGCCACCTGCATCGACTGCGCGGCAAGCATCCCCGGGACCACGAACTGCAGGTAGCTGTGCGCGCCCTCGGGCCGCTGGGGGTCCGCGTGCACGAAACCGCCGAGCAGCACCCCCATGGCCACCACGTAGAGCAGCGGATTGAGGAAGCTGGTCACCACGCTGCCCCGCCAGGTGCGGCGGTAGAGCGTGAACCAGTAGTCCGCCAGCCGCCACGCCTGGAAGGGGCTCGGCCGGTCCGTCGTGGCGCTCATCAGTCGACCAGGCTGCGGCCGGTGAGCCGCAGGAAGACGTCTTCGAGCGTGGAACGCCGCACCAGGACGGCGGTCGGCGTGAGCCCGCGCTCGCCGACCTTGGCGAGAGTCTCCTCACCGTGCTGGGTGTAGAGGAGCAGCCGGTCGGGCAGCACCTCGACCCGGTCGGCAAGATCGCGCACCCGGTCTGCCATGTCCTCGTGCTCACCGACGCCGAAGCGCAGCTCGGCGACCTCCCGCGTGGAGTGCTCGGCGATCAACCGTAACGGCGACCCCTCGGCCACGATCTCACCCTTGTCCATCACCACGAGCCGGTCGCACAGCTGCTCGGCCTCGTCCATGTAGTGCGTGGTCAGCACCAGGGTGACGCCCTGCTGTTTGAGGCGGAACAGCTTGTCCCACAACAAGTGCCGGGCCTGCGGGTCGAGGCCGGTGGTGGGCTCGTCGAGGAGCAGCAACTCCGGGTCGTTGATCAGCGACCGGGCGATGGTCAGCCGACGCTTCATCCCTCCGGACAGATTGTCGACCTTCGCCTGCGCCCGCTCGGTCAGCTGCGCGAATTCCAGCAGCTCGTCGGCTCGGGAGCGGACGGCCGCGCGCGAGAGGCCGAAGTAGCGGCCGTAGACGATCAGGTTGTCGCGCACGCTGAGGTCGTTGTCGAGGGTGTCCTCCTGCGGACAGATGCCGATCCGGCCGCGGATCTGCGAGCCGTGCGTGGCAGGGTCCATCGACAGGATCCGCAACTCGCCCGAGGTGACCGGGGACACCGCGGCGATCATCCGCATCGTGGAGGACTTGCCGGCGCCGTTGGGCCCGAGGAAGCCGAACGACTCACCGCGGTGGATCTGCACGTCGATGCCCCGCACCGCCTCGAACGACCCGAAGCTCTTGCGCAGCGAACGGGCCTGGATCATCGAGTCGTCCGCTCGCGTGGGCACCCGGCGAACCTACCTACCGCGGCCGACAGGGTGCGGGAAGACGTGCCGGGATCAGCGAGCGAGCCACTCCGCGACCTCGCCCAGCTCTCCGTGGTACCAGACGAAGCCGCTGTCCTGCAGCGCCTTCGGCTGCATCCGCAGACTGGTCATGATCTCCGATGCCAGCTCGCCGAGCACTGCCCGCAGCGCGAACGACGGGGCCGGCAGCACCGCGGGCCGGTGCAGGGCGCGTCCCAGCGCGTGCATGAAGTCGGCCTGCCGAGCGGGGGAGGGACTGCTCATGTTGACCGGCCCGGTGATCTCGGGATGGTCGATGAGGTGCACGATCGCGCGGACCTGGTCCTCCAACGAGATCCACGACCACCACTGGCGCCCGGAGCCGAGCGGGCCGCCGAGCCCGAGCTTGGCCAGCCGCAGCACCTGCTCCATCGACCCGCCCTTCTGGTCCAGCACCAGGCTGGTGCGCAGGAAGCACACCGGGTGGCCGGCGGCAGCCGCAGGTGCCGTGGCCGCTTCCCACACCTGGGTCACGCCGGCGAGGAAGGAGTCGCCGGGCGCACCGGACTCGTCGACCACGTCGTCGCCCCGCTCGCCGTAATAGGACATCCCGGACGCGCTGACGAGACGCACCGGAGCCTCGAGCGAGGCGAGCACGTGAGCCAGGGTCGCGGTCGAGGAGACCCGCGACTCGGTGATGGTGCGCTTGTACGCCGCCGTCCACCGATGGTCGCCGATGCCGGCGCCGGCGAGGTTGACCGCCGCGGTCACCCCACGCAGGTCGGCCGGGTCCAGCTCGGCCTTCGCCGGGTCCCACTGCACCTCGTCCGACGCGCCGGGTGCGTGCCGCACCACCTTCACGACCTCGTCGCCGCGGGCGGTGAGGTGCTCGATCAGAGCAGTGCCGATCATCCCGGAGGATCCGGTGATCGCGACCCGTTGCACCACCCGGGCGTCCGACTGCGTCATGACGGGATCAGACCTCGAACGCGCCCTCTTCCAGGCGCTCCTTGACGGTGCCGAGGAAGCGGGCGGCGTCGGCGCCGTCCACGATCCGGTGGTCGTAGGAGAGCGCCAGGTAGACCATCGAGCGGATCGCGATGGTCTCGCCGCCGTCCGCGTCGCTCAGCACGACCGCGCGCTTGACGACCGAGCCGGTGCCGAGGATCGCGACCTGCGGCTGGTTGATGATCGGGGTGTCGAAGAGCGCGCCCCGGCTGCCGGTGTTGGTCAGCGTGAAGGTGCCGCCGCCCAGCTCGTCGGGGGTCACCTTGTTGTCCCGGGTACGCGCGGCCAGGTCGCCGATCTTGCGCGCCAGACCGGCGATGTTGAGGTCGCCGGCGTTCTGGATGACCGGGACGAACAGCCCCTTCTCGGTGTCGACGGCGATCCCCAGGTTCTCGCTGGAGTGATAGACGATCGAGTCGTCCTCGACGCTGGCGTTGAGCACCGGGTGGGTCTTGAGCGCCTCCACCGCGGCGAGCGCGAAGAACGGCAGGAAGCTGAGCTTGACGCCCTCCCGCTCGGCGAAGCCGGCCTTCGCGCGGTCGCGCAGACGGGCGATCCGGGTGACGTCGACCTCGACGACCGTGGTGAGCTGCGCCGAGACCTGCAGCGACTCGACCATCCGGGTCGCGATGAGCCGGCGCATCCGGGTCATCTTCTCGGTGGTGCCGCGCTTGGCGGACACGTCGATCGACGGCGCTGCCGGGGTGCTCGCGGCTGCAGGTGCGGCGGGTGCTTCCGGTGTGGCGGGCGCCTTCGCCGCCTCGGCGGCCTCGAGCACGTCCTGCTTGCGGATGCGCCCGCCGATCCCGGTGCCCTTGACCGAGGCCAGGTCGACATCGTGCTGGGTCGCGAGCTTGCGGACCAGGGGGGTCACGTACGCCGAGGAACCGCCGTCGCCCTCGGAAGACGCCGATGGCTGCGCGGCGGGCGCCGCGGAGGGCTCCGGCTTCTGGGGGGCAGGCTCGGACTCGGGGGCGGGCTCGGCCTTCTTCTCGGGCTCGGGGGCGGGCGCCTCGTCCTTCTGCTCTGCCTGCGGCTCGGACTTGGTCGTCTCGGTGTCCTTGGTGGGAGCCGGCACCGAAGACCCGGTCGACGCAGCCGGGGAAGACGACGCGGCGTCGCCACCGGAGGGCGCGCCCCCGATGACGGCGAGCTTCGCGCCGACCTCGACGGTCTCGTCCTCCTGGACCAGGATCTTGGTCAGCGTGCCCGCGGCCGGGGAGGGGACCTCGGTGTCGACCTTGTCGGTCGAGACCTCCAGCAGCGGCTCGTCCATGGCGACCTCGTCGCCCTCGGCCTTGAGCCACCGGGTGATGGTGCCCTCGGTGACGGACTCGCCGAGCGCGGGCATGGTCACGGTCTCGCCCTCGCCGGAACCACCAGCGCCGCCTGCGTCGTTCGATGCCTGTGCCGGGGCCGCCTGGGCGGGGGCCTCGTCCTCGGTGTTCTTCTCGTCCGGCTCCGCGGCGGCCGACGGTTCGGCGGGAGCAGGCTCCTCGGACTGGGCGGGCTCCTCGGATCGGGCGGGCTCCGATGATGCCGCGTCGGACCCGCTGCCGGCGGAGTCGCCGCCCGCACCCTCGCCCACCACGGCCAGGTCGGCGCCGACCTCGACGGTCTCGTCCTCCTGCACCAGGATCTCCTGCAGCGTGCCGGCCACCGGCGACGGGATCTCGGTGTCGACCTTGTCGGTCGAGACCTCCAGCAGCGGCTCGTCGACCGCGACCTCCTCGCCCACCTGCTTCAGCCACCGGGTCACGGTGCCTTCGGTGACGGACTCTCCGAGTGCGGGCATGGTCACGCGTTCAGACATGGCCGACATTCTCCTTCATGTTCAGGCGGTGTGGTGGGCGGGTCTCAGGAGTGGGCGTGCAGCGGTTTCCCGGCGAGCGCGAGGTGCGCCTCGCCGAGCGCTTCGTTCTGGGTGGGGTGGGCGTGCACGAGCGGTGCGACGTCGTCGGGCAGCGCTTCCCAGCCGACGATCAACTGGGCCTCCCCGGCCTGCTCGCTCATCCGGGCGCCGATCATGTGCACGCCGACGACGGGCCCGTCGGTGCGGCGTACGAGCTTGACGAAGCCCTGGGTCTGCAGGATCTGGCTCTTGCCGTTGCCGCCGAGGTTGTACTCGTACGTCGACACGTCGTCGCCGTACTCCTCGCGGGCGCGCGCCTCGGTCATCCCGACCGCCGTGATCTCCGGCTCGCAGTAGGTCACCCGGGGGATGGTCTGCTCGTCGACGGGGGCCGGCGCGAGTCCGGCGATGTCCTCGGCCACGAAGATGCCCTGGGCGAAGCCGCGGTGCGCGAGCTGCAGCCCGGGCACGATGTCGCCGACCGCGTAGACGCCGGGGATGCCGGTGCGGCACCGCTCGTCGGTGGGCACGAAGCCGCGCTCGAGGGTGACGCCGGCCTCCTCGTATCCCAGGTCCGCGGTGACCGGGCCGCGGCCGACGGCGACCAGCAGCAGGTCGGCGTCGATGGTGTCGCCGGACTCCAGGGTGATCGTCACGGCGTCCGCACCGTCGGTCGCCGACGCGAAGCGGGCGCCGGTGCGCACGGTGATCTTGCGCTTCTTGAACGCGCGCTCCAGCGCCTTGGAGACGGCCTCGTCCTCACTGGCCACCAGACGGGGCAGCGCCTCGACGACGGTCACCTCGGCGCCGAACGACTTGTATACGGAGGCGAACTCGACACCGATGACGCCGCCGCCGAGCACGACGACGCGCTCGGGGACGTGATCGAGGGTGAGGGCCTGGGCGCTGGTCGCGATGCGGCCGCCGACCTCGAGACCGGGCAGCAGCCGCGGTGTCGAACCCGTCGCGAGCACCACGTGCCGGCCGGTGAGCACCCGATCACCGACGGTGACCGTGGTGGGGGAGCTCAGCCGACCGGTGCCCTCGACGTACTCCACCTTGTGCGCGGAGATCAGGCCCTGCAGACCCTTGTAGAGCCGGGAGATGACCCCGTCCTTGTAGGAGTGCACCCCCGGCATGTCGATGCCGTCGAGCGAGGCCTTCACCCCGAACTTCGCGCTCTCGCGTGCGGCGTCCGCGACCTCGGCCGCGTGCAGCAGTGCCTTGGTGGGGATGCATCCCTGGTGCAGGCAGGTGCCGCCGAGCTTGCCCTGCTCCACCAGCGCGACGCTCAGACCGAGCTCGGTGGCGCGCAGCGCGCAGGCGTAGCCGCCGCTGCCACCGCCCAGCACGACGATGTCGAAGGTGTCGGTCTGGTCGGTCCCGGGGTCCGCGGACGTCATACGGGTCAACGCTCCTTTGCGTCAGTGATGTCAGGTCGGCAGCTTGTCAGCCGCCGGGTGGTGCGGTCAGGCCCGGCCCTCGGCCAGCGTGACGAGCGTGCGCACGGCGTACCCGGTGCCGCCGAACGGCGTGTAACCGTAAGGCTTCTCGTTGTACGCCGGTCCGGCGATGTCCATGTGCGCCCACGGCAGCTGCGACCCGTCGGCACCGTTGCCGACGAACTCGCGCAGGAAGAGCGCGGCACTGATGAGACCGCCGGGGCGCGCACCGGTGTGCTTGACGTCGGCGATCTTGGAGTCGAGTCCGGCGCGCAGGTGCTCCAGCAGCGGCATCGGCCATGCGGCCTCGCCCGCCCGTCCCGCGGCGTCGACGATCTCCTCGCGCACGGCGTCCTCGTTGCTGACCACGGCAGCGGTCTGGTCGCCCAGGGCCACGACGGCCGCGCCGGTGAGGGTCGCGACGTCGATGGTCAGATCGGGGGTGAGCCGCGAGGCGAGGCTCAGGCCGTCGGCCATCACGAGGCGGCCCTCGGCGTCGGTGTTGATGATCTCCACGGTCTTGCCGTTGGGCATCCGCACGACGTCGCCGGGTCGCTGCGCGTCGGCGCCGGTGAGGTTCTCGGCCAGGCAGAGGTAACCGGTCACGGCAACGGGCAGGCCGAGCGCGGCGACGGCCTCGATGGTCGCGGCGACGGCAGCGGCACCGCCCATGTCGCTCTTCATGGTGAGCATGCCGTCGGCGGGCTTGATGCAGAGGCCGCCTGAATCGAAGGTGATGCCCTTGCCGACCAGTGCCAGGTGGGCTGAGGCCTTGCGGGGCTTGTAGGTGAGGGTGACCAGGCGCGGCGGGCGGGCCGAGCCGCGACCGACGCCGATCAGACCGCCGCACTCGTCCTTGACGAGCTGCGCCTCCTCGGCGACCTCGACCTTCACCTTGGTGCCCGAGAACCGCTCGCGCACCGCCTGGGCGAACGACTCGGGGTAGAGGTCGAGCGGGGGCATGTTGACCAGGTCGCGCGCCCAGTTCTGCGCGGCGGCCACCGTCTGGGCGCGGGCGATCAGGGCCTTCGCGTCCTTGCCGGTCGGGCTGCTCGCGTGCACCCGCAGGGTGGCGACCGGAGCCTTGACGTCGCCGGTCTTGTAGGCGGTGTACGCGTACGCACCGAAGAGACCGCCCTCGACCGATGCGGTCAGCAGGGCGGGATCCTCGGTGGGGAGTGCCAGATAGGCGGAGGGAGTGCCCCTGAACTTCGTGACGGCGGCGCCCGCGGCGCGGCGTACGGTCTCGGCGTCCGTCGCGGTGGGCTCACCCGACAGCCCGGATCCGGTCGCCACCACCAGGTCGCCCGCACCGGGCACCCCGGTGAACTTCAGCACCTCGTCGGCCGCGCCGGTCGCCTGGACCGCGGTCAGCAGCGTGTCCAGGTGCGCCCAGCCGGCGTCGGTCAGGGCGGGGGTGCGCACTGCGACCGCCCCCTTCGCGCCCTTGCGGGTCAGCACGACCGTCACGTCGGCTCCGTCGGGAGCGGTCTTGGCGGTCAGGGAAACGGTGGTCGTCACGTGTGTCGTCCTCGTTCTCGTCGTCGGTGGTGCTTGTGTTGTTTTGGGCGGTGAATGCCTCTCGCGACTGTACGCGCGGCTCACAGCTACCGTGACGCCATGACCTCGCTGCCCCCCGACGCCACCGCCCTGCCCGTCGCCGACGCACCCGCCCGGACCTCACCGCTCGACGAACGCCACCGCGCCCTCGGCGCGAAGATGGCCGACTTCGGCGGTTGGCAGATGCCGATCGAGTACGCCGGCGGCGGAGTGCTGCGCGAGCACACCGCCGTCCGCGAGCGCGTCGGCATCTTCGACGTCAGTCACCTTGGCAAGGCCTCGGTCCGCGGGCCGGGCGCCGCCGACTTCGTCAACCGGTGCTTCACCAACGACCTGCGCAAGATCGCCCCGCCCAAGGCGCAGTACACGATGTGCTGCGACGAGGCGACGGGCGGCGTGGTCGACGACCTCATCCAGTACTTCACCAGCGAGGACGAGATCTTCCTGGTCCCCAACGCGGCCAACACCGCCGAGGTCGTGCGCCGCCTGCAGGCCGCCGCACCCGAGGGCATCGAGGTGCGCGACCAGCACGAGGACTACGGGATCGTCGCGGTGCAGGGTCCGCGCAGCGCCGAGGTGCTGCAGCGGCTCGGGCTGCCGACCGACATGGACTACATGTCGTTCACCAGCGCCGCCACGAGCTGGCAGGGCCGCGACATCATCGTGCTGCGCTCGGGATACACCGGCGAGAAGGGTTTCGAGCTGGTGCCGCGCTGGGACGACACCCCGGCCCTGTGGGACGCGCTGATGGACGCGATCCGCGACCTGGACGGACTGCCCTGCGGCCTCGGGGCGCGCGACACGCTGCGCACCGAGATGGGCTACCCGCTGCACGGCAGCGACCTGTCGATGCGGATCACCCCCAACATGGCGCGCGCGGGCTGGGCCGTCGGGTGGAACAAGGAGCAGTTCTGGGGCAAGGACGTGCTCGCGAAGCAGCGGGCCGAGAAGTCCTGCCGGCTCGCCTGGGGCCTGCTGGCCACCGGTCGCGGCATCCCCCGTGCGCACTGTGCCGTGACGCGCGAGGACGGCACCGTCGTCGGCGAGGTCACGTCGGGGACCATGTCGCCCACGCTCAAGCAGGGCATCGCCCTGGCACTGCTCGACCGCGGCATCACCGCCGGTGACGAGCTCGTGGTCGACGTGCGCGGGCGGGCGTTGCCGGTGACGGTGGTCAAGCCGCCGTTCGTGCAGGTGCAGCCGAGCTGAGCCGACGCACGCTGACGGCGTTCGCGTCCGTTGACGGCGTTCGAACGCCGTCAACCGTGCCGAACGCCGTCAGGCCGGCGGTCGGTGCCGTCAGTCGATGCGGACCGAGTCCGACAGGTCCAGAGCGCGGCCGGCCACGATGAGGTGGGTGCGCTTGCTGATGACCGAGACCGTTGCGTTGACCTCTTCGAGCACGTCACGCAGTCGCCGGTTGCGGTCGTCCTCGGGGATGGCGGTCAGACCGACCTCGCGGCTGAGCGCGACCGAGTCGTACGGCGCGTGCATCCACAACGCCCCGAACTCGGCAATGGCCTCGCGCACCGTGGCGAGGCGCGCCTCGTCGCCCGACCAGGCGTCGTAGTGGTCGAGCAGCCCGCTCACCCAGGTCTCGAGGGAGTCGATGAGCACCGGCGTGCGGCCGCGCAGGATGGTGCGGGTCAGGTCATCGGCCCGCACGGTGGTCCACTCGTCGGGGTACTGGTCGGTCATCGGCTCGCCGGGGAAGACCACCGTGACCGGGGAACCGGCCGGCAGCAACGCCGCGGCGTACCTGCGTGCCGATCGTGCGGTGCCGCCGAGGACCAACGTCGTGCTCATCCCGACAGGTTAGGGGCTCGCGACGCGCCCGGCAGCGGGTTGCGAGTAGCGCCCCCCGATGCCCACGTGGTTGGGTGACGCGGGCCCACCGCGGCACCAGCCGATGTCCCGCCCGCCCCGAGACCGCAGAGGTGCACCCAGCGTGACCGAACACCCCGTCCCACCCGTGCCCGCCCCTTCGCAGCCGGATATCTCCGGACCGGTGTTCGAGGCCCATGAGGGCGGCAAGCTGGAGTCGGTCCCGACCAAGCCGCTGCGCGACCGCGCGGACCTGGCGCTGCTCTACACGCCCGGCGTGGCCGACGTATGTCGCGCGATCGCGGTCGACCCGTCGCTGTCGTTCCGCTTCACGACCCGTCGCAACACGGTCGCGGTCGTCACCGACGGCACGGCCGTGCTCGGCCTGGGCGACATCGGCCCGGTCGCCGCGTTGCCGGTGATGGAGGGCAAGGCGGTCCTCTTCAAGCACTTCGCCGGTGTCGACTCGGTGCCGGTGTGCCTGGAGACCGGCACGGTGGAGGAGATCGTGGAGGCGGTCGCGCGCCTCGCGCCGACGTACGGCGGCATCAACCTGGAGGACATCTCCGCGCCGCGCTGCTTCGCCATCGAGGAGCAACTGAAGGCCCGCCTGGACATCCCGGTCTTCCACGATGACCAGCACGGCACCGCGATCGTGTCGCTCGCCGCCCTGATCAACGCCGCGAAGGTCGTGGGACGCGAGCTGGAGACGCTGCGGGTGGTCGTCTCCGGCGCCGGAGCCGCCGGGGTCGCGATCGCCAACATCCTGATCCGCCGGGGTGTCCGGGACGTCGTCGTGTGCGACTCGCGCGGCGTGGTGCACTCGGGCCGTACGGATCTGGCGGAGCACAAGGTGCGGGTGGCTGCCACCACCAATCCGCGCGGGGTCACCGGGGTGCTCGCTGACGCCATGGTTGGCGCGGATGTCTTCATCGGCGTCTCCGGGGGCAGTGTGCCCGAGGCGATCGTCGCCACGATGTCCTCGGACGCGATCGTCTTCGCCCTGGCCAACCCTGACCCTGAGGTTCACCCTGAGGTCGCGGCACGGCACGCACGCGTCGTGGCCACCGGGCGTTCGGACTACCCGAACCAGATCAACAACGTCCTGGTGTTCCCCGGTCTCTTCCGCGGCGCGCTCGACTCCGGGGCGAGCGGCATCACCGAGGCCATGAAGCTGGCCGCCGCTCAGGCGATCGCCGACCTCGTCGAGGTGCCGGCGGCGGAGCTCGTCGTGCCCAGCGTGTTCGACGAGCGTGTGGCGCCGGCGGTTGCCGCAGCGGTGGCCGCGCACGCCTGACACCATCGTCCGGGCGGCGAGCGCAGGAAAGTGACCGCGGCGCCGACTTCCGACCGGACGCCCGCGCGGTGAGCGAAGGAAAGTGACCGCGGCGCCGACTTCCGACCGGCGTACGACGGATGTCACCGGCCGCACATAGGCTCGCCCGCATGAGCGATGCCTGGACCTGGACCTACGCCGACCGCGACGGCGGGGAACTGCGCGGCACCGCGATGGTGACCTCCGCGTTCCCGACGCAGAGCGACGCCGAGTCCTGGCTCGGGCAGAGTTGGCGCGAGCTGGCCGATGCCGGCGTCGCCTCGGTGACGCTCCTGGAGAACGGCGAGGTCGTCTACGGGCCGATGAGCCTGTCCGACGAGCTGTAAGCCGCTCGCCCCAGGTCAGCGGGTCTTGACGGTCCCGCTCGCTCGACCGGGCAGCGGGATGTCGTCCAGCGGGATGCCGCGGGGCACCTGCGGCTTGGGCATCCGGGTGAAGCGCATCTGGAAGGCGCGCATTCCGGCGTACCACCACGCGCCCTTCGGCGGCGCCTCACCGGTGGACTCCACGATGCGCTTCTTGAGGCGGCGCCACATGAAGGCAGCGTCGATGACGCTGATGACGGCGATCGCCCATACGACCAGCAGGCCGTTGGTCTTCAGCAGGTTGCTGGGCAGCGCGACCGAGCCGATCAGGATGATCAGCATCAGTGGCAGGACCGCCTCGCCGATCCGCAGGCGGGCATCGACGAAGTTGCGGATGTAGCGCTTCACCGGCCCCCGGTCGCGCGGCATCAGCGCGCTCTCGTCGCCGCGCGCCATGGCCTCGCGCTGGGCGATGCGCGACTTGCGCTGCTCCTCGCGGGACGCGGTCTTGGCGACCTTGCGGTCCTGCGGCACCAGCGGCTGGCGGCGAGCCGCCTGCTGCTCGCGGCGCTTCGGCGTCGGCCGACCCTTCTTGCCGTCCTTGGTGAGCACCACCCCCTCGCCGGGATCCGGGGTGCTCGTGGTGACTGGTTCGGACTTGCTGCGGCCTAACACGCTGATGATTCTACGGGGGTCGGGACTACGGTGGCCGCCGTGACCGATACCGACGCCGCAGCCCCTCACAACGGGCCCGAGAACACCGCACGACTGACCGCCCGGATCGCGGACCTGATGCCCGGCGTACGCGCCGACCTGGAGGCCCTGACCGCGATCCCCAGCGTCTCCCTGGACTCCTTCGACCAGACGCAGGTCGATCGCAGCGCCGAGGCGGTCGCCGAGTTGCTCCGCGCCGAGGGCCTGAGCGTCGAGATCGTCCGCGAGGGCGGCCGCCCCGCGGTCATCGGTCACCTTCCGGCCCCCGACGGCGCGCCGACCGTGCTGCTCTACGCCCACCACGACGTGCAGCCTCCCGGTGACGAGAAGGACTGGGACAGCCCGCCGTTCGAGCCGGTCGAGCGCGGCGGACGGCTCTACGGCCGCGGCGCCGCCGACGACAAGGCCGGCGTGATGGCGCACATCGCGGCGATCCGGGCACATGACGGGCGCCCGCCCGTGGGCGTCACGGTGTTCGTCGAAGGGGAGGAGGAGGTCGGATCCGACTCGCTCGCGACCATCCTGGAACGGCACGGCGACCGGCTGCGTGCGGACGCGATCGTGCTGGCCGACTCCACCAACTGGGACATCGGCACGCCGGCGCTCACCACGACCCTGCGCGGCATGATCCGCGTGGTCGTCTCCGTGCGCACCCTCGACCACAGCGTGCACTCGGGCATGTACGGCGGCCCGGTCCCGGACGCGATCACCGCCCTGGTGCGGCTGCTCGCCTCCCTGCACGACGACAAGGGCACCGTGGCGGTCAAGGGACTGCGTGGCGGCACTGCCTCTGACCTTGGGTACGACGAGGCCCGCCTGCGCCTGGAGTCCGGCCTGCTCGACGGCGTCCAGGTCATCGGCTCCGGCGACCTGCTGTCGGACCTGTGGACCCGTCCGGCCATCACCACGATCGGCATCGACGCGCCGTCGGTCGACACGGCGTCGAACACGCTCGCCGCGTCCGCGCGCGCCAAGGTCTCCATGCGCATCGCGCCGGACGAGGACCCACGGGAGGCCTACCGGCTGCTGCAGGAGCACCTGCGCGAGCACACGCCCTGGGGCGCACAGCTCGAGGTGACCCTGGACGACGAGGGCGCCGGGTTCTCGGCCGACGCGAGCGGTCCGGTGCAGGACCAGGCGCGGGCGGCGTTCCGCGATGCCTGGGACGGCACCGAGCCGGTCGACATCGGGGTGGGCGGGTCGATCCCGTTCGTGGCGGCGTTCGCCGAGCGCTTCCCCGAGGCGGCCATCCTGGTGACCGGCGTCGAGGACCCTGACACCCGTGCGCACGGCGCGAACGAGAGCCTGCACCTCGGCGAGTTCGAGCGTGTCTGCCGTGCGGAGGCGTTCCTGCTGGACCGGCTGGGCAGGATGGGCTCATGACCGCCTACGTCGAGCCCAGCTTCGAACGCGACACCAACTACATCGACGACCGGATCACGAAGGATTCACCGACCTGGCCGGTCGAGCCGGGGCGCTACCGGCTCGTGGTGAGCCGCGCGTGCCCGTGGGCCAGTCGGCTCACGACCGTACGCCGGCTGCTCGGCCTCGAGGACGCCATCTCCCTGGGGGTGTGCGGGCCGACCCATGACGCGGACAGCTGGACCTTCGACCTGGATCCGGGCGGCCTCGATCCCGTGCTGAAGATGCCGCGCCTGAAGGACGCGTTCGAGAACCGCCAGCCCGGCTACCCGCGCGGGATCACGGTGCCCGCGCTGGTCGACCTACCGACCCGGTCGGTGGTCACCAACGACTTCCCCCAGATGGACATCGACCTCATCGAGCAGTGGGACGCCTTCCACCGCGACGGTGCGCCCGACCTCTACCCGCAGGCGCTGCGGGCGGAGATGGACCCGGTGATGAAGCGCATCTACACCGAAGTCAACAACGGCGTCTACCGCTGCGGTTTCGCCGGTGAGCAGCCGGCGTACGACGCGGCGTACGACCGGCTCTTCACGGCCCTGGACTGGCTGGAGGAGCGCCTCACCGATCGGCGCTACCTTGTCGGCGATCACATCACGCTGGCCGACGTGCGCCTCTTCACCACTCTGGTGCGCTTCGATCCGGTCTACCACGGGCACTTCAAGTGCAACCGCGCGAAGCTGATCGAGTTCCCGGCGCTGTGGGCCTACGCGCGGGACCTGTTCCAGACGCCCGGTTTCGGCGACACCGTCGACTTCGAGCAGATCAAGCGGCACTACTACGTCGTGCACTCGGACATCAACCCCACCGGCATCGTCCCGAAGGGTCCGGACCTGTCCGGCTGGATGACCCCGCACGGGCGGGAGTCGCTCGGCGGCAGCGCCTTCGGCGACGGCACCGCCCCTGGTGCGATCGCCGAGGGTGAGCGGGTGGACCCCGCTGACAACCCGGCCGTCGGCCCGGACGGTGTGCTGCACCGCTCGAACTGACCCGCCTACAGCGGCCAGGTCGCGAGGACGCGACTTCGCCGGGTCGAGACCTCAGACGCTGATCGCCGCGATGCCCACGAGGACGATCGCCGCGCCGGCGAGGCGGCGCGCGAGATGGCCCTCGTGGAAGAGCCGCCACGCGAGGAGCGAACCGATCACGATCGAGGATTCACGCAGCGGTGCGACGAGTGCGACCGGCGCGGTCTGCATCGCCGTCAGGACGAGGATGTAGGCGACAGGCGAGAAGACGGCGACGGTGAGGACCGGGGCGACGTTCCGCCGGACGGCGGCGCAGATGTCGCCGCCTCGCCGCAGGGCGCTCGGGGTCAGGATCAGGCTCTGCAGCAGCAGCGTGCCGGAGTAGTAGCTGACGGGAGCCAGGTGCAGCGATGTGATCGAGAAGCTGTCCCAGAGGGTGTAGCCGGCGATCGTCGCACCCGTGGCGGCGCCCCAGCGCACGCCGCGGGCGGGACGACGTCGCCCACTGCCGAACGGGTTGCCCGCGACCACGACGATGCCGCCCACGACGCCGAGCGCACCGAGCATCGCGACCAGACCCGGCCGTTCGCCGAGGAGTAGGACCGCGAAAAGCATGGTCAGCACCGGCCCGGTGCCGCGCGCGATCGGGTAGACGACGCCCAGTTCGGCGCGGTCATAGCCGGCCTGGAGTGTCAGGGAGTACGCGAGGTGCAACGCGGCCGAGACGACCGAGCCGGCCGCGAGCCGCCAGTCGAGGGGCTGTGCGCCGGTGCACACCAGGACGACGCCGATGGGCACGAACAGCACCGCGGACGCGCACGTGTAGGCCCAGACGAAGAGGACGGTGTCGCCGCGCTTGTACTTCGACGCCAGATTCCAGATCGCGTGCGCCACGGCCGCGATGAGCACGATGCCGACGGTGCCGGGTTGCATCAGGAGATGTCGGGGAGGTCGATGCCCGCACGCTCGGCGCGACCGACCCGATCCGGGTCGCGGAAGGCGAGAGCGGCACAGAGCGCGTCGAGGACCACGAGCTGAGCGAGCCGGCTGCCCGCAGCCGCCATCTGGGTCGGCAGGGGCGCGCCGCCGACGACGAGGGCGATGTCCGCGAGGTCCGACAGCGGCGTCTTGTACTGATTGGTGACCGCGATCAGCGTCGCGCCGGCGGAGGAGGCCGCGTCGGCCACCGCGAGCGTCGACGCGGTGCGTCCGGTCGAACTGACGGCGATCACGACGTCGTGGACGTCGAGGAGCCGCATCGCGATCATCGCCGACTCGTGGTCCGGGATGCCGGCGGTCCGCACGCCGAGGGCCCGCAGGCGGAAGACGGCATCCGCGGCGACCGTCGCGGACGGTCCCGCACCGAAGGCGATCACCTGCTCCGCCCGTCGTACGGCGTCGACGGCCTCGTCGAGGGCTGCGAGGCTCACCGCACCGCTCAGCGCGGTGAGAGCATCTGCGCCCGCGCGCACGGACGTCTCGAGCACGGCAGCCGTCGAGGCGTCGTCGGTGAGCGCCGCGGGAGGCGCGAAGAACTCCGTGGTCCCACGGGCGCGGGCGATCTGGAGCTTGAGCTCGGTGAAACCGTCGAACCCGATGGCCCGGGACGCACGGACGACGCTCGGCGCGGACACGCCGGCACGGGCGGCGACCTCCGCCGTGGTGCTCGTGCCGACGAACAGCGGGTCCGACAGCAGGAGGGTCACAACCTTCGCCTCGCTCGCAGCGAGATCGCCGCTGCGCGCTCGGACACTCCCCAGCCATTTCGCCAGGGGGTCATCGCGAGGCGTAACTCTGTTACCGTCCGATCCATCCACGCGTAACAGCGTAACCGGTGAGGACCTGCCCCGCTCGTTCTGGATCCGGGCGTCGATCGCATCGCCGCCCCACAGCCGGGTGGGGCATCCTCCCGGCATGAGCAGCGCGACCGACCTGTGGCACCGGGTCACCGCTGCGGCGCCGCCGCCGTCCCGCGAGGTCGTGATCGGCACCATGCTGCTCGCCCTCGGCATCGTCTGCTGGGCGCCGGTCTGGCGGGTCGCGCGCAGCGGGATCACCCTCGCCCACGAGGGGTCCCACGCGATCGCGGCCCTCAGCGTCGGGAGGTCGCTGCACGGTGTGCACGTGCACCGCGACACCTCCGGCGTCACGGTGTCCCGCGGGCCTGCACGCGGTTTCGGGGCCATCGCGACCTTCGCGGCCGGTTATCCCGGCCCGGCGGTCCTCGGTGCCCTCGGCGCATGGGTGCTCTCCCGCGGCTACGCCGCCGGTGTCCTGTGGGCCGTGCTGCTCGTGCTCGCCGCGATGACGCTGCAGATCCGCAACTGGTACGGCGCGCTGGTGATGCTGGTCTGTGCCCTACCGGTCGCCGCGATCACCTGGTGGTGCACCGCGCCGGTCCAATCTGGCTTCGCGCACCTGCTGATGTGGTTCCTGCTGCTGGGGTCGCCGCGCACCGTCCTGGACCTGGCGCGTAACCGTCGCTACGAGAGCGGCCGGTCCGACGCCGACCAGTTGGCCGCGCTCACCAGGGTGCCCGCGGTGCTGTGGATCCTGGTCTTCGCCCTCATCAGCCTGGCCGTCACCGTGCTCGGTGGCGCACTGCTGCTCGGGAGGGTGGGCTGACCGGGCGCGCGCCCGGTGGAGAATGACGGCGTGCGAGTGCTCGTGACCTGTGACGCGATCGGGGTGGCCACCCCGCCCGAGGCCGCCGACCTCATCCGGGCGGCCTGGCTGCAGCGGGCTCCGGCGGTGACCGTCGACGCTCTCCCGCTCTCCCGTGGAGGACGGGGGTTCGCGGCCGCGGCAGCCCGGGTCGAGGGTGCGCGAGAGGAGCCGCTCGCTGCGGGCGGCGCGCTCGGGACCGTCGTCCTGTTACCCGACGGCAGCGCAGTGCTCGAGGCCGCGCAGGCGCAGGCCGACCGCTCGTCGTACTCCGTCGGCGCCCTGCTCGTCGCCGCGGCCGATGTGCCCGGCGTGCGCAGGATCCTGGTCGGCGTGGGAGACCTGCGCTGCCTCGACGGCGGGCTGGGCATGCTCCAGGCGATGGCCGGACGCCCCGACGACCCGGCCGAGACCGACCTCGGGTGGCTGCGCGAGACGCGCGTCGCGTGGCGGGGTGTGCCGATCGTGGCCGCGACCTCGCATGCGCTGCCGATGCTCGGGTTCCACGGTGCCGCAGCCCACGCCGAGGAGGCGCTGGGGCTGAGCCGGCAGCAGTCACAGGAAGCCGAGAACGCGCTGGGGGAGTACGTCGACCGCACCCGTCGCGCGCTGCCGCCGCGCCGCGATCTGCTCACCGGCAAGGACCGCCGGTTGGACCGCGAGCCCGGTGCAGGCGCCGGGGGTGGGGTGGCGTTCGGGCTGGGGCTGATCGGCGCGCAGATCCGTCCCGGCGCGCAGGTGAGCGCCGAGCTGGCCGGACTGGACCGGGCCGTCGCTGCCAGCGACCTGGTGGTGATCGGCGAGGACGTCTTCGACTGGCGCTCGCTGCAGGACACGGTGCTGGCGCACGTCGGGGAGGTCGCGGCCGCGCGGGGCAGGCCGGTGGTCGTGCTGTCACGGGAGGCGCACGTCGGCCGTCGGGAGTCCGCTTCGCTCGGCGTGAGCGGCGTCTACTCCGCCGTGCCGGCCGGTCGGCTGTCGGCCGACGTACGGCGTGAGGGCGCGGGATCCGTGCGGGGCTCAGACGGCTCAGAGGCCTCGGCCGTGCCGGACCCCTCGGAGCTTGTGGCTCAGCTCGCCGCCCGGGTCGCCGGCACATGGACGCCTGCCTGACCCAGTCCTCGCCCCTCGTTGCGGCCCGCTCGGTCCCGAACGCTCGCCCATGGCCCGCGCACGCCCCTCGTTTCGGCCCGCTCGGTCCCGGAGGTGCGAACGGCGAGCGCGCGACCCGCTCGCCGAGATCAGGTCGGGCGGTCACGGCCTCCTGCGCCGACGACGTACCCTTGATGTGGCGACCGCGTACCACGTCCGGGAACAATTCGCAGGACCACGCGGTTGCCAGCAACGAACGTGGATCGTGCCGCACTCGGCGCGACCATCCCGCCAGCCAGTGGAGGATCCATGAGCGTGGACAGCAGCACCACCGTTTCGACGCCGACCACCGAGGCGCCCCCGGCCCACGGCGTCGAGCTCAGCGAGCTCGCAGCCGGTAAGGTCAAGAGCCTGTTGGAGCAGGAGGGTCGCGATGACCTGCGCCTGCGCGTCGGCGTGCAGCCCGGTGGCTGCTCCGGCCTGATCTACCAGCTCTACTTCGACGAGCGCAGCCTCGACGGTGACCTGGTGCGCGACTTCGACGGTGTCGAGGTCGTCGTGGACCGGATGAGCGCCCCCTACCTCGACGGCGCCAGCATCGACTTCTCCGACACCATCGAGAAGCAGGGCTTCACCATCGACAACCCCAACGCGGGCAGCTCCTGCGCCTGCGGCGACAGCTTCAGCTGATCGACCGCATCCGCTCGTAGCAACCGAGAGGCCCGAACCCCCAGCGGGTTCGGGCCTCTCGTGTTGTCCGGCCCCCGCGGGGGCCGCGGCGCGGCGCCGATTCGGGCCTGTCGCCGTACGCCGGATAGGTTGCACGCCATGAAGATCGCCATCACCGGCTCCATCGCCACCGACCACCTGATGACCTTCCGTGGCCGGTTCGCCGACTCCCTCGTCCCGGAACAGCTGAACAAGATCTCGCTGTCCTTCCTCGCCGAGGAGCTGCAGATCCGTCGCGGCGGAGTGGCGGCCAACATCGCCTTCGGGATGGCGGTCCTCGGCGAGCACCCGCTGCTGGTCGGGGCCGTGGGGGAGGACTTCGCGTCGTACCGCTCGTGGCTGGAGCGCCACGGGGTCGACTGCGAGTCGGTCCGGGTCTCCGAGACCAGGCACACGGCGCGTTTCGTGTGCACGACGGACGACGACCAGGCACAGATCGCCACGTTCTACGCCGGCGCGATGGGGGAGGCGCGGGAGATCGAGCTCGGCCCCGTCGCCGAGCGCGTGGGGGGTCTGGACCTCGTGCTGGTCGGCGCCAACGACCCGGAGGGAATGCGCCGGCACTCCGACGAATGCCGTTCGCGCGGAATCTCGTTCGTGGCCGACCCGTCCCAGCAACTGGCGTTCGCCGACGGCCCCTTCATCCGCGAGCTCATCAAGGGCGCGAGCTACCTGATGACCAACGAGTACGAGGCGCATCTCACCGAGCAGAAGACCGGGTGGACGGGCGAGGAGATCCTCGAGCACGTCGACGTCCGGGTCATCACCCGCGGCCGCGACGGCGCACGCATCCTGCGCAAGGGCGCCCCCCCGATCGACGTGCCCATCGCGGGCGAGGTCACGAGCGTGGACCCCACCGGTGTCGGCGACGCCTTCCGGGCCGGCTTCCTCTGCGGGCTGGCCTGGGATCTGGACCTGGTCACCTGCGCCCAAATCGGCTCGACCCTCGCGACGTACGTCGTGGAGACCGTCGGCACCCAGGAGTACGTCCTCGGGCGCGCTCACTTCCTCGGCCGGCTGGCCACGGCGTACGGCGACGACGCGGCGGCGCGTGTGCAGGCCGGGCTGCGCATCCCGCGCGACTGAGACATCGGGTTGACCCGTGTCGCCGATCGAACCGGAGCCGTCGCAGTGGTCGCTGCGCTTCGATCCCGCGCACCCGTCCGACCTGGTCGCTGTCGGCGCCGACCTGGAGCCCGGCACGCTGCTCGCGGCGTACCGGTCCGGACTCTTCCCGATGGGCACCGGCCGCGACGGGGGACCGCCCATGGGGTGGTGGTCGCCCGTGGACCGCGGCGTGCTGCTGCCCGGGGAGCACCACGTGTCGCGTTCGCTGCGCCGCTCCCGGCGGCACTTCACCACCAGCATCGACCGCGACTTCGACGCCGTGGTGCGGGCCTGTGCCGATCCCGGTCGGGACGGGCGATGGATCACCGCACGCATGATCGCGGCCTACCGGCGCCTGTACGACCTCGGCTGGGCGCACTCGGTGGAGGTGTGGGACGAGCACGGGGAGCTGGCAGGGGGCTTGTACGGCGTGGCGATCGGCGCGCTCTTCGCGGGCGAGTCGATGTTTCACCGCGCGACCGACGCGGGGAAGGTCGCGGTCTGGGTGCTGGCCGAGCAGGTGCTCGCGGGTGGCGCGCCCGGGCTGATCGACGTGCAGTGGCACACCGCGCACCTCGGCACGCTCGGGGTGCGGGAGATCGACCGGGCCGCGTATCTGGGTCTGCTCGGACCCGCGGTCACAGGGACGTCGCCGTCCGCGTTCGCAGGGGCGAGCCGGGGCTGAGCACGTTCGGCCGGCGGCCGGCCGCGGCCCGCGTCGGCGCCCACTCGGCGTACCTGGAAATACATCGCTCGGCCAGCCACCTCACAGGGCGCGCGGACGCGGGTACCGCCCTGCCTCAACGTCCGAGGCTGAGATAAGGTTTCGTCGTGTCCGGAACCCGTGAAAACCAGTCCGGCGGCACCCCGCGCCGACCCGTGAAGCCCCGGTCGCTGCGCCGTCGGCTGGGCTACGCCGGTGTGGTGGCGATCTGCGCCACCGCGCTGTCCGGCTGCACCGCCCAACAGCGGCGCGGCTTCCTGCCGCACGGCATCACCAAGGTGTCCCCGGACATCACCCACTTCTGGGTCGCCTCGTGGCTCTGGGCGCTCGGTGTGGGCGTGCTGGTCTGGGGTCTGATCATCTACTGCGCGGTGCGTTACCGCCGCAAGAAGACCGACACCGGGCTGCCGCCGCAGCTGGCCTACAACGTGCCGATCGAGATCCTTTATACGGTCGTTCCAGTCATCATGGTGGCCGTGCTCTTCGGCAAGACCGTGCAGCTGGAGAACAAGATGCTGGACACCTCCGGCACCCCCCAGAACACCGTGAACGTCATCGGCAAGCAGTGGTCCTGGGACTTCAACTACGTCAACGACAAGGTCTACGACACCGGTGAGCAGGCCCTGCTGAACGGCAAGCCCGGCGCCGAGAAGACCATTCCCACGCTCTACCTGCCGGTCAACGAGCGCACCGAGTTCATCCTCACCTCCCGCGACGTGATCCACGACTTCTGGGTGATCGCGTTCCTGCAGAAGATGGACATGATCCCGGGCAAGGTCAACAAGTTCGATGTCACGCCGACCCAGATCGGCACCTACCGCGGCAAGTGCGCGGAGTTGTGCGGCGCCTACCACTCTCAGATGCTGTTCAACGTCAAGGTGGTCGACGCTGCCGACTACGCCAAGCAGATGCAGCGACTGCGCGCGGCCGGTCAGACCGGCTTCCTGTCCAACGCGCTCAACCGGTCCGGTCTCGAGAACGGGCAGCAGCAGTACCTGCCGTCCGGGCTCGACTCCTCGGACGTCGTCAACGTTGGGAGCAAGTGATGGCGAGCACCACTGCGGATCGCACCCGGGGCGCCGGTGATTTCCGCGAGTCGACCTCCGTACCCCGTGAGCGTCACCTCGGACGCACCATCGTCAAGTGGATCACCGCGACCGACCACAAGGTCATCGGTCACCTGTACTTCATCACCTCGTTCTCCTGGTTCCTGATCGGCGGCCTGCTGGCCCTGCTGATCCGCGCCGAGCTGTGGGCGCCGGGGCTGCAGATCGTGGACAACCCCGAGCAGTACAACCAGCTGTTCACCATGCACGGCACGATCATGCTGCTGCTGTTCGCGACCCCGCTCTTCGCCGGGTTCGCGAACGCGCTCATGCCGTTGCAGATCGGCTCGCCGGACGTGGCGTTCCCCCGGCTGAACATGTTCGCCTACTGGCTCTACCTGTTCGGCGGCCTGATCGCCGCGGGTGGCTTCCTCACCCCGCAGGGCGCCGCGGCGTTCGGCTGGTTCGCCTACGCCCCGCTGGCGAACTCGGTCTACAGCCCCGGTGTCGGTGGCAACCTGTGGGTCTTCGGTCTGGCCCTTGCCGGATTCGGCACGATCCTCGGCTCGGTCAACTTCATCACCACGATCGTGTGCATGCGCGCCCCCGGTATGACGATGTTCCGGATGCCGATGTTCGTCTGGACCGTCCTCATCACCTCGATCCTGGTGATCGTGGTCTTCCCGGTGCTGGCTGCCGCGCTCTTCGCGCTGGGTGCCGACCGGGTGATGGGTGCGCACGTCTTCGATGCCCAGAACGCCGGAGCCATGCTCTGGGAGCACATGTTCTGGTTCTTCGGCCACCCCGAGGTCTATATCATCGCGCTGCCGTTCTTCGGGATCATCTCCGAGGTGCTGCCGGTCTTCTCCCGCAAGCCGCTGTTCGGCTACAAGACGCTGGTCTTCGCGACCATCGCCATCGCGGCGCTGTCGGTGAGCGTGTGGGCGCACCACATGTACGCGACCGGCCAGGTGCTGCTGCCGTTCTTCGCGGTGATGACGATGCTCATCGCCGTGCCCACCGGCGTGAAGTTCTTCAACTGGGTAGGCACCATGTGGGGCGGATCGATCACGTTCGAGACGCCCATGCTGTGGGCCATCGGCTTCCTCGTGACCTTCCTGTTCGGTGGCCTCACCGGTGTCATCCTGGCCAGCCCCGCGCTCGACCTGAACCTGTCCGACTCCTACTTCGTGGTGGCGCACTTCCACTACGTGGTCTTCGGCACTGTGGTCTTCGCGATGTTCGCCGGGTGGTACTTCTGGTGGCCCAAGCTGACCGGCCGGATGCTCGACGAGCGCCTCGGCAAGCTGCACTTCTGGCTGCTGTTCATCGGCTTCCACACCACGTTCCTCATCCAGCATTGGCTGGGTGTGGAGGGCATGCCGCGTCGCTACGCGGACTACCTGCCCGAGGACGGCTTCCAGTGGATGAACGACGTGTCCACGGTCGGCTCGTTCATCCTCGGCGTCTCGATGCTGCCGTTCCTCTACAACGTCTACAAGACCTGGCGCAGCGCGCCTCTGGTCGAGACCGACGACCCGTGGGGTTACGGCGCGTCGCTGGAGTGGGCGACCTCCTGCCCGCCGCCGCGGCACAACTTCGACTCGATCCCGCGGATCCGCTCCGAGCGCCCCGCGTTCGACCTGCACCACCCGGAGGTCGCGGCGACGTCTGTCGCGCCGGCACCCGATGCGTTGTCCAAGCTGATGGGCCCAGGTGACCGCGGGTCCCAGACCATGGGCGGCGAACGGAAGGCTGACCGATGAAGGTCGAATACAAGCTGTTCACCATTCTGTTCAGCTTCTCCGCCATCATGGGCGTGATCTACGGGATCTTCACGCACTGGCACGAGCCGGTCGGTGTGGTGGGGCTGTTCCTCACCGGTGGCCTATGCCTGATGATCGCGTTCTTCCTGTGGGTCACCGGCCGCAAGATCGACCTGCGGCCGGATGACAACCCGGATGCGCTGATCAGCGATGTCGAGGGCGACTTCGGCTTCTTCAGCCCGCACTCGTGGTGGCCTTTGTTCCTCGGCCTCTCCGGCGCGATCGTGTTCCTCGGCCTCGCAGTCGGCTGGTGGATGGTGATCATCGGTCTGCCGCTGCTCGCCCTGTCGGCGATCGGCTGGGTCTTCGAGTACTTCCGGGGTGACGAGGCGATCTGATCGCCGTCCCGCACGACGCCGGCGCCGGCGCGGCGCAGGCCCTTCGATGATCTGAGACGCCCGTGACGCAGACAACCCGTATCGCCCTGCAGGCCCGCCCCAAGGGTGAACCCGCCGACAGCGACTTCCGCATCGAGCAGGCCGAGCTCGGCCAGCCCGGCGAGGACCAGGCGCTGCTGCAGACCCTCTTCCTGTCGCTCGACCCCTACATGCGCGGCCGGATGAGCGATGCGCCGTCGTACGCCGCGCCGGTGCAGATCGGTCAGACGATGGTCGGAGCGACGGTGTCCCGGGTGCTGGAGTCTCCCGGTGGTCAGTTCGCACCGGGCGACGTGGTGCTGGGGTACGGCGGATGGCAGAGCCATTCCGTCGAGCCGGTCTCCTACCTGCGCAAGGTCGACACCGGCACTGCACCGGTGAGCACCGCACTCGGCGTCCTCGGGATGCCCGGCTTCACCGCGTACGCCGGACTGCTGCAGATCGGCAAGCCGCAGCCGGGGGAGACCGTCGTCGTCGCCGCAGCGAGCGGCCCCGTAGGCAGTGCCGTGGGCCAGATCGCCAAGCTGCGCGGCGCCCGCGCGGTCGCCATCGCCGGTGGCCAGGCCAAGGTCGACTACTGCCGCGAGATCGGCTTCGATGCCGCCGTCGACCACCGTTCGGAGAATTTCCGCGACGACCTCGCCGCAGCGACGCCCGACGGCATCGACGTCTACTTCGAGAACGTCGGCGGCGCGGTCTGGGACGCGGTGCTGCCGCGCCTCAACACCTACGCCCGGGTGCCGCTGTGCGGTCTGGTGTCGGTCTACAACGCGACCTCCCTGCCCGAGGGGCCGGACCGGTCGGGGGTGCTGATGGGCACCATCCTGCGCAAGAGCCTGACCGTCCGCGGGTTCATCCAGACCGAGTTCGTCGCCGACCACTTCGCCGACTTCCAGCGTGAGATGTCCGGCTGGGTCTCCTCCGGCCAGATGAAGTACCGCGAGGACGTCGTCGACGGCCTGGACAACACCCCCGAGGCGTTCCGAGGACTGCTGGCCGGCCGCAACTTCGGCAAGCTCGTCGTGAAGGTGTCGGAGTAACCCTGCCCGCTGCCCGACGACGCATCCCGGCGCGGTTGTCAGCAGTTCTGTGACGCCGGCGCCAGAAACCCGCTGACCATCAGGCGCGCGCTGCCCCCCAGGACCATGACTGCCGGATCGGCCACCCCGCGATAGGGATGGACCCGCGCGCCGCGCAAGGGCCTGCACGGTGTGTACGCCGGCCGGAGCATCTTGCTTGCCTCGCCGACCAGTCAGGCGGCCATCGGTCCCTGTTCGGGTGGCACCACAAACGACTGCTGCCGATGTGCTCCGGAGCACATCGGCAGCAGCCGTATCGGGCGAAGTCACCCTTAGGGCAGGGTCAGGACGGTTCCTGGTCCTGCGGGTGGGAGTAGGCGTGCCCGGAGGACAGTTCCTCGGCGCCGCCGTGCATGTGCTGCTCGAACTCGTCGGCTTCGAGCTCCGGCCGGTCGCCGGACTCGGTCGCCTCGATCGACTCGTGCGCCTGACCGTCGTGGTGTGCGGCAGCCAACTCGGCGGGAGTGACGGCCTCGATGCGGTCGCTGAAGTAGAAGTGCGACAACCGGGCCCGTGCCTTGTCCTTGGCGATCTGCCGGCGGCTCACGCCGTTGGCGTCAGCCTCCGTGGGAGCCGCGATGGGACGGTGCGTCTCGTAGGACACCAGGCGCCAGCGGTCGTAGTCCGACAGCGGGGTGTGGGCCTCGAAGAAGCGACCCTCCGCGGTGCGAACGAGGCGACCGGACTCCTTGCCGTGCAGCACCAGGTCTCGATCGGCCCGCTGCAACGACATGCACAACCGCTTGGTGATCCAGAAGACCAATGGCGGAAGGATGAAGATCGATGCCTGCATGACGTGCGTGATGTCGTTGATCGACAGATGCAGGGTGATCGCCATGATGTCGTTGCCGGAGGCCACGAAGAGCACGAAGTAGAACGCGATGGAGCCCATGCCGATCGCCGTACGGGTCGGTGCGTTGCGCGGGCGGTCGAGCAGGTGGTGCTCGCGCTTGTCACCGGTGACCCAGGCCTCGAGGAACGGGTAGGCACCCAACGCCGTGAAGATCACCGGGATCAGCAGGATGGCGCCGATCATCACGTTCAGGCTGAAGGTGTGACCCAGCAGGGTGAATTCCCACCACCCCGGCGACATGCGTAGAGCACCGTCGGCGAAGCCCATGTACCAGTCGGGCTGAGCACCCGCAGTGACCATGGTCGGTTCGTAGGGCCCGTACATCCAGATCGGGTTGATCGTGACGAGCCCGGAGATCAGCGCTGTGATACCGAAGACGATGAAGAAGAAGCCGCCCGCCTTGGCGGTGTAGACCGGCATCAGCTTGAAGCCGACGACGTTGTTGTCGGTGCGGCCGGGGCCGGGGAACTGGGTGTGCTTGTGCACGATCAGCAGGATCATGTGCGCGGCGAAAAGACCCATGATGATCGCAGGCAGCAACAGGACGTGCACCGTGAACAGGCGCGGGATGATCTCGGTGCCGGGGAACG